>NZ_JBIATP010000055.1:0-1138 GCF_042891915.1 Streptomyces sp. NPDC001848 | reverse complement strand
GCGGGCCCGCAGCACGCGCCGGCCGAGCAGAGACTTCTTGATTGCGAAGTAGGCGGACTCCACTTCCCATCTCTCGTGATACAGCCTGACCAGCTCGAATGCCGGGTAGCGGTGGGGATCGAGCAGGGTGGTGGCCAGGCGGTAGACGCCGGTGTGCCGCCCGGTGGCAGTGGAGATGGTGATCTCGCACTCGATGACGCGGACTTCGGCCGTGCCAATCCTAGAGAGGAAGGAGCCGTCGTCGAACCGGCGCAGGACGGGCGGTTTGCGCAGCGCGGAGAGCCGGGCCAGGAAGCCGGCCCCGGTGCCGTCCACGGCTTCGAGGAAGGCGTTGGTGGCAAATCCCCGGTCCAGCAGCACGACCATGCCCTCGTGCAGCGAGCGCAGCAGGCGGCGTCCGAGGACGGGCTCGCCCGGTTTGCGGGGGCCGAAGACCGCGTCGATGACCGCGCGGGTGCCGCAAGCGACCAGGGCGACCAGCAGGACCTGAGGGTAGCCGGAGGCGGCGGTGTACTGGTTGGCTCCCTTGCCCAGCCGGGCCCGCACGTCTGCGTCGTCGGCGACGTCCAGGTACGTGCCGTCGATGGCAACCACCAGCAGCCCGGCCCAGCGGGCCCCGGCGGTGCGGACCGCCGAGGCCGGGCCGCGCAGCAGGTCGAACAGGGCCTGCAGCGGGCGTGCGCCGAGCCTGGTGCGGGCGTGCCACAGTGCGGTCGCGGTCACCGTCGGCAGTGGCAGGGCCTCAAGGGCAGCGGTCAGCTTGCGCCACACGGTCGGGTAGCCGCATTCCTCGAACAGCGTGGCCGCGAGCAGCAGGTAGACCACCACCCGGGCCGGCAGTTTCCGCAGCCGCTGCTGCACCGCCCCGCACTCGACGAGGACCGCATCGACCATCTCGAAGGGCACGACCTGGGTTAACTCGCCCAGATGTCCCGGGGCGAAGACGCCTTCGGCTACCGCGATTTCACGCGTGATGACAGACTGTCCGGACAGCGGAGCCTCCGGTCTTTGTGAACGACTTGTCTTGGCGGACGAGCCAGTTCTACCGGGGCTCCGCTTCTCACGTCCGGCGTCTTTCCAGATCAGACCCCACTTGCGGCCACGACCCCACCCGTAACTTCATGGCCTTGGGCTTTAG
>NZ_JBIATP010000054.1:0-1365 GCF_042891915.1 Streptomyces sp. NPDC001848 | reverse complement strand
TCAGCCGGTGTTGCGGAGGCCGGCTGCGACGCCGTTGACGGTGAGCAGCAGGGCCCGCGACAGCAGCGGGTCGGGTTCGGTGCCGGCGGCGGCCGCGTCGCGCTGGCGCTTGAGGAGGGCGACCTGGAGGTAGGAGATGGGGTCGAGGTAGGCGTCGCGGATGGCGAAGGTCTGCTTGAGGACGGGCTGGGCGTCGAGCAGTTCGTTCTCGCCGGTGACGCGGAGTACCTCGCGGACGGTGAGCTCGTGTTCGGCGCGGATGGTGTCGAAGATGTGCTTGAGGTGGTCGGGGACGAGTGTGTCGACGTAGTGCTGGGCGATCCGCAGGTCGGTCTTGGCGAGGGTCATCTCGACGTTGGAGATGAAGTTGCGGAAGAAGTGCCACTGTTCGTGCATCTCGGCGAGCACGGTGTCCAGGCCGGCCTCGCGCAGGGCCTTGAGGCCTGAGCCGACGCCGAACCAGCCGGGGACGATCTGCCGGGACTGGGTCCAGCCGAACACCCAGGGGATGGCGCGCAGGCCGTCGAGCGAGACGCCCGAGCCGGGGCGGCGGGAGGGCCGCGAGCCCAGGTGCAGGTCGGCGAGCTGGTCGACCGGCGTGGAGGCGAGGAAGTACGTCGGCAGGTCGGGGTCCTCGACGAGCCTGCGGTAGGCGGCGTGGGCGGCGTCGGAGACGACGTCCATGGCGGCGTCCCAGCGGGCGAGGGCCTCGACGGACTGGCGGGGGGCGGTGTGCAGGGCGGAGGCCTGCAGGGTGGCCGCGACCGTCAGTTCGAGGTTCTCGCGGGCGAGGGACGGGATGAGGTACTTGTCGGAGATGACCTCGCCCTGTTCGGTGACCTTGATCTCGCCTTCGAGGGTGCCCCAGGGCTGGGCGAGGATCGCGTCGTGGGTGGGGCCGCCGCCGCGGCCGACGGTGCCGCCGCGGCCGTGGAAGAGGCGCAGGCGTACGCCGTAGCGGTGGGCGACGTCGCGCAGGCGGCGCTGGGCGCGGTGGATCTCCCACTGGGAGGTGGTGATGCCGCCGAACTTGGAGGAGTCGGAGTAGCCGAGCATGACCTCCTGGACGTCTCCGCGCAGCGCGACCAGGCGCCGGTAGGAGGGGTCGGAGAGCATGTCCTCCAGGATGGTGTCGGCGGCCTTGAGCTCGTCGGTGGTCTCCAGCAGGGGCACGATGCCGATCCTGGCCCAGCCCGCGTGGAGGTCGAGGAGACCGGCTTCGCGGGCGAGGACGGCGGCGGCGAAGACGTCGTCGGCGCCCTGGCACATGGAGATGATGTAGGACTCGATGACCTCGGGGCCGAAGACCTTCAGGGCGCGCTTGACGGTCTCGAAGGTGCCGAGGGTCTTGGCGCCGGCCGCGTC
>NZ_JBIATP010000053.1:0-1388 GCF_042891915.1 Streptomyces sp. NPDC001848 | reverse complement strand
GGCACGGATCTCGTCCGGGATGCGCATACCACACCAACGAGCCACGGGACGGGAAGCAACACCTTGATGATCTGCAAGCCCTAAGGGCTGTCCCGTAACTGCGCTTGCGGGCAGCCGCGGCCTCGTCAGGCGCTCGGGTTCTTCCACAGATGTCGCTCGTCCAGGGTCCCGAATCGCACGTCTCCGCGTTCCAGGTCGACGAGGATGGGCCAGCAGTCCAGCAGCTGCTCTCTCGGATCACGTGAGGCGAGGTACTGCACAGAGTTGTAGGGCACGATGAGGAGCCCGTTGCTCTCCGGACCCGCTCTGCGTCGATGGCGAGAGGCGGCTCGTTTTCACGCTGGCTCTGCACGAGGAAAGCCACCGCGAGCTGCAGGGCCTGGTCCTGCTCCATCATCCGTCTCCAGTCCGTTGGCTCGAAGAATGCGCCCTAACCGGCCTGGGATGATCTTGGTGTGGCTGGTGTGATCACGGCGTCGGAGCCGTCCTGGATAACCCCGTTCACCGGGCTGAGCCCACGTGCTTTCGGGAAACTGGTGACGGTGCTGCGGCGCGAGGGTGCGGACGCGGTCCGCAAGGGCCGGCCGTGGAGCCTTCCGCTGGAGGACCGGGCCTTGCTGGTCGCGGCGTACTGGCGCACGAACCTCACCATGCGGCAGCTCGCCCCTCTGTTCGGGGTGTCGAAGTCGGCGGCAGACCGGATCATCGACCACCTCGGGCCGATGCTCGCTCTCCAGCCCCGCAAGCGGTTCGCCAAGGACACCGTGCTCATCATGGACGGCACCCTGGTGTCCACCGCGACCACACGATCGCCGAGCGATCGAAAAACTATCGGTACTCCACCAACCACCAGGTCGTCATCGACGCTGACACGCGCCTGGTCGTCGTGGTCGGCCGGCCGCTCGCCGGGAACCGCAACGACTGCAAGGCGTGGGAGGAGTCCGGCGCCAAGGCCGCTGTTGGCAAGACCCTCACGATCGCCGACGGCGGCTACCTGGACACCGGACTTGTCATCCCGCACCGTCGCGAGCGCGGCCAGAGCGCACTCACGGCCTGGAGAGAGGAACACAACAAGTCCCACAAGCAGGTCCGAGCCCGCGTCGAGCACGTCTTCGCCCGTATGAAGACCTGGAAGATCCTCCGCGACTGCCGCCTCAAAGGCGACGGCGTCCACCACACCATGCTCGGCATCGCCCGGATGTACAACCTCGCCCTCGCCGGATAGCTGGGCGGGGCTGAACGACAACCCACCACGTCCGAGGCGACCCAGAGATCATTTACGGGACAGCCCTTAGGGCTTGCAGATCATTAACACGTTGTTTTGATCATGCTGCTGGGGTCGCCACTCAGGGCTTGAACCCGAGCCTGAAGGGCTGTGAGGGCGGAGG
>NZ_JBIATP010000052.1:0-1430 GCF_042891915.1 Streptomyces sp. NPDC001848 | reverse complement strand
TCGCAGATGGCGGCGCCGGAGGTGATGGAGGCGCCGACCTCGGCGTTCAGGCCCTTGATGGTGCCGGCCTTGTGGGCGTTCAGCGGCTGCTCCATCTTCATGGCCTCCAGGACGACGACCAGGTCGCCCTCCTTGACCTCCTGGCCCTCCTCGACCGCGACCTTGACGATGGTGCCCTGCATCGGGGAGGCGAGGGTGTCGCCGGAGGCGACGGGGCCGGACTTCTTGGCCGCGCGCCGCTTGGGCTTGGCGCCGGCCGCCAGACCGGTGCGGGCCAGGGACATGCCCAGGGAGGCCGGGAGGGAGACCTCCAGGCGCTTGCCGCCGACCTCGACGACGACCGTCTCGCGGCCCGGCTCCTCCTCGGCCTCCGCCTCGGCGGGGGCGGTGAAGGGCTTGATGTCGTTGACGAACTCGGTCTCGATCCACCGGGTGTGGACCGTGAAGGGGCCCTCGGAACCGTGCACTTCGGGGGCGAAGGCCGGGTCGCGCACGACCTTGCGGTGGAACGGGATCGCCGTGGCCATGCCCTCGACCTGGAACTCCTCCAGCGCGCGGGCGGCCCGCTCCAGGGCCTCCTTGCGGGTACGGCCGGTCACGATGAGCTTGGCCAGCAGCGAGTCCCACGCCGGGCCGATCACGCTGCCGGACTCCACGCCCGCGTCCAGGCGCACGCCGGGACCGGACGGCGGGGCGAACGTGGTCACGGTGCCGGGGGCGGGGAGGAAGTTGCGGCCGGGGTCCTCGCCGTTGATGCGGAACTCGAAGGAGTGGCCCCGCAGTTCGGGGTCGTCGTAGCCGAGCGGCTCGCCGTCGGCGATGCGGAACATCTCGCGGACCAGGTCGATCCCGGCGACCTCCTCGGTGACCGGGTGCTCGACCTGCAGACGGGTGTTGACCTCCAGGAAGGAGATGGTGCCGTCCTGTCCGACCAGGAACTCGCAGGTGCCCGCGCCCTCGTAACCGGCCTCCTTCAAGATGGCCTTCGAGGCGCGGTACAGCTCGGCGACCTGTTCCTCGTTCAGGAACGGCGCCGGGGCCTCCTCGACCAGCTTCTGGTGGCGGCGCTGCAGGGAGCAGTCGCGGGTGGAGACGACGACCACGTTGCCGTGCTTGTCGGCCAGGCACTGGGTCTCCACGTGGCGGGGACGGTCCAGGTAGCGCTCGACGAAGCACTCGCCGCGGCCGAAGGCGGCCACCGCCTCGCGCACCGCCGACTCGTACAGCTCGGGGACCTCTTCCAGGGTGCGGGCGACCTTCAGGCCGCGCCCGCCACCGCCGAAGGCGGCCTTGATGGCGATCGGCAGGCCGTGCTCCCGAGCGAAGGCGACGACCTCCTCGGCCCCGGAGACGGGGTCGGGGGTGCCGGCGACCAGGGGGGCGCCGGCGCGCTGGGCGATGTGGCGGGCGGCGACCTTGTCACCCAGGTC
>NZ_JBIATP010000051.1:0-1469 GCF_042891915.1 Streptomyces sp. NPDC001848 | reverse complement strand
GATGCGGGCAGCCAGCCCGGATTCAACCAGTCGTTGCAACACCGGCTCTGACCGGCGACTTTAGCTGATCGTCTAGGGCTTCCGCAGGAGTCTTCCAGTCGAGGGTCTTGCGGGGTCTGCTGTTGAGGGTGGCAGCCACCGCGTTGATCTCGTCGGCGGTCCATCGGGACAGATCCGTCCCCTTTGGGAAGTACTGCCTCAGGAGCCCGTTGGTGTTCTCGTTCGTGCCGCGCTGCCAGGGACTATGGGGGTCAGCGAAGAACACCTTCATCCCCGTGTCCGCGCGCAGTTGGGCGTGCTGGGCCAGCTCCTTGCCTCGGTCCCAGGTCAGCGAGCGGCGCATGCGCTCCGGTAGCGTCGCGAATGCGGCGGCGGTCGCTTCCCGGACGGCCTCGGCACCGTGCCCCGCCAGCGCCGGGCCGTTCTTGACGCGCGCCTCGACACCGTAGCCCTCGAGGCGGGGCAGGTGCAGCAGCATGGTGAACCGTGTCGTACGTTCCACGAGGGTGCCGATCGCGGACTGGTTGGTGCCGATGATCAGGTCACCCTCCCAGTGGCCGGCGACCGCGCGGTCGCCGGCCTCGGCCGGTCTCTGGGCGATCACGGTCTCGGGGGTGACGTGGCCGACGGCACGCTGCCGGGAACGCGCCCGGGGAGCGCGCAGCGCCCGCCCGGTCCGCAGGCAGGTGACAAGCTCGCGATCGAGCGCTCCGCGTCCCTGGATGTAGAGCGCCTGGTATATCGCCTCGTGGGAGATCCGCATGGAGTCGTCGTCCGGGAAGTCGACCGGGAGCCGGTTGGCGATCTGCTCGGGGCTCCAGGCCGTCGCCCAACGCCGGTCCTCGCGCCGCGGCTTGTTCCGTCCCTTCCACTCCGGGGTCTGAGGGCCGGACACCGGTGTCCCGTCCGGCAGTTGCACCTCGCCCGACAACCGGGCCTGAACGTAGTCGCGCAGGCGCTCGCAGGCCACGAGCTTCGGGGTCTTGGGGCGCTTGGCCGCCAACTCGGCCTTCCACTGGGCAATCGAGGCCCGGTAGTCCAGCCGGGCGCCGCGCGTGGCGGCGTTGCGCCGCAGCTCCCTCGAGATCGTCGAGGGCGACCGGCCCAGTCGGCGCGCGATTTCCCGCACCCCGATGTCCTGGGCCCGCAGTAGGGCGATCTCCTCCCGCTCGGCGAAGGACAGGTACCGGCCCGAGTCAGGGCCGAGCCGGAGCGTGGGCATGCCGCCGCCCTCACGGAACCACCGCGAGCCGACCACGCCCGACACACCGCACGCGATCCCCGCCTCCTCGCTGGACATCCCCTCCGCGATCCGCACCCAGAACTCCCGCTCCACACCGCGCCGGATCGGCGGCCGCCCCGGCGAACGCATCGCCGGACGCCCCGTCAGCGTCGTGATCCACCCTGCTGGCCGTCCCATGCAACACCACCTCGATCAAGGTGTTGCAACGACCAGTGGAATCCACCCA
>NZ_JBIATP010000050.1:0-1491 GCF_042891915.1 Streptomyces sp. NPDC001848 | reverse complement strand
CCCCCGTTATGTTCTTCGCGGTCCTGCAAGAGGGCCGCTGGCCTCCGGGCCCGGCATGGCTGTTCCCCCCTGTCGAACGGATGACCTGGGGGGTGGTGCCACCGGGTCCGAGAGGCGCCGTGGGAGACGCTGATGAGAGGTCCGACTACCGCCTGGCCAGGCGCAACGCCCGGCCGCTTGCGGGCGGCAGGTCTGCATAACGTGGATGCGCGCACGACGCCAACGCCCCGGCCAGCACGCACGACATCCGTTCGGGAGGACGGCTTGTACGACAGCGACGAGATAGGCGTCTTCCTGGGCCTGGACGTCGGCAAGACGAACCATCACGGGCACGGACTCACCCCGGCCGGCAAGAAGGTCTTCGACAAGCAGCTGCCCAACACCGAACCCAAACTGCGCGAGGTCTTCACCAAGCTGAAGACCAAGTTCGGCACCGTGCTGGTGATCGTGGACCAGCCGGCCTCCGTCGGAGCCCTGCCGCTCACGGTCGCCCGGGACGCCGGCTGTCAGGTCGCCTACCTGCCCGGACTGGCCATGCGCCGGATCGCCGACCTGTATCCAGGCGAGGCGAAGACCGACGCCCGCGACGCGGCCGTGATCGCGGACGCCGCCCGGACGATGCCGCACACCCTGCGCTCGCTGGAACTGACCGACGAGATCACCGCCGAACTGACCGTGCTGGTCGGCTTCGACCAGGATCTGGCCTCCGAGGCCACCCGCACCAGCAACCGGATCCGCGGCCTGCTCACCCAGTTCCACCCCAGCCTGGAGCGCGTTCTTGGCCCCCGACTCGACCACCAGGCCGTCACCTGGCTGCTGGAACGCTACGGATCCCCCGCCGCCCTGCGAAAGGCCGGACGCCGCAAACTCGTCGAGGTCATACGGCCCAAAGCCCCACGCATGGCAGCGCGGCTGATCGACGACGTCTTCGACGCCCTCGATGAGCAGACCGTCGTCGTTCCCGGCACCGGCACCCTCGACATCGTCATCCCGTCGCTGGCCCGCTCGCTCGGCGCCATCCACGAACAGCGACGAGCACTCGAAGTCCAGATCGAGGCCCTGCTGGAGGATCACCCTCTTTCCAAGGTCCTGACGTCGCTGCCCGGCGTCGGCGTCAGGACCGCCGCCACACTGCTGGTCACCGTCGGCGACGGCACCAGCTTCCCCACCGCCGCCCACCTGGCCTCCTACGCCGGTCTCGCCCCCACGACCAAGTCCTCCGGAACCTCGATCCACGGCGAACACGCACCCCGCGGCGGCAACCGGCAACTCAAACGCGCGATGTTCCTGTCCGCGTTCGCCGCCCTGCACGATCCCGCCTCCCGCACCTACTACGACAAATGCCGGACCAGGGGAAAGACCCACACCCAGGCACTCCTCCGCCTGGCCCGACAACGGATCAACGTGCTGTTCGCCATGCTCCGCGACGGAACCTTCTACGAACCCAGAACCCCACGCCTCGCTTGACGAAAGACATAGAGGCACCCCCCC
>NZ_JBIATP010000049.1:0-1621 GCF_042891915.1 Streptomyces sp. NPDC001848 | reverse complement strand
TGATCACTCGCGCCAAAGCAGCTCCGTAAGTTGTTCGGTGGCCCGGGAGGGCCGGATGTGGCTTCAAAGCAGCTTGCCGACCGTGGCTTGCCTGGAGTGGCCGTCCGGTCCTTCTGGGCGCCCTGGTCGCTGATTGAAATGCGCGGAACGGGTCGCTGTTTACGGAGCTGACGACGGGGTGTCCTACGGGCCTGACGGCAGGGAACTCGGCTGCGGGAGGGACGCGTGAGCAAACAGCGGGCCCGGATATGGGTCGGTATCGACGCGGGCAAGGGCCATCACTGGGCCGCGGTGGTCGACGAGACCGGCGCGACCCTGTGGTCGAAGAAGATCGAAAATGACGAGTCAGCGATCCTGACCGCACTTGGCGAGATCCTGGACCTGGCCGATGAGGTGCACTGGGCGGTGGACATCTCCAGCAGGTCCTCGGCACTGTTACTGGCGTTGCTGGCAGCCCACGGCCAAAAGGCCGTCTACGTGCCCGGCCGCACCGTCAACCGCATGGCCGGCGCCTACCGGGGCGAGGCCAAGACGGATGCCCGCGACGCCTATGTCATCGCCGAAACCGCCCGCCACCGCAGGGACTTCGCCACTCTTGAGGTGCCCGCGCAGCTGGCCGCCGACCTAGAATTACTGACCGCTCACCGCACCGACCTGGTCACCGACCGGGTGCGGACGGTCAACCGGCTCCGCGACGTGCTCACGGGCATGTTCCCCGCCCTGGAGCGCGCCTTCGACTACTCGGCCCGCAAGGGCGCACTGGTCCTGCTGACCGGCTACCAGACCCCAGCCGCCCTGCGCCGACGCGGCTTGGCCCGCCTGACCTCTTGGCTGGCCAATCGAGGTGTCCGCGACGCGGACAGCGTGGCCGCGACGGCCGTGGAAGCCGCCCGGGCCCAGCAGACCGCACTGCCCGGCGAGGACACCGCCGCACAGATCGTCGCCGACCTGGCCACGCAGATCCTGGCCCTGGACGACCGGCTGAGGCGCATCGACCGGCAGATCCGCGACACCTTCCGCACCCACCCACAGGCCGAGATCATCGAGTCGCTGCCCGGCATGGGCCCCATCCTCGGAGCCGAGTTCGTCGTCGCCGCGGGCGACATGACCGCCTACACCGACGCCGGCCACCTTGCCTCAGCCGCCGGCCTGGTCCCTGTCCCACGCGATTCCGGCCGCCGCACCGGCAACCTGCACCGCCCCAAGCGCTACAGCCGCCGCCTGCGCAGAGTCTTCTACCTCTCCGCGCAGACCAGCATCATCCGCGACGGCCCCAACCGGGAGTACTACCTCAAGAAACGCGGCGAGGGCTGCAAACACGTCCAGGCCGTCATCGCCCTCGCACGACGCCGCACCAGTGTGCTGTGGGCCCTCCTGCGCGACGACCGGGCCTTCACTCCCACCCCGCCCATCACGCAGACGGCTTGACTCAGACCGAGGCCAGAGAGCCAGCAGCGTGGCTGAGGCCGGCGGGGGTGCAGCGAGGCACACGCGCGCCTGATCGGTCGGCATGCCCGCCGTCGTGGCTGACTTTCCTCGGCTGAGGCACAGACGATCTCCGAGGCGAGATGCCGCCCGCTGGTGGGGCGGCCCACGACCTTGACTCGGTCATTGAAACTCC
>NZ_JBIATP010000048.1:0-1699 GCF_042891915.1 Streptomyces sp. NPDC001848 | reverse complement strand
AGGGCTTGCAGATCATTAACACGTTGTTTTGATCATGCTGCTGGGGTCGCCACTCAGGGCTTGAACCCGAGCCTGAAGGGCTGTGAGGGCGGAGGGCGGGGTGGCTGCCGGTGGGATGACGATGCTGTGCGCCTTCAGCAGTGTCCTGATCTTGAGCAGGGTGCGGTGCATGGCGGTGCGGCTGCTGTCGAACAGCACGGCGAGGGGTTCCGCGGCCAGGGCGATCCGCAGGTGAAGGACGGTCGCCAGGACCTGGTGGGGGAAGGCGAGTCGGGGCGGGCGTCCGCGCTTGACGTCGCCATCGACGGCCAAGATGTCGGTGAGTTCGCTCAGTTGCTGCCGGGTCATGCCGGTCAGGGAGGGATCGGACAGCAGAGCTTGGTCCCACTCCGGGGCCGGCTTTTGTGGAGTCCGGGGTGCTGGGACGGCAGGGTACGGCTGGGGGTGCACGGCATAGTTCCAGTCGCCATGGAAGGCGTGTCGGGTCAGTGGCAGGGCCGCCATCTCCGCGTCGCCGATCTGGACTCCGGTGGGGTAGGTGTTGGTGTCCAGCTCGGCCATGACGCGCAGGCCGGTGCGGGTGGTGGTCGCGGCGATGGACTGGACGATGACTTCGTGGCTGGTCAGCGGGCGGCCGCGCCAGTTCATGGTGATGTGGGAGAAGAGCCGGTGCTCGATCTTGTTCCACTTCGATGTGCCCGGCGGTAGGTGGCAGACGGTGATCGTCAGTCCTGTTTCGGCAGCGAGCCGGGCGAGTTCGAGCTTCCAGGCCCGGGTGCGGTAGCCGTTTGAGCCGCCCGCGTCGGCGGTGATGAGCAGTCGTGTCGCCTGCGGGTAGGCGGCCCGGCCCTGGCTGCACCACCAGCGGCGGATCGATTCCACTGCGAACGCGGCGGTGTCGTGATCGGTGCCCACGTTGACCCAGCCGGTGTCCGCCGCGAGATCGTAGATCCCGTACGGGATGGCCTTGCCCAGCTGCGGGTCGGCGAAGTCGTGGATGTGCACCGGCGCTGGCTCACCGGCAGGCCGCCACTGGCGGCCGTTGTTCTTGAACTCTCCGACGAGTTCCTTCTTCTTGGTGTCCACGCTGATCACCGGCTGGCCGGTGTCCCGGTGATCGCGGGCCTGCTCGTTGAGATAGCGGAACTGGGCATCCCGGTCCGGATGCTGGCTTCCCTCAATGGTCTTGGCGTTGGCCTGCAGGCTGAAGCCTTCCTCCCGCAGCAGGTCGGCAACGGTGTCCGCACTGACTTTGTGCCCGGCCCGGGCCAGCTCCCGTGCGAGGTTGCGGGTCGATTTGACCGTCCACCGCAGTGGCGACATCGGATCACCGCGCTCGTCCGGCTCGACCAGTGCCAGCAGGGCCGGCCGCAGCCCCGGATCGAGATCTGCGACCCTCTTGCGGCCTCCGCCTGGCCGCCGCACCCGCCCCAGAGGCTCCTCGCCGGTCTCCAGCTCGAACACGCCCTTGCGAACCGTGGTCTCACTCACCGAGGCCGCCCGCGCGACGGCCCGAACACCACCGTGTCCCAGGACACGGGCCTCCGCGGCCATCAGTAGCCGTCGCTGCCGCTCGTCCAGATGCGGGAACAACACTGCGAACTTCACAGCGAGTTGGGCACGGATCTCGTCCGGGATGCGCATACCACACCAACGAGCCACGGGACGGGAAGCAACACCTTGATGATCTGCAAGCCCT
>NZ_JBIATP010000047.1:0-1800 GCF_042891915.1 Streptomyces sp. NPDC001848 | reverse complement strand
GCGGAGTACTGGTTCACCAACCTGCGTCAGACGGTGCGTTTCGATCAGGCGCTGCAGACTCTCCTGGACGCGGGCCATCGGGTGTTCGTCGAGGCATCTCCGCATCCGGTGTTGGTGGGTGCGGTGACGCAGGCGGCGGAGGTTGCCGGGGTTGCCGGGGTGACGGCGGTGGGTACTTTGCGCCGTGAGGAGGGGGAGCAGGCGCGGCTGTTGCAGCATGTGGCGGAGGTGTTCGTCGCGGGGGTCGATGTCGACTGGTCGGCCTGGGTGCAGGGCGGGCGGCTCGTCGAGCTGCCGACGTATGCCTTCCAGCACCAGCGTTTCTGGTTGCCTGCGGGCCGCTCGGTCGTGGACGCGGCCGGGCTCGGTCTCAGCCCGGCGGACCACCCCCTGCTCGGCGCCGCCGTACGACTCGCCGACAGCGACAACGCCGTACTCACGGGCCGTATCTCCCTCGGCACGCACCCGTGGCTGGTGGACCACGCCGTCTTCGGAACGGTCATCCTCCCCGGCACGGCGTTCGTGGAGATGGCGCTGCGGGCGGCCGACGAGGCCGGATGTGCCGTGGTGGAGGAGCTGACGCTGGAGCGGCCGCTGGTGCTGTCGGAGGACGCGCTGGTGGCGGTGCAGGTGTCGGTGGGCGCCGCGGACGAGTCGGGGCGCCGGTCGATCGCCGTGCACTCCCGGCCCCAGGACGCGGAAACCGAGTGGGTGCGGCATGCCGTCGGTGTGCTGTCGCGGAGTGCGGTGGTGTCCTCGGAGCGGCTGGAGACGGCGTGGCCGCCGCCGGGTGCACAGCCGGTGCAGGGATCGGAGGTCTACGACCGTCTGGCCGCCCTCGGGTACGGGTACGGCCCGGTGTTCCAGGGGCTGCGCGCGATGTGGAGGGTCGGCGAGGAAGTCTTCGCCGAGGTACAACTGCCCGCCGAGCCGGACGAGTTCGGCGTCCACCCGGCGCTGCTCGACGCAGCGCTGCACCCGCTGCCGTCGGAGGACTTGTGGGTGCCGTTCTCGTGGGGCGGGGTGCGGCTGCACTCGGTGGGTGCCTCGGTGCTGCGGGTGCGGCTGACGCCGCAGGCGGACGGGGCCGTGCGGGTGGCCGCGTTCGACGGTGCCGGGATGCCCGTGGTCACCGTGGACGACCTCCGTCTCCAGCCCATGTCCCAGGAACAGTTGGAGCAGGTCGGCTCCGCAGCTGCCGACCCCCTGTACGAGGTGCGCTGGACCGAGGCGGCGATCCTCGATGCTGCGGCAGGCGTGGCCTCCGACGTCCGGGTCGCGTATGTCGAGCCGGGCGGCGACGTGCGCGTCCGGGTCGGGGAAGCGCTGGCGCTGGTTCAGGGCTTCGTCGGCGACAGCGACGCGGCCGATGCGCGGCTGGTGGTGGTCACGCGGGGTGGGATGACCGAGACTCCCGATCCGGTGACGGCGGGGGTGTGGGGTCTGCTGCGTTCGGCGCAGGCCGAGCACCCCGGCCGGATCGTGCTCGTCGACGTACCGGCCGATGATGCCCACACCGAAACGACGGTCACCTCAGCGCTCGCCCTGAACGAGCCACAAGTCGCCGTACGAGACGGGCGGCTGTACGTGCCCCGGCTCATCGCCGTCACCGCCGACGAGCACGCCCACACCCGGTTCGCCCCGGAGGGCACGGTGTTGATCACCGGGGCCGGGGGTGCGTTGGGCGGGTTGGTGGCCCGCCACTTGGTGGAGCGGTATGGGGTGCGGCATTTGCTGTTGCTGGGTCGTCGTAGTGGCCGGGCCGCGCGAGAGCTGGTGGGTGACCTGACGGCCGCAGGC
>NZ_JBIATP010000046.1:0-1901 GCF_042891915.1 Streptomyces sp. NPDC001848 | reverse complement strand
CGTCTCGCGGCGGCGTTGACGCCCGAGGTGGATGCGGTGCTGGCGCGGTATCCGTTGCGTGAACTGGTGACGTCCTCGGATCCGTTGCCGTTGGTGGTGGAGCGGGAGCGGGCGTTGTTCGGGTCGTGGTACGAGTTCTTCCCGCGGTCGGAGGGGACGCCGGAGCGGCCGCACGGCACGTTCCGGACGGCGGCGCGGCGGTTGCCGGTGATCGCGGGGATGGGTTTCGACGTGGTGTATCTGCCGCCGGTCCATCCGATCGGGACGACGTTCCGCAAGGGGCCGAACAACGCGTTGTCGGCGGGGCCGGGGGATGTGGGGGTGCCGTGGGCGATCGGGTCGCCGGAGGGCGGCCATGACGCGGTGCACCCGGATCTGGGGACGATCGAGGATTTCGACTGGTTCGTGGGTCGGGCGCGGGAGGTGGGGCTGGAGGTGGCCCTGGATTTCGCGTTGCAGTGTTCGCCGGATCATCCGTGGGTGGACAAGCATCCGGAGTGGTTCCGGCACCGGCCGGACGGGTCGATCGCGTATGCGGAGAATCCGCCGAAGAAGTACCAGGACATCTATCCGGTCCATTTCGATGCGGACATGGACGGGCTGGTGGCGGAGACGCTGCGGGTGCTGCGGTTCTGGATGGGGCATGGGGTGCGGATCTTCCGGGTGGACAATCCGCACACCAAGCCGGTGGTGTTCTGGGAGCGGGTGATCGGGGACATCAACGCCACGGATCCGGATGTGGTCTTCCTGGCGGAGGCGTTCACGCGGCCGGCGATGATGCACACGCTGGCGAAGATCGGGTTCCAGCAGTCCTACACGTATTTCACGTGGCGGAACTCGAAGCAGGAGCTGACGGAGTATCTGAGCGAGCTCTGCGGTGAGGCGGCGGCGTACATGCGGCCGAACTTCTTCGTGAACACGCCGGACATCCTGCATGCGTATCTGCAGCACGGGGGGCGGCCCGCGTTCGAGGTGCGGGCGGTGCTGGCGGCGACGCTGTCGCCGACCTGGGGTGTCTACAGCGGGTACGAGTTGTGCGAGAACGTGCCGCTGCGGGAGGGCAGCGAGGAGTACCTGGACTCGGAGAAGTACCAGCTCAAGCCCCGCGACTGGGAAGCGGCCGAACGCGAGGGACGCAGCATCGCGCCCCTGATCACCAGGCTGAACGAGATCCGCCGGAACAGTCCGGCGTTGCGGCAGCTGCGGGATCTGCACTTCCACCACGCGGACAAGGACGCGGTGATCGTCTACTCCAAGCGTTCGGGTTCGAACACGGTTCTGGTGGTCGTGAACCTCGACCCCCACCACACCCAGGAGGCGACGGTCTCGTTGGACATGCCGCGACTCGGCCTCGACTGGCACGAGACCGTCCCGGTGCGCGACGAGCTCACCGGTGTCATCCATCACTGGGGCAGGGCCAACTATGTACGTCTCACGCCGGGCGATAGCCCCGCGCACGTGCTGACCGTCCTGCGACCGTCCTCACCGCAGATCGGAGGGTCACCCACACGATGATCGTCAACGAGCCCGTTCCGGACACCTTCGAGGACACTCCCGCCGCGGAGCGCGACCCGGAGTGGTTCAAGCGTGCCGTCTTCTACGAGGTCCTGGTCAGGTCCTTCCAGGACAGCAACGGTGACGGCGTGGGCGACCTGAAGGGGCTGACCGCGAAACTGGACTACCTGCAGTGGCTGGGCATCGACTGCCTGTGGCTGCCGCCGTTCTTCAAGTCGCCGCTCAGGGACGGTGGTTACGACGTCTCCGACTACACGGCGGTGCTGCCGGAGTTCGGGGACCTGGCGGACTTCGTGGAGTTCGTCGACGCCGCCCACCAGCGGGGCATGCGCGTGATCATCGACTTCGTGATGAACCACACCAGCGACCAGCACCCGTGGTTCCAG
>NZ_JBIATP010000045.1:0-2429 GCF_042891915.1 Streptomyces sp. NPDC001848 | reverse complement strand
CGGGGAGCTGCTCGGCCAGTTGCCGGTACGTCAGCCCCGGCCGCCAGGACGGCAGGTGCACCTCGTACACCGAGAACGGCGCCTCGTGCACCGGCGTGTCCGCGCGGTGCGCCATCCATGCGTCGTCGTGCCACTCGTACGCCGACTCCGTCACGATCGAGGCGGTCGCCGGGGGCACCTCCGTGCGGCGGGCCATGGGGTCCGCGCGTACGGTGCGGGTGCCGTCGGGGCGGGTGATCTCGAACTTGTAGAGCGTCCCCGGCCCGAGACCGGGAACGAACAGCTCCCACACGCCCGAGGAGCCGAGCGAGCGCATGGGGTACGCGCGGCCGTCCCAGTGACAGAAGTCCCCGCACAGCCTGACCCCTCGGGCGTTCGGCGCCCACACCGTGAAGCGGGTGCCGGCGACGCCCTGGTGGGTCATGGGGTGGGCGCCGAGCGCCGTCCACAGCTGCTCGTGCCGTCCCTCCCCGATCAGGTGCAGGTCGAACTCGCCGAGCGCGGGCAGGAAACGGTACGGATCGTCGCTCTCCTGGACGGTGTCCTCGTACGCAACGAGCAGCCGGTGCTCCGGTACGTCCCGCAACGGCAGCAGGGCCGAGAAGAAGCCGTCGCCGTCGTCGTGCAGTTCGGCCCAGGCGTCGCCGATGACGACGGTGACCGAGAGCGCGCACGGTCGCAGCGCCCGGAAGGCGACACCGCCGGGCACGGGGTGCGCGCCCAGCACGGAGTGCGGGTCGTGGTGGGTACCGGCCAGCAGCCGCTCACGGTCGCCGGCGGGCGGGGGCGCGGCTGCCGGGGTGCCCAGGTGCGGTGAGGCGGGCGGCGGTGGGGGCGCGGTGTGCGTGGTCACGGCACCGGCCTCCTTTCGCCGGGGCGTTCGGCAAGGCGTGCGATCGCCGCCATCGGCACCGCAAGCCAGTCGGGCCGGTGACGGGCCTCGTACAGCACCTCGTACACGGCGCGGTCCGTCTCGTAGGCGCGCAACAACTCCGGTTCCGCCCGGGGGTCCCAGCCCGCCTGGGCGGCGTAGCCCGCGCAGTACGCCTCGCGGCAGCGCAGCGCCCACTCCGGCTGCCACGGCCGGCGGGCGTGGGCGGCGTAGTCGAAGGAGCGGAGCATGCCCGCGACATCGCGGACCGGGGACTGCGGCCGGCGCCGTTCGGGGAGGGAGCGGGCCGGTTCGCCCTCGAAGTCGATCATGTGCCACCGGCGTTCGGCCCGCAGCACCTGGCCGAGGTGCAGATCGCCGTGGATGCGCTGGACGAACCGGGGCGTGCCGAGGGCGGCCAGTTCGGTGAAGGCGGAGCGCAGCCCGTGGGCGTACGACAGCAGTTCCGGTACGGCGTGGGTGGCGTCGCGCAGCCGCTCGAGCATGCCGGCGGTGAGCGGCCCGGTGTCCGGCGGGCCCTGGGGTTCGACGGGGAACGCGGCGGCGAGGGCGAGGTGCACCTCGGCCGTGGCCCGCCCCAGTTCGTACGCCTCCTCGGTGAACTCCCGTCCGGCGGCGAGTGCGGTGAGCGCCTGGGTCCATCCGTCGGCGGCGCCGTGCAGGAAGGGCTGGAGCACGCCGAGTGTCGCGGCCCAGGGGCTGGAGGTGCGGAACCAGGCCACCGGCGCGGGGACGCAGGTGCAGCCCTGCCGGACCAGGGCCCAGGGCACCTCAAGGTCGGGGTTGATCCCGGGCCGCACCCGGCGGAAGACCTTCAGGATGTACGCGTCGCCGTACACCAGGGAGGAGTTGGACTGCTCGGCTTGGAGGAGGCGGGGCGCGAGCCCCGTGGGTATGGTCACCCGTCGGTCGCGTTCGAAGCGGAGTGCGCCCGCAATACCCGGTGTGCGCAGCCGTTCCAGGAGCAGGGACGCCGAGCGCGGGTCCTGGAGGGCGTCGTACACCAGCAGCCCCGCGAGGGGTCCCTCGCTCGCCCGTCCGAGGACGGCCGGGGAGAGCCGTGGGGAGAGCGACTCGCCGGCGCCGAGGAGCAGTTGGTAGCAGTCGTGGCCCGGTGCGGTGGCCGGCGAGCGCCCCGGGCAGTCGGCACGGACCAGGATGTGCAGGCAGCCCGGGTGCAGTTCGGTCACCGACAGAAGGGTCAGGTCCGTGACGGGACGTCCCTTGCCGGCGAACCAGCGCTGTCGGGGCAGCCACTCCCGCAGCAGACCGGAGAGCGAGGGCAGCAGCGAGGCGGGGCCGATGTCGTCCTGGCTGAGCGTTGCGGTCTGGGTGTTCGGCATGGCCTCGCGTCCTTTCCGTGCCGGCCGACGTCAGCGGCCCTGAATCAACTGGTCACGAACACGTTGACCTTGGTGGCCTGGGGGACGTTCTTGCGGAGGCGGAACCAGTAGAAGCCGTGGCCTGCGAGGGTGAGCAGGTAGGGCAGTTCTCCGATGGCGGGGAAGCGGACCCCGCCGATCAGTTCCACCGGGTG
>NZ_JBIATP010000044.1:0-3215 GCF_042891915.1 Streptomyces sp. NPDC001848 | reverse complement strand
TCCTCCTGCGACCCCGGCCGCCTGTTCCTGCCCACGATCATGGACCCCGTCTACGGCTACCAGGTCACCAACGTGGAGGCGTCGATGTCGTCGCCCTCCTCGCTGCTGCACTGGACCCGCCGGATGATCGAGATCCGCAAGCAGAACCCGGCCTTCGGACTGGGCTCCTACACCGAGTTGCCCTCGACGAACCCAGCAGTGCTCGCCTTCCTGCGGGAGGCCCCCTCGATCGAGGGAGAGGGGGACGACCTGGTGATGTGCGTGCACAACTTCTCCCGGTTCGCGCAGCCGACCGAGCTGGACCTGCGCCGGTTCGAGGGCCGGCACCCGGTGGAACTGATCGGCGGGGTCCGCTTCCCCGCCATCGGAGAACTGCCCTACCTGCTCACCCTCGCAGGCCACGGCTTCTACTGGTTCCGTCTCCGCAAGGACGTCGCCTAGTCGCCCGGTCGGGGCGGTTTCCCCCGCCCCGACCGGGGCACGCAGGCAAGTGACCCCCCGACCGCCCCCGGGGAAAGGACGCACTCCATGTCGGAAGCCGTCATCCGTCCCGCCACGACCCACCCCGGCCTGCTCGCCTCCCTCGATCCGCTGCTGCGGGAGTGGCTGCCCCGACAGCGCTGGTTCGCGGGCAAGGGACGGCCGGTCACCGGGTTCTCCCTGGTGGCGGCCACCGACCTGCTGCCGCCCGGCGGCCCGCTGGGGCTGGTCCACCTCCTCGTGCGGGCACACCAGCCGGAGACCCCGGCGCCGGGCGCCGTTCCCCGCCCCGGGGACTGCTACCAGCTGCTGATAGGCGTGCGCGAGGCACTGCCCCCGCACCTCGCGCCCGCGCTCATCGGGCATCTGGAGGACGGTCCGCTGGCAGAGCGGACGGTGTACGAGGCACTGTACGACCCCCGGGCCGCCACCGTGCTCCTGGAGGCGATCCGCAGCCGCGCCCACGTCGGCCTGCTCCGCTTCGCGGGGGACACGCGCCAGGAGATACCGGAGGGACTGGTCCCGCGACTGGTCACCTCCGAGCAGTCGAACTCGTCGATCGTCTACGGAGATACGTTCATCCTCAAACTCCTGCGCCGTGTGCTCCCGGGTGTCAACCCCGACCTCGAACTCCCGCTGGCTCTGGCGCGCGAGGGCTGCCCCCGGGTGCCCGCCCCGGCCGGCTGGCTGCTCGCCGACGTGGACGACCTGGAGGACCCGCACGTCCTGGCCGTGCTGCAGCCGTATGTGCGGGGCGCGACGGACGGCTGGGAGCTGGCGCTGCGCGAGCTGGCCAAGGGTGAGGACTTCACCGCCGAGGCGCGGTCGCTCGGGCGGGCGACGGCCGAGGTGCACACGGCGCTGGCCCGCGCCCTGCCCACGGTGACGTTCGGGCAGGCCCAGACAGGGCTGCTGGTCGACGGCATGACCGAGCGGCTGGAGGCGGCGGCCCAGTCGGTTCCGGCGCTGCGGCCGTACGCGCCCCGGCTGCGCTCCGCCTTCGAGGCGCTGGGCGACCTCGCCGCCGAGGGGCGTGTGTGGACCGCCCAGCGGGTGCACGGCGATCTGCACCTGGGTCAGTGCCTGCGCTCACCGTCCGGGGCGTGGTCACTGATCGACTTCGAGGGAGAGCCGTCGAAGCCGCTGGCCGAGCGCCGGATGCCCCAGCCGGTGGCGCGGGACATCGCCGGGATGCTGCGTTCCTTCGACTACGCGGCGCACTCGGCCGCCCCGGCGGACCCGCGGTGGGCCGCGGAGTGCCGGGCCGCCTACTGCTCCGGGTACGCGGAGGTCGCCGGGCGCGATCCGCGCACCGAACCCGTACTGCTGCGCGCGTACGAGACGGACAAGGCCGTCTACGAGGTCGTCTACGAGGCCCGCCACCGGCCCGACTGGCTCCCGGTGCCGATGGCGGCGATACGCCGCCTGTCCTCCGACCCCACACCATGACCCGTCATCGCCTGCCCAGGAGGCCCCTTCCGTGACCCCCCGTCCTCCGTCCGACGACAGCACGAAGAACAGCGCCGAGGGCCCCCGGCCGACGACCGGTGCGCAGCAGGCGGCAGCGGCTGCCTCCGAGCCGCCGACGGCCGGGAAGAAGAAGGCGGTGGCGAAGAAGGCGGCGACCGCGGCGAAGAAGGCCACGGCCAAGACAGCGGCCTCGAAGAAGGCGGTTGCCAAGAAGGCGGTCGCCAAGAAGACCGCGGCCAAGAAGACCGCCGCGAAGGCGACAGCGGCGAAGGCGACCGCGCCCGAGGTGGTCGCCGAAAAGACAGCGGCCGAAACAGCGGCCAAAAAGGCACCCGCCAAGAAGGCACCCGCACCCGCCAAGAAGACCGCGGCCAAGAAGACCGCAGCCAAGAAGGCGGTGGCGAAGAAGGCCGCCGCGAAGGAGGCGCCCGCGAAGAAGGCCGCCGTGGCGGACCCCTCGGCCGTGGCCGTGTCCCCCACTCTCGCGGCCGCCGACCGTGAGCGGCTGCTGGCCGGTACCCACCACGACCCGCACTCCGTGCTGGGCGCGCACGCCGTGCCCGGCGGTGTCGCCTTCCGGGCCTTCCGCCCGTACGCACTGTCCGTGACCGTCGTCGCCGGGGACGAGCGGGTCGAGCTGCACGACGACGGGGGCGGTTTCTTCTCCGGACTGCTGCCGGTGCCGGACGTCCCGGAGTACCGGTTGCTGGTCGCGTACGAGGGCACGGTCCAGGACACCGAGGACGCGTACCGTTTCCTGCCCACGCTCGGCGACCTCGACCTGCACCTGATCGGCGAGGGACGCCACGAGGAGCTGTGGAAGGCGCTCGGCGCCCACCCGCTGACCCACCAGGGCGTCGCCGGCACCCGCTTCTCGGTGTGGGCGCCGAACGCGCGCGGCGTGCGCGTGGCCGGCAGCTTCAACTTCTGGGACGGCACCGGCTTCCCGATGCGCTCGCTCGGCTCGAGCGGGGTGTGGGAGCTGTTCGTGCCCGGCATCGGCGAGGGCGAGCTGTACAAGTTCGAGATCACCCGCCCCGACGGCTCGCAGACGCTGCGCGCCGACCCGCTGGCTCGCCGTACGGAGGCCCCGCCGAACACGTCCTCGATCGTGCACGCCTCGCACCACGCGTGGGGGGACGGCGAGTGGATGGCCCGGCGGGCTGAGCGGCCGGTGCACGAGGCGCCGTTCTCGGTGTACGAGGTGCACCTGCCGTCCTGGCGGCCGGGGCTGACGTACCGGCAACTGGCCGAGCAGCTCCCCG
>NZ_JBIATP010000043.1:0-3965 GCF_042891915.1 Streptomyces sp. NPDC001848 | reverse complement strand
TGTCTGTAAGCAGTTCTTTGGGCTCCACTGCACCGAGTTGTTTTGGCTCCACTGACGGGCCGGAGGGGGCGTGCGGTGGTGTGATTCACGCCTTGGTAGCAAGGTGATTTGGCCCCACTTCGATCGGGTGGTTCCGCTGGCCCGGGAGGGGGGTGTTGACGGTAGTTTTGAAGCCTCGGTGGACCTCCGCCAGCGCATCCCCGACAGGTGCGTGGAGGGTTGCCGACCCGGCTCGACTCAGGTCGTGGACCGCCCAGTGTCCGCGGTTGCTGGACGAGAACGGGCGATGGTGCGGTCGCACTGGGACTTGGCGGCCGGGCCCGAAACGGCTGCGGCCGGCCTCCCGCAAGGGAGGCCGGCCGCAGTTGTCGGTGCAGGTCAGCGGCGGCGTTTGCGCTGGCTCTGCGCGAATCGGTAGGACTGGGTGCCGGTCTCGACGATGTGTGCGTTGAAGGTGACCCGGTCGACGATCGCCGTGCAGAGCCGGGGGTCGGTGAAGGTCTGCTTCCACTCGGAGAATGGAGCGTTCGAGGCGATCGCGATGGCCCGACGTTCTTCCCGCTCCGTGAAAATCTGGAACAGGAGTTTGGCCCCGGCCTTGTCCAGATCGAGGTAGCCGAACTCGTCCAGACAGAGAAGGTCAACGCGGCCATAGCGGGCGATGGTGCGGGTCAGCTTCTTCTCGTCGGCGGCTTCCGCGAGCTCGTTGACCAGGTTGACCGTGGTCGTGTAGCGGACCCTGAGCCCGGCCTCTGCCATGGCCGTACCGATTCCGATCAGCAGGTGGGATTTGCCGGTGCCGGAGTCGCCGATCAGGCAGAGCGGCTGTCCGGCCTTCACCCAGGCCGGGTCCGACAGTGTGCCGACGATCTCGGGGGTGACGTTGGGATTCTCGGCGAAGTCGAAGTCCTCCAGGCGCTTGGGGCGGGGGAAGTTGGCGTCCCTGACCAGCCGCTGCTTGCGCCGTTCCTCGCGTTCGGCGCACTCGGCTTCCAGCAGGTCGGCGAGGAAGTCTTTGTAGCTGGACCGCTGGCGCATGGCGTCGGCGGCCATCTCCTGGATCCGACGGCGGATCGTGGGCAGGTGCAGGGCCCGGCAGGCTTCGTCGATGGCCGTGTCCACGGCCTCCTCCGGCCCCGTGTCCCGGCGGGGCGGAGGAACCTGGGCCGTGGTGTCGGTCGTGCTCATGCGGTGCCTTTCGGTTGACGTGTCAGGAGCTGGTCGTAGTGGGCGACGGTCGGCAGCGGCCGCTTGTCCTCGGGCAGCTGGGCCCGGCGGGCCGTCAGTGAGACCACGCCGCTGGGCTCGGCCCAGGGCGGCGGCTCATCGGCGTCGTCCAGATCCGCGTCCGGGGGCGGGGTCTGCGCGGCTGCCCTGCGGGCTTCGACGGCGACCACGTCGGCGCTGGTGGCGCCCGCCCGGATCGCGGCGGCCATGCCCTGCTCGACGGCGGTCGCGGGCATCCGCCGGTGCAGCAGCAGAACCTCGATCAGCGCCCGGGTCCCGGCAGCGTCCCCGTGGGCGGCCCGGGCCGCGGCCCAGAACGCTTCGTGGACCTCGGTGAACGAACCGTTCTGCCGGGCGGTGACCAGCGCGGTCGACCCGGCCATCGCTCCGGGCTTGACCAGCAGGATCTCCAGGTAGTGGTCGAGTTCGTCCCGGTAGTCGCCTCGCCGGGTCAGCCGCGGATGACGGGCGACGACCTCACGCCGTTCGAAGACGAGCAGTTCGTTGCCCCGCAGCAGGACCCGCACGTTCTGGCCGATGAAGCGGGCCGGCACCGAGTAGTGGCACTGCCTCACCGTGATCCGGCTGCTGCGGTCGACCTTCGGCGTCAGCGTGATGCCGCACTCGAACTCCTCGAACGGCAGCGGCGCCAGCTCGTCAGCCTCGGCGACGAAGTTGAAGCCGACCGTGGTCAGCCTGCCCGCGAGGATCCGTTCGTCCTCGGCCGCGTCGATCTCGGCAAGCCGGTCGTTCAGCTCTTCCAGCGTGGCGACTTCGGGGACCGGGACCAGGTGCGTGCGGCGGAACCGGCCGCCCTCATGCTCGACCCCGCCCTTCTCATGAGCGCCGTCCTCGCCGGGGATGCAGTAGAAGGCATCGAAGCCGTAGTGGGCGCGGAAGGCCAGCCACCGCTCGGATTCCACCCGGCTGCGACCGGTGCAGATGCGGTTGACCGCCGGTTTCAGGTTGTCGTAACGGATGTGCCTCGTCGGGACTCCGCCCAGGACATTGAACGCTTCCACGTGTCCTTCCATGAAGGACTCCTGGGCCTGCGAG
Source organism: Streptomyces sp. NPDC001848 (assembly GCF_042891915.1). Classification (NCBI taxonomy): domain Bacteria; kingdom Bacillati; phylum Actinomycetota; class Actinomycetes; order Kitasatosporales; family Streptomycetaceae; genus Streptomyces; species Streptomyces sp. NPDC001848. The sequence goes on along the minus strand of NZ_JBIATP010000043.1, from coordinate 1,682 downwards.
GCGTAGACGCGGTGGACGGCCTTGCCCGAGTAGGACAGCCGCAGCGTGAACAGGTGGCACTTGACAACCTCGCCCGCCAGCCGGACCCACACATCGGCGAAGTCCACCTCAGCTTCCTCGCCGGGCAGATGGACCTGCGGAACCATGCCCGTCAGATGCCGACGGCCCTCCAGTACCTCCGCCTCGATCTGCGGGCGTCTGGCCAGGACGTAGTCGCAGACCGTGGAGTACGAAACCTGGTCGAAGCCGTACTCCTGAGCCAGACGCTGATGGATCCTGCGGGCGGTGTGCCTCTGCTTGCGCGGCGCGGTCGCATCCTCCCGCAGCATCGCGTCGATCCAGCCCTTGGCCGGATCCAGGACCGTGGCCCTCGGCGCCGGCTTCTTCCTCGGCGGCGGGACCGCAGAGGTCAGTGCCTGCCGCACCGTCCGGCGGTGCACTCCGTACTTCTCCGCGAGTGCCCGCTGCGACATCTCCGGAGCGAGACGCTTGTCCCGCCGGATCGCAGCGAACAGCTCCGTCCGCGACAACCCCATCCCGGCCTCCCGACAGGACCGTGATCAAGTAACACGGCCTCCGACATGACCGTGATCGACGCACAAACCCTGCCGTCGCGGGGCGGACGGAGCAGTGCATTCACTCCAAAGAGGGCACGTCGCGGACTTGCCTGCTGGCGTATGCACGAGCCGCTCCGGCCTGTGCTGCGGCGCTGCCCGGCGTGCTATTCACCATCGTCGAGGGCCCGATAGTCGCGGCTGTGCGGCAAGCCGTTCACCAACTGCAGGAACTTCTCGTGCAGTCGCCCGTTGGTGACCAGCACCGACATGTCGCCTTCCAGTACGGACGCCCCGTCCAGGTCCGTCACCCGGCCGCCCGCCTCGGTGACGATGACCGGCATCGGAGCAACGTCCTCGTAGCCCATCGGCGGACCGGCAATGACGCCGGCATCGGCTCGGCCCGTCACCAGGGCCACGATCATGCCGGTCGAGGGCACCAGGAGGACCCGGCGGTGGAGAGCGCAAAGGAGTTCCTCCGGCCAACCGGCCGTGTTGTGCATCAGCGTCCTTGCCCCGCCCAGGCCAGTCCGTTCCGTGACCCGGGCGCGGCGGCCCGATTGCAGGTCCGGGTCCGGACCCGGCAGCACCCAGCAGCCCAGACCACGACCCGCCACGATCATCTGCTGGCTCAGGGGCATGTTGATCACGCCGATAGCGGGCCCGTCCTCGTCCTCGTAGGCGAGATCGTTCGAGAACAGCGGCACTCGGTGGGTGAAGTACTTCGTGCCGTTGATGGGGTCGATGATCCATCGCCGTCCGGATAACCCGCTGGTCGCACCGCCCTCCTCTCCGAAGATCCCGTCGTCCGGCACCCGCCGGCTCAGCTCCTCCCTGACCAGCTCTTCAACCGCCACGTCGATCTCGGTTACCTCGGTGCCGTCCTCCTTGAGACGGCTGTGCCAGTCATCGCTGAAGAAGCCTTGCGCCGACATCTGCCCGGCGCGACCGGCCAGGCGAACAGCGAAGTCCAGAAGCTCCCGGTCGACGGGAGGGGCATCGAACGCGTAATCCATCCGTCGAGCCTTTCACGGCTCACCGGCCACCAGGTGGGGCCAGATCAACTTCGTACGGCGTGGCGCCACTTCTGAGCCGTGCAGTGGAGCCCAATGAGGTGCTTACAAACAG
>NZ_JBIATP010000042.1:0-4772 GCF_042891915.1 Streptomyces sp. NPDC001848 | reverse complement strand
GAAGCGCGCGGGTTCGCAGATTCCTGGATGCGGACGAGTGCGGAACCTGCGCGGGGTTGCCGATTTTTAGGGGTTCGAGAGGTGAGTTGGAGGCGACCAACTGCCCATGGAGACGCCCGTGATCACTCCGGCGGAGGTTCAAAGACGCCCAGTCAGTGCCTCAGAGTGCCTCACCATCGAACGGTGGCCGAACGGATTTCGCAGCAGGCGACATGACGCCCTGCTGAGAAGGCATGATGTGCGCCATGCCGCACTATCACGAGTCGTTTTGGGTAGCCGTTGCAGGCGTCGCTGCGGTGTTAGCCGTCGTCCAGATGGTCGCCGCTGTTGTCTATACCCGTCTGCGGAAACGGGGCTGGGCGCTTGAGCGCAACCGGCGACGCGACGGCATGTTGTCGCTGGTAGGCCACGGGGGCTATGGCGGGCAGGTCATGGTGTTGATGTTCTCCCTGACGTCACTGGCCAGCGAGACCGACGTGGTGTCTCCGATGACCGTGGCCTGGTTTGAGGTCCTCCTAGCGTTTTCGCTTCCGGTCGCAGCCCGGCTCGCTGAAGACGTGGGCCGAGAGGTTGCCCACGATGGGGACGCTCAGGCGTCAGCGGCCGAGACCCGGGCGGAAGACTGACGCTCGCCAAGCCTCGGGCTCACGCCCTCGAGGACGGCTCGCTACTCAGGCTTTCAATGTGGTCGTTCAGCGGGGAATTTTCGAGGTGCGTTCGGGGTGGGCGGCGGTGATGTAGCGCATGGCGGTGGTATCGCTGATGCCGAACAGCCGCATGAGGCGGAGGGGGTCGGCGGACTTGCGGGCTTCGTGGAGGATGCGGTCCTGCCGAAGCTGTGACATCGAGGCGTTCAGTTCGCGGAAGGTCCGTTTAAGCATGGTGGCGGTGACCGGTGGGTGCTCGGAGTGCATCGCGCTCTGCTGGCTGACCAGCAGGTAGGGGTTGGTGGAGCCGGGCCAGCGGCGGTGCCGTTCGGTGAGCCACTCCGTGGCGATGGTCTGGGTGAACTCTTCGAGGTGGACGGTGTGGCGTCGCAGGCCGCGCCGGACGATGAGGTGCCCCTTGGCAAGGTCGAGGTCGGCCGTCAGCAGGTGCCGGATCTCGTGAGGGGGCAGGGCATGGACGGCGACCAGGGCGAGCGCGAGTCGACCGGCGGTGCTGTTCGAGCGGTCGAGTAGCCCGGCGAGGACGTCGGAGGGCAGGGATGGCGGAAGGGTCTGGACGCCGCCGACGACCACGCCCCGGGTTGGGTTCCGGAAGATCAACTGCTCCTGCTTCAGTGCCCGGAACAGGCTGCGGAGCGCGACGTGAAGAGAACGGGCCGGGTTGCCCTGGCGGGCGCCGACAGCCTTCTTGATGTCGTCGTTGGTGATCTCCCGCAGACTGGTGACGCCGTCGGCTATCCAGCTCTCCAGCGTCGGCTTGAAGACCGTGAAGTAGCTGCGGATGTTGTAGTAGCTGCGAGGCTCATGCTCGCGTCGGCCCTGCCCGCGCAGGACGGTGACCCAGGCGCGTACTTCCATGGCGATCTGTTCCGGCAGCCCGGCCAGGGCATGCTCGATCCACTCGTAGTCCCGGTCCCGGTGGAGCGCGGGATCTTCGACGAGCATGCCGCGGGCCTTGAGGAACTGGCAGACGCGCCTGGCGGACAGGTTCACGTCCTGGCGGGAGAGCTCGACCACGTCGGCCTCCCGGATAGGGGCATCGGCGCCGAGCCAGGACAGCAGGATGACCAGGGGCCGCAGGTGGGCGACCCGCTGGTCCAGGTCCCACTGCTGGTCACGCATCATGGTCACGAACTCGTCGGCCAGCTGCTGTGCGGGCTCGGTCAGCTCCGGGAGCCTCTCGTGGCGCCGGTTGATGTCCAGCAGCGGCGTCCAGTCCCTGCGCATCGCGAACAGCGGTTCCTGGCCCGGGAAGGCGGGCTGGGGGACGAGTGGGATGCGGGCGGCCCGCCGTTCGGCGACCTGCCGGTCTCGGTAGGGATGCTTGCTCGACAGCTCGTAGCCGAGCTGGCCGCGCAGGACCCGCAGGCCGGCGGAGAACGGGTCTGCGAACCACAGCTGGGTGAACGGCTCCTTCTCGGCGGCCAGCCCGTTGATGTTCACGTGGAGGCAGCAGCCGCGGCAGTGCCCGGCCTTCAGCGGCAGGCCCTCACGGTGGCAGCGTTCGCACTGGCCGAGGGGCCGGTTCTTGTGCTTGCCGTGCCATTTCTGGCACGCATGGCAGCGGTGCTTGTGGACGCCGGTCATCCATGCGTCGCAGTCCCGGCAGGACCGTGGGGATGGCGGCAGCGGAGGGGGTGGGGTCGGAACGTAGCCGGACTTCGGGGGCCGTCTCCGCCTCGGTGGTGCCGGCGTCTGCCGGGCCTGGAGCATCCCGGCCCGCTTCAGGATCTTCCCGACCGGGGTCCAGTACTGCGGCAGCTCATCGAGTACTTCCTCGGGCACCAAGTCGTGCCCGTCGGCGTCCCGGATGGCCAGGGCCAGGCGGATCATGTCCGCGACCTGGCGAACCCATGCATGGCTCAGGCCGTACTCGCCGGCGAACGCGGCCACCTCGGTGGCGGCCTCCTCGTAGCCCTCCAGAGGCCGGGCGAGGATGCGGCGGACGGTGTCGATCGACATCTCCGCCCGCTTCATCTCGAACAAGGCCTGCTGGCCGCGGACGGTCGGCGGCAGCATCGCCGGGTCGTCGCGGTCGACCGCGTCCCTGGCGGCCCATTTCTGCTTCCACCGGTTCAGCTCGCGTCTGCCGCCGCTGGTCGACTTCTTCAACGGCATGGCGTTGGTCACCGCGAACCGCCGGAAGATCAGCAGGAGCTGGCGGTCGCGCGGTTTGGCGACCTCGGGAGCCATAACCCATTCGGCATCGTCATCGAGCCGGACCGCCTGGAGACAGGGGCGGCAGATCCCATCGGGCCCGATGTGGTCCTCGTGCCGGCAGCGGCCGCAAATACCCAGCTCAAGGTACTTCTTCCGCCACTTCTGACAGCCCCAGCAAAACCGCCGGGAGTCCAGCGTTCCCCAGCCCAAGCACGCCTGACACTGCCGGGAGTCGCGTGGTTTCCACCCCATGGCCGCTCAGTTCGGGGGGAGCGAACGCGGACCGCTCCGCCGGCCACTGCGCGGGGTCGGCCGCACCGGTCCGGGCCTCGTCTCCTCGGCGCCGACTGCCCTCTGTCCGTGCTCCGGTGGCGCCTGGGCCGCGTCCAGGGGCTCGGCCTGCAAGAGGTCGCCGGGCGTGCAGTTCAGGGCCGCGCAGATCTTGTCCAGGTCGTCCAGACGGACGGAGATCGGGGTGCCGCCCCACATCGCTGCGACCTTGCTCAGCGACGGGCTGAACCCGACCTCCTGGAACGCGGCCAACACCTCAGTGGGCCTCCACAGATCGCGCTGCGCGGCCACCATCCGCAGATTCCACTTCACCGCAGGTTCCCCTTGTCCATCACCAGACGCTGAGCCGCCTCGGTGCTGGCGGCAAGGTTTGCATGTTCGGGATCGGCATGGGCGGTCGCCATGTACCGAAGTGTCGTGGTCGCCCAGTCGTGACCGAGGACCTTCTGAACCTCCCAAAGGCTCATCCCGCGCTCGTAGTTGTGGGTCGCGCAGGCGTGACGCAGGAGATGGGGGTGGAGGTCGGTGACCGGGCCGGTCAGGTAGGCGGCTGCCGCGTCGTGCAGATGCTTGCGAAACGTCGAGGGAGTGATCGCCGGGGCGATCGGCAGGTTCAGCGCGGCGACCGCCTTCGGCTTGCGCTCCGAGGGCCAGAGCGGGGCCCGCGGGTGGTCCGCGTCGTCACCGAACTCGCCGCGGATCTCCTCGATGTACCACCACAGAAGATCGCGGCCCTCCTGGAAGAGATACGCCTCCCGCTGCCGCGGGCCGGACCCTCGGGCGGCCTTGCCGTGCACCAGGAAGCGGCCCCACTGACCGTGCTCCCAGTGGACGTCTCCGATGCAGACGCCGCAGAGCTCGGCCGCCCGGACCCCGGACAGGTAGGCGATCTTCGTCATCACGTAGTCGCGGCAGGCCACCAGGTATTTCCGGTGGCTCGCCAGGTCCTCGCGCCAGCGGGCGAAGAAGTCCTTCAGCGCCGTCTGCGACGGCGGGATGCGCAGTCCGAAGTCGCCCCGGTGCTTCGGGCGGTTGAACGGATCGATCGGCGAATCCACGCTCGCCCCGAAGCGGCGCATGATCTCGCCCGCGTACCGCTGTTCGAGGAAGGCGAAGTACCCGTCGATCCGGTTGATCTTCTGCCGCAGCGTCGAGTGCGCCCGCTTGCCCGGCCCGGCGAAGTACTTGTCGACCTGCCGCGGTGTGAGCTTCCAGGGCACCGTGCCGTAGTAGTCGCAGACCTCGATCACGGGCTTGATCAGGGAATCCAGCGTCGACATCGCGAGGCCAGCGGAGTCCCGGGCCCACTGGTACTCGGAGAGCGTGTCGATGAAGAAGCTCTCTTCGTCCTGCTCGGACACCCGAGCCTGCCGCCGGCGCTGGAGCGTGACCACATCCGCCAGCCCGGTGTCGACCGACACCGCGGCGGCGTCCACCTCCGCCGACGGGTCTGGGGCGGAGCGTACGAGGGTGAGCACGCGACTTTCCGAATCCGACACAAGGCCGCAGATTACGAAGACAACTCATGGAATCCGCGAGCTACTGCGGAGATCCCACACCATCGAGTGAACGGGGCTGAGAGTGCCATCTGCCTGCTGAAATGCGGCTATGAGGCGTCAGGCGGGGCCGGGGGAACCTGCGCGTACTCCAATA
>NZ_JBIATP010000041.1:1467-3554 GCF_042891915.1 Streptomyces sp. NPDC001848 | reverse complement strand
TCGGGCACGCTGTTGGGTGTCTGAGGGTGCGGCCGTTTGGTCGTCCTTCGATGCCGGCCCCAGTGAACTCGGACTTGTTGGTTCGGGGTGGTGGGTGGTTGGTCGTTGTTTGAGAACTGCACAGTGGACGCGAGCATCTGTGGCCAAGTTTTTAAGGGCGCACGGTGGATGCCTTGGCACCAGGAACCGATGAAGGACGTGGGAGGCCGCGATAGTCCCCGGGGAGTCGTCAACCAGGCTTTGATCCGGGGGTTTCCGAATGGGGAAACCCGGCAGTCGTCATGGGCTGTCACCTACTGCTGAACACATAGGCAGTGTGGAGGGAACGCGGGGAAGTGAAACATCTCAGTACCCGCAGGAAGAGAAAACAACCGTGATTCCGGGAGTAGTGGCGAGCGAAACTGGATGAGGCCAAACCGTATGCGTGTGAGACCCGGCAGGGGTTGCGTATGCGGGGTTGTGGGATCTCTCTTCCACGGTCTGCCGGCCGTGGGACGAGTCAGAAACCGTTGATGTAGGCGAAGGACATGCGAAAGGTCCGGCGTAGAGGGTAAGACCCCCGTAGTCGAAATGTCAGCGGCTCGTTTGAGAGACACCCAAGTAGCACGGGGCCCGAGAAATCCCGTGTGAATCTGGCGGGACCACCCGCTAAGCCTAAATATTCCCTGGTGACCGATAGCGGATAGTACCGTGAGGGAATGGTGAAAAGTACCCCGGGAGGGGAGTGAAATAGTACCTGAAACCGTGTGCCTACAAGCCGTGGGAGCGTCGGATGCAGCTTGCTGTATCTCGTGACTGCGTGCCTTTTGAAGAATGAGCCTGCGAGTTTGCGGTGTGTTGCGAGGTTAACCCGGGTGGGGTAGCCGTAGCGAAAGCGAGTCCGAAGAGGGCGTTTGAGTAGCACGCTCAAGACCCGAAGCGGAGTGATCTAGCCATGGGCAGGTTGAAGCGGAGGTAAGACTTCGTGGAGGACCGAACCCACCAGGGTTGAAAACCTGGGGGATGACCTGTGGTTAGGGGTGAAAGGCCAATCAAACTCCGTGATAGCTGGTTCTCCCCGAAATGCATTTAGGTGCAGCGTCGTGTGTTTCTTGCCGGAGGTAGAGCACTGGATAGGCGATGGGCCCTACCGGGTTACTGACCTTAGCCAAACTCCGAATGCCGGTAAGTGAGAGCGCGGCAGTGAGACTGTGGGGGATAAGCTCCATGGTCGAGAGGGAAACAGCCCAGAGCATCGACTAAGGCCCCTAAGCGTACGCTAAGTGGGAAAGGATGTGGAGTCGCACAGACAACCAGGAGGTTGGCTTAGAAGCAGCCACCCTTGAAAGAGTGCGTAATAGCTCACTGGTCTAGTGATTCCGCGCCGACAATGTAGCGGGGCTCAAGCGTACCGCCGAAGTCGTGTCATTGCAGCGTATAGGGCCAACGCCTGCTGTGATGGGTAGGGGAGCGTCGTCTGCCGGGTGAAGCAGCGCCGGAAGGTAGTTGTGGACGGTTGACGAGTGAGAATGCAGGCATGAGTAGCGATTCACACGTGAGAAACGTGTGCGCCGATTGACTAAGGGTTCCTGGGTCAAGCTGATCTGCCCAGGGTAAGTCGGGACCTAAGGCGAGGCCGACAGGCGTAGTCGATGGATAACCGGTTGATATTCCGGTACCCGCTGTGGAGCGTCAAACATCGAGCATCGTGATGCTAAGGCCGTGAAGCCGTTCCGGACCCTTCGGGGAAAGGAAAGTGGTGGAGCCGCCGAACCAAGCGGTTAGTAGGTGAGTGATGGGGTGACGCAGGAAGGTAGTCCATCCCGGGCGGTGGTTGTCCCGGGGTAAGGGTGTAGGACGGTGTGTAGGCAAATCCGCACGCCATGTGTCTGAGACCTGATGCCGAGCCGATTGTGGTGAAGTGGATGATCCTATGCTGTCGAGAAAAGCCTCTAGCGAGTTTCATGGCGGCCCGTACCCTAAACCGACTCAGGTGGTCAGGTAGAGAATACCGAGGCGTTCGGGTGAACTATGGTTAAGGAATTCGGCAAAATGCCCCCGTAACTTCGGGAGAAGGGGGGCCACGTCTGGTGATGGGTCTTGCACCT
>NZ_JBIATP010000041.1:0-1372 GCF_042891915.1 Streptomyces sp. NPDC001848 | reverse complement strand
ACCTTGAGCTGGGGGTGGCCGCAGAGACCAGCGAGAAGCGACTGTTTACTAAAAACACAGGTCCGTGCGAAGCCGTAAGGCGATGTATACGGACTGACGCCTGCCCGGTGCTGGAACGTTAAGGGGACCGGTTAGCTCACTTTCGGGTGGGCGAAGCTGAGAACTTAAGCGCCAGTAAACGGCGGTGGTAACTATAACCATCCTAAGGTAGCGAAATTCCTTGTCGGGTAAGTTCCGACCTGCACGAATGGCGTAACGACTTCTCGACTGTCTCAACCATAGGCCCGGTGAAATTGCACTACGAGTAAAGATGCTCGTTTCGCGCAGCAGGACGGAAAGACCCCGGGACCTTTACTACAGTTTGATATTGGTGTTCGGTTCGGCTTGTGTAGGATAGCTGGGAGACTGTGAAGCCTGGACGCCAGTTCGGGTGGAGTCGTCGTTGAAATACCAGTCTGGTCGTGCTGGATGTCTAACCCGGGTCCGTGATCCGGATCGGGGACAGTGTCTGATGGGTAGTTTAACTGGGGCGGTTGCCTCCTAAAGGGTAACGGAGGCGCCCAAAGGTTCCCTCAGCCTGGTTGGCAATCAGGTGTTGAGTGTAAGTGCACAAGGGAGCTTGACTGTGAGACCGACGGGTCGAGCAGGGACGAAAGTCGGGACTAGTGATCCGGCGGTGGCTTGTGGAAGCGCCGTCGCTCAACGGATAAAAGGTACCCCGGGGATAACAGGCTGATCTTCCCCAAGAGTCCATATCGACGGGATGGTTTGGCACCTCGATGTCGGCTCGTCGCATCCTGGGGCTGGAGTCGGTCCCAAGGGTTGGGCTGTTCGCCCATTAAAGCGGTACGCGAGCTGGGTTTAGAACGTCGTGAGACAGTTCGGTCCCTATCCGCTGTGCGCGTAGGAGTCTTGAGAAGGGCTGTCCCTAGTACGAGAGGACCGGGACGGACGAACCTCTGGTGTGCCAGTTGTTCTGCCAAGGGCATGGCTGGTTGGCTACGTTCGGGAGGGATAACCGCTGAAAGCATCTAAGCGGGAAGCCTGCTTCGAGATGAGGACTCCCACCCACTTGATGGGGTAAGGCTCCCAGTAGACGACTGGGTTGATAGGCCAGGTCTGGAAGCCCGGTGACGGGTGGAGGTGACTGGTACTAATAGGCCGAGGGCTTGTCCTCAGGTGCTCGCGTCCACTGTGTTGGTTCTGAAACCACGAACAACCTGTCGTGTGTGGTCACGGCGGCCGGGTTGTCAGTTTCATAGTGTTTCGGTGGTCATAGCGTGAGGGAAACGCCCGGTTACATTCCGAACCCGGAAGCTAAGCCTTACAGCGCCGATGGTACTGCAGGGGGGACCCTGTGGGAGAGTAGGAC
>NZ_JBIATP010000040.1:0-6621 GCF_042891915.1 Streptomyces sp. NPDC001848 | reverse complement strand
CGCGCACCCAGCCCCGAACCCTCAACCACACGCGCCAACAACCGCCCCGCCTGCTCCCCCAACGCCCCACCACTCCGCGCCGACAACACCCACGGAACAGGACCCTCGACAGCGGGCTCGTCCATCGGCGGCTCCGGATGACGGACCGGAGCCGCCTCCAGGATCACGTGGACATTGGTGCCGCTGTAGCCGAAGGACGAGACGCCGGCCCGGCGAGGGCGCCCGGTCTCGGGCCACGGCTGGTTCTCCGTCAGGAGCCGGACGTGCCCCGCGGTCCAGTCGACGTGGTGGGTCGGCTCGTCGACGTGCAGGGTGCGCGGCATGACACCGTGCCGCATCGCCTCCACCATCTTGATCACACCCGCGACACCCGCCGCCGCCTGCGTGTGCCCGATGTTCGACTTGAGCGAACCCAACCACAACGGCCGCTCCCCCGGCCGGTCCTGACCATAGGTCGCCAGCAACGCCTGCGCCTCGATCGGGTCACCGAGGGTGGTGCCGGTGCCGTGGCCCTCGACGACGTCGATGTCGGCGGAGGTCAGGCGGGCACTGGCCAGGGCGTCCTGGATCACCCGCTGCTGAGCGGGCCCGTTGGGCGCGGTCTGGCCGTTGGAGGCGCCGTCCTGGTTCACCGCCGAGCCGCGCACCACGGCGAGGATGCGGTGGCCGTTGCGTTCGGCGTCGGAGAGGCGCTCCAGGACGAGCACGCCGACGCCCTCGCCCCAGCCGGTGCCGTCCGCGGCGGTGGCGTACGACTTGCAGCGGCCGTCGGGGGCGAGGCCGCGCTGCCGGGAGAACTCGACGAAGACGCCGGGCGTCGACAGCACGGTCACACCGCCCGCCAACGCCAGGGAGCACTCACCGTTGCGCAGTGCCTGCACCGCCTGGTGCAGCGCCACCAGCGACGACGAGCACGCCGTGTCCACGGTGACGGAGGGGCCCTGCAGCCCCAGGTGGTAGGAGACGCGCCCGGAGACGAGGCTGCCGACGCTGCCGCCGCCGGGGTCGTAGTCGTGGTGGAAGGACCCGGCGAAGACCCCTGTGCGGGTGCCCTTGAGGGTCTGCGGGTTGATGCCGGCGCTCTCCAGGGCCTGCCAGGAGGCCTCCAGCATCAGCCGCTGCTGCGGGTCCATCACCAGCGCCTCGCGCGGGGCGATCCCGAAGAACGCCGGGTCGAAGTCCGCCGCGTCGTGCAGGAAGCCGCCGGAGCGGGTGTAGGTCTTGCCGGTGCTGCCCGGTTCGGGGTCGTACAGCGCCTCGACGTCCCAGCTGCGGTCGGCGGGGAACTCGCCGATCACGTCCTCTCCCTTGACGACGACGTCCCACAGCTGGTCCGGCGAGGACACCCCGCCGGGCAGTCGGCAGGACATTCCGACGATCGCCACGGGTTCGGTGCGGCGGCCCTCCAGGGCCTGGAGCCGGCCGCGCGTGGTGTGCAGCTCCTCGGAAACAGCCTTGAGGTACTTCAGCAGCTCTTCTTCGGTGGGCATGAGCTCACTCTCAACTCGGGTCGGTGGGCGATTCGTCGCCGGAGATGGAGATGCCGAGGCTGTTGGTGACGAAGTCGAGGACTTCCGCCGCGGTCGCGGATTCGAGGCCGGCCGGCACGTGTTCCTCGGCCCCCACTGCGGACTCCGCCGGTGTCCACGGCTCCGACATGCTGCGGAAGGTCTCGGCCAGCGACGTGCGCTGGGCGGCGGTCAGGTCCAGGGCGGTCAGGTGGTCCCTGATCCTGGTGAGGTCGGCGATGACGCGTTCGTAGGTCGGCCGTCCGGTCTCCTCGGCCGCGGCGGGTGGCGGGGCGAGGCGGTCGAGCAGGTGGTCGACCAGGGCGCTCGGGCTGGGATGGTCGAACACGGCGGTCGCGCTGAGCTTCAGACCGGTCCGGCTGTTGATCCGGTTGCGCAGTTCCACGGCGGTGAGCGAGTCGAAGCCCAGGTCACGGAAGGCGCCGTCGGCGGCGACCTGGCGCGGGTCGCTGTGCCCGAGCACCTGGGCCACATCGGCGAGCACCAGCTCGAGCAGTGTCTCCCGCCGCCGTTCGGCGGGCAGTCGGCCGAGCCGGCTCGTCAGGGACTCCTCCGCCGCCGCGGGTGCGGCCCCGGCCGCGGTCCGCCGGTGCGCGGAGGGCGCCAGGTCGCGCAGCAGCGCCGGGGCGGTGTCCGCGTGCAGGGCGCCGGTGTCGACGCGTACCGGGACGACGTTCGGTACGGCGGCGATGAGCGCCGTGTCGAAGGCCACCAGCCCCTCCTCGGCGGTGGTGGGCAGCAGTCCGGTGCGGGCGATCCGGTCGCGGTCGGTGGCGCCGAGACCGGCCGTCATCGCGCTGGTCGTGGTCCACATGCCCCAGGCGAGGGAGACCGCGGGCCGGCCGTCCGCGTGCCGGCGGGCGGTGAACGCGTCCAGGTAGGCGTTGGCGGCCGCGTAGTTGGCCTGGCCGGGCGAGCCCAGCACACCGGCCGCCGAGGAGAACACCACGAAGGCCGCCAGGTCGGCGTCCGCGGTCAGCTCGTGCAGATGCCGCACCGCGTCCGCCTTCGGCCGGAGCACGGTGTCGAGCCGCTGTGGGGTGAGGGACTCAAGGACGCCGTCGTCGAGGACGCCGGCGGTGTGCACCACGGCGGTCGGCGGGTGCTCGGCCGGGATGCCGGCCAGTGCCCGGGCGAGCTGGTCGCGGTCGGCGACGTCGCAGGCAACCGACAGCGCGGTCACGCCCGTGTCGAGCAGGTCCTCGGGCAGGGCCGCGCCGCTGCGGCTGAGCAGCAGCAGATGCCGGACGCCGTGCTCGGAGACGAGCCGCCGTACGACGAGCTGGGCGAGGGTGCCGCCGGCGCCGGTCACGATCACCGTGCCGTCGGGGTCGAGCGGCCGCGGGATCGTCAGGATCGCCGTGCCGGTGCCGCCCGGCGCGGCCAGGCGGCGGTAGGCCTCAGCGGCGGCCCGTACGTCGTGGGCCCGTACCGGCAGCGGCTGGAGCGCGGCCTGGCCGAACAGGGCGGCGAGGGTGGCGAGGTGCTCCTGCCGTCGGGCCGGGTCGATGTCGGCGAGGGCGACCGGTGCGGCGTCCGGGCGTTCGCCGTGGCCCAGGGCCGGGAGTTCCCCGTCGTCCGGTGCCGAGCAGCGTCCGGCCACGGCCAAGTACCGGCCGTCCTCGGCAAGCAGTGCGGTGGACGCCGCGGCGGTGTCTCCGCCCTGTGGATCGAGGACGAGGTCGAGGCCTGCCGGAATCCTCTTGGGAAACTCGTCGGCTTCCGGCTTCGCCAGGTGGGCGTCGTCCAGGCCCAGAGCGCGCAGCGCATCCCAGGTGTCGGCGGGAGCGGTGGCGTACACCTCGGCGCCGAGCTGGCGGGCGAGTTGTACGGCCGCCAGACCGATGTCCGTGGCGCCGACGTGGACGAGCACCTGCTGTCCGGGCCGCAGCGCGGCCACGTCCACCAGGGCGTGCCGGGCGGTGAGGAACGCGCGCAGGGCGGCCGCGGACTGGGCGAAGCTCCAGCCGTTCGGTATCGGCGCCAGGGAGCGGTGGTCGGTCACGGCCGTCGGGGACAGGGCGTCACCGTGCGGGAAGAGACCGAACACCCGGTTGCCGACGGCGAGTTCGGTGACGTCGGGGCCGACCTCCGTGACCACGCCGGCGCCCTCGGTGCCGGACGGGCCGACGGCGATCAGGTCGTCCGCGGCGATCCCGGCGGCCCGGATCGCCACGCGGACCTCGCCCGGACCCAGCGGCTCGGTGGCGTCCGGTCCCGCGACGAGCGCGAGGCCGTCCGGGTCGCCCGGAGCGGCGGCCCGGAGCCGCCAGGCGGGCGCGTCCGGCAGCGGCAGCAGCGCCGGGCCGGTGCGGGTCAGGCGCGGCGCGTACGGCTGCCCGTCCCGGACGGCGACCTGCGGTTCGCCGGTGGCCGCGGCCGCGGCGAGCGCCTGGTCCGACCGGATGTCGACGTCGACGAGCAGCAGCCGGCCGGGGTGTTCGGCCTGGGCGGAGCGCAGCATGCCCCACACCGCGGCGGTGACCGGGTCGGGCTGCTCCATGAGCGTTCCCCGGGTGACCACGGCGAGCCGTGCTTCGGCGTGCTCCGGGGCGGCGAGGAAGCGCTGGGTGAGCTCCAGCACCTCCTCCAGGCGGGCGCGGAGGTCGCCGCCCGGTGCGACGTGGGCGACGGTGAGGTCCGCCGGCACCGCTACCGCGCCGGCGGCCGGCAGAGCCCGCCAGCGCAGGTGGAGTCCGCCGTCCCGGTCCGGTGCCGCGACCGCGCTCATCGGCCGCAGCGCCAGCGCGTCCACGGTGAGCACGGGGCGGCCGACGGTGTCCACGGCGGACAGCGCGACGGAGCCGTCACGGGTCGCGGCGAGCCGTACCCGCAGGGCCGGTGCACCGGTCGCGTCCAGGGTCACGCCGGTCCACGAGAACGGCAGCAGGGGCTGCGCGCCGTCCGTGCCGTCCAGGGCGGGCAGGCCGAGGGCGACCGTGTGCAGGGCGGCGTCCAGCAGTGCCGGGTGGATCCCGAACCCGCCGGGCTCGGTGGGCAGTTCGACCTCCGCGTACAGCGCGTCGGCGGTGCGCCAGGCGGTGTGCAGACCGCGGAACGCCGGGCCGTATCCGTAGCCGCGCTCGGCCAGGCCGTCGTAGAACCCGTCCAGCGGTACGGGCTCCGCACCGGCCGGCGGCCAGGTGCCCACCGGGTCCGGCTGCGGGGCCGCGGGGGCCAGCACGCCCGCCGCGTGCCGCACCGGCGGGTCGGCCGGGGCGGCGGACGTGGGCGGTTCCGTCGAGGAGTGCACGGTGACCGTGCGGCGGCCCGCCTCGTCGGGGGCGCCGACGACAACCTGGAGGTAGACGGCGCTGCCGGCCGGCAGGGCGAGCGGCGTGTGCAGGGTCAGTTCCTCCACGACCGGGCAGCCGACCTCGGTGCCGGTGTGCAGCGCCAGCTCCAGGAAGGCGGTGCCGGGCAGCAGCACCGTGCCGCCCACCGCATGGTCGGCGAGCCACGGGTGCGCCTCGGGCAGCACCCGGCCGGTGAGGACCGTCTGCCCGTCGGGCAGGTGCACGGCGGCGCCGAGCAGCGGGTGCCGGGTGGCGCTCAGCCCGGCGGCCCGCAGGCCCACCGTGGTGTCGTCGGCCGCCTGCCAGTAACGCTGTCGCGCGAACGGGTAGCCAGGCAGCTCGACCCGGCGTCCGCCCGGCAGCAGCCGCTCCCACGCCACGGGCAGGCCCGCCGTGAACGCCCGGGCGAGCGCCCGGGTCAGGGCGAGCGGCTCGGGGCGGCCTGCGGTGAGCGCCGCCACGGCGACGTATCCGCCGTCGTCGAGGACCGTGTCGAGCGTGGCGTGCACCATCGGCGTCACCACGGCCTCCGGTCCCACCTCAAGGTAGGTGGTGACCCCCTGGTCGGCCAGGCACCGCACCCCGTCGGCGAACCGCACGGCCCGGCGGACGTGCTCCACCCAGTAGGCGGGGCTGCACAGGCGCTCGGGGTCGGCCAGGGCGCCGGTGACGTTGGACACGACGGGGATGTGCGGCGGCCGGAAGTCCAGGTCGGCGAGCACGTCGGCGAACTCGTCGAGCATCGCGTCCATACGGTGCGAGTGGAACGCATGCGACACCGACAGCCGGCGCACCCGGTGCCCGGCGGCCCGGAAGTGCTCGGCGACGGCCAGCACGGCCGGCTCGTCGCCGGAGACCACCACCGCCTGCGGGCCGTTGACCGCGGCGATACCGACCACGTCCGTCAGCGACGCCTGCTCCAGGTAGGCCTGGGCCTCCTGCTCGGCGACGGCGACCGCCACCATCGCGCCGCCCTCCGGCAGCGCCTGCATCAGCCGCCCGCGCGCCGCGACGAGCGCGCATGCGTCGGCCAGGGACAGCACGCCCGCCGCGCAGACCGCGGTGATCTCGCCCAGGGAATGCCCCATGACGTAGTCGGGCCGCACCCCCCAGGACCGCAGCAGCTCCAGCGTCGCGTAC
The DNA here is from genome assembly GCF_042891915.1 of Streptomyces sp. NPDC001848. Taxonomy (NCBI): domain Bacteria; kingdom Bacillati; phylum Actinomycetota; class Actinomycetes; order Kitasatosporales; family Streptomycetaceae; genus Streptomyces; species Streptomyces sp. NPDC001848. The sequence continues at coordinate 656 of NZ_JBIATP010000040.1, read as the reverse complement.
TCGACGGCGAACAACGCGGTCTGCGTGTACATGCTCTGGTGGAGCAGTTCCGCCACGCGGGAGTCGGCGTCCGCGAACACGACGTCCCGCAGCGGGTGTTCGGCGTACCCGTCGAGGTGGGCGTCGACTGCGGCGCACACCGCGTCGAACGTCTCCGCGAAGACCGGGTACCGCTCGTACAGCTCCCGGCCCATCCCGACCCGCTGCGACCCCTGCCCGGAGAACACCAGGGCCAGTCCGCCGGCTCCCGCCGCCCCGGCCTCGCCGACGACGGCGTCCGGTGTCTCGTCGCCGTGGGCCAGGGCGGCCAGCGCGGCGGTGAGCGTGTCAGGGTCGGCGCCGAGGAGCACGGCCCGGTGGTCCATCAGGGTGCGCCCGGTGGCGAGGGTGTAGCCGACGTCCCGGGGGTCGAGGCCGGGTTCGTCACCGAGTCGGTCGAGCAGCCGTTCCGCCTGGCGCCGCACGCCGTGGGCGGTCCGCGCCGACAGCACCCACGGGACCACCGGCGCGTCGGGCGCCGGGTCGGGTGCCGGGACGTTCCCGGGCGGGGCCTCGAGGATGACGTGGGCGTTGGTGCCGCTGATGCCGAAGGACGACACCGCGGACCGGCGCGGCCGGTCCAGCTCCGGCCATTCCTGCGCCGCGGTCAGCAGCCG
>NZ_JBIATP010000039.1:7738-8520 GCF_042891915.1 Streptomyces sp. NPDC001848 | reverse complement strand
GTTTGTGCTATGCCCGGGTGCTCGCTGCCAGGTTTTTTGTCCTGTGGCTGGCACAATCCCGCCAGTCACCGAGTCGGGAGTGGGAATGGGCTTGCCGCCGAGCTTTGTTGGCTCGTTTGCGTGCTGCCGCGTAGGTGCCCTGTCACCGGGCTGACCAGGCACGGGTGCCCGGCCGACCAGGCAGGGGCACACGGGCGTACGGCCTCACGGGCACACGGGCGTACGGCCTCACGGGCACACGGGCGTACGGCCTCACGGTCATGCGGCCATGACGCAGGACGAGCCGCCGCCATCACCCTCGGCTCACCCTCAACGTTGCACCGCGGGCTGCCGAACCACGCGGCGTCCTTGCACCCTGAGGTCGCGCCGCCCGCCCATCCACCCACGATTCTCCGCAAGCCGCTTGGCCGACCTGCCGACCCGGCGTGCATGCGAGGTGTGTCCGCGTCCACTCGCCGCCGGGTACAGCGCAGCGCACAGGTGTGTTGCCTTGGCTGGGCCACCCATTCCTCCGGGCCGCTCGCTCGCTTCTTCTCCGTGCTGGAGCGGGACTAGTCAAGGGTCGGCCGCAGGCCGATCGGCACAGCCGACGCGGAACGCAGCGCAGCGGAGTGCAGCGCCCTTGACTCGGCCCGCGGAAGCACGACCCTGGCAAAGAAGCGGGCGGCCCAACGGCTGCGTCATGGCGGGCGGCCCAACGGCTGCGTCATGGCGGGCGGCCCAACGGCTGCGTCATGGCGGGCGGCCCAACGGCTGCGTCATGGCGGGCGGCCCAACGGCTC
>NZ_JBIATP010000039.1:0-7641 GCF_042891915.1 Streptomyces sp. NPDC001848 | reverse complement strand
CTGCGTCATGGCGGGTGGTCCCGTGGCTGCGTCATGGCGGGCGGTTCGACGACCCCGGCAAAGAAGCGGCCGGACTCACACATCCGTCATAACGTGCGGCCCAACAGTCACGCCCCTGGTGTGGGCAGCGCTGTGCGAACTCAGCCCAGTTCCGGACGGAGCCGCCCGCACCGCGCCCGCCGGGTAGCTCGGCGAGGTGCAACGGCTGACCGCGCCGTGGGCGACGTCGGCCTAGTGGGCGATGCTGTCGATCAGTTCACGTGCGCCCTGGCGTAGGAGGGCGACGGCGACGGACGTGCCGAGGGTCGCGGGATCGAGGCGTCCCGCCCACTCGTGGGCGTTCAGTACGGTCTTGCCGTCCGGGGTGAAAACGCAGGCTCTCAGGGAGAGCTCTCCGTTGCGTTCGGCGCGTGCGAACCCGGCGATCGGGCTGTTGCAGTGGCCTTGAAGGACGTGCAGGAACATGCGCTCGGCGAGGGTTTCGCGATGCGTGGCCGGGTCGCCCAGGCCGCTGACGGTCTCGATGGTCTCGGTGTCGTCCTCCCGGCACTGGAGGGCGAGGACCCCTGCGCCGATCGGCGGCATCATCGTCTCGATGGGCAGGACTTCGGTGATCGCGTCGGTGCGGCCGATCCGTACCAGGCCGGAGACGGCGAGAAGCAGGGCGTCGGCTTCTCCGGCGGCGAGCTTTTCCAGGCGACGGTTCGCGTTGCCGCGCATCGGGACGCACTCCAGGTGCGGGTGGGCCGCAGCGAGTTGGGCGGTCCGGCGTACGGAGGAGGTGCCGATGCGGGTCCCGGCGGGCAGCTCCGCCAGGGTGCGGCCGGCGGAGTCGACCAGGGCGTCCCGGATGTCGTCGCGCTTGAGGAAGGCTGCGAACGTGGTTCCGGCCGGGAGGGGCCGGTCGGCGGGGATGTCCTTGACGCAGTGGACGGCGAGGTCCGCCTCGCCCGCCAGGAGGGCGGCGTCGACTTCCTTGGTGAACGCGCCCTTCCCGTCGACCCGGGAGAGGTCGCCCATCCACTTGTCGCCGGTGGTCTTCACCGGGATGACCTCGGTGCGCACCGCGGGGTGGAGCGCCGCCAGTTCGGCGCGTACGCGCTCCACCTGGGCGAGCGCCATGGGCGAGTCGCGGGAGACGATGCGAATCAGGTCACTCGGCATGAAGGCACGATAGACCCTCGGAGGCGGGCAGCGATGACGAGCCCGGCAGCCCACCCGCAAGCCCACCGCTGTGCGCGCTGTCCGTCATGCAGCACTGCGGGGCCGTCCGCCCCTCCGGCCCGGGCTGGGAGGGCGGACGGCCCGGCAGTGGGTGGTCAGATGCCGGCCGCCGCCGACAGGTCCCGCTTGATCGACGTCAGCAGGTCCGCCGCCTTGGTACGGGCGGTCGGGAGGTCGGCGTGGGTCGCGACCGGGACCACGACCTCCAGGTAGCACTTGAGCTTGGGCTCCGTACCGCTGGGGCGGACGATCACGCGGGCGCCGTCGAGCGTGTAGCGCAGGCCGTCCGTGGGCGGGAGCGTGTCCGTGCCCTGGGTGAGGTCCTCGGACCTGGTGATCGGCAGGCCGGCGAGTGCGGTCGGAGGCTGCTCGCGCAGGCGGCGCATCGCGGCGGCGATGAGCGACAGGTCCTGGACGCGGACCGAGAGCTGGTCCGTGGCGTGCAGGCCGTGCTCGACGGCGAGGTCGTCGAGGAGGTCGAGGAGCGTGCGGTCCTCGGACTTCAGCTGCGAGGCCAGCTCGGTGATCAGGAGCGCCGCCGTGATGCCGTCCTTGTCGCGCACACCCTCCGGGTCGACGCAGTAGCCGAGCGCCTCCTCGTAGCCGTAGCGCAGGCCCTCGACGCGGGCGATCCACTTGAAGCCGGTGAGGGTCTCCGCGTAGGGCAGGCCCGCCTTCTCGGCGATGCGGCCGAGGAGGGAGGAGGACACGATCGACTCCGCGAAGGTGCCGTGCGCGCCGCGCCGGACCAGGTGGGCCGCCAGCAGGGCGCCGACCTCGTCGCCGCGGAGCATGCGCCAGTCGGTGCCCTCCTTGACGGCGACGGCGCAGCGGTCGGCGTCCGGGTCGTTGGCGATGACGAGGTCCGGGTCCGTCTCGCGGGCCTTGGCGAAGGCGAGGTCCATGGCGCCGGGCTCTTCCGGGTTGGGGAAGGCGACGGTCGGGAAGTCCGGGTCGGGGTCGGCCTGCTCGGTGACGAGGGCGGGCTCGGGGAAGCCGGCCCTGGCGAAGGCGGCGAGGAGGACGTCCTTGCCGACGCCGTGCATTGCCGTGTAGACGGTGCGGGCGGTGCGGGGGGAGCCGGAGGCGAGGACGGCGTCCGTGCGGGCGAGGTAGGCGTCGAGGACGCTGTCGTCGAGGGTGTCCCACCCCCTGTCCGGGCGAGGGACAGCGGTCAGGGTCGTGATCGCGTCGATCTCCGCCGCGATCTCCGCGTCGGCCGGGGGCACGATCTGCGAACCGTCGCCGAGGTAGACCTTGTAGCCGTTGTCGCGGGGCGGGTTGTGGCTGGCGGTGACCTCCACACCGGCGACCGCGCCGAGGTGCCGGATGGCGAAGGCGAGGACGGGGGTGGGCAGGGGGCGGGGGAGGAGCGCCGCGCGCAGGCCCGCGCCCGTCATGACGGCCGCGGTGTCCCGGGCGAAGTCGGCGGACTTGTGGCGGGCGTCGTAGCCGATGACGACGAGGCCGTCGCTGTGACCCTTGGCCCTGAGGTACGCGGCGAGGCCCGCGGCGGCGCGGATGACCACCGAGCGGTTCATGCGCATCGGGCCGGCGCCCAGTTCGCCGCGCAGGCCGGCGGTGCCGAACTGGAGGGTGCCGCTGAAGCGTGCGGCGAGCTCGGTGACGTCCTCGGCGTCGATCAGCTTGGCGAGTTCGTCACGGGTGTCCGCGTCGGGGTCCTCGGCCAGCCACGCCTTGGCCCGTGCGATGAGTTCGTCGTGCACGTCGGGTCAACCTCTCGTTGTGGGTTGGGGTCTCGGTTGTGCGGCGGCAGGGCGGCGAGCGGGGATGGCGGGGATACGGGGACGTACGTGTCGCATCGCCTTCCCGTCCAGTGCAGCACGGTGGCCGCGTCGGCGTGGTGCCGGTGCCGCTCGGTCCGGGCGGCGGCAGTCAGCCCGTCGTGGGTCCCCGCCCCGGGAAGCCGAGAGTGGGAGTTCGAGGATGAGGACGAGGACGAGGTCGAAGGCTGGCAATGGGGGGCTCTGGGGGCTCTGGGGGCGGAGCCCCCAGAGGGAGGGCACCCCGTGTGGCAGTGCCCTACAGCCGCTCCAGCACCTGCGCCAGCAGCGCGCCCATCCGCGTCGCGGAGTCGCGGCCCGCCTGCAGGACCTCCTCGTGGTTCAGCGGCTCGCCCGTCATGCCGGCGGCCAGGTTGGTGACCAGGGAGATGCCCAGGACCTCGGCGCCCGCCTCGCGCGCGGCGATCGCCTCCAGGACCGTCGACATGCCGACCAGGTCCGCGCCCATGGTGCGGGCCATGCGGATCTCCGCCGGGGTCTCGTAGTGCGGGCCGGTGAACTGCGCGTAGACGCCCTCCTCAAGGGTGGGGTCGATCTCCTTGCACAGGGCGCGCAGGCGCGGGGAGTAAAGGTCGGTGAGGTCGACGAAGTTGGCGCCGACGATCGGGGAGGTGGCGGTGAGGTTGATGTGGTCGCTGATCAGGACCGGCTGGCCCGGGCGCATCGTCTCGCGCAGGCCGCCGCAGCCGTTGGTGAGGACGACGGTCTTGGCGCCGGCGGCGACGGCGGTCCGGACGCCGTGCGCGACGGCGGCGACGCCGCGGCCCTCGTAGTAGTGCGTACGGCCGAGGAAGACCAGGGCGCGCTTGTCGCCGATCCGGTAGGAACGGATCTTGCCGCCGTGGCCCTCGACAGCCGGCGGCGGGAAGCCGGGCAGCTCGGTGACGTGGTGCTCGGCAGCGGGGGCGCCGAGGGCGTCGACGGCCGGAGCCCAGCCGGAGCCCATCACGAGGGCGACGTCGTGGGTCTCGGCGCCCGTCAGCTCGCGCAGGCGCGCGGCGGCGGCGTCGGCGGCGGCGTAGGGGTCGCCCTGGAGGTCGTCCGGAAGAAGAGAAGCGTTCACGCGCATGAGGGTAGCCGGTCTTTGCCTACGCGCGTAGATGACGGAGGTCACGGCAATGCGATCGTTGTCTTGCCGTTTCCGGCAAAGGGGTGGAAAGGGGCGGAAAGCGATCAGCAGGGCCGCTTGCGCAGCTCCATCACATAGTCGTGCGGCGCCCCCGCGGACTCCGCGGCGTCCGCGATCTCGCCCAGGTAGCGGGCCGAGGGGAGGCCGCCCTCGTAGGCGTTGAGGACGTACGTCCACGCCGTCTCCTCGCCGTCCAGCGTGTGGACGCGGACGCTGCGCAGGCGGCGGTAGACGTCGAGGCCCACGCCCTCCCAACGGTCCATGGACTCCTCGTCCATGGGTGCGATGTCGTACAGCGCGACGAAGACCTGCGACAGCGGGTCCTCCACGATCGTCGCGAGAGCGCCCTCCCAGCCCAGGTGCTCGCCCCCGAAGGTCAGCCGCCAGCCGTTCAGCCAGCCCGTGGCGCGCAGCGGCGAATGGGGTGCGCGGCGGGTCATCAGCCGCGCGTCGAGGTTGCCGGCGTACGCGGCGTAGAGCGACATGGAGTCGAGGGTACGGCAGCGCTTCGGCGGCCTCTCCCGTAACAGAAGCATCACCGGCCGCCCCCAGGAGAAGCGCTGCCCGACGGGTGCGGGACAATGGAGTACGTGACTCGGATCGTGATCATCGGTGGCGGACCCGGCGGATACGAAGCGGCGCTGGTGGCCGCGCAGCTCGGCGCGGAGGTGACCGTCGTCGACTGCGACGGTCTGGGCGGGGCGTCGGTGCTCACCGACTGCGTGCCGTCCAAGACACTCATCGCCACGGCCGAGGTGATGACCACCTTCGACTCGTCGTACGAAGAGCTCGGGATCATCGTCGCCGACGACACCCCGCCCCTGGAGCAGGCCGCCCGCGTGGTCGGGGTCGACCTCGGCAAGGTCAACCGACGGGTCAAGCGGCTCGCACTCGCCCAGTCCCACGACATCACCGCCTCCGTCACCCGCGCCGGCGCCCGGGTCATGCGCGGTCGCGGCCGGCTGCAGGGCATGCAGGCCCTGGACGGCTCGCGCAAGGTCGTCGTACGGGCCGCCGACGGCAGCGAGGAGACCCTCACCGCCGACGCCGTGCTCATCGCCACCGGCGGTCACCCGCGCGAGCTGCCCGACGCCCAGCCCGACGGCGAGCGGATCCTGAACTGGACCCAGGTCTACGACCTCGACGAGCTGCCCGAGGAGCTCATCGTCGTCGGTTCCGGTGTCACCGGTGCCGAGTTCGCCGGCGCCTACCAGGCCCTCGGATCCAAGGTCACCCTCGTCTCCTCGCGCGACCGTGTGCTGCCGGGTGAGGACCCCGACGCCGCCGCCGTCCTCGAGGACGTCTTCCGGCGCCGCGGCATGAACGTCATGGCCCGCTCCCGCGCGCAGTCCGCCAAGCGCGTGGGCGACCGGGTCGAGGTCACCCTCTCCGACGGCCGCGTGATCACCGGCTCGCACTGCCTGATGGCCGTCGGCGCCATACCCAACAGCAGCGGGATGGGTCTGGAGGAGGCCGGGGTCAAGCTGCGCGAGTCCGGGCACATCTGGACGGACAAGGTCTCCCGGACGACGGCTCCGGGTGTGTACGCGGCCGGTGACGTGACCGGTGTCTTCGCGCTCGCGTCCGTGGCCGCCATGCAGGGACGCATCGCCATGTACCACTTCCTCGGCGACGCGGTGGCCCCGCTCAACCTGAAGACCGTCTCCTCGAACGTCTTCACGGACCCCGAGATCGCCACCGTCGGCTACACGCAGGCCGACGTGGACGCGGGCAAGATCGACGCCCGGGTCGTCAAGCTGCCGCTGCTGCGCAACCCGCGCGCCAAGATGCAGGGCATCCGGGACGGCTTCGTGAAGATCTTCTGCCGCCCGGGCACGGGGATCGTCGTCGGCGGTGTCGTCGTCGCGCCGCGCGCCTCGGAACTGATCCATCCCATCTCGATCGCGGTCGACAACAATCTGACGGTCGAACAGATCGCGAACGCCTTCACCGTGTACCCCTCCCTGTCGGGCTCGATCGCCGAGGTGGCGCGGCAGCTGCACACCCGGAAGACATCGGGCGAAGGCTGACGGCCCGGACGCCCGCTTTCCGGCCGGCGCCGCAGGTCAGGCGGCTGGTCATGGCGGGCGGCCGACGATGCGGACGGCAGGGGCGGCCCGGATGGGTATGGATCGGGCACCTATACCACTTTCCGCCCTGCCGTGCGAACAACTTCTGTTATTCGGCGCAAACTGCTGAAAGCAGACGGTCGTTGGGGTTACTGTCAGTTTCGTGTTCGCTGCAGAACGTCGCCAACTGATCCTCGAAATGGTGCGGGCCAACGGGGCAGTGTCGCTCCGTGAGCTCGCCCGCGTCGTCCAGACCTCCGAAGTGACCGTACGGCGGGACGTGCGCGCACTGGAGGCCGAAGGACTCCTCGACCGCCGGCACGGCGGTGCGGTCCTGCCGGGGGGGTTCACCCGGGAGTCCGGCTTCCCGCAGAAGTCCCACCTCGCGACCGCCGAGAAGACGGCCATCGCCGACCTCGCGGCGAGCTTCGTCGAAGAGGGCGAGGCCATCGTCGTAGGGGCGGGTACGACCACGCAGGAGCTGGCCCGCCGGCTCGCGCGGGTGCCCGGGCTGACCGTCGTCACCAACTCGCTCCTGGTCGCGCAGGCGCTGGCGCACGCCAACCGCGTGGAGGTGGTCATGACCGGCGGGACCCTGCGCGGCTCGAACTACGCCCTGGTCGGCAGCGGTGCCGAGCAGTCCCTGCAGGGCCTCAGGGTCTCCAAGGCCTTCCTGTCCGGGAGCGGGCTCACCGCCGAGCGCGGCCTGTCCACGTCGAACATGCTGTCGGCGTCGGTGGACCGGGCGCTCGTCCAGGCGGCGGCCGAGGTGGTCGTGCTCGCCGACCACACCAAGCTGGGCACGGACACGATGTTCCAGACGGTGCCGACGGACGTCATCACCCGGCTGGTGACGGACGAGCCCCCGGCACACGACGACCGCGCGGCCACGGAGCTGCAGGCGCTGGCCGACCAGGGCGTGCAGATCGCGGTCGCGGGGGCCTCGGCCGCGGACCCGGTCCCGGCGGGCGGCCGGCAACGCCGGGACGTTCCCCTCCCCGGGCCCCGCCGCAGCCAGACCCCCGGCCCACAGCTCCGCAGTGCCACGGCGCTCGGCGAGCATCCCTCGGCGGAGCGCGCCCGGGTGGCGGACCTGCGCCGCCGCTGAGACGCGGGCGCAGGCGTTCGGCCCTCCGGAGGTGACGCTCCGGGTGGCCGGCGTCGGGCCCGCCCCACTCCTCGTCCGTCGGACGACTCGGCTCGACGACGCGGCTCGCGGACATCCGTCAGGAAAGCAGGCGCCCGGCGGGTCGGGTCCTTCCGGTCCGCCGGGCGTTGTGCTGTCCGTGTCGGTCAGTCGGTGCCGTCAGTCCTTGATCTCGCAGATGGCGGCGCCGGAGGTGATGGAGGCGCCGACCTCGGCGTTCAGGCCCTTGATGGTGCCGGCCTTGTGGGCGTTCAGCGGCTGCTCCAT
>NZ_JBIATP010000038.1:0-10640 GCF_042891915.1 Streptomyces sp. NPDC001848 | reverse complement strand
CCGATACGAGAAACTTGCCGTCCGTTACGAGGCGACCGTGCTCGTCGCAGCCATCAACGAGTGGCTGTGACCAGCACTTTCGCAACACGCCCTAGTCCGAGCACCAGGACCAGGCCGACACCGACCAAGCGAGAAGCAGCCGCCCGACCAGTCCACGTTTCGCAGCCGTTGGCCTTCACAGCCGCAGGCAAGCCCACCTGCCAGGCATCCACGTCGACAACGCCCAGGCCGTGACCGGAGCGAGGGCCGTGACGAGTGGAAGAAGCGTGGCTGAGGCAGGCGGGTGGTTGCTGGAAACACACGTGACGGGTGCTCGTCCGGCGCACCCGCCGTCGTGGCTGACTTTCGGTGGCTCAGGTCAGAGCTCCTCTCCAACTCGACAACCAAGAGCCGGGGTTCGGCAGAACCCGAATTCGAGCAAGCCAACCACCCCGGTACCATCGGCACCGGGGTCCTGATCAGGGCTTCCGCGACCGGACCACCCGAAATGCTGTCCAGGCTGAGGGGTGGTCCGGTCTTCTAGTTCGTGGGTCTACGGTTCAGCTCAGCGCCTTACCGACCTCATAGATCGTGGGCCTGTCTTCGGGCGCCGGGCTGAGCATGGCGTCGATCAGTTCGCCTAGCTCGCCATCCACCTTCACGGGCCGACGCTTGCCGCTTGCCACTGCCCTTCTCTGCTTGGGGCGCGGTGCGTCGTCCGGGTACTCGACGGCCCGCCAGCCCGTGGCGGAGATGAGCAGTGACGCGCCGAGCGCATAGATGTCGGCTTCCTGCGTAGGCTCTGCCTCTCCGGTCGCGAGCACGCTGCGGGCGATCTCCGGAGCCTCGTAGTGGACGAGGCAACCGCGGAAGGGGAAGTCGTACCCCTCGGGGATGCGTCCGCCGCGCGCCAAGGCCAGATCGATGAGGTGCGTCCGCTCTCGCCCGATGATGAAGTGCGCGGGCTGCACGTCGCCGTGGGCCCAGCCCTTGCCATGCAGCTCGGCCAGCGCCTCTACGCAGCCGAGGGCCACACTGGTGTTCGGTTCCACACGAGAGTCCGGCTCGCGACAGGGCTTCCACAAATCGTAGAGGTCGGGCCCGTCGCGCCAAGGCTGGAAGTTCCAGGTGCCACGCTCCCATTCGCCGTACGCGAAGTCATCGAGGCCGAGCCGGTACAGCACGGCCCCCTCGCGTGCGGGGGCGAGTGCAGTCCAGGGTTGGGCGGGCCAGTCGGCCGTCGCCTCGATCGGGTAACCGACCTTCACGGCGTACTGCCCCCGATGACTCTCGACCTCCCAGACCATCGAGCCCCGGCGGTTGACGACCAGGCGCTGAGTCTTGGGCATGAGTGCGTCCAGCACGACGATCGGCAGTTCGGGGGGTGTCCCGGACAACGTCTGTTCTCCTTCCGGGCAACGCGGCCGCCCCCGCATCGAGGCCGGCCGCGTCACTGTGTCGTGTCGCTACGCCTGACCGTACGGACGGCCGCAGTCCGCGTCGCACTGCGCGAGGTTGGTGCCGTCCACGGTCCAGAGGTCGTCGAAGACCATGAACCCGGCCGCCTTCATCGCGTGCGCGGAGGCGGCGACCTTCTTCGGGTCACGGGGCCCTCCGCCCGGCATGGGGTTGTGGTGGAGGAAGCGGCCCGCGTACCGGTCGCAGAGAGCGGCGTACTCCTTCGTGTGCAGGATGAGCGCGTGCAGACCGAGGTCCACGTCGTCCGACGGGACCATGGGGACGGTGGCGGTCGCGGCGGTCACCACGAAGGCCACCGCCTGGTCCGCGATCCGCTCAGCCCGCTCGCGGGACTGCCCGTTGTGGACGATCACGAAGTGGGTGAGGCTGTCGAACAGCTCCTCACCAGCCACCACGCGGCCGGTCCTCTGGTCGTTGGCCGTTGCCGTCATGCGAATACTCCTCGAGTGTCGCTGTGCTCTGGCACTTGCGCCCGCATCGGTCGCCGAGGCACGGCCTATGACGACCGGGGGATGGAAGGCCGACCCCGAACGGGGAGGGGGAGCCAAGGAAGGTGGCACCCCGTTCGGGGCGGCCGGTCTACTGGCCGATGCCGAGGGCCACGCCGATCACCAGGCCACAGGACCCGCTGATCATGATGATGAACAGGACTCCCGCGTACCGGCCGATGGCGCGCATCACAGCCCGTCCCGGCTGTTGCCGTTCCTGATGGCGAGGCGGGCGCTCAGTTCCTCCCGCGCTGTCAGCGCCACCACGTTGTCCGGCCGAGCGTCCCACTCGACGCCGCCACCGATGGGCCTTATCTGCACCCGGGCGCCGACCTCACCCATGACGACGCCGATTCGTCCACTGGCAGTGTCTTTCGCCAGTTCACCGATGCCTGGCCTGGTCTGCTGGTTGCTCGCCATGCGGATGAGCATCCCGTCGCCCATCAGGACGTCGGAACCACCGACAAACCCCACTTCGGGACGTCCCGCGTCGGGTAAAACGTCCCTAGTGCCGTCCCCGAGTGTTGGGAGAGATTGGGATGCCGAACGAGAGGTTACGTGCTGCCATGGCGGCCGGCGGTTGGACGTACGCCGCCCTTGCGGAGAAGGTCGAAGTCGATCCCAAATCCGTTGAGCGATGGGTCAATCTGGGGCGTACGCCGCGCCGTGCCACGGCCATGCTGGCAGCGGAAATACTAGGAGAAGACGTGCACGCTCTATGGCCTGCGCTCCGGCAGGCACGTCCTGCCCGCGCCGTCAGTCCGGAACTTGTGGCTCTCTACGACCAGCGGGCGGACGTCCCCGTGTCCACCTTCGTGGACATGCTGACCCAGGCCCGCGAGCACATCGACGTGTTGGTGTACGCCGCCGTCTTCCTGCACGAGGCGTACCCGAGACTCAACGAGCTCCTGAGGGAGCGAGCGGCCGAGGGCTGTACAGTCCGGATCGCACTCGGCGACGCGGACAGCTCAAACGTCCAACAGCGGGGCGGTGAAGAGAAGTTCGGGCACGGTATCCAGTCCCGTTGCCGCCTCGCGCTGATGCACTATCGCCCACTTGTCGGGGTACCTGGCATCGAGGTACGGACCCATGCCACCACGCTCTACAACTCGATTTACAGGGCCGACGATCAGGCACTGGTCAACGCTCACGTCTGGGGCGTGAACGCTTACGGTGCCCCTGTCTGGCACCTGCGCCGGAGTAGGGAAGGCGGCATGTTCGATACGTACGCTGACAGCTTTGCTGCGGTATGGGCGACCGCGACGCCAGTCCAAGAAGGGTGATCATGGCACGGACCGAGTATTACGACGACCCAGACGCCCCCAAGCCCAACAGTTTGGTCGTTGCGGCATCCGCCGTGGTCACTGACGAGGAAGGACGCATTCTCCTGCAGCGCCGACGAGACAACGATCTCTGGGCACTGCCCGGCGGTGGCATGGAAATGACCGACTCGCTACCGGGAACCGCCGTCCGCGAGGTGAAGGAGGAAACGGGCCTGGACGTGGAGATCACCGGGCTCGTGGGGACATACACCGACCCACGCCACGTCATCGCCTATACGGACGGTGAGGTGCGTCGACAGTTCAATGTCTGTTTCACCGCCCGAGTGATCGGCGGACGACTTGCGATCTCGGATGAGTCCACGGAGCTGCGGTTCGTCCAGCCGGAGGAGATCGATCAACTGCCGATGCACCACACGCAGCAGCTTCGGATCCGTCACTTCTTGGAGCACCGTGAGCGGCCCTATCTCGGCTGATCTCAACGGCCTCTGACCGGGTAGTTCGGTCAGGGGACGCCATGTTGTGGGCTGTCCGTGAGTGCCTGTCGTTCCCCGCTCGGTCGGGCACAGGGAGGGGCACGGGGCCTTCTGATCCGTAGCTCTATAGAGGTCAGTCAATGTGTGCTTTGGTGCGACACCCGAGGGGGCAGGCTGGCACCGTGGTTGACCGGTCTTGAGGGCACGCTATGGGCACGCTGGCGACTAGCCAGCTGGCTCATCAAGGGGCAGGCCACTCGGCTTCGCCCATGCACCGTCACCGTCCGACACGCTCCACCAAGGGGAGACCCGCCCGGTCGGCGCGCTCACACGGGGCCGGCGCCTCCCTGCCCACCTCGCACCACCACGATGGCCGGTCGACGACAGAGGAGTAGCGTGGGAGGAGCGAGGCGAATCCCGTGTTCGCACCAGTTCCCGAAGACGGGTGCTCCTCATGACCAGCTCGGATACACCGCCTGATTCCCGGCGTCTGCCCAGCGGCGTTCACACGGCGGTGCGGCCGGGGTGTGCATTGCTCCGGCTGCAGACGACGGAGTCGCGGGAAGGTGTCCTGGATGGTGCGTGGTGGCCGCGGTCGCGCGACGTCGGTGCCGAGCTGCCCGCGCTGCTGAGCGCCCTCACCGCGCACCTCGGGCCCCTGACCCGCGTCGGGCTGGACGCTGCGGCCTGGCAAGGGCTCCCGACGCGGATCGTGGTCGACGACCGGGTGGTGCACATCGACTCGTTCCCGGTGGGTGACGACACCGTCCTGATCACCCTGGGCGACCAGGGCCTCTTCTCCCTGCTGGTGGTCCCGCCGAACGCGACACCCGAAGCGGCCCGTGCCGCGATGGCCCAGGCGGTCCGGGCAGACAACGTCAGCAAGGCGGAACAGATCCTCATCGATACGGGGAGTGGGCAGGAACCGTCGGACTGATGCGCCGCACCTCAACCGAGGCCGGTGAGGTCAGCCGCGCCACTCCACCATCAGCAGCGTCGCGTCGTCCGTGGTGCGTCCGCCCCGCGCCCGCTTGAGCGTGTGGGACAGGGAGCGCGCCACCGCCCGAACCCCGCGGCCGGTCCTCTCCAGATGGTTCACACAGTCGATCAGCTGGTTCTCCCCGAACTCCTCCCCGCCGGTCCTGTGCTCCTCGACCAGTCCATCGGTGAAGCAGAGGACGCGGTCCCCGCGTTCCAGCCCCAGCTCGCTGATCCGTGGCTCCGCACCACCCAGGCCGACCGGGAGGGTCGTCGGGGCCGCCAGGCGGCCCGCGACGCGGTGGTTGCGGACGAGGATCGGCGGCGGGTGCCCGGCATTGACCCACTGGATCCGACCTGTCGTCGTGTCCAGCTGCATCATCTGCGCGGTGGCGAAGTGCTCAGGACCGAACTGCTCCGCCACCGCGCGGTCCATGAAGTCGTAGATCTCCGACAGCCCGATGCCGGCGCGGCGGGCGTGGCGGTAGGCGCCGATGGCCACGGTGGCCATCGTGGCCGCGTCCAGGCCGTGCCCCATCGCGTCGATCATGACCGCGTGGAGGACGTCCCCGTTGAGGGCGTAGTCGAAGCTGTCACCCCCCACGTCATAGGCGGGTTCCAGGATTCCGGCCACGGCGACCCTGGGCATGATCATCGCCAGCGGTGGCAGCAGGGACCACTGGATCTCCGCGGCGACGCTCATCGGTTCATCGCGTCGGGAGCGGAAGAACAGGTCGGAGTAGCCGTGCTTGGTCACCAGGAGGTCGGCCACCAGGCCGGAGATCCTGTGCAGCAGGCGGCGGTCGTGGTCGTCGACGCTGTCCAGCGTCACTGCCATGATCCCCACTTGGTCACCGCCGTCCAGCAGCGGCAGGAGGACCCGTACGCCGGCGCCATCGGACACCTCGACGGAAACCGCGTCGAGAAAGCAGCGGCCCGCGTCGGAGTCGTCGATCACCTGTGGCTCCCCGTCCGCGAAGCCCTCGCCGGGCAGGGGCACGAGCATCAGCTGGCCGTAGTCCTGTAGCAGCACCTGCGGACGGCGGGCCCCCAATCGCTCCATCACGTCGGCGACCAGGGGGCCGATGAGATGGGGAGGAAGCTCGTGCGCGCGGTCGAGAACCGCTCCCAGCAGTGCTTCCCCGAAGCTCTCGGAGCGGTCCGCGCGCCGTCCGGGCATCATCCGTTCACCCGCCATGATCCGCGCCTATCGGTTGCGGCGGGGTGGGACGACGAGGAGATCGCTCGTGCCATGTCTCCACCGGGGACATCAACGACCGGACCGGTCGGCCGGTCACCTGGGCCCGACCGCGTCGGGCCTCTCACCTGAGTCCGGGCCTCCTTCCGACTCCCATGTGGCTTCTCCGTCGAGACCGTTTTCGACGAGTGCCGGCTAAGTGTGATCGCCCGAGGAGGACCGGCTGGTCACCAGCCAGGAGCGCGCCGGCTCCGCCATGCGCGTGGTGTCCACGGTGAGGTGGAGACATGTTCCGCCGTCGGCGCCTGCTGGGTAGCTGCGCTGTTCGGTGGAGTCGAAGCAACGGCGGAGGACCTCCGCGACATGGCGAGCCGCGTCCGGGGTCGCGGCGATGATTCGGACCTGCGCGTGCCCGGTCGGCGGCGGTTCCAGTGACTTCATGGTGCCCTCTCGATCCTCGAAGAGTGTGCCGTCGCCAGGGGGCCCACCCGAGGTGGCCGCCCTTGGGCTCTTCCGGCTCCGCCGACCGATTCCCGGTAGGTCGTCGCTGTAGTGGAACGCACCGATCCTTTCGGCATGCTGCGCGTTGAGCCGGTGGATCAGGAACACTCCCGCGATGATCACGACGATGAGCACGGCGACCATGACGACTGTCTCCACGTCCTCACCTCCTCGGGGCGGAACTCAGGCGCCCAGCCGTCGAAGCGGCTCCGCCGTCGGTCTCCCATTCCTCTTCCCGGCTCCGGATCTCTGCCGCGTCGCAGCGCATGGCCTCGTCGGCCATTAGACCGCTGGCGGTGCGGAGGCTTCCCGGAACGGCTGCTGCCGCCATCAGCCGGTCGGCGGCGGCCGGCTCCGTCTCCGGCGGGATCACCAGCAGGTCCAGGCGGCCCATCGTGTAGGAGAGGAGGATCAGTTTGTTCGGGTCCTGCTCGGCGGCGAACCAGCCGACGTGCACGATGTGCCCGATGACAGGCACCCTGCGCGGGATGACGGGCCAGTGGGCCGGGTTCACGATGGCGCGGGTGATCCGGCCCCAGCGCGCGTCCAGCGCGTCCGCCAGAGCGGGGATCTCCCGGAGGAGATCGCCGGAGCGGGGCCACCAGGCACCGTCCAGGAGACCTGGAGCCGAGGTCGGCGGGGTCAGGGAAAGCCGGGCCGGCGCTGAGGACAGCCGCTCTTCGGTGATCGCATGGTCGATAGTCGCGGTCATGACGCGGACCTGTCCCCGGGGCTGGTCTTCGACGTCCCGGTGTTGTTGCTCGCCAGGAACGACACCGACATGGCGGCCGGTGTGCGAGGTACTCCCGGTGCTTTCACTCTACGCCGTTGCGAGGCCCCGGGACGCGCACGAGGTATTTTCCCGAGAGGGCACGTCCGGAGCCGCTGGTGGGCGGCGCCGGTGCGGCCCGTGCTGCGATGGCCAGGGCTGTGCGGGCCCCGGGCCGGCTGGGGCCCGGGGTGCCTAGGCTGTCACCGCTATGGAAGGACGGTGCCACGGATGCTGACTCCCGGACCAGGGCCGCGATCGAGGAGCACTGGCGGGCCTCGGAACACGGGGACACCGAAGCCGAGCACGCCATCTACGCCACGGACGCGATCCTGGACTACCCGCAGTCAGGTGAGCGGTTCCGGGGCCGAGAGACGATCTCGGCGCAACGCGGCGGGCACCCGGCCGACCGGCACTTCACCCTCAGGCGGATCACCGGCCATGCGAATCTGTGGGTGAGCGAATGCCTCATCGCCTACGACGGTGTGCCTTCGTACTCGGTGAGCATCATGGAATTCGCTGATCAGCACGTGGTCCACGAGACGCAGTACTTCGCCGACCCCTTCGGCGCGCCGGTCTGGCGGGCCGCTCGCGGAGCCGATGCCGGGCCGGACCATCGCCGGAGCCTGATTCTTGGTCTCGCTCGGGTCAGCCGGGTGACCAGCCTGTCAGTTTGCTGAAGTTCCAAGAACTCCTATAGCGATGACTTCAAGCACCTCCAGCAGATGAGCGCGCATGCGAGGGCGAGGAAGGCTTCATGGATGTCGTGGCGGATCTCCCATGTCGTGGTCGTATCCGCGGGCGGCCAGCACCACGTCCGGGCGGGGCCTGGCCGACCACGCTTACTGCGCACGGGCGGCACGGCTTGGAGGAAGGCGGAGCGCCCGCCCAACAGCCCGCCCGATCCTACGGATCAGAAGGTCGCCTCTACCTGGCTACTCGCGAGCCCTCCTCGCCTGATGCTGGCACAACCCTAGGCTTGCACCAGTCGGGCAAGTGCCGCCGGTCAAGGGTCTGAGCGAAGCGGTGGCCCCGGGAGTAGGCGAAGCAGAGCCAGTGGACCCCGTGTGGACCACGAGCCCCGCGCGAGGCCGGAGCCCGGTACGCTGTACCCGCTCCGCCCCAGGTGGGCGGAAGCGAGGTGGGTTGCCCGAGCGGCCTAAGGGAACGGTCTTGAAAACCGTCGTGGCGCGAGTCACCGTGGGTTCAAATCCCACACCCACCGCTTCGCAGGTCAGATGCTTGCAGGTCAGAAGGGGTGCCACTCTCCGGAGTGGTACCCCTTCCGCATGCACCCTGTCTCACCCTGATTCGGCGGTATCCCACCTCTGACCAGCCCGTGCGGCCAACCTGCGGCCAGGATTCACGGGGCCTCGGACTCGCTTTCCTGCTCCGCCAACCCCTGTTCGATCAGCGCGTTCATCCTCGTCTCTTCCCCATCCAGAACCTTGGCGTAGTAGCGCTGAAGCACAGCGACACTCTGTCCCGCGCGGCGGGCCGTCTCCGCGAGGCTCACCCCGGAGCGGAGCCAGAACGACACACAGGCATGCCGCAGGTCGTATGGGATGCGGGCCAGCGGAGAGGCGACCTGCCCAGGGGTGAGCGCCTTCTTGCGGGCCTCTTTCCACACTGCGCCGTACTCCTGTGACCGAACCGGGCCGCCGCGTACGGCGCTGAACAGCCGGCCATCGGCCGTGGTCCCGAACGTATCGATGTGGCCCCGCAGGATGGCGACCAGGACCGGCGGAATGGGCACTGGCCGCACCGCACGCCGGGCCCGATGCTTCAGTTGCCGCTCCTCGTACGGCTTGCCGTCATCCGTCCATGCGGACCCTACCTGCGGCCGGGCGCCCGCGAGCATGAGCCGTCCCCACCCCTCCGACGGAAGTTCGCACTGTTCGGCGCTGAGCATGGACACTTCTTCGGGCCGCATCGCGGCGTAGTACATGCATGCGAAGAAGGCGACCAGGTGAGCACCGCGGGGACCCCAACAAGCTCACCGTTGCCCGCGAGTACGCCGGGCAGAACCTTGGTGGCCGGTTGCTCGATTGGGCGGGTGACCGCGCGCACTGTGCGGGGGCCCGGTGGCTCCGGCTGGACGCGTGGACGACAAACGAGGTGCTCCAGCGGTACTACCTCGCACGGGGCTTCACGCACGTCCGTACGGTCCGGGAGGGCGCTGCGGTGAACGGTGGACCACGGGTCTCCGGATGGCTCGCACAGCGAGCTGCACGGCCCGCAGATCACGGATTCACGGACCGAACGCCGGCGCCCAACCGTCTCCCATCTGTGGCCTGAGATGCCCTTCCCGACCTGACTCTCGACCTGCCTACCCTGAGGGGCCCACAAGACGCGAGGCTTGAACGCGCCGAAGAATCGCAGAATAGACGCCCCTCGATTTCGGAACCTCACATTATCGGCGCGCGCCTTATCGACCGCGTCGCGCCTTGTTGAGGCCGGGCCACCCGTGGATCGAAATCAGACCGGAGTCCGGTTCAGCGAACTAACACGGACTCCGGCATGTGAGGGGTTCACCTGGTGAGGAGTGGACGCCACGTGCGCGATCTGTCAGCGATGAGATGACCTCTCGCTGGAACAGATCAGGTCAGCCCTATACCGGCGCGCAGTACACCGTGACGGTGCCGGATGTGACCCCCAGCGGAATGGGGGACGTGGGGGTGACCGTCACTGCGTTACCGATCACGGCCACAGTGACCGCGAGGGCGGTGCCATTGGCGACCAGGCTGGCCGAGACCGGAGTGGTGCCGGCGGGGCAGGCCACGGGGCCAAGAGCGCCGAGGCTGCCTGGAGTCAAGGTGACCGCCAGAGGGACGGTCGTCAGAGTGAGGCCAGGTCCGGCGGGGCCCTGCGGACCAGCGGGGCCCTGCGGACCAGTCGGACCTTGCGGACCAGCGGGGCCGGCCGGGCCCTGCGGACCAGCGGGGCCGGCCGGGCCCTGCGGACCAGGCGGACCCTGCGGGCCGGCGGGGCCGGGTCGGCTGTTCCCACAGTCATCGTTCCCGTGTCCGTCCGACAACAGTCGGCAGTCGCTACCGGAGGGGTGCGGGTCCTTCCCAGGAACATGCGTGGCAGTGACGGCGAATGCAGGGCCCACCATGCCCGTCAGCGCCAAGGCGAGGGAGGCCGTGGCACTCCCGACCAGCCACGTGGCCCGGCGCCGAATCGGCCCCAATGAGGACCGTTTCCTCTCGTCGAGATTCATTAACTCTCCTTCTACAGGAAGCCGGAGCGCGCCCTTCTGGGCCGGCGGCGACCAATATCAGATGGCCACTAAACGCTCGATCACAGAGTTACCGAATGCCCCGATTGAATGGACAGCGTTTCGAACACTACCGCTCCATTTCCCCCCAAATGATGGCTCGTCAGGCCGAACGGCCTAAGGGCTTGCAGATCATTAACACGTTGTTTTGATCATGCTGCTGGGGTCGCCACTCAGGGCTTGAACCCGAGCCTGAAGGGCTGTGAGGGCGG
>NZ_JBIATP010000037.1:0-18563 GCF_042891915.1 Streptomyces sp. NPDC001848 | reverse complement strand
GGCCCACGCGCCTGCGTCAGAACTTGATCGATGCCGTACCCGGCCGGGCAGGACACCGGTAGCTCGGTCTCCTCGCACGATCGTCGGCGCACTCACGCATCAAGCCGGTTGAGGGCCGGGCCGGTTCGCGGGAGCCGACGGTGGGTGCCCGGCTCCCGAGAGCTCCCGGCCGGGGTGG
Organism: Streptomyces sp. NPDC001848; assembly: GCF_042891915.1. Lineage (NCBI taxonomy): Bacteria > Bacillati > Actinomycetota > Actinomycetes > Kitasatosporales > Streptomycetaceae > Streptomyces > Streptomyces sp. NPDC001848. The sequence continues at coordinate 18,385 of NZ_JBIATP010000037.1, read as the reverse complement.
TCGGCCCACCACTGCCGAAGCCGCGTGACGGGAGCGGGCCACAGCCCGGCGACCGAGCCGCTGAGCTGCCCCAGTGCCGACACGGTCCCCCAATGACAGGCTGTGCAGGCGAAGCAGCCGCGGCACGGCGTGGCGGTGTCGGTCGTCAATGCCTCACGATCGGATGGTGACCAGCTTCTGACCGTTGCCTGCGAGGATCTCGAAGTGCTCGATGGCTCCCGGGGACATGGCAACCGCCCCTGGGATCATGATGCCGGGAGGGTACGCGCCTGCCCGCCGGCTGGCGCCGTCCGTCCTGGCGCCGCCGAGCCCCACCGCCTGCAGCCGGCAGGTGATTCCGGCGGGCGCGCCCTTGGCGGAGACCTGCAGGACGCCGCCCCAGGCGGAGGGTGGACCTTCACCGAGGCGGAGACGCCGGTGGCGGGACCGCTTCCGGAGAACGTGCGCCAGGCAGTCGGCGCGGTCGGCCCGGGCGACGTCGCCTGACTGCCCACGGATCCGACAGCCGCACACCACGGTCATGGCTCGATCCCCGCTCCTGGAGTGCCGGCCGCAGGACGTTCAGGGCGTGGTACGTCCGTGACTTCACGGTGCCCGACGGGATGCTCAGCGCCCGTGCGGCTTCCACCATGGTCCGGCCCCGGTAGTGGGTTTCCAGCAACACCGCGCTGTGGTCCGGAGACAGCGTCCGGACGGCGTCGGCAACCGCCCAGCTCTGTAGTGCCTGCTTGATCTCGTCCTCGCCCGGTGTCTGCTCGGCGGCTCGCTCCAGCGCTTCGCCGCCGGCCTCGGCGGGCCTGGCCTGCCGAGGCCGGCGGGGGCGTCGATGACCAGATGTCGGGTGACCGTACACAGCCATGCCCGGGCCGCGCCGCGTGCGGGATCGAACGCGGGGGATGCCGCCAAACCCGCGGCAGCGTCTGCTGCACCACATCCTCCGCCCATGGACCGACCTGCTGAGGTCGGGCGCAGCACGTAGTGGAACCGGGGCCCTGCGTGCTCCGCGCACACAGCGCGCAGCAGTTCCTCATCCGCGGCCGAAAGGGCCCCTTCACCGGAGACACGGCCCGCGGAGCGATCCGGACCGGTCTTTGGATCACCTTTCCGGAACCCCGCGAGATGAGTTGATCATTATGTATTGCGCCGCTCTGTCCTGTAACGGACGGCGAGGCACAGGTAACACTCTGCGTAGTGCCGCGGGAGGTGCGTCGGCGGCTGGTCTCACGACATCACCGGGACCATCCGTGCACAGCGCCCGGGCAGGCCGACCGATCTGCGGCGATGCCAAGAAGTCCCACAAAAGCGCATATATGCCGAACCGTATGACCCTCGCTGTCCGTGGAGCCGGGCAGAAGCCGACTTGCACGCAGTTCCTCATCGATTCCCCACATGCCGAAGGACGGATCAGAGGTGACCGAAACACACCATGCGACGCATGCGCTCCTGGCACCGGCCACGCTCGCCGTGCCCCCGCGCTTCGAAGTCGCCGCCACCGCGCGGCCCCGGCCCGTACTCGGCGCACACCACGGCGACGGCTCTGCGCGGCGATGGAGGCGTGCAGCGATCGAGAGAGGCCATGAACACGGCATCCACCACACATCCCTGCGGTTGCCTGCGCCCCCTGTCGGCGCAGTCCCCGTCACCGCCTGATCAGTGAGGAACCGGCGCCATGCATCTGAACTTCCGCACACCAGGCCGGCGATCACGCGCTGCGGCCGGACTGGCCGTCGCCACCATCGCCACCGCCGGCGCGCTGGGGCTCCTCAGCTCATGCGGTCAGTCGTCGCATCCCTCGTCCTCCGGAGCCGGGGCCATCACGCCCGGTCCGGGTCAGCACCAGACCCCCGGGATGCCCGGTGCCACGGGGCCGGGGAACGCGGCGGGCTCCCCTCCCGGCGCCTCGCCGATGCCCAGCATGAGCATGCCCACGAGTCACTCGAGCAAGGGCGCGCCGGCCGCGCCGGTGACCGGGAACGCCGTTGCAATCAAGAACTTCGCATTCTCTCCGGCCACGCTGAAGGTGAAGGTGGGCACGACGGTGACCTGGACCAACCAGGACACCGACGCCCATACCGTCACCAGTGCCGGAACGGGCGGCCCGTTGCATTCCGCCGCCCTGGCCACCCACGCCACCTACAGCTACACGTTCACCAAGCCCGGCACCTACGCCTACCTCTGCACCATCCATCCGTTCATGACCGCCACCGTGGAGGTGACCTGATGACCGACTACTACGACCGTCACGACGGAGCGCCGGACGACGACGCCGGTCAGCCCGGTACGGAACACGGTATGACCCGGCGTCAACTTCTCCGGCACGCCGGATGGTTCGGCGGCGCCGTGGTGCTGACCGTGGCCAGTGGAGAGGTGATCAGCCACATCGCCGACTCCCGGGACACCAACGCCGGGGCCGCTGTCGGTGCAGCCGCCGCGGGAAGCGACGTGCTGCGGTTCGTGCAGGTCTCCGACAGCCATATCGGGTTCCAGGGCCCGGCGAACATGGACGTGGCCGGCTCATTCACCGAAGCGATCGACCAGGTCAACTCGCTCGGATTCAGGCCCGACTTCGTCATGCACAGCGGCGACCTGACCCACCTGTCCACGGCCGGACAGTTCGACCAGGTCAAGCAGATGATGACCGGAATGAGGACAGAGCGTGTCTTCACCGTTCCGGGCGAGCACGACTCCATCGGCGATGCGGGCCGCGCCTACCGGCGGACCTTCGGCATGGGTACGCTCGGCGACGGCTGGTACAGCTTCGACACCCACGGCGTGCACTTCATCGCCCTGGTCAACACCCTGAGCCTGGAGAAGCTCGGCCACCTCGGCAATGACCAGATCGACTTCGTTCGCAAGGACGTCGCCGGACTGCCGTCGGACACCCCCATCGTGGTCTTCAGCCACATCCCGCTGTTCGCCATGTACCCGCAGTGGGGCTGGAGCACCGACGACGCCCTCAAGGTCATCGCCCTCCTGCGCCGCTTTTCCTCTGTCACCTGTCTCAACGGGCACGTCCACCAGCTGTTCACCAAGACAGAGGGCAACATCACCTTCCACTCCGCCACCACCACCGCCTACCCCCTGCCCAAACCGGGCCGTGCCCCTGCCCCCACCCCGCAGGTCGTTCCCGCCCGACAGCTCAAAGAAGCACTTGGCATCCGCAGCGTCGGCTACCGCCAGGGCGACCGCGAACTGGCCATCAAGGATCAGAGGCTGGCATGAACACCCGAAGACTCCCCATCCCGGCCTTGCGGTGGGCGACCGCCGCAACCCTCGCCGCCGGCGGATACATCCACGCCCAGCTCTACGTCGACGAGTACCGCTTCATCCACATCATCGGCCCCCTGTTCCTCCTCCAGGCCGGCGCGTCCTTCGCCCTCGCTGCCCTGCTGCTGTTGGGTACACCACCCCTGCTGCTGAGGGCCGCCGCGGCAGGCGTCGCGCTCGGGGCCCTCGGCGGCTTCACCGCCTCGCGCACCGTAGGCGTGTTCGGATTCACCGAGCGCGGTCTGCAGCCCGCACCACAGGCCGTCCTCAGTCTCCTCGCCGAAACCGGAACGCTGCTGCTCCTCGCGATCTGGCAGATGACGGTGGCCACACAACACCGCGCTGCCCGACCACCCGTCAGACCACCGATCCCGAACCGGGCCACCACCCGCACACCATTCGACTGAGCCACCACGGCGAAGCCCGCCGTCTACGACACCTGCCACTCTTCCCGGAACCAAGAGGTATCTCCCATGCACCTGGAACCACGCCCAGGAATCGCCTGGCCGAGGCCGCACCTTCGCGAACTGAGGGACGCTGTGCGCATCCTGCTCGGCCTGGACGACGACACCGCCGTCGTGATCCGCCAATTCAGCTGTGGTGAACTCGGTTACCCACCGCTGGAAACCGTCGTCGAGGTGCTGCCCATGGACGGCGGGCTCCACCGCTGGACACTCCACCGCCCAGCCGACGAGATCACCGAGCACGACCTGGCCTCCGCTTTTCAGTCGGCTCCGGCTGAGCTGGGTTGACGGCGTTGGTGACGTCCTGCTGGCCGTACGCGGTCGCGGGGCATGCCGAGGGCCCGACGCGGAGAGGTCGGGCCCTCCAAGGGTTTTCGGTCGTGGCTGGGCAGGGACGGTCGTACTGGCTCAGGTGGCGGGCCCGGGCAGGCTCCGTAGTCGGGTGAATGCGGCCGCCAGGTCGTGGCGCCAGGGCCAGGTGGCGGCGATCCGCAGGTGCAGGCGGTGGGCGCCGTGGTTGAGGCGGGCGGCAAAGTGCGGGAGTCGGTAGCGGAGACTCTTCGGCTCGGCGATGGCCAACTTGCCCTTGAGCAGGCGCGTTTTGGTCCAGGAAAGGAGGTAGGTGGCTGCCAGGGCAAGCGCGGGAGCAGCCGACCAGGCTCCTGCACGCCATGGCCGAAGGCCACGCCGTCCTTCGTCCCCCTCTCGCCAGCCATGTCATTGACGTCGGATTTTCCAACGGTGGCTTGACCTGCGGCGGAGCACAGCCGAGGAACGGGCATTGGCCCAGCCTGTGATGGTCACCAAAGTCGGTCGGGTGACTGCCGGGTCGGCCATGGGCCATGCACGAGTGAGGTTTCCGGCCTCGTCGTGAGCGCGAGGCGGGCACGAGGCCCGTCCCCTTCTCCACGACTTTGCTCCCGGCGCCCGTATGCGGGCCCCATTCCAGCGGATCACAAGACCGGAGACACACCACTGATGTCCTATGACCAGCGGTACCCGCATGAACCCGAGCCGCCGGTGGCCGGTGTCCAGTTGAACCACACCGCCATCTACGCAAGCGACCGGCGCCTGTCTGCCGAGTTCATCGCCGCGATCCTGGGCCTGAAGGTCGGCCCCCCGTTTGGGCCGTTCCTGCCCGTCGACGTCGGCAACGGCGTGACGCTCGACTACTGCGAGAAGAGGGACGAGCCGATGCTACGAGAAGAGGGACGAGCCGATCCAGCCACGGCACTACGGCCTTCCTGGTGCCCGACGAGCAGTTCGACGCCATGATCGCCCGCCTGGAGGTGGTCGGGGTCACCTACTACGCCGACCCCAGCCACACCGAAGCCGGCCAGATCAACCGTCTATTCGGTGGCCGTGGCGCCTACTTCGACGACCCGGACGGCCACAACATGGAAATCATGACTCGGCCTTACGTCCGCCCCTAGTTCCGGTTGGCGGTCTGGTCCTTCTTCTCGGGGATGACCGCCTTGGTGTGGTGTTTGCGCAGGTGGGTCCGGTTGCCGCGGGACGAGTAAGCCTTGTCCCCGGCGACCGCGTCCGGCCGGGGGCGGGGACGGGCCGACGGGGCCGCGGGCCCGGATCGTCTCGGCACGGGTTCTCCTTCTCGGCCGCGGCCTTCTCCAGGGCGGTGACAACGTCCTGGTCCACCTGCATCCCGGCCGCGTCGTGGTGAGCACGCGCGGTCGTGGAGTCGACGCCGACCAGGAACAGGTCCACCTCCCCCCGCTTCGCGGCTTCCGCGATCACGCCCTCCCGCAGGGCGGCGAATACGCCCGCGTCACGCCACTGCCGGAAGCGCTTGTGAACGGTCGACCAGGCGCCGAAGCCACCCGGCATCTCCCGCTACTGCCCGTCGGTCATGAACCGCTACATCACGCCCCCGAACTGCTGCCGCAGCCGCCCGGGACAGGGGCCGTGCCGAGGCCTCACGCCGAAATGGTGAGAAGCTTCTGGCCGCTGCCGGCGTAGATGTCGAAGTGACTGATCGCTCCTGGCGACATGGGTACCGTCCCGGAAATCCTGGCGCCGCCCGGGTACTCGCCGGCCTGCCAGGTGGCGGCGGTCGCTGTGGCGCCCGTGACCCCGACCGCTTGCAACCTGCACGTGATCCCCGGGGGCGCTCCCTTGGCCGAGACGTGCAGGTCACTGCCCCAGGCGGCGGGCGAGACCTGCACCGAGGCGGTCACGCCTGTGGTGGGGTCGGTTCCGGAGAATGTGCGGACCGGGGCCGGTGACGTCGGTGCGGGCTGCGCCACCTGGCCGCTGGTGGCCGCGATGGTAGCCAGCCACGTGCCTCCCGACGCTGCCCCCGCGATGAGCGTCGTGGCCGTGGCGACCCCAACCAGCTGCCTCCGCCAGACGGTACGACGTCGGGACGCGGCCTGCTGGAGCAACCGGTCGAGCCGGCTTCCTTCGGTTCGCCGCGGGACGCCCGGTACGGCAGCGGCCGCAGGCTGCGGCTGCGCGCTTGCGGCGGCCCGCCGTACGAGCCGATCGGCCAGTTCCTTGCCTGCGGGCGCGGCCTCGGCCTCGGCCACGCTGACCGTCGCGAGCAGCGCGGGCAGTCCCGCCAGTTCGGCATGCTCGGCGCGGCACTCGCCGCATTCCGCGAGGTGGGCGCGCACCTCCTCCGTCTCCGCAGGGGACAGCGCGCCCAGCACGTACCCGCCCAGGGACAGCCGGATGGCGTCACGGTCGCCATTCATGGTCTGCACCTCCTCCACGCCGCTGTCACGGCTCGATACCCCGTTCCTGCAGCGCCAGCCGCAGAGCCTTCAAGGCGTAGTACGTCCGCGACTTCACGGTGCCTACCGGAAGGTCGAGCACCTCCGCGGCCTCGACCATCGTCCGGCCCCTGTAGTACGTCTCCAGCAGCACGGCTCGGTGTTCCGGGGACAGGGTCCGGAGGGCGTCGGCCACCGCCCAGCTTTGCAATGCCTGCTCGATCTCGTCTTCCCCGGCCGTCCGGTCCGCGACCCGTTCCAGCGCCTCGCCATCGACCTCGGTCGGCCTGGCCTGGCGGGCCCGGTGGGCGTCGACGACCAGATGCCGGGCAACCGTACACAGCCATGCCCGGGCCGGACCGCGTTCGGGGTCGAACGCCTCGGGGTGCTGCCAGGCCCGCAGCAGTGTCTCCTGCACCACATCCTCGGCCCATTGCCAGTCTCCCGAGGTCAATCGCAGGACGAAGTGGAACAGCGGCCCGGCGTGCTCGGCGTACAGCGTGCGGAGCAGTTCCTGGTCCGCGTGGGAAATGGTCCCCCTCTCAGAGACACGGTTCCCGGAGCCATCCGGCTCACTCGTTGGACCGCGCTTCGGAAGACTCCACGGCATAAGACAATCATCGCATATTGCGTAAATATTTAAAATCTTACAAAAGTCGCTTATGTGCTGAAACGTGAGGACACCGGCATCCGTGGAACCCGATAAGCACTGATCCCCGGGATCCCCCTCCCGTCCCCCAAGGAGTGAGCCGAGATGACCGAGAGGATTCCGCCGCCGTTCCGGGCCTCCCGCACCCTGCGGCCCATGCACACGCGGCGCGACCTCGTGCTGCGGTTCCACGACGCGCTCCGCGAGCACGGCGGATTTGCTGCCCGCGCCCTGTCGGGCCCCCTTGTCATCACGTACAGCGGCTACGCCGTCGCAACCGACGCGCCGGCATCCGGTTACCGGCGCACGCCACGCCCGTCGTGCTCGGCTACGCCGTCGGCATGCCGCTCAGTCGGGCGGCCTGATCTTCGCCACTGCGGGCACGCCGGGGCAGGCTGCTCAGCGCCCGCGGCGGATCACCGCCTTCCTTTTCCGCCGGTTCCGGCAGTGCCTCGAGCGTCCCGGCGATGCCCTGCATGAGCATGCAGGCAAGCTCTCCGGCCGCAAAGGCACCGGTGACCGGGACCGCGGTGACGACCCGGAACTTCGCGTTCGCGCCGGCCGGCCTGAAGGTCAAGACGAATACGACGGCGACCTGGACCAACAAGGACACCGACACCCACACCGCAACCAACTCCGGATCGGGCGGGCCCTTGCACTCAGCACCACCTCCCTTCATGGCCGCGACCGTGGAGGTGACCTCATGAACCAGTGCCAGGACAGGCAAGGCGAGTCGCTGGATGCCGCCCTCGATCAGCCAGCGGAACGTGGCATGACAAAGCGTCAATTCACCAGGTGCACCGGGCGACGTCACTTTCTACGCCACCACCACCGTGTACTCTCGCCGGGAGCGGTTACATCCATGCCCGGCTCTACCTGGGCGGGTATCGCTGCATCCACGTCGTCGGCGCCCTGGTCCTGTTCCAGGCGAGCGCCACGTTCGCGGTCGCCGCCCTGATGCTGTCCGCGGCGCCGGTGCTGCGCGGGCCGCGGCTGCCGGTGTGGTGCTCGGTGCTCTCGCCGGGTTCGCGGCCTCCCGCACGATCGGTGTGTTCGGGTTCACCGAACACGGTCTGCAGCCCGCCCCCAGGCCTGCTTCGCGTTGGAGTCCGGAACTGTGCTCCTTGTTGCAGTCTGGCAGGCAGCCACGACGGCCCGTCGTCCCAGAGCCCCAACGTCCCGTAGATCCAGCGAAGGGCCCCTCGCCCGTCGAGGCTGAGGGCCTGTCAGGAGTACCAATGAAAGAGCTGTTCACCGCGAAGTGGAGCCACGTCACGCGCACAGTGCCCGATGCGGGGCAGTGCCGACTCGGCGTACCGTCCGTGCCGCAACGCCTCGGCGACCTGGTGGTGACTCAGGTCACCAAGGTCGGGGCCCACGAGCATCTGGAGGACGCACACGGCCGCAGACTGAAGCTCCACAGGGGCGACCTACTGGTGGGCGCTTGCGGCAACCGCTATGCAACCGACGTCTACGAGGGCTACCACCGGCAGGGCCCGAAGGCGCACCTGCTTACCGCAGGCGGGGTGATCGGCGTCGCCGTCTCCTGGCACACCGGCTGCCCGCCGCCGACCGAGCTCGATGTCCTCGGACCACTGACGGATGGCCACGGGCGTCCCTTGTCACTGGAGCACTTCGCACGGCCGCGGCCGCCGTCCAAGCCGCAGTCGCAGCCGCCCCCGCAACCGCCGACGGTAGCGGTCGTCGGCTCGTCGATGAACTCGGGGAAGACCACCACAGCGGCCGGGTTGATCAGCGGCTGGACGCGCGCAGGCCTGGTCGCCGGAGCGGCGAAGGTCACCGGCTCCGGCAGTGGCAAGGACCGCTGGGCCTACATCGACGCCGGTGCCCGGCATGTCGTGGACTTCCTCGACTTCGGGATGTCCTCGACCTTCGGCTATCCGCCCGAACGGCTGCTGAGGACCATGGGGGCGATGCGTGACGCGCTCGGCCGCGACGGTGCCGAAGCGATCGTGCTGGAGATCGCCGACGGCCTGCTGCAGGAGGAGACGCGCCGACTGGTCGGTCAACTGCCGGCCATCTGCCGTGGGGCGGTACTCGCGGTGGGTGATGCGCTCGCCGCACGCGCCGGGGTCGATCTGCTTGCTGCGGTCGCGGTGCCGGTGCTGACGGTCAGCGGGCTGATCACGGCAAGCCCGCTGGCGTCCCGGGAGGCGGAGGCGGCCACCGGTCTGCCGGTGCTCTCGCCCAGCCAGCTGGCCGGCGGCGCGGCTGTGGACCTGCTCGCCGAGAGGATTCCCGCGACATGATGAGGGTCACCGCCTATCTGACGGATCACCATATCGATTCGGACCGTCCTGCCGGACCGGGACAGCTGGCCGAAGTCGATCTCGACGCCACCGTGGCCGGACCGGCCGAGCTGAGGTTGGCCGGACTGACGGTACGGGACGAGCGCGGCGGCGACCTGTTCCGTGCTGTCGGTGAGCACGCGTACCTCTTCGACCCGGCGGCGGGCGGCGGTCCGCTTGCCGGACCGGAGGACCAGTACCAGGCCCGCGGCTTCGGGGTGACCAACACCGCGTACCACGCTGCTCGCGTCCTGAACCTCGCCGCGCGGCTGCTCGACCGGCCGCTGCCGCACCTGGTGATCCGGATCGGCCCGCACTCCGTACCGGGCCGGGGCTGGGGCGGAGGGCACTACCGGCTGCCCGGCAAGGCATCACCGCCGGAGTCCGACCCGCCGGCCCGGTCGGGCGAGATCCATCTGGGCACCGGTCGCAGCTTCATCGAGCGTCCTGATCCCGGGTGTTCCCGCTACTTCCACGCGCCCGCCCACAACCCGGCGATCATCTGCCACGAGGTCGGCCACCACATCTGCCACCACACCGCCGACTTCCGGGCGAACCGGCTGCGCTCGCCGCTCGACCAGCACAACGGCAAGGTCGCCCTCGACGAGGGTACGGCTGATTTCCTCACCGCCGTCCTCCTCGGCACCCCTGACATCTACGGCTGGCACCGTGGCCGCATCCCACCGTGGGACCCGCGTCGCCGACGGCTCGACGCTCGCTGGACCACCGCCTGCCTGTGCCCGGGCAGCGGCCGGGCACACACCAACGGCACCGTATGGGGGTCCGCCTTGTGGACCGCGCACGAGCGCGTACGACAGGCCGACGGTACCGGCATCGTCGGCACCCTGCTCACCGCGATGACCCGATTCGGCAGCCGCGGGGCCGATGTGGCCGAGGAAGAGCAACGGCGGAACCGATTCTCCGAGTTGTTGCGCGAGCTGCTCGTCGCCGATCCGGCCATCGCCCCGGTCGTTGCCGGCGCGATGGCCGACCACGGCATCCTCCCCTACGGCCGCAACCGGGAGCTGCGGCGGCAGATGCAGGCCCGAGCCGGATCACCGGACGCGCAGACCCCGGCGCACGGGACGTCGGAGGCCGGACAGTGGCCGGGGACGGCGGCGGTCCGGCCGTGACCGGCACCAGGGGCGTACGGCGCGCGGACCAGCGACAGGTCCTGTGGCGGTTCCGCGGCTACGGCCTGCCGTACCTGGGCACGCTCTGCCTCGGCCTGGGCCTGCGGATCTGCGAGATGGCCGCCGACCTCGCCGCGCCGTGGCCGATCGCGGCCGTGGTCGACCGGGTCCTCGGCATGGCCTCTGCGCACAACCCGCTCGCCCACCTGATCGGCATCTTCGGCGCCGGAAAAGCAACGATGCTCGCCACCGCGGCCGGGGCGGTCATACTGATCGCCGCCGTCTCCGGCGTATTCGACTACGTCGGCGACCGAGTGATGAACGGCGTCGGCGAACGAATGAGCGTGGCGATCCGCACGGACGCCTACGGCCATCTGCAGCGGCTACCGATGAGCTATCACGACCGGCAGGCTGTTGGCGAGTCGACCAGCCGGATCATCACCGACTGTGCCCGCATCAAGGACAGCCTCGTCGCCCTGTTCGCGACGCTCTTCCCCGCCATGCTCTCGGTCGGCAGCTTCGCCATCGCACTCCTGTGGCTGGACTGGCGGTTCGGCCTGATCGGCATCGCCTGTATCCCGCTCGTCTACGTGATCGGGGCACGCAACCGCAGGCTCGGCCACCAGACGGCACGCCGTGAACGCGAGGCCGAGGGCCGGCTTGCCGCACAGGTCACCGAAACCCTGCACGGCATCCGCACGGTGCACTCCTTCGGCCGCCAGGACCTGCACGACCACCACTTCGCGGTGGAGAGCGAGAGCGCGCTACAGGCCGGGCTGGCAACGACCCGGGTACAGGCGCTCCGGGTGCCATTGCTGGAGCTGGCGACAGCCGGCGGCACCGCGCTGCTGGTGTGGATCGGCGGAACGGGGGTGCTGAACCACTGGTGGAGCGTCGGCCAGCTGGTGGTCGCGATCAGCTACCTCAACAGCATGGTCTCGCCGATCAAGTCGCTCTCCCGTCTGTCCGTGACCTTCGCCCAGGGCCAGGCCTCCGGCGAGCGCATCCTGGCCATCCTGGACGAGCCGCGCACCCCGGCGCGGAGCGAGGCCGGGCTGCCCGTTCGAACGGCCGGGCGGATCGACTTCCGGCGTGTGTCGATGGCCTACGGGCCCCGGCAGGCGCTGCGCGACCTGGACCTGACCGTCCTGCCCGGCGAACGCGTCGCGCTGACCGGCCCGAACGGCGCCGGCAAATCCACCTCACTCGCTCTGATCGCGGGCCTGTATCCGCCCACCCTCGGTTCGGTGGCGATCGACGGCCGTGCGACCACCGAACTCCCGGAGTCGTGGCTGCACCGGCAGGTCTCGGTCGTACTCCAGGACACCTACCTGTTCCCCGGCACCCTGGCCGAGAACATCCGCTACGCGCGACCGGACGCTGACGACGCCGATGTGGCCATGGCGGCCCGGGCCGCGCTCGTCACCGACTTCGCGCAGCACCTTCCGGACGGTCTCGCCACCCGGATCGGTGACCGCGGGACCGGCCTGTCGGGTGGCCAGCGCCAGCGGGTGGGGATCGCCCGCGCGCTGCTCGCCGACGCGCCCATCGTCCTGCTGGACGAACCGACGTCCGGCCTGGACGCGGACGCCGAGCGGCTGGTGATCGGCGCTCTGCGGCGGCTGGTCGCCGGCCGCACGGTGGTCATGACCACACACCGCCCAGCGCTGCTGGACATGGCGACCCGTACGGTCCGGCTCACTGCGACACCGCCCACGTCAGGAGGTCGGGACGAGGTCCCGCGCCGGACGGCCGTCCGCGTCTACGGCTAGGGTCGAGGCATCGGCGGCACCCCCGGCGCCGTACCCGATGTGAGCTGCTCAGTCCGTGCATCACAGGACCGGGACGCGTCGGACCGACAGGCGATCGCCGCTCCGGCGCTCATGACCCCGCAGGTGCGGGCGTCGGCTGACAGCGCAGCATGTCTTCGGTCGGCTCGAATTGCAGCGTCCGCCTTCGGAATTCGAGCGCCGCGTCGGGCCGGGTGTTGCTATTGCTGCCGTTACCGCTCAAGTGGCAGCACTTACAGCCGCCTGCTGTCCAGTACGGACACCCCTTGTTTCGGTGAATGGAATCTGTCCAGGTCACCTACGGCTCTACGAACATGGCCTTCCTTCACCCGGGTCGGTGTGGCTCTCTCATCGGCCGTCCGGCCCAACCGCTCTCCTCGATTCGCGTACCTGCCGGGTGCGCCGACTGCGCCCGGCAAGGAGCCTTCGACGTACTGGCGGGATCGAACCGCAACGGCTGGAGAACCTGTTGAGAAGCCCTCGCCTCGTGTCCGCCAAAGTGGCCGCTGACGCCATGCGGGTGTCGGCGCACAGCGGTTGCTCCGGCGGCGGACGTACGACGATCGGCACGAGTCCGCCGCCCGCAACGACGGCGGTCGCGTCGGCCCGCACCGATCATTGCCTCGCACCCCGGCTGTCGGCCCGCACTGGGATTCCCGGCGTCGAGCTCGGCACCACGTCGTGTGCCGTCGGGATCCGGGGCGGCAGGATCGCGGGCGGCACAATCGAGAGCGGGGGCGGCTGATCACGTGGGCGGTCTCACTTCCCCTGCCAACCACCGAAGGCGCTGTGGCGTCCTGTGGATGCTCCTGCCCGTGGCGGTTACGGTCGGCCTCTACTGGTGCGGCCGGGTACACACCGCCAACTACGAGACCAGCCTCTTCGGGCAACGCGGCAGCGATACCAGAATGCTCAAGGCCCAACTCGGCTCCGCACTCCTTGGCCTGGCGCTGATTCAGCTATTTCTCGCCTTTTGGATGTATGGCCGCCTGCCCACGCTGCGATCCGCACCACACCGTGTCCACACCACGCATCGGCTGATCGGACTGACCGCCTTCCTCCTCTCCCTCCCCATCGCTCGGCACTGCATCACCGCCTACGGTGTCCAGCTGACCGACACCCGCCTGGCGCTGCACTCGCTCACCGGCTGCTTCCTCTACGGGGCCTTCGTCGCCAAGGTGATCGTGGTCCGTCACCGCCGCTGGCCCGGTTGGGCGCTCCCCCTGGCTGGCGGCATCCTCGTCACCGCGATCGCCCTGGTCTGGTACGCCGCCGCCTTCTGGCACCTGAACGGCTTCCAGGCACCCGGCCTGTGAGAATCAGATTGCTGGGCTGCGCAGGCAGCACGCCTCGGTGATCATGGTGGCTGTACGTCAAGGAACCTGCGCGAGAGGCTGTTGTGGAGCACGCGATCGAGTGTCTGCTCCTCCGCGCTGGAGGCCCGGTTCACCTTACGCCGGAATGGTAAGGAGCTTTTGGCCGTTGGCCGCGTATATGTCGAAGTGGCCGATGGATCCGGGGGGCATAGGTGCTGTCCCGGAAATCGTGTTGCTATCTGAGTAACCGCCGGCCTGCCAGGTGGCGGCGGTCGCTGCGACACCCGTGACCGCGACCGCTTGCAGCCTGCACGTGGTCCCGGGGGGCGCTCCCTCAGCCGTGACCTGCAAGGTGCTGCCCCAGGCGGCGGGTGAGAGCTTCACCGAGGCGGACACGCCGGTGGCGGGGTCGCTTGCCGACAAGGTGCGGACCGGGGCCGGCGAAGTCGTTCCCGGCTGCGCCACTTCACTGCCGGCGGAGCCCACGATCGCCAGCAACGTGCCGCTGGAGGCGGCCGCGGCCATGAGCGTCAAGACGGCCGCGACACTGACCAGCCGCCGCCGACGGGTCGTGCGACGTCGGGCCGTGGTCTGTTGGAGCAGTTGCTCCAACAGACCGGGCTCGGGCACCTGCGGGCTGGACGGCTCGGCGGGTGGATCAGTCAGCTGTGGGCTGGGACGGGCGCGGTGCGCGGCCCGTCGCAGCAACCGGTCCACCCGGTCCTCGCTGGGCGCGGGCGCGGTCTGACCCGAGGCCTCGGCCTCGGTGATCGACGCGAGCAGGGCGGGCAGCCCCGCCAGTTTGGCGTACTCAGCCCGGCACTCGGTGCATTCCGCGAGGTGGGCGCACACCCGATCCGACTCTGCGGGCGACAGCGTCTCCAGCACGTATGCGCCCAATGACAGCCGGATGGCGTCGCGGTCCGCATTCATACTGTCCACCTCCTTCATGCCGCCGTCGCGATGCCCATGGGGACGCCGAGCGCTGTGCGGCTTTGACCGTCGTCCGGCCCCGATAGACGTCTCCAGCAGCAGGACGCAGGTGGTCTGGGGGAGTGGTGTCCGCAGGGCGTCGGCCATCACAGTTCGGTTGTCTGTTCCAGGGTCTGCCCGCACCAGCATCTCCTGCGCGGCGTCCGCGGCCCGTTGCCTGATTGCTGATGTCACCTTCCTCATCTGTCTGCACGGGACACATTTCCCTCATAAGAGACACGGCTCCCGCAACGATTCGGATCAGCCATTGAAACCCATTTTGCAAAGGGCTTCCCTTGTCACTCCGCGTGAGTCGCTGTGCAGCGGCGATGAATACAAGACGCGGTACCAGGGTTACGTTTCGACGCGCGCGGCTACGAGACGTAAGAACCTCGATACGGGTGTGACCCACAAAGCGTGGACCCGGCTTCTCGCCGCCGAGAAGACCGCGATCGAGTAAGTCGAGGCAGAGCAAGTCAGACCCGGATGCGGATGATCCCGGGGACCTGCTGGTCGTGTTGCACGCCCGTCCGATCCGAAGACGCTGTTCGGCGACTTGGGGTGTCGGCGTTGCACAGCCGCATGTCGCTCATGAGGCGCTGTGGCCGAAGTGAGGAGGCTCGAGGGAGATGCCTCCCCTGACATTGCGTGACCGAGGCGAGCGTTTTTTGCCGCTCCGCCGCCACCGCGCGAGCCGGTCATGGTGCCGCGTGCCGAGGAGTGGGTCTGCGTGCGGCCCGCCGGCGAAGGGATCTCGCAAAAGGTGCGCATCCGTCGAACCGTGCGGCGTTCACCGCCCGTGGAAATTGAACAAGCGCTACCAGCCACGGGATCACCCCACGCACCGACCGCAGGGGAGCGAGCTGAGATGACCGACAGGCTCCACTCGCAGCAAGCACCCGTGACGTCCGCGACGCTCACACCGACCATGCACGTGGAAGCCTCCGCCACCGAACGCCCGGCCCGTACGCGGCGCGAACATCACGCACTTCGGTTGTACGAGGCGCTCGGGGAACACAGCGGCTTCACCGCCCGCCTCCACTCGGGCACGCTTGTCATCGCCCGCGACGGCTACGTCGCGACCGGCGCCGACCGCGTTCGGCTCCTGGCAGATACCACGTACGGCATGTTCGGTTACGCCCTCGACATGCTGCTCACCCGGCGCCCCCGCATGCGGGCGATCGGCGCTCGGGAACACGAGGGCCGCATCGACCTGGAAGTCGTGGAGATGCACTACTCGCCCGGGAACCGCACAGAACACCCGCCGGATGCTCGACCGCAGCGCGAGGCACGATCCGCGCCCGCCCGTCCCGGGCACCACCGAGCCCACCTGAATCTTTGGACGCAGCGCGGAGATGCGCCGGGTTCGAGCGCGCGCCGCCGGGCCGAAAGGGTGATGTCGTGAGCGTGTTCCTGCCGGGGATCGGTGCCGCCTGCTGCCTCGGCGTCGGCTTCGTCCTCCAGCAGCGACAGGCCCAGCGGGCGCCCCTTTCTGACTCTCTCTTCTTCCGGTTGCTGCTCGGCCTGATGCGTTGTCCGCAATGGCTGGTCGGCATGGCCGCGATGATCGCGGGCATGGCGCTGAGCACCATCGCCCTTGCCAACGGCGAGGTGTCGCTGGTCGAACCGCTCACCGCGACCAACCTGCTCTTCGCGATGGCGCTGTCCCGCTGGCTCACCGGCCAGCCGCTCGGCTGGAACGGCTGGGGTGGGGTGCTGCTGCTGGCGCTGGGCGTGACGGGGTTCCTCGTCGCCGGACAGCCGTCGGAGGGCGGGCACCTGGCCGGGCCGCTGCGCCACTGGATACTCTTCGGCATCGTCGTCGGACTGGCCGGGCTGCTCGTCACGCTCGCCCAGCACCTCCGGCCGACGCTCCAGGCGGCCGTGCTGGCCTGCGCCGCCGGACTCCTGTACGGGTTGCAAGACTCCCTCACCCGCATCTCGAGCCGGATCGTCAGCAGGCACGGGATCGCAGTGCTGTTCGCGCACTGGCAGCCCTACGTGGTCGCGTGCCTCGGCGTGACCGGCCTGGTGCTCGTCCAGACAGCATTCCAGACCGCGCCGCTGCGCTCCTCGCTGCCCGCGCTCACCGCTGCGCAGCCGCTGGCCGGGATCGCCAGCGGGGTCGGCATCATCGGCGACCGGCTCCAGGCCACGCCGAGCGCGCTCACCGTGCAGATCGTCGGACTCGTGGCGATCGTGATCGGCATCGTGCTGATCGGCCGCCACCCCTGTGTGGCTCCAGAAGTCCCGCACGGGCGCTGAGCTGCGTGTGCGCCGAGTCCTGGCTGATTCACCGTCAGGCACTGCAGTACTCGTGGATGAGTTCGCCAAGGGGGTCATGGCGCTGGAGCTGCTGTGCCGGGAAGGCGGGGGGTGCTCGGTAACCCGCTCGATTGAGGAGAGGAGGGGGCCACGCCCCAGACCCGCGAACTCTTCAGCACCATGACCACCAAGCCCTGGCTCGGCTGGCAGCTACCCGCGACCGAAACCCTGGTTGCCGTGATCCTTGTCGCCGTCGCCACGGTGGCGGGTGCCTGGCTGGCCCGGCGTGGATCCGGTCGTTCGGCCATGCTGCTCGCTGCGGCTTCCGGGATTTTGCTGATCATCGCTGTTCTCGATCTTCTGCCCGACGCGTGGGAGGGGGCACATGGGGCTGGTGTGCCACTGTGGGCGGTGCCGGTCACCGCGCTCGCCTCGTATGCGGCTGTCGGCGTCGTGGTCCGTATTCGCTGCCCGTGCGAGCTGGGCCGCGCCGGTGGCATCGGCGCGGCATCCGGGCTCGCCCTGCACCGGTTCCTGGAGGGGGCGACTCTGGCGCTGACCGCCTCTTTTGTCGTGGTGTCGGCGCTGCTGGTGCATGCCGCGAGCGAAGGCCTGGCACTCGCCGCCCTGCTGGGGGCTCAACTGCGCCGGCGAGTGGCGCCCTGGATCGAGCTGGCCTGCCTGAGTCCGGCCGCGGGCGCTTTGATGGCCAGTGCGCTGCCCATCCCGATCGGTCTCATGCCGCTGCTGCTGGCATTCGTTGCCGGGGTACTCGCGCAGGGAGCGTGGGTGGCCCTCAGGCTCGCCCGTCAGCAACATCCTCGGGAGCGGCGATTCCTTGGAGTGCCAGCAACCATCGCGATGACTCGCGCGGCCCTCCTCACGGCGCTCGTCATCCTTGTCGGTGCCGTCGGCCACTGAAGCTGACATTGCCCCGGCGGCGAGTGGGGGCGGGCACGGCTATGCGGGGGGCCTGCGGGGCGTTCACCTCAATCTCCGCCGCGAGGAAGCCAAAGCCAGCGTCCGGATCTTTCTCGGGGCGCGCCCGACGGCTCCCGGGAGCTGATCGCTCTCACCGTCGGCTCCCGCGAACCGGGCCGGTCCTCAGCCGCACTTGATGCGTGAGAGCGCCGACGAGGCGTACGCCGCCCTCCGGGCGGCCGGTGACGGCGCCCTTCATCTCAGGAGGGCCTGGCCAAGGTGTTCCCCCTCTCGTGAGCAGAGGTACGGGGTTCACCAGAGGGCCGACGTCCTCGACTCTCCTCTCTTGCGAAATCCGTGCAGCCCGGAGCAAAGAAGGGGATCCAGGGCATCTGCACGCCGAGGGCCGCCGCGAGCGGGCCGGGCACGGGCAGGGACGTTCGCCCAGCTCAACGGCGCGACGGCCCCTCAGGGCCGCCAAGAGGACCACGGACGTGAGGACCGCGTTGCCGGTGTCCTGCCGGCCGGGTACCGCATCGATCAAGTTCTGACAGAGGCGAGTGAGGT
>NZ_JBIATP010000036.1:0-20782 GCF_042891915.1 Streptomyces sp. NPDC001848 | reverse complement strand
TCACAGCGAGTTGGGCACGGATCTCGTCCGGGATGCGCATACCACACCAACGAGCCACGGGACGGGAAGCAACACCTTGATGATCTGCAAGCCCTTAGGGAATGACAGGGAGGTCGTCCGGAGTCAGGTTCCCAGTCATGAGGGCGGCCTGCCAGGTCGCATGGACGCGCTCGCGTAATACCGGATCTTCGATCTCGTCCAGTTCGGGCCACAGCCTTTTTACTTCATCGACCAGACGCGGGTTGATCGACCGGAACCCCTTCGGATTCAGGAGCCGAGAGAACCAGCACCTCCGCTCACGCTGCGCCGCCACCCGCCGGAGGCGGCGAGACCCGCACCCCATTAATTTCGAAGACCTCCTTTGACAGCCATATCGTCGAAGAACTTCCGCTCTGCGGCACTGGCTTGCTCGAACAGTTCCGCATCGTCGGCGTGGAAGGCCGCGACGTCGTAGTAGCACACTTGTCCGTGGGTCCGCGTAAAGCGCCCGAGGTCCTTCCACAGATGCGGCTCTGTGACCCGCGTGCCGAGCAGGAGCTCGCCCGTGTTCGCGTAGACGAGTGCTCCTTGGTAGCCCGCTTCGGCAAGAGCCGTGAGGGCGCGGTAGGGGTTGTCGTCACCTGCTTTCGCGGCCCAGAGGGGAGCGAACTCGAAGAAGACGACGGGGCGCGCACGAGCCAGCAGCTCCCGGTTGGCGACGATAATACGAGGATCAGCACCGTCCGTGTCGATCTTCACTAGGCCTGGTGATGAAAAGCGCGCATGGGAACTCAGGATGTCCGGCAGAGAGCGGAAGGGGCGTGCCGGAACCGAACCCGAGGGCGACGGGATGAGTGCGGCGGTTCCCGCTTGTCGCCGGACGGTGTGAGTGCGGCCGGTTTCGTCAGCGGTTGTCGCAACGTACGCCTCCTCGACCTGGACGTCGCGCAGGTGCCCCACATTGCGGCGGAGAAGGTCGAGAAAGAGCCCATCGCCCTCCACGCAAAGGATCGGCGCGGTCACGGCTCCCCGCATGAGCACCGCGGTATCACCGACATTCGCACCGATGTCCACAATTGTCAGTTCCTGGCGAGCCGCCGCTGTCATGGCTACCAAGCGCAGCAGGTTCTGTGAATAGTTCGGGTACGCGGAGAGAATGAGGGGCAGGTCATGCGACAAGGGCATCACGAGTTCCTGCCCGGCGATTCGACAGGTGACGGATGGGTCGCCATGTGCTGCCCAGAAGCGGCGAGTGCGCTGGGCCGATGCCGTGATGATTCGACGACCGGTGGAGCTGTTGTGCGCTGCTGTCGCCCACGACAGCAGCGCCGATGCGATTTTATTTGGCGCCGTCTTTGCATAACTGGTCACTTGGGCAACCTAGCAGAGGCTTTACTCCGTACTCTTTCGACGCGCGGCACACGTGAACCTCGCAGAGCACCTCGGGCGCCGAGAGGGAAACCGGATACACGGGGCTGTCTCAAGCGACCCGATCCGGCTCCAATCGTGGATAGCCACGACACGTGAAACACGTCAGGAGCTGAAGTCTCTGCGTGACAATCTTGCCCAGCTGATTCGCGATTAATTACCCAATCAGTCCAGCTGCCTAAGCTCCTCGACAACCGACAGGAAGTGGCTGCCCTACGATGGACCGGTTTTCTATGACTCTGCGAAGGTGGCCACGGCCCGGCTCAGGGGCCCGAGACCGAACCGGCTGTCCGTGCGGGACGTGGCTGGCCCCCACGGCCATCCTCTGGCCGGCATGGGCCGGATGATGCGATCCAGGACACCTAAGATGCAGGTTAAGACACGTCTCGCCGTATGAATCCCGCTGGTCTTGAAAACCGTCGTGGCGCGAGCCACCGTGGGTTCAAATCCCACACCCACCGCGCAGATGAACGGCCCCTGGCCAGGCGATACGGTCGGGGGCCGTTATGTTGTGGTGTGCCCGCTCGTCTCCGTGGTTCCCCGTGGTTTCCCGCTCGATCGGGCACGGGTGGGGCACGGGCCCCTCGTTGCCTGCCGGGCCGTGATGATCACTAGCCGGTCTACTGATCAGCCCTTCCGCTGACCAGCGGTAAAGAAGAAGCCCACGGCTCTGACCAGCTCGGTTGCCGTGGGCTTCGGTCGTTGTCGGTCGACATCGGGTGACCTCGCACGGCCCGGGGACGGCCCAGCGCTGGTCCTGATTGGAACCAGCCGACGTGACCGACCTCTTGGCTGCGACAAGCCGTCGATGATCGCGAAGCAGAGTGTTTGCACCGGGAATGGGAAGGAGTCAGAGCGGGAGGGAGGACAGGAGACAACCGTGACCGTCCTCGCGATCTTTCTCCTTATCATCGGGGCGCTCTTGGTCCTGATTGGGGCGCTTCTCGTCCTTATTGGCACGTTCCTGATCGCCATCGGGGTGGCCTTGATCCTTACGGGGATGGCCCTGATCGTCGCGGGTACGTTCTTGCTGATTCGGAGACTCCTCGGCCGCGATCGAACACGATCTCACTCCTGGTGAACCTGTGGGTGGCCCCTCAGCACAGCCGCTACTGCCGAACGGAGTCGCTCGCTTGCCTCACAACGTCAGCGTTGAGGGAGGTTGCACGTACCTCGCGGACAACGCAAGCGCCGCGGACGTCCAGCTGTCCCCGGCCGACCTCGCCGACCTCGCCGACCTCGACGCCCTCCCGACCCCCGTCGGCGCCCGGTACTGACCGGCCCGCCCCGGCGCGAACCGCCCGCGCACGCCGCCGCTCGCCGTCGAACCACCTCAAAGCCGCTGCCCCGTCATCCGTGCCGCCGACGCCAGGGTGGAGCGGGCCTCCCGTGGGGTGAGGCCCGTGCGGATCGCCGCGTCGAGGAGGGCGGGGGCCAGGTCGGGGCCGAAGCCGTTCTCGTAGGCCCGGCAGGCGGCCCAGAAGAGGCGGGTGTTGCGCTGGCCCTCGTGCGCCGCGAGGACGAACTCGACCAGGCCCCGGCCGTGCCGGCCCGCCGACGAGGGAGTGGCGTGGCGCGGGCGCGGCGGGGGCGTGAGCAGGCGCAGCAGGGCGGGCGGGCAGGGCGCGGGCGGCAGATGGGCGGTGCCGGGCACCGTGCTGTACACGCCGCGGTCGGTGCGCGAGCCGGGGCCGACCAGGTAACCGCCGGCGCCCCGGACGTCGATACCGGGGGCGAGACGGCTTGCCGAGTTCGGTACGACGACGTCCGGCGGACCGCTCAGCCACAGGTGGCGTCCGCCGCTCGGGGTCACGACGACCACCGTCGCGGGGATGGTGAACAGGTGGCGCAGGGCGAGTTCGCGCAGCGCCGCCGAGGAGTCGGTGCCGGACTTGGTGTCGAGGTCGATGCCGATCAGATGGTGGGGGTGCAGGCCGCAGGCGATGCCGTAGCCGGTGGCCCAGGGCGCGGCGGCGAACAGCTCGCGGATGCGGCGGGGGTCGGTCGTGGCGTCGTACACCCCGTGTCCGAACCGGCCGCATGCGCCGTGGCAGGGGGGTGCCGTCGGGTCGGGGTCTTCACGGTGCGGGGAGCGCAGGGCCGGCAGTTTCGTGCGGGACAGCGGGATCACCGCCAGCCCGCGTTCCGCGGCGGACAGGGCGTGGGCCAGGGCCAGGGTGGTGGCCTGCCGGTCGGTGGTGGCCATGAGTCCATGTTCGTATGTGCGTTCGAAAATGGGAAGGGCGTGGGTGGGTTCCGGCGAGGCGGAGACCTTGACAGTCGCACGCATCTGACGGACAGTCAGAAATCCTTCGTTCCATGTGAGTCCCTGTCGCCACGAGATCCGGGAGGCCCGCAACGATGCGGCTCGAGGAGGACTTCGCCGCGCGGCTGAAGGCGTACGAAGGGCGGCCGGCCGTCGTCGCGGGCGTCGGCAAGGACCCGGTCAACGCGCCGATGATCCGGCACTGGTGCGAGGCGATGGGCGACACCAACCCCGCGTACACCGGCCCGGACGCCATCGCCCCGCCCACCATGCTCCAGGTGTGGACGATGGGCGGCCTTTCCGGTCACGCGGGGCGCACGCAGGAGTACGACGAGCTGTTCGCCCTGCTCGACGAAGCCGGCTGCACATCCGTCGTCGCCACCGACTGCGAGCAGGAGTACCTCCGGCCGTTGCGCCCCGGTGACGAGGTCAAGTTCGACGCGGTCATCGAGTCGGTCTCGGAGCGAAAGCGCACGAAGCTCGGCACGGGGTACTTCGTGACGACGCGGACGGACATACGCGTGGACGGCGAACCGGTGGGGACCCACCGGTTCCGGATCCTGAAGTACGCGCCGGCCAAGCACGCCCCCGCCAGGCCCACCCCCGCCAGGCCCACCCCTGCCAAGCCCGCCCCCACAACGCTCACCCCCACAACGCACCCCCCTGCCACGCTCACCCCTGCCACGCTCACCCCTGCCACGCTCACCTCTGCCACGCTCTCCCCCACCCGCACCGAGCCCGACGCCAGGCGGCCCCGTCCGGTGATCAACCGGGACAACGCCGGGTTCTGGGAGGGCGTCGCCCGGCACCAGCTGCTGATCCAGCGGTGCGCCGACTGCGGCACCCCGCGCTTCCCCTGGCTGCCGGGGTGCAACGCGTGCGGCTCGCCGGAGTGGGACGCGTTCGAGGCGAGCGGCTCGGGCACGGTCTATTCGTACGTCGTCCTGCACCATCCGCCCTTCCCGGCCTTCGACCCTCCCTACGCGGTCGGCCTGATCGAGCTCACCGAGGGCGTCCGGATCGTCAGCAACGTGATCGGGGTGCCGTACGACAAGGTGCGCATCGGCCTGCCCGTACGCCTGGCGTTCGAGCGATACGACGCGGAACTGGAACTTCCGGTGTTCCGCGCCGACGACGGCCGGGGGGTGGCGTCATGAGCGGTCTGCGCCCGGGGGCGGTACTGCCGCCGCTGGAGATCGAGATCACCCGCACGCTGATCGTGGCCGGAGCGATCGCCTCCCGTGACTACCAGGACGTACACCATGACGCCGAGTGGGCCCGGCGGAGGGGCTCCCCCGACATCTTCATGAACATCCTGACCACCAACGGCCTGGTCGGCCGGTACGTCACGGACCACTTCGGCCCGGCGGCGGTCCTGCGCAAGGTCGCCATCCGCCTCGGGGCGCCCAACCACCCGGGGGACACGATGGTGCTGACCGGCACGGTCGAGGAGGTCGACGGGGACACGGCCACGGTGAGGGTGGTCGGTGCCAACGGCATCGGCCGGCACGTCACCGGGACGGTCACCGTGACCGTCCCGGGCGGAGGACGCCGCCCCAGGGGTGCCGCATGAGCCTACGGACGAGGGACCGCCTCGGCGGGCGGGCCGCCGTCGTCGGGATCGGGGCCACCGAGTTCTCCAAGGACTCCGGGCGCAGCGAGTTGCGGCTGGCCGTGGAGGCGGTGCGGGCCGCGCTGGACGACGCCGGGCTCACGCCCGCGGACGTGGACGGCATGGCCACGTTCACGATGGACACCAGCCCCGAGATCACCGTCGCCCAGGCCGCCGGCATCGGCGAGCTGTCCTTCTTCTCCCGGGTCCACTACGGCGGCGGGGCGGCGTGCGCGACGGTCCAGCAGGCCGCGCTCGCGGTGGCGACCGGGGTGGCCGAGATCGTGGTCTGCTACCGGGCGTTCAACGAGCGCTCCGGCCGCCGCTTCGGCACCGGTGTGCAGCACCGCGAGCCGTCCGCGGAGGGCGCCGCGCTGGGCTGGTGCCTGCCGTTCGGGCTGCTCACTCCCGCGTCCTGGGTGGCGATGGCGGCCCGGCGGTACCTGCACACATACGGTCTGACGCCGGAGGCGTTCGGCCAAGTGGCGGTCGTCGACCGCGCCCACGCGGCGACGAACCCGGCGGCCCACTTCTACCGCCGGCCGATCACCCTCGCCGACCACGCGGCCTCCCGCTGGATCGTGGAACCGCTGCGGCTGCTCGACTGCTGCCAGGAGACGGACGGCGGCCAGGCCCTGGTGGTCACCTCCGTGGAACGGGCGCGGCACCTGCCCCACCCGCCCGTGGTGGTCACGGCCGCCGCCCAGGGCGCGGGCCGCGCTCAGGAGCAGATGACCAGCTTCTACCGGGACGACCTGACCGGGTTGCCGGAGATGGGCGTGGTGGCCCGCCAGCTGTGGCGGACGTCGGGAATGGGACCCACGGACATCGACGTGGGCATCCTCTACGACCACTTCACGCCGTTCGTGCTGATGCAGTTGGAGGAGTTCGGCTTCTGCCGGCCGGGTACGGCGGCGGATTTCGTGGCCGCGCGGACACTGCCGCTGAACACCCACGGAGGGCAGCTCGGGGAGGCCTACCTGCACGGCATGAACGGCATCGCCGAGGCCGTGCGGCAACTGCGCGGCACGGCGGTCAACCAGGTGCCCGGAGCCGCTCGCGCGCTGGTCACCGCGGGTACCGGCGTCCCCACCTCCGGCCTGATCCTCACGGCGGACGGATGAACGGCGCGATCGGCGCGGGCCGTTCGTCCCGGTGCGGTCGCCGTACGCGGGCGGCTCGCCCACTTCCGCCGTACTCGTCCCTCAGGGGTGAACCCTCAGGCGTACGCACCGGCTCGTCCACCTTCAGGAGGTGGGGGCAGCCCCCCGCGTACAACCTGAGGGGGAGGCGTCTTCGGGACCTGCGGCCGATCCGCCGCCCGGGGCGTGAAACCTAGCGTGGAGCCATGACCACACCCGTCTGCACCAGCGCTTCGCACGCCGCCACACCGGCGAGGCAGACCCTTCCGTTCCCGTCGTTCTCGTCGTACGTGAAGGCCCGTCAGCCGGTGCTGCTGCGCACCGCCCGGTCGCTCACCGCCAACGCCAGCGACGCGGAGGACCTGCTGCAGACCGCGCTGGCCAAGACGTACGTCGCCTGGGACCGGATCGAGGACCACCGCGCGCTCGACGGGTACGTGCGCCGCGCGCTGCTGAACACGCGGACCTCGCAGTGGCGCAAGCGCAAGGTCGACGAGTTCGTGTGCGACGAGCTGCCCGAGCCGGAGGGCCTGCCCGCCGTGGACCCGGCCGAGGAGCAGGCGCTGCACGACGCCATGTGGCGCGCGATCATGAAACTGCCCGCACGCCAGCGGGCGATGGTCGTCCTGCGCTACTACGAGGACCTCAGCGAGGCCCAGACGGCTGAGGTGCTCGGCGTCTCCGTCGGCACCGTCAAGTCCGCGGTGTCCCGCGCCTTGGGCAAGCTCCGCGAGGACCCCGAACTCGCACCGGTACGCTGAGCGCCTGCCCGCCTTGATCGATCATCCCGGGGCCTAGTGACATACCGCGTGGTATGTGCGCAGAATCAGCGCGACCCCCTACTGCCGCGCAGGCAATGACGCCCGGGAGGACTCCGTGCTGAGCACCATGCAGGACGTACCGCTGACTGTCACCCGCATCCTCGTGCACGGAGTGCTGGTGCACGGGACGTCCCGGATCACCACCTGGACCGGTGAGGGCGAGCCGCAGCGCCGCAGCTTCGCCGAGGCGGGGATCCGCGCGGTGCAGCTGGCAAACGCCCTCCGCGACGACCTCGGCGTCCGGGGCGACGACCGGGTCGCGACCCTCATGTGGAACAACGCCGAGCACGTCGAGGCCTACTTCGCGATCCCTTCCATGGGCGCGGTCCTGCACACGCTCAACCTCCGCCTGCCCGCCGAGCAGCTGGTGTGGATCGCCAACCACGCCGCCGACCGTGTGGTCATCGTCAACGGCTCGCTGCTCCCACTGCTCGCGCCCCTCCTCCCGAAGCTGCCGACGGTCGAGCACGTCGTCGTGTCGGGCCCGGGTGACCGTTCCCTCCTCGATGGGGCCCGCGCCCAGGTGCACGAGTACGAGGAGCTCATCGCGGGCAAGCCGACGACGTTCGACTGGCCCGAGATCGACGAACGCCAGGCCGCCGCCATGTGCTACACCTCCGGCACCACGGGCGACCCCAAGGGCGTCGTCTACTCCCACCGCTCGATCTATCTGCATTCCATGCAGGTCAACATGGCCCAGTCGATGGGGCTGACCGACCAGGACACCTCGCTCGTCGTGGTCCCGCAGTTCCACGTCAACGCCTGGGGCCTGCCGCACGCCACCTTCATGACCGGCGTGAACATGCTGATGCCGGACCGCTTCCTGCAGCCCGCCCCCCTCGCCGAGATGATCGAGAAGGAGCGGCCGACGCACGCCGCCGCCGTCCCCACCATCTGGCAGGGCCTGCTCGCCGAGCTCAGCTCCCGGCCCCGTGACGTCTCCTCCCTCACCCAGGTCACCATCGGCGGCTCCGCCTGCCCGCCGTCCCTCATGGAGGCCTTCGACAAGCTCGGCATGCGGGTCTGTCACGCCTGGGGCATGACCGAGACGTCTCCGCTGGGCACGGTGGCCCGGCCGCCCGCCCACGCCGTCGGCACGGACGAGGAGTTCGCCTACCGGCTGACCCAGGGCCGCTTCCCCGCCGGGGTCGAGGCCCGCCTCACCGGCCCCGGCGGCGAGCGGCTCCCGTGGGACGGCAGGTCCGCGGGCGAACTGGAGGTGCGCGGGCCGTGGATCGCGGGCGCCTACTACAACGGTCCGGACGCCGAACCGCTGCGCCCCGCCGACAAGTTCAGCGAGGACGGCTGGCTCAAGACCGGTGACGTCGGCACCATCAGCCCCGAGGGCTTTCTCACCCTCACCGACCGTGCCAAGGACGTCATCAAGTCCGGTGGCGAGTGGATCTCGTCGGTGGAGCTGGAGAACGCCCTGATGGCCCACCCGGACGTCGCCGAGGCCGCCGTCGTCGCGGTCCCGGACGAGAAGTGGGGCGAACGGCCGCTGGCCACCGTGGTGCTGAAGCAGGGCGCCACGGCTGACTTCGCGGCCCTCCGCTCCTTCCTCGCCGACGAGCGCGGGATCGCCAAGTGGCAGCTGCCCGAGCGCTGGACGATCGTCGAGGCGGTACCCAAGACGAGCGTCGGCAAGTTCGACAAGAAGGTGCTGCGGCGGCAGTACGCGGAGGGCGCGCTGGACGTCACCCAGTTCTGACGTCGGACGTGCGGTGGTCGGGGCGCTGTTTCACGTGAAACGGCGCCCCGCGCCAACTACGGGCTGAACGACCTCAGTTCGTGCCGATACGTGCCAGCAGGTCCACGATCCGCTCCTGCACCTCGGTGCTGGTCGAGCGTTCCGCCAGGAACAGGACCGTCTCGCCCGAGACCAGCCGCGGCAGGTCGGCCGGGTCCACGGCGGCGGTGTAGACGACGAGCGGGGTGCGGTTGAGCAGGTTGTTCGCGCGTAGCCAGTCCACGACTCCGGCCTGGTGGCGCTGCACCTGCATCAGGTCCATCACCACCAGGTTCGGCCGCATCTGCGCGGCCAGGGTGACCGCGTCCGCGTCCGACGCGGCCCGCGCGACCTGCATCCCGCGCCGCTCCAGCGTGGCCGTGAGCGCGAGGGCGATCTCCGCGTGCTCCTCGATGAGCAGCACACGCGGCGGATGCTGCTCGGAGTCGCGCGGGGCGAGCGCCTTCAGCAGGACGGCCGGGTCGGCGCCGTACGCCGCCTCCCGTGTGGCCTGCCCGAGCCCCGCCGTGACCATGACGGGGACTTCCGCGGCCACCGCGGCCTGGCGCAGTGACTGGAGCGCGGTGCGCGTGATCGGGCCGGTGAGCGGGTCGACGAAGAGCGCCGCCGGGAACGCGGCGATCTGCGCGTCGACCTCCTCACGGGAGTTGACGACGACGGGCCGGTAGCCCCGGTCGCTGAGCGCCTGCTGGGTCGTGACGTCCGGCGCGGGCCATACGAGCAGCCGGCGTGGGTTGTCGAGCGGCTCCGGGGGCAGCTCGTCGTCCATCGGCTGCGTGTGAGGCTGGTCGGCGATCTCCACGGCACCGCCGGGACCGTCGAGCGGCTCGGGACCTTCGTCGGCGTTCTCGTCCGGGGCCCCTATGGCGTACGACCGTCCGGCCCCCTCGGTGGCCGGGGTGAGCCGGGACTGCCCGGCCAGGGACGGCTGGGGCGGGACCGGAGCCGACAAGGGCTGGGGGTGCGGGCGCCCGGCCGCCTCGGGGCGCTCACCGGCGGGCTCGGGAGGCGTGCCGAGCTTGCGGCGGCGGCCCGAACCGTTCGACGCGTGCGGAGGAGGCGTCGGCGCCGTGGGGCGGGGCAGGCCCCCCGGCTGCGCCGTCTGCCGGGCGAAGGGCACCCCCTGACCGAGGGTGCGCACGCTGATCGCGCGGCCCTGTGTCGAGCGGGCGTCGGCGGGGGAGGCCGTCTCCGCGGGCAGCGGCTGGGGCGGACGCTGCTGCTCCGGCGGCAGCGGCGTGCCCGCCGACGGGGTGGTCGCAGGCGCCTGCGGTACGGGCATACCGGCGCCGGTGTCACCGGAACCGGGCCAGGGCTGGGGCTGCGGCTGAGCCGGGGGCACGGGGGTGCCGGGGGCGGGCTGGAGCGCCTGCGGGGGCACGGGGGTGCCGGGGGCCGGGGCGGCTGCCGTGGGCGCCGCGGCCGGCGTTGCCTGCGGACCCGGCTGAGCCTGCTGCGGCTGCGCCGCGGGCTGCAGGGGGGCGGCGGGGGGCTGACCCGGCTGCCCCGCGACGGGCGGCTGGGCGGGCACGGCGGCGGGAACCGGCTGAGCCGGGGCCATGGGCTGCCCCGCGGCCACCACCGGTCGGCCCGGCGCCATGGGCAGGGGCTGGACACCGGAGACTGGCTGGGCCGGGACGGGCTGACCGGGTGCCGCCTGGGCCGGCAGGGGCCCACCGGGCAGCGCCGGTCCACCCGGCGCGACCTGTGCTCCCT
The DNA here is from genome assembly GCF_042891915.1 of Streptomyces sp. NPDC001848. Lineage (NCBI taxonomy): Bacteria > Bacillati > Actinomycetota > Actinomycetes > Kitasatosporales > Streptomycetaceae > Streptomyces > Streptomyces sp. NPDC001848. The sequence goes on along the minus strand of NZ_JBIATP010000036.1, from coordinate 10,068 downwards.
GTGCTCCCTGTGCCGGAACGGGCAGCGGGCCTTGCTGCGGGGGAACGCCTTGAGCGGGGGTGCCGGGCGCCATCTGCGCGGGCTTGTTCTGAGCAGGGGCGCCGGGCGTCATCTGTGCGGGCACGCCCTGGTGCGCCGTCCCGGTGGCGGACGGGGCGGCCGGCGCCGACTGCGGCCGCCCGGGCTCGGCGGCCGGGCGGGCGCGGCGGCGGCCCGTGGGGGCGGACACCGGGTGCGGCTGCGGCGGCGTGTGCTCGTCGGCGGCGTCGTGCGGCACGGCGTCGTGACGGCCCTCGTCAGCCTGGATGGCAGCGGACGGGCTCTGCTCCGGTGTGCGGTCCGCCTCGGCGGGCGGCAGCGCGAACACCGTCCGGGGCGCGGCTTCCGCGGCGGCGGCACGTTCGTTCGCGGCGGCCAGGGCACGCCGACGGCGTCCGGTGGGTGCGGGGGCGGCACCGGGGTCGCCGGGGGACGGCGTACCGGAGGCGGCGGGCAGCGCGGGCGGCAGCGCCTGCTGCTCGGTGTCCCGACGGGCGCGGCGGCCCGAGGGCGCGGGCACGCCTTGCGGCGGCACGGTTCCGCCGAGCCCGGTGGCCACGGCGGGGGCTCCCGCGGCGTGCTCGGCGGCGGTCACCACCGAGCCCTCGGCCACGCCTTCGGCGAGGTTCGGCCGGCCGCGCCGGCGTCCCGTACCGCCGGCGGCCTCGACGGCACCGTCGCCGCCGGTCGCCTGCGCCGCAACCATTGCCTCGGCGGCGGGTTCCGGCGCCGCACGTCGCCGACGCCGCCCGGTGGGCGCCGCCGCGGCGGGATCGGACGGGGCGGGGGCGGATTCGCCGACCTCGCTCTCCAGGAACGCGTCCACGGACGACCGGCGAGCGCGCCGCCGGCCGCCGCCCTGCGGTTCGCCCTGCTCGGGCAGTGCGAGTTCGGTGCCCGGCGCCTCCGCCGGGGTCTCGGTCGCGGGGTCCGCCGGGGCCGCCGCGACCGCACCCGCGCCGCCGCCGAGCGGCACTTCGAGTACGTACGCGCTGCCGCTCATGCCCGGCACCTCGTGCGTCTGCAGCACACCGCCGTGCGCGCGCACGATGCCGCCGACGATCGGCTGGTGCACCGCGTCTCCGCCGGCGTACGGGCCGCGCACCTCGATCCGTACGACCTCGCCGCGCTGCGCGGCGGCCACGACGACGGTGTTGTCCATGTAACCGCCGGCCGAGACCGGCGCGTTGCCCGTGGAGTCGACGCCCGCCACGTCCGCGATCAGATGCGCGAGCGCCTGCGCGAGCCGCTGCGGGTCGACCTCCGCCTCGATGGGCGGAGCGTGCACCGCGAACTGGACCCGGCCCGGGCCGATCAGCTCGACGGCGCCGTCGACACCGGCGGCGACCACCGCGTCGAGCATGACGGCCGTCCGTACGAGGTCGTCGTCGCCGGCGTCGAGCCGCTGGTATCCGAGGACGTTGTCGATGAGCGTGGTGATGCGCGAGTAACCGGCCGCGAGATGGTGGAGCACCTGGTTGGCCTCCGGCCACAGCTGGCCGGCGTCGTCCGCGGCGAGCTTGGACAGCTCACCGCGCAGTTCGTCGAGGGGGCCGCGCAGGGACTGGCCGAGCACTGCGAGCAGTTGGTCGTGCCGGGCGGTCAGCGCCTCGTAGCGGTCCTTCTCACGCTCGCCCAGGGCGGCGTAGCGTTCCTCCCCGGCCGCGATCTCCTCCGCGTGCCGCTCGCGCAGCTCGGCGAGCTCGGCGGCATGCTCCTCACGCAGCCGCTCCAGTTCCTCCCGGTGCTCCTTGGCGACCCGCTCCAGCTCCTCCCGGTGCTGCCTGGCGGCCTCGTCCTTCTCCGTGACGAGCGCGTCGAACGGGCGCCGGTCGGTGAAGGTCATCACGGCACCGACGATCTGGTCGCCGTCGCGCACCGGCGAGGTCGTCAGGTCGACCGGCACCTTGTCCCCGGCCTTCGACCACAGGACCTGCCCGCGCACCCGGTGCTTGCGCCCCGAGCGCAGGGTGTCGTGCAGCGGCGACTCGGTGTACGGGAAGGGGGAGCCGTCTTCGCGGGAGTGCAGGACGAGCGTGTGCAGCTCTTTCCCGCCCAGGTCACTGGCCCGGTACCCGAGGATCTGGGCGGCGGCCGGATTGACGAGCACGATCCGGCCGTCCGTGTCGGTGCCCACGACCCCCTCGGCCGCGGCCCGCAGGATCATCTCGGTCTGCCGCTGCGAGCGGGCGAGTTCGGCCTCCGTGTCGACGGTGCCGGACAGGTCGCGGACGACCAGCATCAGCAGTTCGTCGCCGGTGTAGCCGTAGCCGTCGTAGGCCTGCCGGCCGTCCTCCAGGTTGGCGCTCGTGACCTCGACGGGGAACTCGCTGCCGTCCGTGCGCCGGGCGATCATCCGGGTCGGCTTGGTCTGCCCGCGCGGGTCGAGGGAGTCGGGGCGTCGCATGGAGCCGGGGATCAGCCGCGAGTCGAACTGCGGCAGCAGGTCGAGCAGCCCGCGCCCGACGAGCGCAGTCCCGGGTGTCTCGAAGGTCTCCAGGGCGATGGTGTTGGCGTTGACGACCGTGCCGTTGGCGTTGACCAGCACCAATGCGTCGGGGAGCGCGTCCAGTATGGCAGCGAGGCGAGCAGCGCCTCGGGATGGCCTGCTGCTCACGAGACGCTTCCTCCCTGTTACCGCACCTTGCTCACCGCGGGGGCCATCTTGCCAACCGGCCCGCGGTGTGTCACGCGAGGGAGTCTACGGGGAGTCGTAGCGCCCGCGGCGCCGGATGAGAGGGAGGTCGCACGCGGAAGTGACGCAGAACCTGTGACCGCGCAGGTAGCTGTACCAAGGGGGTCCGGCGCGTCGCTCGCTACGAACGAACGTTTGGCAGCAGCGGCACCAGCGCGTCCCAGCCGGCGATCCGGCACCCGTCCCCACGGTCGAACCATGCGTCGACCGGCCGCCCGGCCCACCTCCCGGTGACGTGCGCGGCGGCGGGCCCGCCGTACTGCAGGGTGCAGTGCCTGCCCGGCGGCACCGGGGCGAAGGGGTCCCGCCCCCAGACGGTGCGCCGCTCGAGCACGGCACAGGCGCGGCCGGCGGCGGGGTGGGTGCCGCCTGCCGGATGGCACCGCAGCACGTAAGTCCCGTCGGCACGCCCGGCATGACGGACGGTGACGAGGAGCCGGTCACCGTGCGGCGCGGCACGATGACCGTGCGCGTGCGCGGGGCCGATCGTGGTGGCAAGGGGGAGCAGCGCGAGGGCCGCGAGCAGGAGAGAGCGGTGACGAAGGCGGAAGTGGACCATGCCCTGCCTAACGGCAGCGGAGTGCAGCAGTTGCGGAGCGTGCCGGCGAATGCCGCGCAGGGCGAGGTCCGGGGAGTCGAAGGGCCATCCCGGTGGGGGCCGCTTCAGGTCCCAACGGGCCCCAACAGGCCCCATCAGGCGCCAACAGGCCCCAACAGGCCCCAACAGGGCTCATTGGTGTCCATCGGGACTCGACGGGTCCCTATGCGGCCCAGTGCTTTGCCCTGCGGGCTTTCCGCCTAGTACCGTAGGAGCCGATTGGTGACACCCCGCTCGGCTGTGTCATCATCTGCACGCACCACTCGCGCTCGCGCGTGAGCGGTTGTGCTGGAGGCGTCGCCTAGTCCGGTCTATGGCGCCGCACTGCTAATGCGGTTTGGGCCTTAAAGCCCATCGAGGGTTCAAATCCCTCCGCCTCCGCCACCTGACCAGGGAGTTCGGCCGAAATTGGCTGGGCTCCCTGAGTTGCGTCTGGGGCCGTTTTTAGCCCCCTGATGGCACGGTGTTGGCACCAACCGCCGAAAGGCGGTTCTGGCGGGGGATGAAGGCCGCAATCTTGCGCGTGGCGTCCTCGGCCAGCTCCTCCGCGACGACCGCGTACACGTCCTTCGTGAAGGACACCGACGCATGCCCGAGCACCTCGGAAACGAACTTGTCATCGACCCCCGCAGCGATCAGCATCGTGGCCGCGCCGTGACGTAGATCATGGAAGCGGATGGGCGGCAGCGTCATCCGCATGGCGACCTCGACCGCGGCCTCGGTCGTCCGGAACTTCCGGGCGATCCGCTCCACCGACCAACCCTCCTTGGCCTTCTTCCGGATGTTCGCGTGCCGCTCGAGGAGGATCCGGAACCGGCTCGACAGGTACTCCGCCTTCAGCGCCGTGCCGTCCTCGTAGCAGAACACCCGGCCGGCGTCCTGGTACAGCTCGCCCCACTGCAGCCGCTCCTCGAGCTTCCGCTTCCGCCATGCCTTCAGGACACGGACGGTCTCGTCGTCGAGGGGGATCTGCCGGTAGCCGGCCTCGGTCTTCGTGTCGTCCAGCTCGTCGTCATCCGCGGACTGCAGGACGTGAAGCCGCCTCCGCTCGAGGCTGAGGTCTTTCTCCTCGGCGCCGACCAGCTCGCCGCGCCGCGGGCCGAAGTAGCTGTCCACATGAAATGCCGGGTACATCCGCTCCTCGGAGGCCTCGGCGAAGTCGAGGAAGTTGCCGGTCTGGTCCGACGTCCAGACCATGACTTTGGCCGGGATGCTGCCAGTTTTCTCCCAGGCTTCGACGCGCTCGGCTGTCCACAGCAGGGGACGGGCGCGGCCCTGCTTCCGCTTGCCACCCTTCGAGCGCCAGACCCCGTCCGCGGGGTTGTCCGGCCGGATCTTCGACAGCTTCACGGCATCCGTGAGAGCCCCGTGCAGGACCGCGTGCACTCGGCGGATCCGGCCCTCGGAGATCGGACGCGAGTGCAGTCGGCGGCCGTCTCTGGTGGCCCGTGCATCCTTCAGGCGGCGCAGGATCTCCGACCGGTCGCCCTGCTCCTCGGGCCTGTTCAACTTCCGCATGGCCGCGTACAGCTCACGGAAGTGCTCGTCAGTGAGATCGACGACCTTGATATGCCCGAGGCCCGGCCGTCCGTACAGGTCGATCGCCTCGCGCTCGGCGTCGAGGGTGCTCTTCTTCAGTCCCTCGCCCGTCTCGGCCTCCGACTTCCGCCAGGCGTAGCGACGTTCGAGGTACTCGCCGAACGTGGTCTTCCGCTCGTCGTGCGCCTTCGGGTTGGCGGCCGTGCCGAGCACCTTCGCCAGTTCCTTCTTGCACTCCGTCTCGGTGGTGTACGGGCCGATGCGAGGCTGTCGGCGCTTCCCGTCCGCAGACTTCGGCGCCTCATATCTCGCGTACCAGCCGCCGTGACCCTTCTTGCTGAGGTCCGGGCACTTCTTGCCGAGGAGCCGTTTCGGGTCCCGGCATGAACACGCCTTGAACGGCTTCATTCACTCCCCCTTCGTGTCGTCCTTGGCGGTGTCGTCTTCGATGCCGCCCTCGGCGGCGAGCCTCTCGCGGAACTGCTCGAACTGAACGCCCGGATGCACGACGGGCCTCGTGCCGAACCGCTCCTGCAGTTCTTCCAGCTCGATGCCGAGCTGCTGGTAGCGGCGCAGCGCCATACGCACTCGCGCCGCTTCAGCGCCCCCGCCGGCTTCCGGTGAGACCAGGTCCTCGATGAGGTCGGCCAACTGGCTGGCAAGCCGAAGCGCCGGATGCTCGGTGACGCGCTTCAGCGCTGGGGGCAGCGTCAGAGCCGCGTATTCCTCCTGTCGACGCTCGTGCTTCTGCTGACGCTCGTATGCCTCCGCGGCGATCGCCGGGTCGGCCCCTGGGTCCGCCGGGTTGACACCCTCGCCGGGCTCCCAGTCTTCCGCCGTTGTCAGGCCCTGGAGCCACCGCCAGGCCGTGCGGCTCGTCACCTGGTGGTCCTCGGAAAGACTGACCAGGTCATCACCGAACGTGGGCGGCAGCAAGAGCGCTGCAGGCGAGACGTTCAGGGCCTCCGCGATGGCCATCAGGTCGTCGACGTCGACCCGCCGTTCACCGCGCTCGATTTTGCTGAGCACCGTTGGCAGCATCGGCCGACCCAAGGATCCGACGAGAGCGGATACGTCCTTCTGGTCCAGATTCCGCGCTCTACGGATGCGCTTGACGTTCTCGCCGACCCGCTTTGCCGTCGGGCCGGACACCACCGCATTAGAAGCCATGATGGAAAGTCTGCGGCACGGAGTAGACATACCGCAAGCTACTCGCTTATCCTCCGTTACATGGAACGCATTAGCCATCATGGCTTCTGTGTGGCTCACCTTGGAGTTCTGATGCCACAGCACACCATGGCGGGCGACGAGGATTGGCTCACGCCCATCGAGACGGCCGAGATCGTGAACGTCGCCCCGCAGACGCTCGCCAACTGGCGAGCGCAGGGAACCGGACCGAGCTACTCGAAGCTGTCGGAGGGGCGGGCTGGCCGTATCCGCTACCGACGCCGCGACGTCCTCTCGTGGCTCGCCGAGCGACGGGTGGCCGCCTGATGAAGATCTGGACCCGTGACGAGGTCGAGGCCAAGGGGCCGACGACAGAGGTTCCCGTCCTCGCCGAGATCCTGGGCGTCGACAAGGACACGATCTACGACGCGATCCGCCGCGGCGACTGGACCATGACCCGCGTCCTGCGCCTCGGTCGCCGCATCAAGATCCCGACCGTCGACATCGTCACGTATCTGTTCGGCCCCGCCGGGGCTTCCCCGGCCGTGCCATCGCAGTGCCGACACGACGACTCGCCGCAGGTCACGGCGCACCAATCGCAGTCTCAATGCGGTTGCACCCCAGCCCATTCCGGGGTCGTACACCAGCTCCGAGGGGCATAAGAGAGGCCCCCGCCAGACCGGTGTTCCCGCACCGGATCGACAGGGGCCTGCTCATCCCGTACACGCCCCCAGCCCAACCACCACAGCCGACGGGGCTACGTACTCACAGAACGGAATCCATCGCCATGGCAATAGTGGCACATCGCACCGAGACAGCGCCCCCCGGTCCTGTGGCCGCGCGCCAGACAGAGCTGTTCCCCGTGGACGCCAGGGACGATCGGCCCGTCGCCCGGCCGCTCCTGCTCGCCACCCGCGGGCGAACCGAGTACGGGGTGCGCTGCCCCGAGTGCGGCCAGATGCACCGGCATATCCACCTCGGGCTCGTCACCGCGCCCTGCGGGGCTAAGTACCACGTCCAGCCCAAGCGCGGGCGGACGCGGAGGGCGGCGTGAGCGCACCGTCCCAACGTGCTGCGTGGCTCCGCGCGCAGGAGGCAGCACACCAGGCCGCAGCGCGGGGACTCCACGCGTTCCCGATCGGACGGGCCAAGCTGCCCGCCATCCGGTCTCCACACCGTGATGACCCGCCGGGGACTCCGCCGTGCCGTGGGGCATGTGGACGCCTCGGGCACGGCGTACACGATGCGACGACCGACCCGAAACGGCTCGATGAACTGTTCGACGCGGCCCCGTATGCCACCGGCTACGGCATCGCCTGCGGGCGCGGCAACGAGCCGCTCCTCGGTATCGACCTCGACCGGAAGAACGGCGTCGATGGCGTTGCCTCTCTGCTTGCCCTGGCGGAGCAGCACGGATGCACCGTGCCCGAAACGACCGTCGTCGGCACCCCGTCCGGCGGGCTGCACCTGTGGCTCACCGGCCCGGCTGGGGCCCCTGTCCGCAACAGTGCGGGCAAGCTCGGTCCGGGCATCGACGTCCGCGGCTACGGCGGATACCTCGTCGGCCCGGGGTCATGGACCCCGAAGGGCATCTATCACTTCGTCGAGCGACGGCCGGCCGCCGAACTCCCGGACAAGTTGCTCGCGCTGATGCTCCCTGCACCGTCAGCGAGCCCGCGGCCGGTGTGCCTGCCCGGTCCTAGCCGGGGCGCGGCCCTGGTCGGCCTGGTCAAGTTCGTCCTCCAGGCGCCCGAGGGCGAGCTCAACAACCGCTTGTACTGGGCGGCCTGCCGTGCGTTCGAGACGGGCGTCGATGCCGACGCCATCAGTCGCGCCCTTGTCGATGCCGCGGCTTCCCTGGGCCACCCCGAACGCGCTGCTGAACGCACCGTCACCAGCGCCCGCAACGCACCTATGAGGACCAGCGCATGAGCGACGACGAGAACAACATCGACGACGAGGCGCGGGAGATCCTCACCCGGGCTGGCCTCGCTGACGAGGCGGAAGCCAGCAGCAAGAAGGAACGCGGCCCCTCTCAGGCCTCGCAACTCGTCGCTCTCGCTCGCGAGAAGTACGAGCTCTTCATGAGCGCGGACGGCCGCCCCTACGGGGTGAAGAAGGACGGCGCGAACATTGCCCTGCCTCTCCGCGGAAAGGCGGGCCTGCGCTCCCAGCTCGCCCTGCTCTACACCGACAGCAGCGGCGGCGCAGCGCCCTCGCAATCTGCGCTTGCTGACGCCATGACCGTGCTGGAGGGCGCCGCCCAGGCCGCAGACCCGCGCGTCCCCCACCTGCGCATCGGGCGCCACGGTGACCGAATCGTCATCGACCGCGGTACCGCAGACGGAGACTGCGTCATCGTGGGCCCCGACGGGTGGGAGCGCTCGGCGAAGTCGCCAGTGCTGTTCCGCCGCTCCGGTGCCATGAAGCCGCTGCCCGCACCCGTCCGGGACGGCGACGGGCTGGCCAAGTTGCGGGACCTGCTGAACATGAGCGACGAGTCTTTTCACCTCCTGGTCGCCTGGCTCGTCGCCGCGTTCATCCCCGACCTCCCGCACCCGATCCTGACGTTCCGCGGGGAGCAGGGCACTGGCAAGTCGTACTCCGCGAAGATGGTGATCGGCATCGTCGACCCTTCCGGCGCGCCGAAGCGCACGGCACCGCGGGACATCAAGTCCTGGGCGACACAGGCCTTCAACTCGTGGGCGCTGTGCATCGACAACGTCTCCGTCATCGCTGACTGGCTCTCTGACGCTCTCTGCCGTGCGGTCACCGGCGACGGCATCGTGGACCGGGCCCTGTACACCGACGACGACGTGGTCGTCCTCGAGTTCCGCCGAGTCCTGGCCATGACCACCATCGACGCCGGCGCGCTCGCGGGCGACCTCGCCGAGCGGCTCCTGACCATCGAGCTGCACACCATCCCGGACCGCGAGCGGCGCGAAGAGGCCGAGCTCGACGAGGCGTATGCCGACTCGCATTCGGCGATCCTCGCCAGCCTTTTCGACCTGCTGTCCAGCGTGCTGAAGGTGCTGCCGGATGTGCAGCTGACCGAGCGTCCGCGCATGGCGGACTTTGCGCGCATCCTCGCCGCCGTCGACCAGGTGAAGGACTGGACGACGACGGAGACGTACAAGGCGACCGCCCGGGACGCGGTGGCCGACGTTCTCGACGGCGAGCCGTTCGCCCATGCGGTCGTCGCCCTCGTCGACCGGGCCGGTCCGGACGGAGTGACGCTCACCGCCTCGGAGCTGCTGGAGCGTGTCCCCACGCCGGACAAGCTGCCGAAGCGGTGGCCGAAGGATCCGACGCGCGCCGGCGGACAGCTCAAGCGGCTCGCCCCCGCGCTGCGCACGATCGGCATCGAGGTGGACGACAGCAAGCGCGGTCCGAAGCCCAAGAAGCAGCGGCTCTACACGCTGACGGCCACGGAGGAGCGCCGGAAGGCGAACGCCGAACAAGCCAGGCATGACCAGAGTGAAAGGTCAGGACAGCGTCCCCCAGCGTCCCCCCAGGGCTCCGAAAGTGCTCTGACCAGCGGAAGCAGGGGGGACGCTGAAGGGGGGACGCTAGCGGTCCCCACCTTCGGAGGGGGGACGCTGGGGACCGCTGAGGGGGACGCTGCGCTCTTCGTAGCGTCCCCCCAAGACATCGTCCCTGACCTGGGCGTATACGGCAGGGGGGACGCTGGGGACGCTGGGGACGCTGAAATGCGGCCTCTCTCTGATGCCGTCACCTGTACCGAGTGCGGCTACCCGCTCGACGTCATCGAGCCCGGACAGACCACTCACCCCACGTGCTGACCACCAACCCATCGAAAGGGACCGTCATGACCTGTCGAACCGAAGGGGGGTCGTCATGACCAAGCGCGTCACGGACACGGACGGCATACCCGACCGCGCGGGCGCCCACGTGATTGTGCCGTTTCCGTGGTGCTGTCTGTAAGCAGTTCTTTGGGCTCCACTGCACCGAGTTGTTTTGGCTCCACTGACGGGCCGGAGGGGGCGTGCGGTGGTGTGATTCACGCCTT
>NZ_JBIATP010000035.1:0-20849 GCF_042891915.1 Streptomyces sp. NPDC001848 | reverse complement strand
CGCCTCCAACTCACCTCTCGAACCCCTAAAAATCGGCAACCCCGCGCAGGTTCCGCACTCGTCCGCATCCAGGAATCTGCGAACCCGCGCGCTTCAGCGGGCGGCCACGTCGAGTCCGGCCACGGCGGGCAGGGCGCGCGGCAGGAGTACCTGCTGGAGGTCGTTCACGAGGCCGTGCTGGGCGTCGTAGAGCCGGGCGCGGTCCAGGGCCTGTGCCATCAGCCCTGCCAGCGAGGTGAGGACGGCACGCTCGTCGGCGGAGAACGTGTGGGGCCGGACGTAGGAGAGGACGCAGGCGCCCACCGGTCGTCCCGTGACCATCAGGGGGAGGAAGGCCCAGGCTTGTTTGCCGCTCACCAGGGGCGCCTCCGGGTGGCTGCGGGCCATTTCGGAGGGGCTGGCGAAGAAGCCGGGAGTGCCGGTGGCGAGGATGTGACCGGCGGGGGTGAGGTCGGTGTCCAGTGGGAGCCCGTCGAGGCGTTCGATCACCTCGGGCGGGTAGCCGTACGAGCCGACGATCTTCAGACGGCCCGCGTCGACGGCCGACAGCACCAGGCCCTGGGCGCGGAATGCGGGCAGGATCTGCTCCGCGACCATCTCGAACAGGTCGCGCACGCTCACCGTCTCCGTCAGCGCGGCGGCCAGGTGGATGAGCTGGTACAGACGGCCGGTCGGGGTCAGCGCGACCGGCCGGGGACGGGTACTCGGCGTGGACTGCTCCCCGGCAGGGGTGATACGGACGCTGATGCCGCTGGTGTCCGGGTACAGCTCGAAGTTCAGCCACTGGTCCGGGGGGCGCCGGGCCGTGAACGACACGGCGGCGCGGCTGACCACGGCGGTTCGGTAGTGGTCCTCGAACACGGGGTCGTCCATCCACGGCAGCGACTGCCAGGGCCGGGTGCCCAGCAGCCGGCCCCGGTCACGGCCGAGCAGGCGGGCGGCGGCCTTGGTGATGAAGGTGATCCTGCCCTCCAGATCGAGGGCGAGGGCGCCCCAGGGGAGGCGTTCGGCGTAGTCGACGGCGGCGAGGCCGGCGTAGGCCGGGTGGTACGGGGCGTCGACGGAGACGATGCGTGGCTGGTCGGGCAGCGTGGGCGGGCGCTGCGCGTCGTCCAGGAGACGGGCCAGGCGGCGGGCGCTGGAGGTGATATGGCGGCGTTCGCGGGACGTGGTCTTCCGGGCGTGGTCGGCGGGCCACATCAGCACCAGTCCGCCCCAGCAGCGGCGCATTCCGGTCACGGCGTGCGCGGCGAGCGGGAACCTGTAGGGCAGGACCGCGGCGACACGCGGATAGCGGCGGGCCATGTCGGTCTGGTCCCCGATCCACACCAGCCGGTCCTCGCGGATCGCGTCGGCGACCGGGATGGGAGCGGTGAGCGGCAGCCGCCGCCATGGGGCGGTGAATTCCAGCGGCATTCCGCACACGGCCACCAGCCGCAGCACCGGCTCGGCCTCCTCGATCAGGTAGATCCCCCCGATGGAGGCTCCGGTGCGGCGCACGGTCGCTGCCAGGACCGCGTCCAGGGCATCGTCCAGCGCGCCGGGAGATTCGGCCCGTCCCGCTGCCTTGTCCTTGGGCACGTCGTCCTCGCCCATGGCCATATCGGGACAATACGCCCATCCCGGATCGCTCACATCGCCGGCGTCGCCTCCCCGGAGGGTGCTGGACCAACCGTCCTCCCGGCCGCCGGGCGCGGCCGTTACCCGGGCTCGGAAGTCGGAGACCGTACCGGCCCCACGTGAATTTCACCCGAAGTGACGGGCGATATGATGGATTCGTGGGACTGGATCACACCTCGCTGACCACCCTCGCGGCCCTCGGTGATCCACTGCGCCGCCGTATGTTCGAGTTCATCCGGCAGGAGCGGCGCCCGGTCACGCGCGAGGAGGTGGCCGACAGTGCCGGGATCTCCCGCAAGCTGGCGGCCTTCCACCTGGACAAGCTGGTGGCGGCCGGTCTGCTCCACGCCCACTGCGAATCCCCCGCCGGCATCCGCAAGGTCGGCCGCAGGCCCAAGGTCTACGAGCCGGTCGCCGAGGCCATCGCGGTGAGCATCCCCGAGCGTCGCTACGGCATGCTCGCCGATGTCCTGACCGAGGCCGTCCTGACCGAGACGGAGGCCGAGTCCGCCCGCGACGCCGCGCTCCGCGTGGCATACGGGCGCGGGGAGGCCCTGGGCGGCGCCGAACGCGCACGGGTACGCCCCGGACGGCTCGGCGCCGAGCGGGGGCTGAGCCTGGCCGCCGACACCCTCGAGGAGTTCGGCTACGAGCCGGAGCGTGCCGCACCCGCCCTGCTGCGGCTGCGCAACTGCCCCTTCCACCCCCTGGCGGCCAAGGCCCCCCAACTGGTCTGCGCCGTCAACCAGGCTTTCCTGGCCGGCTGCCTGCACGGCCTCGGAAGCGACAAGACCACAGCGGTCCTCGCCCCACGGCCCGACGCGTGCTGCGTCGAACTGCGTGTGCAGGAACCGTCGGAAGGCTCCGCGGAGACGGGTACCACCTGCGGGCGGTGAGCCGGGGGCCCGCCGCACAGAAGCACAGCCGGAGTCGTCATGCACTCCAACCCCTGGGAAGCGCCCTACGGGCGGGCGATCCCCTGGCATGGCCGGGCAATCCCCCGGCGCGAGCGGTCCGTATATACCGGTATGCAGAGGTTTCGGTTCCCCGTGGGCCGTCTCCCGGACGAGGCCCTGCTGTCCGGGCTGGCCACCGGCGATCCGGAGCTCGCCGTCACCTTCGTACGAAGGTTCCAGCACAAGGTCTTCGGGGTCGCCGTCGCCGTCACCGGGGATCCACAGCTCGCCGAGGACATCGCCCAGCAGACGTTCGAACGGGCGTGGCGTCATGCGCAGATCTACGACTCACGCCGGGGTTCCGTGACGACCTGGCTGACCACCATCGCCCACAACCTCGCCATCGACGCCGTCCGGTCCAGGCGGCCGGAGCCGATGGCACCCGACGACCTCGAGGCGGTCCTGGGCGTCGTCAGCCGGACACCCGAGCACTACGCCCTGGCCGACGAGGCATCCTCGCGGCTGCGGGCCGCGGTGGCGCAGCTCCCGCGTGAGCAGGGCCGTGCCCTGGTGATGGCGGGCATCTACGGCATGACGGCCCAGCAGATCGCCGACTGGGAGCACATCCCGCTGGGCACCGCCAAGACACGCATCAGGACGGCGATGGGCAAGCTGCGCGCCACTCTCACCCCTTCCCAGCGGAGCGACCATGCCCAGTGACGTGACCTGCGAGAAGCTGCGGGAGATCGGTCCCGAGCTGGCCCTCGGCGTGCTTCCCGGTCGTGAACGCGCCGGGGCGGTCGCCCATCTGGACGGATGCGCTGACTGCCGGGAGTACGTCGCGCAGCTCACCCTCGTCGGCGACCGGCTGATCGGGCTGCTGCCGTGCGGCGAGCCTCCGGTCGGGTTCGAGACCCGGGTGGCGCAGGCGCTGACACGGAGCGTGCAGGCGCAGCGGGTGCAGGGGGCGCAGGGCCAGGGCGCGTTGGCGCAGGGCGCGGAAGCTCAAGGTGCGGAAGGTACGCAGGCTCCCGGTGCGGTGGCTCCCGGTGCGGTGGTTCCCGGTGCGGTGGTTCCCGAGGCAACGGCTCAAGAGGCGTCGTCTCCGGGGGCGTCGGCTCAGGAAGCCTCGACGCCCGAAGGGCCTTCGGCCGGCCGCTGGGCCGGCATCCCGCGTCAGGGCCGGCGCGGCCGCCGGGGGCGGCTGCGGGTCGCCTCCGCCGGGGCCGCGCTCGCCCTCGCCCTCGGGTTCGGTGGCTGGGCGGTCGGGACGGCGATCGAGGAGGTCATGGCCGGACCCACCAGCCCCGCCGGGACACCCTCGGGCATGCTGAGGGCCGGACTGGTCTCCACCCGGGCTCTCGGGAAGCCGACGGGTGAGATCTACGCCCATCCCGGCTCCCCGGGCTGGCTCTACATGTCCGTCGATCTGGCCGACGCCGGGACGCCGTACAGCGGCAGGGTCTCCTGTGTGCTGGTGCGGCACGACGGCGGCACGATCCACGTCGGCGAGTTGACCCTGGACAAGGGCTACGGCTACTGGGGCGGCCCCGCCCCCGTCGATCCCACGGCACTGGCGGGTGCCCGGCTGACGGCGCCCGACGGGACGGTCCTGGCCACGGCTCAGTTCGGCGCGTCCGGTCTGGCGTAGGGCGCCTCGCGTGGGGGTCTCAGGTGTGGGCCTCATGCGCGGGCGGCGCGGAGGGCCGTGGCGAGTTCGGGCACCGTGGGCCGGGCGGAGGGGTCGGTCAGCAGGCAGCCGTCGATGGCCGCGGCGAGGGGGCGGGGCAGGCGCCGCCGGGTGGCGATCGGCGGGGCGGGCGCCTCCAGCTGGGGGCACCAGTACCAGCCGTCCCGGTCCCCTGTGCGGTCGTCGTTCCCCGCGTCCTCGTCCTCCGGGTCGTCGTAGGTCTCGTCCGCCGTCTCACCGCGGTCGAACGGCACGTCGCCGCTCGCCACCTCGTACAGCGTGATGCCGACACCCCACACGTCGGCCGCGGCCGTCAGCAGGCCGCCGCGCGCCTGCTCCGGTGAGAGGTAGGAGAAGGTGCCCACGCCGGGCGGGGCGACCCCGGGCGGCCGGGCCACGCTCAGGTCGAGGACCTTCGCGTGACCGCGGTCCACCACGACGTTGGACGGCTTGAGGTCCAGGTGCAGCAGGCCCCGGCCGTGCAGGTAGTGGATCGCGGAGCACAGCTGCGTCCCGAGGAGCGCCACGTCGTCGGCGGCCGGCCGGCGCCGTAGCCGGTCGACGAGGTGGGACAGCGTCTCCCCGGTCAGCGTCTCCAGGACGACGAGCGGCTCGGGCGCGTCGAAGGTCTCGTACGCGCGGACCAGGTGCGGATGGGTGAAGTCCCGAAGCCAGCGCCCCTCCTGCAGGAGCCGTTCGCACAGCCGCGTCTCGCCGCGGCGGTCCGGACGTACGACCTTGATGACGCACCGGCAGGCCCGTTCCTCGCTCCACGCGTCGTAGAGGTCCAACCATCCCGTGCGGGTGAGGTGGCCGAGGATCTCGTAGCCCGGGGCCGGGCGGGTGCCGGGTGCCAGGGGAGGGGGCGGTTCGGTCATGACGGCACCGTCCCCGGTGGTGCGGGGGACACGGCCGCGATCCGGTGCAGCCGCGCGTACGCCCCGTCGCGCAGCAGCAGGTCGTCATGGGTCCCGGACTCGATGATCCGGCCGTGGTCGAGGACCACGATCAGGCCGGCGTCCCGGACGGTGAGCAGGTTGTGGGAGATCACGACGGTCGTCCGCCCGGCCATGAGGCGCCGCAGCGGGTCCATGATCCTCAGGCCGGACCGGACGTCGAGGCCGGTGGTCGGCTCGTCCAGCAGCAGCACGGGGGCGTCCCTGATCATCGCCCGGGCGATCGCCAGACGCTGGCGCTGTCCGCCGGACAGCGTCCGGCCGCGCTGGCCGACCATCGTGTCGTACCCCTCCGGAAGCTGCTGGACGAACTCGTGGGCGTCCGCGGCGCGTGCTGCCGCGACGATCTCCGCGTCCGTCGCGCCGGGACGGCCGTAGGCGATGTTGTCCCGCACGGTGCCGTGGAAGACGAGCGTCTCCTGAAGGACGACGGCGACGTTCTCCCGTACGTCGGACAGGGCGAGGTCGCGCAGATCCGTCCCGTCGAGACGGACGGCGCCGTGATCCGGGTCGTAGAACCGCAGCTGGAGCTTGGCGACCGTGGACTTGCCGGCGCCGCTGGCCCCGACCAGCGCCAGGGTCTCGCCGGGGGCGACGTGGAACGACACGTCGGCCAGGGCCCGGTTCGCCGTACCGGGATAGCGGAAGGAGACGCCGGCGAACTCGATGTCGCCGTGCGCCCGCCCGATCCGCCGTGCGCCGGCGGACTCGGTGACCTGGGGGCGCTGGTCCAGCAGTTCGATGATGCGTTCGGCGGAGGCCGACGCGGCGTAGAAGCTGGTGCCGAGGCGGGACAGGTCGCGGATCGGGCTGTAGAGCTTGCCGATCAGCGCGAGGAACACCAGCAGCCCGCCGAGCGTGAGCTGGCCCTGGGCCAGGTTCCAGGTGCCGAGGCCCATGACGGCGAGCGCGCCGGACACCTCGATGACCTCGACGAGTGGCCGGTAGACGGCGCGGATGCGCGCCGACGCCATGGCCGCGTGGAACCTGCCGAGGTTCTCCCGGTCGAACCGGCGCGCCTCCCACTCCCGCCGGTTGTACGCCTGGACCAGGGCGATGTTGCCCAGCGACTCCTCGGCGACCGCGCTGAGCGCACCGCCTCGGCGCCTGCGCTCCCGTGACGCCTCCTTGATCAACCGGGAGAAGTGGCGGGCCGCGCGCCAGAACAGCGGCACGATGACGAGCGCGAGGAGCGTCAGGTCCCAGCGGAGGTAGAACAGCAGACCGAGGAAGACGCCCAGCCGAATGACGTGGTAGAGGGCGTCCGCCACCCCTGAGAGCAGGAACGTCTCGACGGCGTCCACGTCCCCCGTGACCCGCGACAGCACGTCCCCGAGCCGCCGCCGTTCGAAGAACCCGAGGGAGAGCCCCTGGACGTGCCGGAACACGTCGGAGCGCAGGGACAGCAGGAAACTCTCGCTGACGTACGTGGACGTCATGTCGTCGGCGAACCCCAGAACACCGGAGCCGACGATGAGGCCGAGATAGGCAGGAGCGACCCAGGCCAGGGGAGTGAGATCCCTCGGCACGAGCACCTCGTCGACCACGACCTTGAACAGCCAGAGTTCGGCCGCGTCGACGAGGGGCCCGATCACGCTGAACAGCACGAGGGGCACGAGCCAGCGCCGGCGGCCGCGGGTGTACGGCCAGAACCGCCGGAACACATCGCGCGGGGCCAGCCGCGGCGCGGCGGCGACGACGCCACCGTCGTCCTCGCTCACAGACAGGAGATGCCGCGGGAGATGCCGCGGGAGCCGCACCATGGCACGCGTCCCTGGGGGATCGACTATGGAACGGACCGGTCCCGGGTCCTCCGTTCACCGGCCCGCTCGTTCTTCACCAGTTGCCCTTCACCAGTTGTCGTTGTGGTCGTGGTCACGCTTGTGGTCGTGGTCACCGTGACGGCGACGGTGCCTCCTCATCGAGGTGTCGTCACGCCCGGACGTGTCGTCCTTCCCGTGGTCACGGTGCTTGGCGGGGAAGAGATCACTGAAGATCGCCATGCGTTTCCTCCTGCGGAGACTTGCCTCGTATCGGATACGCGTCACAGCGGGCGACGGATGGCTATTTCATGAAAAAAGGTACTGATAACGTCTGGTGATCTTCCCTTTCCTTCCCTGACCTGCCTCCCTTCCCTGCCCTGTTCTGCCAAAAGGGGGGAAGCGTATGCGGGTTTTCGTGCTGTGCGCGTGGCTGCTGACCGCTGGTCTGGGCGGTTACCTCGCCACCGTGTGGATCCGCCACGGCGGACTGCGCCAACGCACGCCCGGCGTGACGCGGCTGCCGCTGTGGCTGGTCGTGGGCCATGTGGCGCTCGCCGTGGCCGGGCTCGCGGCCTGGACCGTGTACCTCGCGGGCGGCGTCGGGGCCTCGGCGTGGACGGCGTGCGGGGTCGTCCTGGTCGTGGCCGCTTTCGGCTTCATGATGTTGCTGCGCCGGCTGCCCAGCTCCGGACGGCACCCGCGCGGCGGCACCACCGCCGAACGTCACTTCCCCCTGGCCGACGTGGTGGCACACGGGGCGAGCGCGGGCGCCACCGTGCTCCTCGTCGTCCTCGGGTGCTGCACCGGGCGTGAGACCCGACGCGATCCAGGTCAGCCTGCTTCCGGAAGGCGCCCGCTCACCCCAGGGCCGGCAGGACGACGGCGACGGCCGAGCCCACCAGGCCGATCACCTGTGTCCGGGTGGCCCGCTCGTGCAGGACCGCGAGCCCGAGGACGGTGGGAATCGCCGGATACAGGGAGGCCAGGACGACAGCGAGGGCCATCATCTGCCGACGGGCCGCCCACAGATGGAGGATGAGGCCGACGGCCGCACCCGCCCCGACCAGGACCGCTCCACCCAGCCACCGCACAGGTCGCACAGGTCGCACAGGTCGCACAGGTCGCACACGTCGCACAGGTCGCCGGAACCGGGGAGCCTGCCCGGCGAGCGGTCTGTGGCCCGTGGCCGCCGGGCGTCTCGCTGCCGTCCTGCTCGTGTCACCGAGCGCCTGGCGCCTCCTTCCCGTCCCCGCCGCGACCGGGGCCGGAGCCCCCCGAGACGAGCCACCGGGCGGGCAGGGTGAGGCACATCCCCAGCCAGGCCGTGACTGTGGGCTGGTCGTCCAGGAAGAACGCACCGCTCAGCACGGACAGGGCGACCCCGGTGACGGCGCTCACCGGGGCCACGATGCTCATGGCTCCCCGGCTCGGCCCGCGGTTGAGGAAGTGCATGGCTGTTCCGCCGCCCATCCCCGAGAGGACGCCCCACACCACGTCCGTGGCCCGAACCGCGTCGGCAGGGACGACAGCCGCGGCCACCACCGCGAACAGCAGACCACCGACCTGCCCCGGGAAGGTGACCACAGCGAAGTGAACCCGGCACAACAGCAGCCCGCCGACGAAGTCGACGGCGCCGTAGCAGACCGCCGAGGCCGGCGCGAGAAGAGCACCCATCCACCCGACAGTTCCCAGGAGCGAGCGCTCGACCCCCTGTCACCACGGAGGCTGATCGGCTCCGTTCACCTCTCACGTCAGCGCCGGTCGATGACTCTGGGCGGCAACTCCCCGTCGCCGGGCGGGCGCAGGAATGTTCACGAGTTCAGCCTCCCGGGGCGCTCCGCTTGGCAGCGATCCTGGCCCGCAGCGCGTCGCGAACGGTCGGCCACTCATCTGCGAGCAGGCTGTAGTACAGCGAGTCACGGCGGGTGCCGTCCTGGCGCCGCATATGGCTGCGCAGAGTCCCTTCGTAGACCAGGCCGAGACGGGCCAGGGCCTGCTGGGACCGCACGTTGAGATTGTCGGTGCGCAGGGCGAGCCTCGCGAGTCGCAGGTCGTCGAAGGCGTGGCTGAACAGCAACAGCTTCGACTCAGCGTTGTACGGGCCTCCCCAACAAGACCGATCGAACCAGGTCGCGCCGACTTCGGCGCGGCTCTCCTCCAGATCGATGTCGTAGAGGCTGGTCGAACCGACCACGGCACCGTCGTCACGACGTTGCACCGCGAAACAGCGCCGCGCGGGGTCCGCGATCATCTGGCTCAGCATCGCGCGCGTCTGCGTCACGGACTCAGGACGTGGCCGCGGCATCCACCGCCACACCTCAGGATCGGACGCAGAAGGGAAGAGGGCTTCGGCATGGTCGGTGGACAACGGAACGAGGCAGACGTCACCACCGACAAGAGCGTTGTTCACGGCGACACACTAGAGGCGGTTTGATCAGCTGACGAGCGATCGGCCGGATCTTTCGGGCTGGTGCGGGGCGTCTTCACACCACGGTCCGTCCCGCCGCGATCCGGCAGTTCCGGTGGGCGAGGGGCGGCAAGACAGGCAAACTCCCACGGGTCGTGTGCGCTGAAGACGGTGACCTCGTCCGCGTGGTCGCGGCGGAGGGCGCGCAGTCGGTCGCGGGTCAGGACGCGAGCCGCGGCATCGGTCTGTGCTCCCTGCTGGACCGGCTCGAGGACGGGGTGGGAAAGGGGCGGGGTGTGCTCGAGTTCGCCGTGATACATGTACGCGTCGCCGGCGTGCAACAGCCACCGTCCGGTGCCGTCGCGCACGGCGACGCCCGCATGTCCCGCCGAGTGGCCGGGCAGTGGCACCAGCAGCAGCTCGCACGCCGGCCCCTGTGGTCGCGCCACGCCGCGGAAACCGAACCACTCGGTGCCCTCCGCCACGGGCGCGGGTGCCGGCAGCGGGCTGTGCGCCCGGTGCGCCGGCATGAAGCGGTCGAGGCTGTGCCGGTGGTGCGCCGCCGCGGAGTCGGTGACGGCCCGGTACTCGTCGGGGTGCACATGCACCCGGGCGTGAGGGAAGTCGGGCAGCCCTCCCGTGTGGTCGCGATGCAGGTGGGTGAGCACGATGTGCCGCACGTCCTGGGGCGCGTACCCGAGACGGACCACCTGGCGCAGCGCGCTCTCCTCGGGGTCCAGCGCGGGCTGGGCGTAGGCCACCCAGTCCGCACCCAGCGACCGGTCAGGGTGCCGTAGGTCGGCGGTGCCGAGGCCGCTGTCGACCAGGACCAGCCCGTCCGAGTCCGTCTCGATGAGCAGGCAATGGCAGACAGCGGCCAGTTCGCGGTTCACCACGCCCGCCGTGGGCTCTCCACGGAGCGGTGGGATCTTTCGTAGCGAACCGCAGTTGAGGTGGTGGATGCGCATAAAGTCCCTTGGAGGCAAGTCGGTTGGCTGCTCACGACGGACGTTAGGAGGGCCCTTCGTGACTCACCAAACGGTTGGACACACTCCGGCGGGCGATCAGGACGGCCCGCTGGCGGACTGTCCGGACAGCGCCCTTGTTCCGCCGGGCCACGAACCGCGATGCCCCATCGACATCACCCTCGCCGCGTTGGGCGGCCGATGGACGCCGCTGGTACTCCGCGAGTTCCTACGCCGGGGTCAGGCCACCTACTCCGAGCTGTCCGCCGCACTTCCCGCTCTCTCGGACAAGGTCCTCTCGGACCGGCTGGCCCAGTTGACCGGTGCGGGCGTCATCGAACGCCACCGCACCCCCGGCTGGCCTCCCCGCGTCCGCTACGTTCTGACCGGCCGGGGGCGGGCGCTGGAGGCAGTGGTGCGCAGCATGTGGGAATGGGGAACGGCGCAAAGGCAGGCCCTCAACTTGTTGCCGGGCCCGTCGGACCGGACTGGAACGAGGCATGACACCGACGGAGAGCCCAGGTGAAGCCCGCTGAGGTGCCGCCCCTGAACACCCCTCATCCGTATCCCAAGTCGACCTGCCGCCCGTGTGAACGGGTCCGTCGTCCGACCAGGAGGAGTGACGCGCGTCGGCACCGACAGCGAGGCCGTGCCTCCGTCTTCACCGTCGGTAGCGCCGCAGCGGCCGACAGTCTGGCCGTCCTGCCCCTCGTCGCGGCCTGCAGCGCCGGGGACGACGACCGCGTGACCGGCACCCGGCCGTCGGAGATCTTCACGCGGGAGGTGCTCGCCCCCTTCCGCACGAAGCTCGGTGGAACCGTGGGACCGTCCGCCAACTGCGCGACAGGGGCCCACCGCGCGGAGGCCCCGGTGGGCCCGATCTGAGATCCAGCGCGAAGTGGCGACGCCTCCTGGCGTCGGCGCGGGCATCCGAAGCCGCGCGGCGAAGGGGTGCAGGCGTGGCAGACTCGGGGAGCGGCAGCCTTTACACGGCCGTAGAAGCTCTGCGAGACGGTTGGATACGAGCGAGGGAACGCAAACTCATGGACGGCGACACACGCGGCCGGGGCTCCAAGCTGCCCAACGGTGCACGGGAGGCCGAGATCCTCGCTCTCCTGCAGCGGGCCGAGGGTGCGCTGACCCCGGGTGAGGTCACCGAACGCCTCGGCGGCGAGCTGACGTACAGCACCGTGGTGACGATCCTCACCCGCATGCACACCAAGCATCTGCTCGTCCGCGCACGGCGAGGCCGCGCCTACGCCTACGCTCCCGCCACCGACGACGCCGGGTTCGCCGCCCGCAGGATGCGGACCGTACTGGAGGAGCGCCCCGACCGGGAAGCCGTGCTCGCCCGCTTCGCCGACGGACTGTCCGACTCGGACGCGGATCTGTTGCGCCAGTTGCTCGGCTCCGAGTCCGGCGCCGACCGCTGAGCCGCGCGAGACCGCCGATGCGCATCGCCGTCTACCTCCCGCTGCTGCTGTCGCTCATCGCCCCCCTGGGCGTGCGGCCGCTGTCAGAGCGTTGTGAACCCCGCCTCGCCACCTGGCTGCTCACCGCGTCGTCCGTCGTCCTGGGCACGGCGAGCACGATCTCGCTGGGCCTGCTGGCCATCACCGGTCTGATTCGCATACCGGTGCTCGCCACCCTGGGCCACTGGCCGGCGCACGCCGCGCGGCGCGAGGACCCCACCGAGCTTTCCGTCGCCGTGATCGCCGGCGTCCTCCTCGGCGCCGCGGTCCTCATGGCCGCCCGTATGCTCTCCCGCCGTGCGCGGTCCCTGGCCGCCGCCGCACTGGACGCGGCCTGTATGCCGACGCGCGACGGACTGGTGGTGGTCGACGACCCGGCGCCGGACGCGTTCGCGCTGCCCGGGCTGCCCGGCCGGGTCGTGGTCTCCACCGGCATGCTGCACACTCTGGACGAGGCCGAGCACGACATCCTGCTGGCCCATGAACGCGCCCATCTGACCGCCCACCACTACGCGTTCGTCGCCCTCGCCCAGTTCGGAGCCGCCGCCAATCCGCTGCTGCGGCCACTGGCGACCGCCGTCACCTACACCACCGAACGCTGGGCCGACGAGAACGCGGCCACCGCCACCGGCGACCGCGCCCGCGTTGCCCGCGCCGTCGGCAAGGCCGCCCTCGCCGCCCGCGCCAACCCCGGCCGGTCCCGTCTCCCGGGCGCCGCGCTCGGCATCCTCGGCCGCCGGGGTCCCCTCGCCGCCGCCGGCCCCGTGCCCCGCCGGGTGGCCGCGCTGCTCGCGCCGCCACCCGGGCGCCATCCCGTGCTCGTCGCCGCCACCGCCGTGGTCCTCTTCACCACGGCCTGGTCCACGGCCGAAGCCGCCCACGACCTCCACCGGCTGCTGGAGGCGATCGGCGTCCGCTGAGCGCCGCCGTCTTACCGCTCAGGGCGGCAACCGATGTGCACCTCGGGCGAGTTGCCGCGGTAAGGCGCAGCGGAGACCCGTGATCTTTTACGCACGTGTAGATGTTATGGTGTTGTTCACCTTTTCGCGTCTCCCTGTTTCCGTGGTCTCCGCCTGCTCGAAAGACACCGCCTGATGACCCCTCACGCCGCAGTTCTCGCCTTCGACGGCTCCCGCATCGACGGCTCGCTGTTCACCTCGGTGACCGATTTCGCTCGCGACACCCCTTGGCTCAACACGCCCATCGCGCTGGCGACCAACCTCGGTCTGGGGGTCTTCGCCGTCCTGATGGTGATGGGCTGGTGGCGGGCCCGCCGGCGGGACGACGCCGCCATGGCTCTGGCCCTGGCCGCCCCGGCGGCCGTCGTGGCCGCGTTCGCCGTCACCGAGGTCATCAAGAAGCTGGTCGCGGAGCCCCGTCCCTGCCGTGCCCTCCCGCACGACTTCTTCGTCAACAGCTGCCCGGCTGCCACCGACTACGCGTTCCCCAGCGGCCACACCACCACGGCCGCCGCCACCGCCGCCGCCCTGTTCCTCCTCGACCGCCGGCTCAGCGCCATCGCCGCCGTCTGCACGCTGCTGGAGGGCTTCACCCGCGTCTACGTCGGCGACCATTACCCGCACGACGTCCTCGGGGCAATCGTCATCGCCGCCCCCGTCGCCCTCCTCGCCGGCCTGGTCCTGCGCGGCCTGATCCGCCCCCTGGTGTCCCGCCTGCGCGCCGGCGGCGCGCTCCAGCCGCTGCTGACCGCCCGCCTCGCTCCCGCGCACGCCGCCCGGTGAACGGCGGATGTCGCGCTGTCGCCCCGCGGGGAAGGTGAACGTTGCGGTGCGAGGAGATGAACACCTCGCACCGACCTTCCTGATTTCTACACCCGTGTAGTAGCTTCCTGGCTGGCCGGAGCGGCTGTGAGCGTCGTCCGGAGCCCCATTCTCGCGTGCACTGTCGAGTCAAAGGCCAGCCATGTCCGTCCTGACCTACCCCGAAGCCGTGGGCGTCGGCCTGCTGCAAGGCGTCACCGAACTGTTCCCGGTCTCCAGCCTCGGGCACAGCATCCTCATACCCGCCCTCCTGGGCGGACACTGGAAGCACGATCTCGACGTCTCCGCCGACGGGTCCCTGTACCTCAACGAGTTGGTCGGTCTTCACCTGGCCACCGCGCTCGCGCTGGTCGTCTTCTTCCGGCGGGACTGGGTCCGGGTGATCCGCGGCCTGGTCACGTCCCTCACCCAGCGGCGTATCCAGACGGTGGACCAGCGGCTCGCCTGGCTGATCGTCTCGGCCACGATCCCGGTCGGTGTCGCCGGGCTCGCGCTCGACAAACTGTTCCGTACGACGCTGGGGCGGCCCGTGCCGACCGCCCTCTTCCTCGCCCTCAACGGCATCGTGCTCTTCGTCACCGAGCAGCTGCGACGCGGTGGGACGGGCCGGCGGCGCGCAGGCGACACCCCGGCAGGGAACCAGGACCTGACTCCGGAAGAGCTCTCGGACCAGCGGATCACACGGATGACCATGCGGCAGGCCATGGGGATCGGCGCGGCCCAGATCCTCGCTCTCCTCCCTGGAATCAGCCGTTCCGGATCGACCATCAGCGCGGGCATCTTCCGCGGCCTGAACCACGAGGACTCCGCACGCTTCGCGTTCCTGCTCGCCACCCCGGTGATCGGCGGAGCGGCCCTGCTCAAACTGCCCCCGCTGCTGGGCCCCGCGGGCAACGGCCTGCGCGGCCCCCTGCTGGTGGGCAGCCTGGCCGCCTTCGTGGCTGCCTACCTGGCAACCCGCTACCTGGTCCGGTACTTCGAGAACCGAACCCTCATCCCTTTCGCCATCTACTGCACCCTCGCGGGACTCGGCAGCCTGGCCTACTTCACCCTTGGGTGACCGGCGGTCCCTCGGGAACACCCCGAGGTCAGTCCTGCCCGGCCTGCCTGCGTTTCTCGGCCCGGCGTGCGTCGCCGAGGCCGCGGATCGGGTTGGTCGTCAGGTCGACGGCGGTCTTGCGCACATCCACGGAGCAGTGCTGGTCGAAGTACACGACCCAGGCGAGGATCAGCAGCCGGCCCCGCAGGGCGACGAGATGGTGGGTTCGGCCCGCATTTCGAACATCGTGGTGAACGGCGGCAAGCCGGTGGAACTGTCCGACCAGCCGCTCCAGGAGTTCAAGGCGACGTTCACCGCCACCGACCCGTCGGGCATCGCGAGCGGCGACATGTACCTCTACCGGGGTTCGTACGACACCTCCGACGCCGTCCTCCACAGCCCCTGGCGTGCGACCTGCACCAAGGTCAACGCGACAACGTCCACCTGTCAGACGCAGTTCGCCTACATCCACCCGCGCCGGACCCTTGGCCGCAACTCCCTCGCCGGCGCGTGGAAGGTCGCTGCCTGGGCCGAGTCCGCAGACGGCATGGGACACATCGATCTGTACGCCGCCACGACACAGTCCGCGCTGCGTGACGCGACCCTGACGGCCAACGCGTCTCCCGAGCCGGTGACCCGGGGTAGGACGCTCACCGTCACCGGAAAGCTCTCTCGTGCGGACTGGGAGACACCCGGCAGCTACCACGGATACGCCGGTCAGAAGGTGCAGCTGCAGTTCCGCAAGGCGGGGGCGTCCACGTACACGACCGTGAAGACGGTCTCGACGGACAGCTACGGAAACGCGAAGACCACGGTGACGGCATCGGCGGACGGCTACTGGCGCTACACCTTCGCGGGCACCTCCACCGCCGCTCCCGCCAACGCCGGGGGCGACTTCGTCGACGTCCGCTGACCCGGAGACCGGTCGTAGGGCCTGGCTCCCCCGCCCGGGCCCTACGACAGACACCAGCCGGAACGCCACCGTCCCAAGCCCTCAAGCGCGTTCAGCAGCCTGGGTCGGCCGGGGTCAACTCCGGTCCACTCCGCGACGGACAGAAACCCGGACCCGACCTCCAGTCCGCTGCGAGTGACCATGTCCCACGTGGTCACGTCCGCTGGGCGGGTCTTTCGTTAGGAACTCTAAGCTTCTTTCCGTTCGGCCGAGCAGCAGTGGAGATTCGCGTTTGCAGGATCCAGGGTGAGGGTTGGCAGCTGGATCACGCATCGAGGGTGGGTCCCGCACAGGCCCGCTTCGCGTGCAGGGGGCGCGAAGCCACACGATCGCCGACGGGCAGCCAGTCCCGCTGCGGTACCACCCAAGCTGCGTATCTCCCTGACCAGCCCCATCGGCGGAGTAGGGAATACGGCAGCCGTGAGCCTGACTGACGGTCTGAAGGCCGCTAGGAGGATGATCGTGGCACTCACTGAGGCGGATCTGCTCAAAGCCGGCGATACCGGGCTGCAGGAGCTCTTCCGCGAAAGTTCGCCCGGTGACATCCCGAAGGGCCCGCTGCAGGGCACTGGCATTGTCCGATGGGGCGGCAGGTGGGCCGCCCGACCATTGGCGGCGCTCGTGCGCACGGCCGTGTGGCGGGGCAAGGTCTTCGACCCGAACGGCTACCTGAGCAATCGGATGACCTCCTTCGACGTGCTCGCCATCGTGGCGCAGGTCTATACAGGTCCGAGCCTGCTGGACGACCGGGAGTGTGTCGTCATCGACTACTCAAGGACGTCCCTGGTCGCCCGGGGAGTGCGCGACGAGATGCGGCAAGTCGGTCCGGGCCTGTATCTGGGGGTCGTCTGGCTGTTCGGGTTCAGGGTCGGATGGTTCGTGCTTCGAGTTCTGGAACGCGGCCCCGGCCAGGCCGAGGCCGAAGAGACCTGAGCCCATCCACCCGCACAGCGGACCGGTGCCGGCCCCGGCTGTCACCGGAGTCGCCGACGACCACAACCCCCTCACGGCACCGCACCCCAGTCCGACCACCTACGGCGAACGGTTTCCATGATGCGCATCTCAGACATACATCCGTTCAGACCGGTCTGCGCGAAAGTGAGCCGCGCACGAATACGGACGGGCCCGGTGCCGTGGGCGGCGGCCACCGCGGCAGCGGCCTCCGCCGCCATCGCCCTGGGAACAGTGAGCACTCCCACGGCGTCACCCGACGCCCTACCGGGCCCGTTGCACGGCATGGTCAACGGCGCGGGACAGCCGCTGCGCGGTGCGCAGGTGACGCTCTTCGCCGGATCGCGGTCAGGAGTCAGAGAGCTGGGCCGCGCAACGACCGATGCGAGCGGCTCCTTCACCATCACCTATGCCCAGCCCGCTGACGGAGTCGTGTACGTCGAGGCGGCTTCGACGACAGCGCGCAGATTCCGGCTGCGTTCGGTCGTCGGGGTGGGCGTCGGCGGCGGTGTGCCCCAGCGGACTGTGAACACGGTGAGGATCAACGAACTCACCACGATCGCCACGGCCTACGCCCTGGCCCAGTTCAGCGACCAGCGCGGCATCACCGGACCGAGCCCGGGGCTGCAGAACGCCGCGGCGACAGCCTTCACCCTCGCCGACCCGGTCACCGGCAAGCCCGCAGCGGCGGTGACGGCCGACAGCGCCAACAGCCAGACACTCGCCACACTGGATACGCTCGCCAACCTCATCTCCCTGTGCACGGCGGACGCCCCGCGCTGCGACCAGCTCCTTCGGCTGGCTACACCACCAGGGAACGCGGCTGCGGCCGACACCGTGCAGGCGATCGGGAACCTGGCCCACAGCCCCACACTGTCTCCGGCCGACCTCTACGCCCTGGCCCGTGAGGCGAACGTCTTCACCCCCGCCCTCACCGCGCCACCCACGGCCTGGATCCTGGCGCTACGCCACACCGCCAGCGACCTCTACGCTCCCGGCCGCATCGCCTTCGACGCCCACGGCAACGCCTGGGCGACCAACAACTGGCTGCCCGGTACCCGGAACCCCAACCCCTTCGTCACCGTCCAGAACCCGACAGGCATTCCCACCTTCGGCAGCCCCATCAGCGGCGGCGGCATGAAAGGCGGGGCGTGGGGCATCGCGATCGACCGTGACGGCTCCGTCTGGATACCCAGCTACGGCGGCAACGCCATGTCGAAGTACTCAGCCACCGGCGCCGTGCTGTCGCCCCCGACCGGGTGGAAGAACGGCGGGCTCAACCACCCGCAGGGCACCGCCGTCGACCAGCGGGGCAACGTGTGGATCGCCAACTCCTACGGCCTCAAGGGCAAACCCGGCCAGGGCAGCGTCGTCGTCTACCCGCACGGCGACCCCTCCAAGGCCATCACCATCACCGACAGCAGCTTCAACCATCCGTTCGCCGTCCAGATCGACGCCTACGGCCGGGCCTGGGTCACCAACAGCCACCTCTCGTTCACCGAGATCACGGAAAGCAAGCGCCCCGGCAAAGTCGGCGGCAGCGTCACCGTCATCGGACCCGACTTCAAGCCCGTCACCTCCATCAACGACGGCTCCCTCCAAGCGCCCGTGGGGCTCGCACTGGACTCGAAGGGCAACGCCTGGGTGGCCAACTTCTTCAGCAGCGCCATCACCCAGATCCAACCCAACGGCACTGTCGCGGGCGTGCATCAGCTGCCCAGGACGGTCTTCCCCTGGTCGGTCGCCGTCGACGGTACGGATCGCGTGTGGGTCGCCGGATTCGGCGCCTCCTCAGTGTCGCTGCTGTGCGGCGTGAACACCGCCGCCTGCACTGCGGGAGCCTCGGCCGGCACCGTTCTCTCCCCTGGCGCGGGCTTCCAGAACAAGGCGATCCAGCACCTTACGGCCGTTCAGATCGACGCCTCCGGAAACGTATGGGTGGCCAACAACTGGTCGAAGATCATCCCACCGACGGGCGGCGAAGGACTGGTCGAGCTCATCGGACTGGCTACTCCGGTCTGCACGCCCCTCACGCCCCTGCCAGTGCGTCCCTCCGCGACAACCCCCACCGTCTGCCCCACCGCGAAGCGGGAGGGCACCTCCATCCCACATCAGGAGCAGCGATCGCCACGGTGACACCGGTCGGCGCGGGCGAACCTGCCTTGTTGCCCCGGGTCTTGCCGGGGATCTTAGTGAGCTGGGTTCTTGCCGGTCACAGCCGTTCCAACGTGCGCCTGGTGGTCGTCGTCGGTCCCATTGGCCACTGTTGAGCGGCCTCGGACGGCCCACAGAGCCCAGCTCTGTTTCGCTCGACCGACGGTCGGCACCTATCGCTTCTGCGCCTGTGGTGTTTCATGAGGGCAGTGATCCGTGTGTGGTCCGCCTGGCCGTTGAGCTCGGCCACCAGAGCGTCAGGACACAACTCGTAGAGATCGCCCCACCATCGTGACGTCCTCGGTTGTCCCAGATTTGGTATCCACCTGGCACACCCCGGGCCACGCAGCGTCTCCTGCATCGCTCAGTGCGGCTGCATATCACTGCCGTGGGCTCCTAACGATCAAGGCTCTCAGTTTGGGAAGCTGCGATCATTGGGGGCTGGCGGAGACGGTGACCTGGGCGAACAGGCTGGACGGCGCCTCGCCGGCCTCAGCGATTCCACCGTGATTCCCCGCGGTTCCCCGCTCGATCTGGTGCGGTTGTGGTGCGGGCTCCGGTCCGTCTGTGTTCCGACGATTGCTAACGAGCGTAGGCGTAGAGCAACACGATGATGACCACGATGCCGAGCCAGATCGGTACCCCGGTCTTGGTGAATCGGCCGCGACTGTCCCTGGGCTGCGGCCTTCGACGCTTCGCCATACCTCCCCCTTTGGTAGTGACGCTCTGCTACGCCTCAGGGTGTGGTCGGCTGGAGCGTGTGGGTAGAGCGCGAATCGGACACGCCGCGTGGACATCGCACGCGTACAGAACCGCGAGGCGGGGGGATGGCGAACAAGTCTGGACCTGTATGACGACCGAGCCGTGCGCAGCCGCCGATCCGCCGTCCAGGGACGCACGCGGCGACAGCGCTGACCAGCAACACGCTTTCCAACTGTGTTGGCGCCTCGCGGGGCCGCGTACAGGGCCGTTCACCTGCGTCCACGGTCGGCGGGTCGCCCGAGCGGCTACGGGCTTCGGTCCCGTTTGAACGTCCGCGAACAGCGCTGAAGGGGACGGGCGGTGGGACCGGGCCCGCTGCCTGGAACACCTCAGGCATCAGCTGCTCATCTTCGCTGTTGAAGGGGCATGACTGGGCGGGCGGCGCCGGCATGCGCCAAGGCGTTGTCCATGGTGGGACTCCAGTAGCGCCAGCGCACTGCCCCCTCCCACCGCCCTTGTTGACGAAACTTCTTCGTCCCGACGTAACTCAGGCGGGCCGCCTGCCTTGGGCGGCACCGCGACCCTGCTCATCACCGCCGTGGTGATCCACACGGTCAGGCGAACTGTCGCACTCCGCCGCGGGCTTTGAGGTGTCCTTCGCTCTCGCCCCGCAGCATGCCACCGGGCAGTACTTGGGTGTCTTCGGCCTGGGGGCGGCCGGCCTTGCCGAAACCCTCGGCCCAGGACTCCTCATCGCACTCTGTATCAGCTGGGGCCGCCCCGGCTGGTACGTCCTGGGAGCGATGTTCGCGCTGACAGGCTTGGCGGCACCACCTGCTGTCCGCTGGGCACAACACCACCAGCACGCTCTACCCACACAGCTTGCACCCGTGGAGAAGGCGACAACTGCCCGATCGCCCCGAGAGACAGCTCGACCCGTTCCAGGAAAGGCCCAGGACCGGTACGAAATTGGCCCAGGATTTCAGTGCTGAAGTGACCTGGGCGACTGTTCGCTCCAACCGTAAGGTCGTGATCATGACTGAGGAAACGCCCACCGTCTCAGAGTCGTACGGGTGCGCTCGGGTGCACCTCACGCTCAATGCGCGGCATGATCTCGGGCAGGTAGATCTTCTGGATGGCTTCTCCAGCATCGTGGGCTTCCCAGTGGCCCCGGCTTGCCCAGCGCTCGACCAGTACGAACCGGGCGGGATCCTCGTGCGAGTGGTAGGCCTCCCAACTGACACAGCCGTCCTCGGTGAGGCACAGCGGACGCATTCGAGCCAGCGCGTCAGCGACCGGCGTGACGTCTTCGGCCTTGGGAACGTGCACGATGACGATGAGGTCGAACATCATTACTCCTTGATGCAGGCCGGCTGCGCGGCGGACAGCGTACAGCGGATGTCGGTGTAGCGACTTTGGCCGGGAGTTTCAATGACCGAGTCAAGGTCGTGGGCCGCCCCACCAGCGGGCGGCATCTCGCCTCGGAGATCGTCTGTGCCTC
>NZ_JBIATP010000034.1:0-23121 GCF_042891915.1 Streptomyces sp. NPDC001848 | reverse complement strand
CAAGGCGTGAATCACACCACCGCACGCCCCCTCCGGCCCGTCAGTGGAGCCAAAACAACTCGGTGCAGTGGAGCCCAAAGAACTGCTTACAGACACCAGGGCCCTGAACGCCGCCGCGCAGCTCGCGCGCACTGCGGACGGCGACCCTGCCCATGCCCCGGCCTGCCGAGCGGCGGGCGCGGCGGCAGCGGAGGCCTGGCGCACGCTGTCGTCGGCAGGCGTCGACTCACCGGAGTGCCGGCCCCTGGCACTGCTGCTCGCCCGCGCCGAATCCGGCAGCACCGACGCCCGGGAACTGGCCCGCTGGGTGCGACTCCTGCGCGGAACCGCGCCGCTGCCCCCTCTCCTCCCGCCCCGCCCGGGAGACGACCGGATCACCGGTGCCGCGGCCGCATCGAGCCCGGCCCGGAGCGGATCGCGCCGGGGCGGGCCGCTGAAGCGGGGTCGGGTCCGCCTGCCGAGCGTCCCACGACCCGGCTCACACCTGCTGCTCCTCAGCGCCCGGGTCGCGGTCGGCTGCGCCCTGGCCGGCTGGGCCTCCATGGCACTGGGCGTCGGCCGCCCGTACTGGGCCGTGGTCGCCGCGGCCTCGATCCACCAGTCCCACCTGGCCCTCACCTGGAGACGCGCCCTCAACCGGGTCTTCGGCAACTTCGTCGGCCTCGCCCTGTTCGCCGCCCTGCTGCCGGTCACCCGCACCGGACCGGTCGCCCTCGTCCTGGCCGTCCTGTTCTTCCAGGTCGCCACCGAGGCGACGATCAGCCGCGGCTACTGGCTCGGCCAGGTCTGCCTCGTGCAGATGTCCTTGCTGATGCCCCAGTTCGCGCATGCCCAGCCGGCGGGCGAGTTGCTCAGGGACCGGGCCCTCGACACCCTCACGGGCTGCGCGCTCGGGCTGCTCGTCGCCATCGCCATCGGCGACCGCCGGGCTCTGGACCGCGCCGAGAGCGCCCTGGCGGCGGTGGACGCGGCCCATGAGGCGCCCGCGCGGCTGATGGACCAGCCGTCCACCTCCGACGTCGCCGGTCTCGTCCGTGCCCGGTGCCGTCTGGCGGGCGCCTTGGCCGAGCTGCGCGAAGCTGCGGAGGTGGCCTCCGGGGAGGGGTGGCAACGCGCCCTGCCCGAAGAGCGCATCGCCGCAGCCGAGCGTGAGAGCCACCAGATGCTGGCCCTTCTGTCCGGGGCACTTGTGAGCAGGTGATCCCGCCTCGCCTCGGCTCGGTGCCCTCACCGCAAGGGTGAGTCGGCGGTGGATGTCGGCACGGGCTCCGCCACCTCGACGATCCGGCCGATGCCGAAACCCTCCATGCCGGCGCGGAATGCGGGGCCGGCCAGGTACGCCTCCATCCGCTCCTGCACGTCGTCGGCGTCCGCGCAGGAGAAGAGGGCGTACCACTCGGGGGCTCACCGCCGGAATCGACGGCCGTCCAGACGCCGTGCGTGGTGATCCGGTGCTCGGCCAGGCCGGGAACGTGCCCGGACCAGATGTTCTTGCAGGCGACGAGCGCCTCAGGGCTGCGCAGGGTGTAGACGCTGGTACTGGGACATGCGGGCTGTTTCCTCTTCTTCCGAGGAGGGGCGGTCGGGCTGCATCAGCGCAGATTCGTCCGTTCGGTGTCCCAGTCGATGTGCCGGGACTCGGTACCCCGTGGCACCAGGGCCTCCGTGTTCTGCAGGAAGGTCTTGACGTCGTCCACCGGGACCTCGACCAAGGCGGTGCCAGCGGAATTCCTGAGGGTGATGTACATGGCTCGGTCGCCACGGCCGACGGCCGGCCAGATCCGGACGTCTCCCTCGCCTGCGGAACGCCTCAGGCCATCCGCCAGAAGATCGCGCCCCAGGACCCATTCGACCGGCTCGGCGCAGTCGGCGGTGAAGAAGGCGGCACGGACGACATAGGGATCAATGGGCTCGTACCGCAGGCGCATGCACAACGGGAGCGAGTAGTCGCGCGAGACGACAAGCCGCACGGCCACCCCTCGCACCAAGGTCCTCGACGATTCCATGGGCTTTCACTTCCAGACGCCTCTGCCTCCACTGCGCCAGGCCGCAGGACCGTCGCCGGGCGCGGCAGCGAAGAGGCGTCGAGCAGAGAGGCGTCACAACAGGGCCCGGGCGCCGAACGGCGTCGACGGACGGGGAGATACGCGGCGGCGCCGCGACCGGGCGATGCGAGCCTGCGGCACAGGGAAGGCGTTCGCAGGCATGTGGAAGAGGGGCGGGCCCTCACTCAGCAGGCCGCCTCGGCGGCGGTCAGGCACCGCTGGTCCTCGGACCAACGCTGGCCCCCCACCGCCGACGGACATCACCGCGGTGGGTGCGGCGTGCACATGGTTGGGTGCGGCCTGCACGGGTCCGGTCCTTCGCGCGCAGAGGGCGCCTGTCTCACCGGTCACCGTGGTGCCGGTCACGGTGGTCC
Source organism: Streptomyces sp. NPDC001848 (assembly GCF_042891915.1). NCBI lineage: Bacteria > Bacillati > Actinomycetota > Actinomycetes > Kitasatosporales > Streptomycetaceae > Streptomyces > Streptomyces sp. NPDC001848. Next base: position 20,702 of record NZ_JBIATP010000034.1, on the reverse strand, counting down.
CGGCCGTCGTGCTCGTAGCGGTTCCAGTCGTGCCCGTACGACCTGCCGTACTTCCAGCCGCACTCGTCGTCGTCCCAGCGGTAGAGGTGGCCGTCGCGGCCGTGCCGGGCCGCATCGGTCACGCAGTCGTCGCGGTGCCAGCCGTGGACGCGGTCCCAGGAGTAACCCTGCTCGATCAGGTAGCCGACACCGTGGTCCCAGCGGAAGTCGTTGGTGTGGACGCTGACGGCCGGGTGCTCGACGTGGGGTGCGGACACCGGAGTCGCGGCCGAAGCGGCGCCTCCGGCACCGAGCACGGCGACACCCGCGACCGCCACCGCGGAAGCGGCGAGAGAGATGCGCTTCGTGAGCTTCTTCATGATCTTTCCTTCCTGGTGGGGCGGTCTGCACCACCGGCTGCCCTGCAGGCGATGTGATGCGCCTGGCGTTGTCCGGCCAGCTTTTCCATACATCGTATGGAATTACCCTTCAAGTATTACCATACGACGTATGGAAGTGTCGAGCGTGACGCCGGGCACGCTCCTGGAGGCGATCTCCGCGCTGGGGCGCCGACGCCCGCGAGGTCCAGGGCGGCGGCGCATGCCGACGGGGCGGACCGGGTGACCTCTGTGCCGCTCGGCAGGCCTGACTCAGCAGACCTTCAGCAGCAGCAGGGCGGTGTCGTCGGCACGGTCGCCGGACGGCTGGGCGTGGTCGAGGAGCGTGTCGACGATGGCGTCCAGCGGGCCGGTGGCTTCGGACAGGACGGCCGCGAGGTCGGTGAGGGCGGTGTCGTGGTTCGCGCCGGGAGTTTCCACGAGTCCGTCGGTGTAGAGCAGCAGAAGGGAGCCGGGAAGCACAGGGATGTCCGTGGTGGGGTACTCCGCCATGGGCTCGACGCCCAGCAGGGGGCCCGGCGGTGCCTCGAGGATGTCGGTGTGCCGGTCGGGGCGGCGCAGCAGGGGCGGGCAGTGGCCCGCGGTGGCCAGTTGGGCGCTGTGGTGAACGGGATCGATGTGCGCGTACAGGCAGCTGGCGAGCAGGCCGGGGTCGAGGTCGTGGAACAAGCGGTTGGTCCGGGCCAGGACAGCGCCCGACGTGGCGCCGGCGACGGCATAGGCGTGGACCGCGGTACGGACCTCGCCCATCAGGCCGGCCGCGCTGACACCGTGGCCCTGCACGTCTCCGATGACGGCGGCGACCTCGGTGTCCGACAGGCGGATGAGGTCGTAGAAGTCGCCGCCCACCTCCATGCCGTGGCTGGCCGGCAGATAGCGTGCGGCCACCTCCAGGCCGTGCGTCGCGGGCAGTGTACGGGGTAGCAGGCCGGCCTGGAGGCCCTCGGCCAGCTGGTGCTTGGCCTCGTACTGCCGGGCGCGGTCCAGTGCCTGGGAGATCAGCGCGCTGACGGCCGTGAGCGTCGCGCGCTCCTGCAGCGTGAAAGAGCGGGGTTGCCGGTAGCCGACCACGCAGACACCGAAGAACTCTCCGGAGGCCATGAGCGGCAGCCATGCCCATGCGCCCAGACCGTCGTCGACGGAGGCGCTCTCGGGATACGCCGCGCGCAGCTCGTCCCGGTCGGCGAAGAAGGACGGCACCCCCTGGGGCAGCCCCCAGGACGGGGCTCCGGTGGTCAGCCCGGGGAGCGGAAGGTCGGAGGCGAGGGGAGCGCGGTCGACAAGGTCGACCAGCTCCGGGGCGAATCCGTGGTGGCCGACGGCCCGCACCCGGCCCGCCTCCCCGACCAGCAGCGCGAAGGCGTCGGCGTCCAGGGCGACCACAAGGTGGCCGGCCACCAGCTCCACGACCTCGTCGACGAAGGCCGCCGCGGCCAGGCCGCCGGAGAGCTGCATCATGTGGTGGTGGGCGTCCAGGCCGGGGAGACCCGGCGCCGTCCCGGCACCCACGGCCAGGTCGTCCCGGCTGTGGGGGGCGCCGTCGGGAGCGGTGATACGCAGGCTCACACCGGCGCTGTCGGGGTAGAGCTGGAGCAGCAGTTCTCTCCCGGTACGGGGCTGTTTCACCGTGTACGCCGTGGGGAGCCGGCTCGCGAGTGCAGCCTGGTACCGCAGACGGTAGGGCGCGGGGGCCAGCCACGGCACGGCTTCCCACATGCGGGCGCCCAGTAGGTGCGGGACGCTCTCGCCCAGCAGGTCGGCCGCCGTGGAGTCGGCGAAGGTGATCCTTCCCTGGGCGTCGAGCCGGCACGCCCCTTCGGGAAGAGCGGCTATGAAGTCCGCTGCGGCCTGAGGGTGGGCCGATGCCGTGGGATGCGCGGGCGTCGCCGGCTGCAGCAGCCGCGCCGCGAGACCTGGCTGCAAGGGGTGCCCGGCTTCGGCGGCGTCCTGCAGGAGCACGGCGATGCAGTGGGCTGCGGTGGTGAACCAGCCGCGTGCGCGCGCATCGAGAGCGGGCGTCTTCCGGGAGAACAGCAGCAGCATGGCGCCCCACACGCGGGAGCCCGCCACGACGGGGGTCGCCGCAAGGGCGCCCACGAACGGGAAGGTGAGGGCAAGCAGGGGATAGCGTCGGGCGAACTCTTCACCGGAACCGACCCACACGAGATGCCGCTCGAGCACCGCTTCCGCGAGTGGGCCGTCGGTCAGGGCAGCCACGCGCAGGCGTCGCAGCAGGCTGACGAACCCCGTGGGCATGCCGAGGCTCGCGTCCAGGACCATGACCTCACCGCCGGGCTCCAGCAGGAAGAACGCTCCCGCGTGCGCACCCGTGGCGGCTACCGTCCGGGCCACCGTCTGATCCAGCAGGTCCTGGACGGCAGCGGGTTGCAGGTTCTCACCACTGGCCATGCGCTGCTCACTTCGCGGAGCTGTCCCTCTCTGCATGGTAGGCGGGACGTCCCAGGCCCGCTGCGGAGCTGCGGAGGGTCCGGCAGCCGATCAGAGAACGCCCGCGGACCACGACTGCCGCCGCCGCTGCCGCCGCCGCTGCCGCTGCCACGGGATCCTGCATGCGCTACGCGCCCTCGGTGCACGTGCGCGGGCGCATCCCCTCGCCGGCACCGACGTCGTCGGCACGGCCACTCCTCACGGCAGGCCCGACGTAGCTCTTCACGCCGCAGCGGAAAGGGACGACCGGGCGACGTCGCGGGCATCGTCGGGAGAAAGGCCGAGCATGTGCAGGAGCATCTCGGCCAAGGTGGCCGCGGCTTGGTCGATGTCGACCTCGGACTTGTCGAACCACAGCTCCAGAAGCGCCAGCAGACTGCCGTTCAGCGCGGACAGGGCGATGACCGGGTCGACCGGGGCGAAGCGCCCCGCGGCAATGCCCTGCTCCACGTCGCGCCTCGCGCGCGGAGCCAGTCCGCGGCCGGCGCATATGCGGCCGAGCTCGCTGTGGCACAGGATCCGCATGATCTCCGGGTGTGACTCGGCCAGGCGCGCGCTGAGCCGCACACCCGCAGCGAGGCGCTGGGCAGGATCGTCGACGCCGTGCAGGCGTTCGTCGATGGCTTGGGCGAACTCCTCCACCGCATCGTGCACGGCAGCGTCGAACAGGTCCGACTTGGACGTGAAGTGGTTGTAGAAGGAGCCGAAGCCCACGTCCGCTCGCTGCGCGATGGCCTGGATGCTGGCGCTGGTGTCGCCGGACTCGGCCAGGATCTGCCGCGCGGCTCGGACGAGTGCCTGCCGGGTCACGGCACGACGGCGTTCGAATCGATTGGCGGCCGGGACTGACATCGGCCCCTCCCCTCATCGAGGTGACCCATCACACACAGATGATGGTTCCATCAATTCTGGACTTCACTTTACGATGGAGCAGTCATCGATGATGCTTTCATCAGAAATAACATAGCATATCCAGAAATGTCGCAATCGCGGCTTCGGCGCCCCTGCAGGCTCACCGCCTCTGCGCCCCTGGATGCGCTCGACGCCTATCCCTCAGGCCACGGGACGTTCGAGCCCCGACCGACACGGCGCTTGGCCACCGTCGCCGTCCTGATGGACCGGCGCACACACCCCGTGCCAACCACTTCCCGCCCCTACGCACCGGAAGAGAGGAACCGCGATGCACACCACCCCAACGGCATTCGCTGAGCCGGTCAGCCCCAGCGAGATACCCGACGCGGCGATAGCCCTGATCGACGTGGAGGGGACGGTGGTCGGGTGGACTCAGGCCGCCCAGCAGCTCGTTGGGTACTCGGCCGCGGAGATGGTGGGCCGACCCGCCGCACAGGTGCTGCCGCCCTCCCAGGACGCCCTGAAAGCCGCAGCCGTCGCCGAACAGTGCCGGGCCCAGGGTGGCTGGTCCGGCACCGCGAAGATCCGCCACCGCGACGGCCACGCGCTCACCTTGACGCTGCGGGTCTCGTTGCTGTGGGGAGAGGACGGCGGCACCCGGTGGCTGGTGTCCGTGACCGACGTGGGCACGCTGTCCTCGGGGAGCAGCAAAGGACTGGTGCGGGAATCGCTCCTCGCCCATGCGCCGATCGGCATCGTCGTGCGTGATCTGCAGCTGCGCTGCACGTGGGTGAACGACGCCATGGAGAGCCACGACGGCGTTCCTCGTGCCCGACGGTTCGGACGGCGCCTGAAGGACGCCGTGCCCGGCTTCGAGGCCGAAGCACTCGAGGTGGTGATGCGGCAGGTGCTGGAGAGCGGAACCACCATGGTCCACGAGTACCGGGCGTGGCCGCCGGCCGACCGGCGGGAGCACGTGTTCTCGGCCGTGTTCTTCTGCCTCCAGGACGCGGACGGCACACCCCTGGGGGTGTGCTCGATGAGCGTGGACGTCACCGGCAACCGGAGGGCGCGCGAGCGACTCGCCATCCTCAGCGAAGCCAGCACGCGCATCGGCAGCAGCCTCGACGTCATGCAGACCAGCCAGGAACTGGCCGACCTCACCGTGCCGCTGCTGGCCGACCACGCTCTCGTCGACCTGGTGGAGTCGGTCCCGTTCGGCGTGGAGCCCTCGGCCCGGACCGGCACGGGCAACGGCCGCCCCACTGTGCTGCGCCGTGCCGGTCTGGCCTCCATCGACCTGGGTCTCCTGGAGTTGCCGTGGGTGCGCGAAGAGGTGATCCACCTCGTCCCCACCGCGCCGTTCGCCACCGCACTGCGCACGGGCAGGTCCTACCTGGAACCGGTGCTGGACACCCGGACCGGCCCCTGGGTCGACAACGACCCGGTTCGAGCGCAGAAGGTCCGTGACAGCGGGGTCCACTCGTTGATGGTCGTGCCCATCCGTGCGCGGCGCTGCGTGCTGGGACTGGCACTCTTCGGCCGCTCCGAGGAGCCGACGCCGTTCCAGGAGGACGACCTGCTGCTCGCCGAGGAACTCGTCACCCGGGCCGCACTCCTCCTGGAGAACGCCCTCCAGTACGCCCGCGAGCGGACCGCGGCCCTCACACTCCAGCGCGACCTGCTCCCCCACCGCGTGCGGGGCGGCGCCGCCGTCGAAGTGGCCTCCCGCTATGTGCCTGCCGACATGGATCACGGCGTGGGAGGCGACTGGTTCGACGTCATCGAGCTGTCCGGCGCCCGCGTGGCCCTCGTCGTCGGCGATGTGATCGGACACGGCATCAACGCCGCGGCGACCATGGGCAGGCTGCGCACGGCCTTGCGCACGCTCGCGGACCTGGACCTGCCCCCCGACCAGCTGCTGGCGCACCTCGATGACACGGTCAGACGGCTGAACGAGGAGAACGAGGAGGACGACGACCCGGACCGGGCCCCCTCGCTGGTGGGCGCCACCTGTCTGTACGCCGTCTACGACCCTGTCACCCGGCGGTGCACGATGGCCCGGGCCGGGCACCCCCCGCCCGCGATCATCGACCCGCAGGGCCATGTCTCCTTCCCGGAGCTGCCCGTCGGAGCCCCGCTCGGCCTCGGCCTCGGGCTGCTCGCCTACGAGTCCGTGGAACTGGAGCTGCCCGAGAGGAGCGTGCTCGCGTTCTACACCGACGGCCTGGTCGAGTCCCGCGACGACGACCTCGACGTCGGCATGCATCGCCTGAGCACCGCCCTGGCGGAATCCGGCCGGTCCCTCGAAGAGCTGTGCTCCCAGGTGATCGAGACCGTGCCGACCCAGGCGCACTCGGACGACGTCACCTTGCTCCTGGCGCGAACCCGCGCCCTCCAGCCGGCCCGGGTCGCCTCCTGGGACCTGCCGAACGAGCCGACCGCCGTCCGCTCCGCCCGGCACCTGGCCACCCGTCAACTCGGCGCGTGGGGGCTGGAGCATCTCATGGCCACCGTCGAACTGATCGTCAGCGAACTGGTCACCAACGCCGTTCGCCACGGCGGTGGGCCGATCCGTCTGAGGCTCATCCAACACGACACTCTGACCTGCGAAGTCTCCGACACCAGTACCAGCCACCCGCACCCACGACATCCCCGCACCCTCGATGAGGACGGCCGCGGCCTCGTCCTCGTCGCTCAACTGTCCCGCCGGTGGGGCTCCCGCTCCGTATCGGGCGGCAAGGTCGTCTGGTCCGAACAGCAACTGCCCTCCACAGCCACGATCACCTGAGCCGCTCAGAAGGTACGAAAAATGGACACAGAAACTGTCAGTAACATCAACTCGGCACACGACGTCCAAGGGACGATACGCATGTCCGGCTCCGGGCCCGGCGGCAGTCCGCAGGCGTTCGAGTGCGTGGCAGCCGCCGTGCTGGATGAGCGGGGCACGGTGATCCGGTGGACCGGGGCGGCGAAGGACCTGACGGGGTACACCTCCGAAGAGGTCTGCGGCCGCCCCGTACAGGAACTGGTGGCCGACTTCCCCGACGCACCGCACGGGCCCGCGGAGATGCCGGCATCCGGCCGGGTACGGCTGCGGCGCCGGTCCGGCGACACCGTCGAGGTCACCTTCCGGACCTCTGCCGTGGAAGACTCCGCGGAGTTCCTCGTCCTGGCGGCGCCCGCACACCACGTCGTCGACCACGTGCAGGGTGCTGCGCTCCTGCGCGCGCTGTCCTCGCAGGAGCGGGTCACGATCGCTCTGCACGACGCGGACCTGGCCACCGTGCAGACGAACGCCACGCCGGACACTCCCGACGGACGCCGGGTACAGCCCGGCACGCGGCTGCGCGACGTGCTCTGCGCCGAGGATGCCGAGAACCTCGAGGCGGAACTGCGCCAGGTGCTCGAGACGGGCGTCCCGGTGATCCGCAGGACCCAGCACGTGAGGTGGCTGCACGATCCGGAGCGGCGGCGGTCCCTGTCGCTGTCCGCCTTCCGCCTGGAGGACGCGCGAGGAGGTCCGACGGGGGTCGCGGCCCTGTACGTCGAGACCCTCGACCCGATGGACACCCGCCGTCATCTGCTTCTCTCCCGGGAGATCGCCGAGCGGGTCGGAAGCTCCCTCGACGTCGTGCGGACCGCGCGGGACCTGGCCGACCTCCTCGCGCCCGGCTTCGGGGACCTCGCCGCGGTCGACCTCGCGCACTCCGTGTTCGGCGGGGAAGAACCCTCCGTGCAACTGGACGGTGGAGACATGCGCAACGCGGCCCTGGCGCCTGCCACCGCGGCGTGGCCGGCCGGCATCAAGCAGGGCGGCCATGTCCCGCCCCTCTCCGACCATCCTGTGCTGCACCGCATACGACAGGGTGAGACAGTCGTCATCGGCCTCGACGAGTACACCGCGATGATCGGCGATCCCCGGCTGCTCGAGTACCTCGTCCCGTCGGGCGCTCATTCGGTGATGCTGGCCCCGTTGCACGCCCGCGGTCTCACGCTCGGCGCCATATCGCTCTGGCGCTGCGGCCGGTCCGAGCCGTTCACCGAGGACGAGGCGGAGCTCATGGCGCTCCTCGCCTCGAGGGGCGCACTCGCCATCGACAACGCCCGCCGTTACACGCACCAGCACCGGGCGGCGGTGGCGCTGCAGCAGCGCCTTCTCCCCCCGGCCACGACTGACACCCCGGCGGCCGAGACCGCCGGACTCTACCTGCCCGCATGCGGCGGAGCGAAGATCCGTGGCGACTGGTACGACGCCATTGCCCTGCCTTCCCTCCGGCTGGCCCTCGTCGCCGGGGACGTGATCGGCCACGGCATGCCCGCAACCGCCACGATGGGCCGACTGCGCACCGCCATCCAGACCCTCGCCGACCTCGAACTCGAACCGGACGAACTGCTCACCCGGATCGCGGACCTGGTCGAGCGCCTCGTGGCCGAAGCCCCGCCCGACGACCACGACGTCGTCGGCGCCACATGTCTGTACGCGGTCTACGACCCGGTCACCCGACGCTGCGCCATGGCCAGCGCAGGACACCCGCCCCCCGTCCTGGTCCGGCCCGACGGGACCGCGGAGGCCGTCGTGATCTCCCCGGGACCGCCCCTCGCCCTCAGCGGCATGCCGTACGAGACCACCACGATCGAGCTGGAGCCGGGCAGCGTCCTCGCGCTGTGCACCGACGGCCTGATCGAACGGAGGGACCGCGACATCGACCAGGGGCTACGGTGCCTGACGGATGCCCTGGCCGCGTCCTGCCGTTCGGATCGACCTCTGCACGAAATCGGCCGGGCCCTCTTCACCAACCTCCGGAACAAGCCGCGGCGCGACGACGCGGCCCTGCTGCTGGCCCGCACCCGCGCCGTACCGGCCAAGGACACCGCCCACTGGCAGATCCCAGGCGATCCGGCCGCCGTCTCGCAGGCCCGGGAATGGGCTACCCGCCAACTCACCATGTGGGGACTGGAGGACCTCGTCTTCACGACCGAACTCATCGTCAGCGAACTGGTGACCAACGCCATCCGCTACGGTCGTCCGCCGGCGGAGCTGCGCCTGATCCGCCACGACGTCCTGGTCTGCGAGGTCACCGACTCCAGCAGCACCCAGCCCCGCCTGCGACGTGCCCGCACAACCGACGAGGGAGGACGCGGCCTGTTCCTCGTCGCTCAACTCGGCGCGCGCTGGGGCTGCCGCCATGGCCAGACCGGCAAGACGATCTGGTCCGAACAGCTCATCGAGTACCCCCGTTGAGCGGTGACCCGTGCCCTTCTCCCCGGCGCGTGCGTCCCGGCGGCCTGGATCACGCTTCTCACCCGTGCGGGGTGATGACAGCGCGTCCCTGGATTCCGCCGGTGCGCAGGAGCCGGTAGGCCTCGTCTGCGCGTTCCAGGGGGAAGTGCTCGACCAGCAGCTTGATCTTCTGCTGCCGGGCGAGGGTGATGACGTCCATCAGCTCGGGGAGGGAGCCCCAGTAGGGGGCGGCGACCGAGCACTCGTGCGGTGGGCTGGAGAAGTCGACGGGGAGGGCTCCGCCGCCGAGACCGACGATGGTCAGATGGCCGAGCACCCTCGCCACCTGGGCAGCCGTTCGCAAAGTCGCGTCAATACCGGGGTCCTCGACCAGCCGGGGGTTCTCCACCCGCCGGAAGAACTCGCCGACCGCGACCTGGACCTCGAGCCGCGCGAGCGGAGCGCCGAAGCAGAAGTGGATGCCCTGGCTGAACCCGAGGTGCTGGTTGTCGGGACGTTCGAGGTCGAGTTCGTCGGGGTTGGCGAACCGTTCCGGGTCACGGTTCGCCGAGCCGTACGCCAGGAAGATCGGCGCACCCTTCGGGATGGTGGTGCCGGCGATGTCGATGTCCGCCTGGGCGGAGCGGGTGTGCCAGAACTGGACCGACGACTCGAAGCGCAGCAGCTCCTCGACCCCGGGCACGATCAGCTCGGGCCGACGGCGCAGCTTCTCGAGCGCGTCGGGGTGCTGCAGCAGCGTCAGCACGCTGTGGGCGATGAGATTGACCGTGGTCTCATGCCCGGCGAAGATCAGGAGGAGGGCATTGCTCGCGAGCACGCCCTTGGACATCCGCCCCTCCGCCCCGTCCTCGTTCACCATCCCCGAGAGCATGCCGGGGCCGGGCTGCTCGGCGTACCGGTCGAGCAACTCGACTGCGAACTGCTCGAAGTCCTTCACGGCCTGGCGACCGCCTGCCATCCGGTTCCGTATCTCCTCCGAGGCGGCCTCGGGTCCGAAGTCCAGAGCGTCCAGGCGATCCAGTGGTGGAAGCGTGACTCGTCCTCGACCGGCACGCCCAGGACCTTGCAGATCACGGTCACGGGCAGGGGGTAGGCGAACTCGTCGACGGCGTCGATCCGGGTCTTGTCCCTCATGTCGTCCAGGAGGCCGTCGGTGAGACGGCGGATCTCGGGCTCCAGGTCGGAGATCAGGTGGGGCGAACGGGGCGTGCCGACGAAATGCGGCGTCATCATGTGGCGGTCTCGATCGTGCTCGGGTGGATCGGACGTGATGATGTTCGGCTCCAGCGAGATGACCGCCTCCCTGATCGGCTCCGCCCCCGGCTGCGCCGAACTCTCGGCCGGTACCGGGCCGGAACGCTTCCTTGGATCCGAACTCACCCGTGGGTCGTGGAGCAGGGAGACGATCTCCCGGTAGGTGCTGACGACATACGTTCCGTCCGGCTGCCGCGACACGGGTGTCTTGCGCAACTCCTCGTAGAAGGGGTAGGGATTGGCGCGGTTGGCATAGCGGAGGGCCTGCTGCCAGGGGGTCTCCTCGGCCATGAGGCTCCCCTCCTTCTTCCTGTCGGTAGGTCCGCCGGCACGCTCGGCCCGACGGTCGCGTCAGCGGCGCCGAGGTCGGAACTCAGCCCTCCGCTCGCTCGGGTCGTGGCCGGTCAGGACGACGTCGGGCAGAGCCCCAGGGGCCCCGCGTTCCGGGAACTCGGCCGGGACCGGCTGCAACATGTCCGGGGGCCGGTCCCAGGCCGGTGGCGGAGGCGGGAACGGGGCCGACCGCTGGATCAGGTCTCCGTAGTACTCCAGCCACTTGCCGTGATCGAAGGTCACGGCGGCGACGATGCGGCCCCGCAGGCCGTAGGCGGCGGCGAAGCGGCGCTCCTTGACGGACCCTTGAGTGAAGACGATCTCGTCGCCGAAGGGCGGGACGCCGACGGATTTGATGTTGACGCCGAACTGACCGGACCAGAAGCCGGGCAGCAGCAGATGCGGGTAGTAGTTCGGCTCGAGGTTCACCATGTTGTGGGCCGCGACCTCGGCGCCGAGTACGGCGTTGTCCCAGATCAGGAAGTGGCTCGACACCCCGGCCCTCGGCGGCGAACGCCCACGGCGCCGGACCCACCACCGCCGCCCGACCAGAGAACCGAAGACCTGGACACCGACGGGCCACCTGACACCGGCGGCATAGCCCGAGCCCAACCGACCCGGCTCCGGCACCGCAGCACAACAAAGACAAGCCCCGGCACGTGAGATAGCTCACACACCGGGGCCCTGCCGCCTGTCTTGACCAAGTTGTGCGAAGTCTCACAACCTCCGACCCAACGAGAAACGGGCCCCTGCCGTGACTTCCGTCACCGGCAGAGACCCGATTCGTCGGTATCTCTGTTCGACAGGCACAGGGGCACTCCGCCCCCGGCCACGCCCTCGCCGTCACTGCTGCCGACCGCTAGCCGAGGGCGGCCAGGCGGGCACGTGCCGCAGCCGTGACGTGCGGCTCACGAACCAGCGTGACCACACCCGCGTCGCCCCAGATGCGGGTAAGTCACGGCTGCGGTCGCCCGGCGCCCGTGCCGATACCCAGGACACGGTCGCCCGGACCCAGCTCCAACTCCTGCAACAGGCCCGCAGTCGTCCCGACTGGGCCGCCCAATGAGGTGATCGCGCCCGCTTCAGCCGGTGGAAGGGGGCAGTGTGGTCCTCGGTGCCGGTGAACAATTGCCCCGGCATGGTGTTTCTAGGACGGATCGAAGTTCGTGCACGCGCTGATGGGGCGAGCGCCATTGCGCAGCCCGCCAGGGCGGATACGCAATCCACATGCCGGGCGTCGTCTCACTGCTGGGCGTGGTATCGACTGCTTGGCGTCCCTCAACTGCATTGATCGCAACGACGGTTCACCGGATCGAGCACCCGATCCGGTGCCGGCCGGGAACCCGAAGGCAGTCCAAGCCGATCCTCCGTTCGCAAGAAGATCCGAGGAGATCCGGGAACGTCGGGGAGGGCGAGTTCGACATCTCCCCACTTCCACACCTCGGAGGAATTGCGGGCACGGCCGCCACCAGCAGGACAGCCACCAGGTACGGCAGCGCAGCCACGAGAAGGCGGTGCGGTGCGTGTTGAGCGAGCCGACCGCCACGTACGCGGCATACACAGCTCTTGTGGCCACATCAAGGCCAAGGCCGACCGCCGGTGTCATGGTGGTCCGGTATCCGTCGTCAGTGCATGACTGGAGCCGGGCGTCCTGCGGCCAGTTTGGAAGCCACAGAAGCTGACTGCCACAAGACCGGCCGGCTGCCGCAGCGCGGCGCAGGTCCTCGCGAACTGGTCGATGAGAGGACCAGCGATAGCGGGTCAACTCGGTGGGGCGAGTCAACCGCTGACGATACGGGCGTCGTGACTGAAGGCAGACTCAGCCTCTGAGACCTCTTTCAGCACACGCCGACAAGCAGCTCAGCCTCCTCCTCCGTACCCGGAAGCCTGCAGCACGCCGCCCCAACCGCCTCGTCCGGGCTCGGCGCCCTCGGTCACGGCAGACGCTCTACGTCTCCTGCGTCGGAAGCGGGTACGAACCGCGCATGCAGCACAGCAGCGCGCGCATGAAGGCAGCGTGGATCTGCCTTCTCATCGCCAGTGTCGGCATCCTGATCTTCGGCGTAGTCGCCGCGGTCGCACCGGGGGCCGGCGACGAGCAGCTCATGCGGGCCGGCGGTGTGGCCGCGACCGGCATGGGCCTGTTCGGCGTACTGATCACCCTCCTACCGTTCCGCCGCGGGGAACGGTAGGCGTGGTATGCGCAGTGGTACTACCCGGCCTTCTGGATTGCCCACTTGGCGGGAGGGCTGCCGCCGGACAAGGACCATGGCGGTCGGCCGCCCCGCCATGCAGGAACCCGCCGCTTCGAGTAGCGGCTGATGGCGGTCCGCAGAACGTCCGATGAACTCCCATGGAAGCATCAATCGGATTATTACTCTCCGGTATATGCGAGGGCTATAAGAACTCTGTGAGCATCTCCCGCAGACGACTGATCATCGGGGCCGCAGCCGCGACGGCAACCGCGCCCCTTGTCACGGAAGGGTTGGCCGACGCCGGCCAGACCTTCCCCTCCACGGGGCGATCGCCCGCCCTCCCCGCACCGCAGGACTCCGGCATCGACCACATCGTGGTCGTGATGATGGAGAACCGTTCCTTCGACCACTACCTGGGCTGGCTGCCCGGCGCCGACGGCAAGCAGGCCGGGCTGACATACATTGATCGCGACGGCGTTACCCACTCCACTCACCACTTGGACACCGCCCAGGGCTGCCAGTACAACGACCCCGACCACAGCTACGAGGGCGGCCGGATCGAGTACAACGACGGCGCCTGCGACGGCTGGCTGCGCGCCGGGACCAACGACGCGTTCTCGATCGGCTACTACCTGCCGGAGGACCTCGACTTCTACGGCAAGGCCGCCCCCGCCTGGACGGTCTGCGACCGCTACTTCTCTGCGATCATGGCCGAGACGTACCCCAACCGCTTCTACCAGCACGCGGCGCAGACCGACCGCATCCATAACTCCACGGACATATCGACGCTCCCCACCATCTGGGACCGTCTTGCCGACGCGGGTCTGCAGGGCAAGTACTACTTCTGCGACGTACCGTTCACGGCGCTGTGGGGCACCAAGCACCTCGGCATCTCACACCCGTACACGGAGTTCCTCGCCGACTGCGCCGCCGGCGCCCTGCCCCAGGTCTCCTTCGTCGACCCCAAGTTCCTCGACGAGGGCAGCGGCACCTCCGCCGACGACCACCCGCACGCCGACATCCGCGCCGGCCAGCACTTCCTCAACGAGGTCTACCACGCCGTCACCACGGGCCCCGCCTGGGAGCGGACCCTCATGGTCGTCAACTACGACGAGTGGGGCGGCTTCTTCGACCACGTGGCCCCCACCACCGCCCCTGACGCCCACCCCGACTGGGGCCTGCGCGGCTTCCGCACCCCATGCCTGGTGATCTCCCCGCGGGCGAAGCGCGGCCATGTCGCGCACGGCGTGTACGACCACGCCTCGGTCCTCAAGGCCATGGAGTGGCGCTGGAACCTGCCCGCTCTCACGCCCCGGGACGCCGCGGCGAACAACATCGTCGAGGTGCTCGACTTCACCAACCCGCCGAACACCGACGCCCCGCAGTGGTCGGTGCCAGGCGTCGTCGGACTGCCCTGCCCGCCCGCCGTACTCCCCGACTACGAGCAGTGGCACGCGCTGCGCGACCTCGCCCTGTCCCTCGGATGGAAGCTCCCCTCGTCATGAAGCACCGTCTCCTGCGCGGCAGGCGCCGTCTGATGATCCTCGCCGCCGCCTTCGTCAGCCTCGTGGCGGGCGGCGGCACGATGCTGGCGCTGCAGGCCGAGGCCGCGCCCGCCGGGGGCCCGCACCACGTCTTCGTGATCAACCTGGAGAACAAGGGGTACGACGAGACCTGGGGAGCCGGCTCCAAGGCGCCGTATCTGAGCCAGACGCTGCGATCCCAGGGCGTGCTGCTGTCGCAGTACTACGGCATCGGCCACAACAGCCTGGACAACTACATCGCGCAGGTCTCCGGGCAGGCCCCGAACCCGGACACCCAGTCCGACTGCCAGACGTTCGCGCCGTTCGTCCAGGCCGGAACCGTCTCCCCCGGCCAGGCCGTCGGCCAGGGCTGCGTCTACCCCTCCGGCGTGCAGACGCTGGCCGACCAGATGGGCGCCTCGGGACACACCTGGAAGGGGTACATGGAGGACATGGGCACCCCGTGCCGTCACCCTGCGGTCGGCGCGGTGGACGACACCCAGAAGGCCAGGACCGGCGACGAGTACGCCACACGCCACAACCCGTTCATGTACTTCCACTCGATCATCGACCAGCCGGAAAGCTGTGCCGAGCACGTCGTCGACCTCTCGGCACTCGGCACCGACCTGCGGAGCACCACCACAACCCCCGACCTGAGCTACATCACGCCCGACCTGTGCGACGACGGCCACGACTCCCCGTGCGTGGACGGCCGTCCGGGCGGGCTGGTCTCCGCCGACACCTGGCTGAAGCAATGGGTTCCGGTCATCACCTCGTCCCCGGCCTTCAAGAAGGACGGCATGCTGGTGATCACCTTCGACGAGTCCGACGGCCCGCAGGAGGACGCGAGCGCCTGCTGCGGCGAGGTCCCAGCCCCGAACACACCGCTGCCCGGCATCACCGGCCTCGGCGGCGGCCGTACGGGGGCGCTCGTGCTGTCTCCCTTCACCAAGGGCGACACCTGGAGTACTACCCCGTACAACCACTACTCGCTGCTGGCCAGCATCGAGGACCGGTTCGGACTGCCGTACCTGGGCTACGCCGGGCAGAAGGGCCTGAGCCGCTTCGGCGCCGACGTGTTCAACTCGGGGACCTGACGGCCCAGGCCTCCTATGGTGGCTCCACCGGCTTCGTCGAGGAGGCAAGCCGGGTCGAGGACGGCGATGATGCGGCTGCGGGCCAGGCGAAGCAGGCCGCGGTCGGCGAACTCACGCAGGACCCCCGGGTGCAGGTCTCTCGAAGTGGTCGGCGAACATGGGCTGCCCGTCGACGAGGGCTGGGTTGTCAAGGGTGGGCAGTCCCCGGCCGGGGGTGCCGCCGCGTTCGAGGCAACGTGCACCAGGCCATGGCGCACGCCGCGCGGCTCATGGGGGTCGGGAACTCTGCGGGTGCCGATAAATCATCCGCCCAGGTGGAGGCCTTGATCGACTGACCTCTCAGGCCGCGCTCGCCGACAACTCCGATGTCTTCACGTGGACAGACGCGGACGGCATCATGATCTATCGTGCTGCTGCGCCTGGCCTACCTCGCTACGACCAATACTCTGTCGCTCCTGCGCCTGCTGCCGATGAGCGACCGGGACAAAGACATCGAGATCCTTCTCAGCGGTCGCGGCCCGCTCCTCTGCCCTGGTCGGGCCGGGGCGTGTGGTGCTGCCGTTGGTCAGCGGAACTGGCCGCGTCGGTCGGCTGCTCGGGTTGCAGCCGGTCGGCAACGGCACGGTGGCGGGCATCGGCCTCGCGGGTGATGGCGGCGAGCCGTTCTTCGGCGTGTGCAGCCACGTCGCCGGGTCGGTCGTACGGCCCTCCGCGCCTCCGGCATCGTGGCCTGCTGGTGGGCCTGGACGGCGGCGGCCTGCTGCGCCGGAGTTCGAGCGGCGTGCGGAGCCGCCTGGTCGTGGTCGCCGGTACGGGCGAGTTGGCCACGGGTCGCAGCGAGGGCGACCTCGGTCCAGTGCTGGGCGGAGATGTCCTGGTAGGCACCGCGGACGCCGAACAGCCGGCCGTCGGTGTCGAGGATCGGTTCGGCGACCACGCGCACGTGCCGGCGTGACACCGTCCGGACGCTGCAGTTCATGTGGCCTGAGCAGGGTGTTACCAGGCCTGCCCAGCTCCCGAGGTCCCGCAACTGCGCGGCAGCTGACGGTATCCGGGGGCTGGCGGGTCGGAATTGTCGGAGGGGGGTGAGACACTCGCCGGCATGAAGATGATCAAAGCGATCGAAGCGGTTCTGAAGGCGAACGCTTGGGAGGGGGAGCCCGGGTACCTGGGGGAGTTCACACTTGCAGGACGGCTGTTGAGCCGTGGCGAGATAGCGGTGTGCGGGCTCGACGGCGGGGACTTCTTCACATTCGACGATGTCGCCGACGGGCTGCACGAGGTCTATCTGGCGTACGACTGGGACGACGAGCGGGGTGCCACGGTCTCCGCCGTCGCGCTGGTCGCGAGCGGTGCCACCCCGGAGGCGCTGGTGGGCGCGAGCTGGGAAGAGGCGTCGGACGACGTCAACCAGCTGAGCGAGGTCGCCTCGGCGATCTACTCCAGCACGCCGGACAACCTCGTCATCGGCGGGGCCCTTCACCGAAGCCCCGGTTTCGCGGATGCCGAGGACCCCGTGGCGCAGGCTGTGGCCGAGTTCGAGGCGCAGCAGGAGGCAGGCTCCCGGACCCCGGTGCTCGATGTCGTTGTCGACCCGGCGAGCGGTGCCAACGCCCTGGTGTTCCCCACCTGTGACTTCACGTCGAACAGCATCCTGGTCGGCCGGGACGAGAGAGGTGTGGGCGTCGGAATCTTCTGGTCCAACTTCGACGGGTGATATTCGACGGATGCTGGGACGGGAGTGCCCCTATGACTTTGGTCAACGGGTGATCGAGGTCGGTGGTTGGTAGAAGGTGCCGTCGCGCAGCAGGCGAAGAGCACGTCGGCCCGGCAGCCTGGCGAGACAGAGGAGAGCTTGGGTGCGGTGCGTTCCCCGGGTGATCTCCTCGTCGTAGCAGGTGCAGGAGGCGGGGGTCGGCCGGTGCAGCCGAGACGGACGCGAAGAAGGCACTCTTGAGCTGCTTGTTCCCCCACCGTGCGGGCTGTTCGGCCCGGATGGAGGAGCCCGCACTTCTCGTTGCTCGGAGCGAGCCGCCCGGGCCTCCTCCGGGCTGAAGACCCCCAGATCCACGTCCAGGTCGGTCGGCAGTGATGGTGGGCCGTCCGGGGGACGCCGCCGAGAACGCGCAGAACGGCGGCATCATCGGGCGCTCTCATTCTCTGACGGGCCGACATCCGATTGTCGCTGACAGCAACCGACCACAAAACTGAGCCAGAGCCCGAGAACCGGCGACGGTTGATCAGGAGAGCCCACCAGTACCGGGGCCGACGTCCTGCCAGCTCTACCGAACGCTCTGCCGAAGTCCGCACAGCCGGGCGCGACGAAGGCGATGCAGGAGATCTACAACGCCGAGGACCGCACGCACGCCGAGAAGGCGATCGAGGCGTTCGCGAAGACCTACGGCGCAAGATTCCCCAAGGCCGTCGCGAAGATCACCGACGACCGCGAGGAGCTGCTGGCCTTCTACGACTTCCCCGCCGAACACTGGATCCATCTGCGAACGACAAACCCCATCGAATCAACCTTCTCGACGGTCAAGCTCCGCACCAAGGTCACCCGCGGCGCCGGCAGCCCGGCCGCCGCCCTCGCGATGGTGTTCAAGCTCGTCGAGTCCGCCCAGGCCCGCTGGCGCGCGGTCACCGGTGCGCACCTCGCGGCCCTGGTCCGCTCCGGCGCCCGGTTCGAAAACGGCGTCCTGGTCGAGCGGAAGGAGGTCACTGCAGCCTGATCAGGCACGCAATCGTCATCCTACAAGCCCCGCTTGATTCCTCTCGGCTTGACGCATGCCGATATGGGCATATGATCGCTGTCATGGCACGAGCAGCGACGACATCGGACGTCTTCAACGCGATCGCCGAGCCGCAGCGCCGGGACATCCTGGCGCTGCTGCGGGCGGGTGAGCGGCCGGTGACCGACCTGGCCCAGGAGCTGGGGGTGAGCCAGCCGCGGGCGTCCAAACACCTGCGGGTGCTCCGGGAGGTCGGGCTGGTGCGGGACCGCAAGGCAGGCAAGCAGCGCCTCTACGGCCTGGACGCCCGCGGGCTGCGGCCGGTCCACGAGTGGGTCGGCGGATTCGAGCGGTTCTGGAACGAGAGTTTTGACCGGCTGGACACCTACGTGCAGGACCTCAAGCAGACACGGCAGGAGGAATGACCGATGGCAGGGGCAAGGCAAGAAACGCGGGCGGAGCAGGCGACGGCCGACCGGGAGATCGTGATCTCTCGGGTCATCGACGCCCCGCGGGAGCTGGTGTTCGAGGTGTTCACCGAGGTCCGGCATCTGTCGCGGTGGTGGGGTCCGGAGGGGTTCACGACCACAACGAGGTCCTTCGAGTTCCGCGAGGGCGGGGAGTGGGACTTCGTGTTGCACGGGCCGGACGGGACCGACTACTCCGAGTGGATCCGCTGGCTGCGGATCGTCCCGCCGGAGCGGATCGAGCTGCTGCACGGTGAGTCCCGCGACGACCCGAACGCCTTCGAGTCGGTTCTGACCTTCGCGCCAGACGGCGCGGCGACCCGGATCGTGATGCGCACGGTGTTCCCCACCAAGGAACTGCGCGACGAGGCGGTCGAGAAGTACCACGCGATCGAGGGCGGCCAGCAGACCCTGAACAACCTGGCGGCCTACGTCACCCAGATCGTTCGGAAGGGGGCGGAGGGCTGATGGCCGGGAAGGTGTTCTTCAGCGTGTCGATGTCGCTGGACGGGTTCATCGCCCCCGAGCCCCTCGGGGACTTGATGGGGCAGCAGTGGATGGAACTGCAGCAGTGGATCTTCCCGCAGCGGTTCTTCCGGGAGAACCTGAAGCTGGGCGAGGGCGGCGAGGAGGGGCGCGACAACGACATCGTGCGGGAGACGTTCGAGCGCACCGGCGCGAGCGTCATGGGCAAGCGCATGTTTGACGCCGGCGAGCAGATGTGGCCGGAGGAGGCGCCGTTCCACACGCCGGTCATCGTCGTGACGCACGAGAAGCGTGATCCCTGGGAGCGGCCGGGCGGGACCACTTTCCACTTCGTCAACGACGGCATCGAGACCGCGCTCGACCAGGCCCGCGAGGCCGCCGGCGACCGCGACGTCCGCATCGCGGGCGGCGGCGCGACGATCCTTGAGTACGTGAACGCCGGACTTGTCGACGAGTTCTCGATCGCGCTGTCACCCGTGCTGTCCGGCTCCGGAATCCGCCTGTTCGAGGGCGTGGACGCGTCCAGGGTCGCGCTGGAGCAGGTCCGTTCGGAGCCGTCGTCGCGGGTGACGCACCTGACCTACGCCGTGCACCCACGGTAGCCGCGCCACCACTCCACCCCAGCGACCCGAGCACCCGCGGCGCACACGCTTGAATCAGCAGGCCACCACGGCCAACTGCGAATTCGCATTACCTGATCCACAACTATTGACTATTGCTCCTGATCGAGCGAGCGGTGCGGATGGTCGCAGAGAAGCAACGCGAGACCCCGGGACGGCCTGGGGTCATCCGCGAGGTCGGCGACCTGCTCGGCATTCATCCCGAAGCCTTGCGGCACTGGGTGAAGAAGCACGATGCCCAGGCCGGCCCGCAGGCTGCTGCCGCCCGTGGTGAGTCCGAGAGGATCCGGCAGCTGGAGAAGGAGAACGCCGAGCTTCGGCGGGCGAACGAGATCCTCAAGGCTGCGGCTGCTTTTTTCGCAGCGGAACTCGATCCCCGACCTCCGCGCTGATCCGCTTCATCGACGCCCACCGCGACCGGTTCGGCGTCGAACCGATCTGCTGCACCCTGGCCATCGCCACCTCGACGTACTACGCGGCCAAGCGCCGTCCGCCTGCGGCCCGGTCCGTGCGCGACGCTGAGCTGACCGCCGAGATCCTGCGGATCCACCAGGCCAACTATGGGGTCCACGGAGCGCGCAAGGTCTGGCACCAGCTGCGGCGCGAGGGCATACCGGTGGCCCGCTGCACGGTCGAGCGCCTGATGCGGGCCGAGGGCCTGGCCGGAGCGGTACGGGGCCGCAAGCTCCGCACCACCGTTCCCGGCAAGGACGGCCGACGCGCGGGCGACCTGGTCAATCGCGACTTCCAAGCGGCGGGCCCGGACCGGCTGTGGGTGGCGGACTTCACCTCACCTACGTGTCCTGCTGGGCCGGCACTGTCTACGTCGCGTTCTGCGTCGATGCCTTCTCCCGGCGGATCCTGGGCTGGAAGGCATCGATGAGCAGGCACACCAGCCTGGTCCTGGACGTCGTCGAACAAGCCCTGGGGCAGCGCGGCTACCAGCCGCATGACCAGGTCATCTGGCTGGTGCACCACTCGGATGCGGGCAGCCAGCCCGGATTCAACCAGTCGTTGCAACACCGGCTCTGACCGGCGACTTTAGCTGATCGTCTAGGGCTTCCGCAGGAGTCTTC
>NZ_JBIATP010000033.1:0-40833 GCF_042891915.1 Streptomyces sp. NPDC001848 | reverse complement strand
CTCGCCCAGTCGACCCAGGTGCACCAGACACGCAGCGGCCGCGAAGTCCGCGCCTGCCTGAGGTACTCGCCATGACCGGCCCGGACGTCCCGCACGGGCCGCGGCCCTCCGCCGGGGCCGACACTGCAGCACAACGACAGGCCACCGGGGGCGGCTGCGGCGCCGGGTCACCCGACGACCCCTCCGAGCGGTCCTCCGCGACCCACAAGCCGCGCCCCATCGACGGCTCCCCGGACCCAGCCCAGATGCCCACGCGGCCCATGGCGCCTCCACCGGCCCTCGATCACGGCGGCCCCGACCACGACACGGTGCCGTGTCAACGCTGCGGCAGAGGTGTGAGCGTGGAGGTCAGCCCGAACAGCGGCGAGGACATGGCCGCCCCGCCCCCGCACGAGGCGTACGCGGACGCCCCCGACCTGCGCCGCGAGATGCACCAAGTGCTCGCCCTCGGGGCCGAGCGCGACGGCCGCCGGGCCAGGTCCGTCACCGGCCCCCCGGTCGATGCACTGGCCGCCGAACGCGCCTGGCTGCTCCGCCGGGCGGCCCTCATGGACCGGATGGCCCTGGACGACCCCCGCCCCGGCCCCCTGTCAGCCGCCGCCGAAACCGCCGAAAAACTCGTCCTGCACGACCGCCGCCATCCGGACCTCGTGGCCGGCCCGCTCCGCCCCGACGCGATCACACTCGCCCCCAGCCGCCGCCTCTACGTCCGCCAGGAGTACGCCGCCTGGACGGCCGCCGGGCGCCCCGGAACCTGAACCGATCCCACTCCCGTCAGGAAAGGGACATATGACTCGCAAGGATATCAACACCCGGAACGCCCCCACAGCAACCGACCGACCCCACTCGCCTCGCCTCTCACGCTCGAAAGCCCTGCGTGAACATTGCGCCGACGTGCGACAGGAACGGTCATGCCAGGGAGGGGCGATGAACGCACCATGGCCGAACGCGCAGACCCACCAGCCGCTCCAGGTGCCCGAACGTGATTGCTCCCAGGGACAGCGGCTGGGCGTCCATCCGGCCCAAACGCCCTAGACCGCAAAGGCTTGTTCGCAAAGGACCCTTTGCGAACAAGTCTTTGCGGTCTACGGTGGGCGGTGTGTCGGGTTGGTGGACAGCCACGCCACCTCGCCGTCCCACCAGAAGGCCAGCGGAGCGAGGCACGGCTCGCCGGATGGGGCCGCAGCCCTCCGAGTGATCCACGGCCGGCGTACCGTGCTGTCGTCCCGTCGAGAGGGTGCTCGGGACTCGCCGGGCCTCCCGATGAGGCCCGACAGTCCCTCGCGAGGCTCTGCGGTCAGCGCACCCTGACGGTCTGGGTCGGCGTGACCAGTACCAGGCGGAGCTTGTTCGAGCCCCAGTCCGTCTCGTAGAGCGCGCCGCGGAACTGCAGCGTGCCACGGTGCTTCGCCTTCACCCAGGTGTCGACCGAACCGCCGTCGAAGACCGCTCCGTGAGCGCACTTCACCGTCCGCCACGATCCACGGTTGCCCTGTCGCTCCTGCACGCAGAACCTCTGGAAGAGGTCGTCGTCCTTCTCGGCGTACCCCTTCAGGTGGATGTGCGCGCCGGCCTTAACGGTGTGCGGGCTCGCCTTGAAGTCGTAATCGGCCTTCGCGGAAGCCGCCACCGCACTCAACCCGAGTGCCGTCATGCCGACTGCCGTAACGATGGCCGCGCGCGCGGCGCGCCGGTTGAGAAAGTGCATCGTCTGTCTCCCCCTTCGGATGGTCTGATGCTCGGCGACAGTGACAAACGGACGGCAGGAACCTGGTCCCCGGTCCGTAATGGCCGTCCAGTTCGCTGATCGCAACCTGACAGAGGGGCGAACGGGCGTCCGCCGTTGCCTCGCAATTCACCATTTTTTCGGCCGCTCTCCCGCCCGGCGCGGGGATCGCGGGGATCACCCCGGGCCCCGACGCGAGGAAGGATTTTGACCTGCGCGGGGCAGAGAGCCATGCAGGTATGACTGGGACCGACACAACTGTGGGGTAGAGGCACACGGTCGCCCTCAGTGGGCGAGCCGGATCCCGCGGGGCTGGCGCGGCTCGACGACGATCGCGCCCTTCTCCTCGCACTGCCGCAGTTGGTAGTGCACGGCGGAGCGGCTGCGAAGCCCTACGTGCTCGCCGATCTCGACCACCGTCGGCGCCTCGCCATGCTCGGCGATCCGCTCGCGGATGAACGCCACGATGCGCTCTTGCCGCTCGGTGAGGTGGTCTACTCGGTGCCCGGCCATGCTCCGGCTAGAGCATGTGTTCGAATTAGGGGCCAAGGTGACCCAGGGGTGTAATCGCCTGAGGCGCTCTAACCTGGGCCTTCGTGGGCTGATGCACCCGTGTGGCACATCTGGGCCACGCGCCGCGTTGACCGGAACCGTGTGGCCGGGCGGCGCCAGCCGGTGTAGCGTCGTGATCAGCAGTCGTGGTTCCGAAGTCCCGTTCGCCCGTGATCGCAATCGCGGGCGTTTTTGCTGTTCAACGCTCTCCGGACCAAGGCGATCACCTCCGGATCCCGCACGGTGCGGGACCAGTCCTTTCGAAGGAGACAGGCACATGGCCAAGGGCACTGTGAAGTGGTTCAACACGGAAAAGGGCTTCGGCTTCATCGAGCAGGAGGGCGGCGGCCCGGACGTCTTCGCCCACTACTCGAACATCCAGTCCCAGGGCTTCCGTGAGCTCCAGGAGGGCCAGAAGGTCGAGTTCGACGTCACCCAGGGCCAGAAGGGCCCGCAGGCGGAAAACATCCGCCCCCTGTAACGCCGCACGCAAGAGGCCCCGGCCGATATGCATCCACCGGCCGGGGCTCATCGATGCTGGCGGGACGTCAGGCCGTCGGCCAGGTGATGCTCTGGTCCTCGGGTGTCGCGAGGACCTCGAAGCGTTCCAGCGGCGGAGCGCCATCCGTCCGCCGGCGCAGCAGGTGATCCTCGACCGCATCCCACAGACGCACGGGTCCACCGTGGCCCACCGTCCACTCCTCGCCGTGCTGGGCGAGCGCAGTTGAGGCCCCGGCCGGGGTGCGGGCCTCGCGTGTGGGCGGGCCGCGGGGGTACGACCGGGCGCGTGCGCATCGCGTGTCTCCCGGGCGAACATGGTGTCCAGGTACGCGTCTGAGTGGCCATGGCAAGACTTCCGTGATGCTGGGGTGTGCCACCGTGCGCCGGTGACGCTCCGTCACGGGTAGCGGCACTGTCAGCGAGTGTGATGACCTCGTACGGATCATGTTTTCGCACCTTGATGCGGTGCGGGTGGAACGGGTGTGGGTGGCGGGCGGCGTGGTCCGCATCACGGCGTGCACCCGCGGGTTGACGGTGGCTTGTCCGGACTGTGGTCGTGGTTCGGCGCGGGTGCACAGTCGCTATGGCCGCACGCTGGCCGATGTCGCTGTCGGAGGGTGCCCGGTGTTGATCGGGCTGTCGGTACGGCGGTTGTTCTGTGGTAGCCCGGGCTGTGGCCGGCGGACGTTTGTCGAGCAGGTCGAGGGGTTGACTGTGCGCTATCAGCGCCGCAGTCCGCTTCTGCGGCACCTGGTGGAGATGGCCGGGGTGCTTCTCGCCGGCCGTGGTGGCGCCCGACTGCTGCAGATCCTCAAGGTGCCGCTGTCGCGGACCAGCGTGCTCTTCCACTTGATGCGCTTGCCGCTTCCGTCACCGCTGGTCCCGCGGGTGCTGGGCGTGACGACTACGCGCTGTACGCGGACGTCTACGGAACCCTGCTGGTGGGTGCCACCACCCGGTTACCCATCGAGCTGTGGGCCGGGCGCGACGCCGAGCAGCTGGCCGCCTGGCTGCGGACGCACCCCGGTGTCGAGGTGGTCTGCCGGGACGGCTCGCTGGTCTACCGCCAGGGCATCACCGACGGCGCCCCGGACGCGGTGCAGGTCAGCGACCGCTTCCACCTGTGGCAGGGGCTGTCGAAGCGGATCGCGGATATCGCGGCCACCCACCGCGGCTGCCTGCACGCCGCAATACCCCCACCCGAACCGGCACCGTCGCCAACGACCGCGACGGCACGGTCTGGCCAGGCCGACACCCCAGCCCGTCGCCACGCGAAGCGGCTGTTCGAGGCAGTGCACGCGGTGACCGACACCGGTTGCTCGCTCAGCGCCGCAGCCCGCGAGCTGGGCCTGAACCGGCGCACCGTGGCCAAGTACGCCCGGGCCACCACCTGGCAGGACTGCGTAAGGCGCACCCGGCCCCGCCAACCCACCAGCCTCGATCCATACCTCGACTACCTTCGGCAACGGTGGAGGAAGGCGAGCACACCGCGACCGTGCTGCACCAGGAGATCGCCGCCAAGGGCTACGGCGGCCACTGCCAACGCGTCAAGATGGCCCTCGCACCGCTACGCCGCGGCCTGCCAATCGACACCCCGCGCGAGCGGCCGCCCTCACCCCGCCAAGTCGCCCGCTGGATCACCACCACGCCGTCCCGCCGCAGCTTGCACGCAGCCGAGGCACTCCGGCGGCTGCTCGAGCACTGCCCAGAGCTGAACCGAACCCACAACCTGGTCCGTCAGTTCGCCGCCATGCTCGACACCCGCGACGCCGCCACGCTGCCGGCCTGGCTCGACCAACTCGCAACCTCCCGACTTCCCGCACTGGCCGGCCTGGTCAAGGCCATCCGCGAGGACCAGCCCGCAGTCGTGCAGGGCATTACCACCCCGTTCAACTCCGGCGTCAACGAAGGCCGCATCACCGATCTGAAGCTCCAGAAGCGGATCAATGGCCGGACGCGCGGGGGTCCCGCTGCTCCGCCACCGCGTCATCCTCAGCCTTGCTCCGACGCCGCTACTCGTGACGAAGCGTCACCGGCGGTGGCACACCCCAGCATCACGGAAATCGTGCCAGGGCCACGTTCGCTTGTACGCCGACACCTGCCCGGACTCGAGTTCAGCCACCCCGCGCGAGACCGTGCCTCCCCGGACCCAGGCCGCAGCGGCGACGAGCCTGATCCCGCCATGCCCCAACGACCGCGCTTCCGCCCCTATGGCCAGCCGGCGCCGGCGCTCGTCCAGATGCGGTAACAGGGCCTGGAACTTCGCAGCCAGGACCGCCTCGATCCCCTCCACTCTCCCCATACCAGAACAACGATCCCAGCAGCCGGAAGCCACGGCTTGTTTCCCGGCAAGCCCTAAAAGTCGGCCTTCCCGATATGGCTGTGGTCCTGGACGCGACTCTTGCGTAAGTGCTTGTCCCGGTCAGCCCTGCGGCGGTCCGGGGCGGGAGTGGCGTGCTGTTCCCGGCCGCGGACACGCCCGCGCGATGCGTGCGGTTGCAGTCCGCGTCGGTCGGCGCGTGGCGTCTCCGTGCCGTCGTGCGTCGCAGGTATGGTCGTGCCGGCTGGAGTCGTCGCGGCAAGCGGAGTCGGGTTGTGCCGCGTGCCGGCAGGAGCCGTCGCGGTCGGTGAGGTCGGGCTGTGCTGCAGACCGGGGGAATTCCGAGGAGTCGGTGTCGGGTGGTGGGGAAGCAGGGGCAGGCGGAGTCCGGCATGGTCGGCGGCGACCGCGACACCGCCGAGGGCAAGGGCGGCGAGTACGGCAGCGGCGGCTGCCCGGATGGCCCGGCGCCACACGGCGGGCGTGGGGCGCCCCGCCGCGCGGAATTCCGCGACGGCCGCGTCCTCGCCGGTCAGCGTGTCGACAGGGGCCGGCGTTGCCGCTGCTGTGAGGAGGAGGGCCAAGGGATCCCCGGCCGGACCGTTGCCTCGCGCTGCTGTGTCCAGGAGGCGTTCGGATTCGTCGATGGCCGGGGCTCGTCGATTCAGGCCCCGGCGGCTTGGGTTTGGGGGGCTGTCGCTCATGTCGCCTCCCCTAGTGTTGTGGCTGGAGATGGTAGCGAAACCGTGCGCCGTGACGTTCTGCGGGAGTGGTCACCGTTGGCCTTGGCGGCCGGTTGCAGTCTGCGGGCGAGGTTACGCAGTCCCCGGTGAGCTGCGGTACGTATCGCGTCCGGCCGTTTGCCGAGGATCTTCCCGGCGGACGGAGCGGACAGCCCGACAACGACGCGGAGCAGGATCGCTTGTGCCTGGTCCGGGGGCAGCTCGGCGATGAGGGCGAGGGCGGAGGCGGTGGAGATGCTCTCGGCCGCTTCGCGTTCGGTGTCGTTGCTCGCGGCCCGATGCGGCATGTCCTCGATGGGCAGCGGGGTACCGGGCCGACGTCGTCGCAGGTGGTCCACCGCGCGGTGATGGGCGATGGTGGCTGCCCAGGCGCGGAACTCGTCCCCGGCGCCGCGGAAGGAGCGCATGTCGCGGGCGATCCTGGTCCAGGTTTCGGAGGCGACGTCTTCGGCGTCGGCCTGGCCGACCAGGGCGCGCAGGTAGTTCAGCAGCCGTGGTTGGACGGCTCGGTAGAGGTGACGGAAGGCGTCTTCGTCGCCTTTGCGGGCGTGTTCCACGGCGGTGTCGAGCGTGTGGTCGGTCCGGTGTGGTCTGCCGGGGCCGGAGTCGTCGTCTCTGCTGCCGCGTCCGTCAGGCATTGGCGCCGTTGTCCGTGCCGATGGGGGTATGGCAGGTGGCTCGGCCGAACTTGCCCTGTGCCAGGGAACTGTTGACGCGTCGTCCGTCGATGGCGATGGAGCAGGTGGCCTGTCCGCCGTGCCGGCCGAGGACGAGGCTGAGGGTGACTTCGTGGCGTCCGGTGGGTGCTTGGACCGTGGTGTGCCAGGGCAGGGCGGTGTGGGCGGTTTTGCCGCCTGTGGCCGTGGACCAGTTGACGTCCGCGGTGCCGCCGCCGTCGACCGTGAGCGTGACGCTGTGCGGTGCGTCCAAACCGGTGGCTCTGGTGGGCCGTGGGCTCTCACTGCAGCTGGTCAGGCACAGTGCGGGAACGAGGAGCAGGAGTGCGCCGGTCCGGGTGGGACGTCTGCGGATCGATGCGGCCATGGCCGTTCTCCGTTCGGTGAAAAGGCGGATGAAAGGGCGAAGAGTGACGCATCGGTGATCGTCGGGAGGGGTGACCGGAGGAGTTATACAACGCCCGTTTGACTCTGCTGTAGGGGCCCGGCGGCGGCTTTCCCTCCAACTGTGTGGGCAATTGGGGGCGATGACGGTCATCTTACGAGCCTGTATGTGACATGGATCACCTTCTGTGGTGGGGGGTGTCACGATTTCAGGCCGTCTTGCGGTGCTCGGAGTTGGTGGGCGCGAATGGCGCGGTCACCAGCCACCAGAGGGGTGTTGGTCGATGCACCGGTTGAAACGGCTTGCTGCCTGCGTGGCGGTGTCGGCTGTGTTCGCGACGTGGATGCCGCAAGCAGCGTCCGCGACCGAGCACGCCGCTGCCGTGCAAGCCTCATCTTCGGGGTCGGGGTCGCATCACGGCTCGGACTACGGGTGGTGGGATCCGCGCGGCTGGTTCAAGGACGACGACAAGAGCGTCAAGGCCAAGTCGACCACGTTCAAGTGGTCACCACCGAAGGGTCGTTCGACACCACGCGTGCATGTCGATCCGCATGCCCGGCGTGTTACCGAGTTGACCAAGCGGCGGACGGCGAACGAGTCGTTCTACCGGCTCTCCGACGGCCGGGTGCAGGGGGTCGTCTCGGCCGTCCCGGTGCACTACCGCGACGCGCGCGGGGCATGGCAGACGATCAGGACGGCGGTCAAGCCGGTGTCCCACGGCGGGTTCGCCGTGGGCAGTGAGGCCAACACGTTCCACAGCTACTTCTCCGGCCGTGCCTCGTCACTGGTGCGCGTCGAGCAGGGCTCGAGCTTCGTGCAGCTGGGCGCGGACGGCGCCCACACCAGGACGCCGAAGGTGTCCGGGGACACGGTGGCGTATCCGGGCGCGTTGCCCGGTGCGGACCTTCGCTACCAGGTCGAGCCGGGCGGGCTGAAGGAGAGCATCGTCCTGGCCAAGGCACCCACGGCTGGGACGGCTTACTCGTTCACGTTGAAGGTGGGCGGGTTCACCCCGCGGCAGCGACGTGACGGGTCGATCGCCTTGACCGGCGGCGAGGCGAACCGAACCACGTTCGTGATCCCGGCGCCTTACATGTCCGACTCGAAGGCCGACGCCTCGTCGCCGTACGGGACGGCGTACTCCACGAAGGTGTCGCAGTCGATGCGCTGGGACGCGAAGTCGGGCACGCTGCGGATCACGATCCGGCCCAACGCGTCATGGCTGGCCGATGCGCATCGGCAGTACCCGGTGGTGATCGACCCGACGATCCTGGTGGCACCGACGCCGTCGCAGGCGTCGAACGTGATGATCTCCTCGGACGGGCCGACCACCAACTACGACACCAGCTGGCGGCTGTCGGTCGGCACCACGGCGACCGGTGCTTCCCGTGCACTGATCAAATTCCCGTTGCCGTCGGTGCCTGCGGGCACGACGATCACGTCTGCGTCGCTGAACCTGTACTACGACCAGACGCACACCACCGCGGCCAACGCGGTGTCGCTGGAGGCGCATGCGGCGGCCGCCGCCTGGGACCCGACGACCGCGACCTGGAACAGCGCGAACGGCATCACGGGCGCGCTGGCCGGCACGGCGACGAAGGCCGCCTACACGCAGGACGTGTGGAACTCCTACGCGGTGACCTCCACCGTACAGGGCTGGCTGAACGGAACGTCGCCGAACTACGGGTTCGTGGTGAAGGCGGCGAACGAGTCGACCTTGTCCCAGGGCGGGCCGCGGTACGAGGGCAGCATCTACTCCTACGGCGGTGAGACCGCCAACTACCCCCAGCTGGTGGTCACCTATGGCGTGCCCGGGGTGACGCTGAACCCGCCGTCGGTGATCCACTCCACTGGCGCCGAGCTGTCCTGGAACACCTACACCAACAACACCGGTAGCTCGGCGAACGACATCGTGGAGTACCAGGTGCACCGCAGCGTGTACCAGACCTTCACCCCTTCCGCCTCCACGGAGGTCGCCCCGGTCGCCACCGGGACCACGAGCTTCGTGGACACCACCGCGCAACCCACCCCGACCTCCAGCAGCGACCCGTACGGCAACGCCTACTACTACATGGTGGTCGTCAAGACCGCCTCCGGCGCACTGATCCCGGCACCGACTCAACTGGTCCGGCTGCCCAAGGCCGGATTGACCACCGTGATCCTGCGCGGCGGGTCGGCAACGACACTGTCCTCGGCCAAGCCGACCACGGTGCTCAACACACTTTCGGACGGCACGTCGAGCGTGCCGCAGCAGTGGCTGGAGGTCGGCGACAACTCCTCCACCTACGGCAACGCCCGCTCGGTCTTCGACTTCGGGGCACTGCCGTCCACCATCCCGTCCACCGCGACCATCATGGACGCGCACCTGAAGCTGTGGCAGGAGCAGACGACCACGGGAACGTCGGGGGCCGTCTACGAACTGCACGCGCTGAACCGCAGCTTCACCCAGTCCCAGGCCACCTGGAACAACGCCAACTCCACCACCGCGTGGACGACCGCCGGTGGTGACTACAACGCCACCGCGGACGGCACCATCTCCGGACTGACGAACGATCCGAATCGGCAGAAGTTCGACGCCACCGCGATCGTGCAGGGCTGGGTGAACACCCCCAGCTCCAATCACGGCCTGGAAGTGAAACTCTCCAGCGAGGCGTCGACTGCACCGCAGGAGCGGACCCTGTTCGCCGGCCCCAACACCGCCGAGCCGGCTCTCGCGCCCCAGCTGGTGGTGACCTACCTGGACACCACCACCGACTCCACGTACTACGCCCCCACCACGCCGACCAAGATGGTCCCGGGCACCACCTACACCGTCCCGGTCACCATCAACAACACCACCGGGTCGACCTGGTCCGCCTCCAACGAGCAGTTGACCTACCACTGGACGCTGCCCGACGGCACCGACGTCACCAACACCGGCAACCAGCTGGCGACCTCACTGCCGTCGGACATGACGCCGGGCGCACAGCAGACATTGAACGCGCAGGTCACCCCGCCGACCCCGACGGACACCAACACCAAGGGCGCCTACACGCTCTCGTGGGACATGAAGAACACGAGCACCGGCTCCTACCTGTCCTCAGGAACCGGCGGGATCGGCTCGCTCGCCCAGGCCACCGGGGTCGAGGAGCCGGGGTCCAATCAGCTGGGCCTGGAGAAGTTCTACCAGTACACGACCCGGGCCACAGGTGCCGGCTCCGCGCTGTACACCAACGACTCCTCCGGTAACACGGTCTGGAACTACAACGCGTTCTCCAACCCGTCCCGCGGCTTCGCGACCTTCGCCCGGATGTCGTACAACTCGCTGGACACGACCGACTCCACCCTCGGCTACGGCTGGTCGCTGCAGACGTCCACGCCCACCAGGCTCGGCACCCCGCTCGACTTCCACCCCAACCCGAACCCGACCGAGGTCACCATGACCGACGGCGACGGGACCTCCCACGTATGGACGTGGAACTCGACCACGAGTACGTGGACGTCGCCGGCGGGCGTGCACCTGTATCTGCAGCAGCTGGCATCGTGCGGGCCGCAGATCACCAACGCGCGAGCCTGGGAGATGACCCGGCCTGACCGCACTCAGTTCTTCTACGACTGTGAGGGCTTCCCCACCGCAGTGGTGGACAAGAACGGCAACGAGGCCGACTTCACCTACAGCTCACGGAAGTCGGAGAACAAGCCGGAGGAGTTCCTCTCTTACATCACCGACCCGACGGGCCGCAAGACGCTCACGGTCAACTACTACAACAAGGGCGACAACTACAGCTACATCGACTCGACGGGGAACCTGGTCAACGACACCAACCTGACCAACCCGAAGATCATCGACCACATCAAGTCGCTGATCGACATCTCCGGCCGAGAGATCGACTTCTACTACACGACCCAGGGTTTGATGGCCCGCATGGTCGACGGCGCCGGGAACTCCGCCGCCAAGACCTTCAACTTCACCTACGACGCCACGCAGGGGAACAAGAACGTCAAGCTCACCCAGGTCACCGACCCGCGTGGTCACGCGACGACGATCTCGTACTACGACCCGGTGACCGATCCGAAGTTCCACTGGTGGACGCAGAACGTCACCGACCGCCTGAACCACACCACGGGCTTTGCCTACACCGAGCCGGGTGCCATCACGGGCGCGGCGATACAGACCACGGTGACCGACGCCAACAACCACGCGACCACCTATCAGGTGGACTCCACCGGCCGCCTGACGCAGGCAGTCAACGCCCTCAATCAGAAGACCACGCTGGCCTGGGACACGGACAACAACGTCACCTCACTGACCGAGGACAACGGCGCCCAGTCCACCTGGACCTACGACCAGAACACCGGCTACCCGCTGACCAAGAAGGACGCGCTGGCCAACAAGAACAACACGGCCGCGGTCACCTACAACTACCAGACGTCGCTGTCCGGCCACATCGCCGACATCACCGACAAGACCAGCGCGGCGGGTCGGCACTGGCACTTCTCCTACGACACCAACGGCAACCCGACGTCGGTCCAGGACCCGAACGGCACCCAGGCCGGCTCCGGCTACACCACCACCTACACGTACGACGCCACCGGTGAGCTGCTGACGGCCACTGACGCCAACAACCACACCACCACCTACTCCAACTACGACCCCTCGGGTTACCCGGACACCACCAAGGACCCGCTCGGCAACACCGCGACTGCTGTCTACGGCCCACGCGGCGAGGTCACTTCGACCACCGACGCCCTGGGCCACACCACCACCCAGAACTACGACGTCTTCCTGCGCCCGATGGACGGCAAGACCGCCAAGGACCAGGCCAACGGCGTCTACATCACCACCCCGGCGCCGGCCTACGACGCCAACGACAACATCACCCAGAAGACAGCCCCCAACGGCGCCGTCTCCACGGCCGTCTACGACGCCAATGACCAGGCGACGTCCTCGACCCTGCCGCAGGACACCTCCACGGCGCCGACCCGTACCACGACCTACACCTATGACGCGGTCGGCAACCAGCTGACCATGACCACTCCGGACGGCAACGTCTCAGGTGCGCAGGCGGGCTCGTACACCATCACCACCACCTACGACGCGGCCGACGAGCCGGTCACGGTGACCGACGCGGCCGGGAAGAAGACCACCACGTCCTATGACGATGTGGGCAACAAGATCCAGGTCACCGATCCGCTCAACCACACCACCAAGACCGCCTACGACCTGGACCACCGACCCACCACGGTGACGGACGCCGCGAACTACACGACGTCGACGGCGTACGACCTGGACGGTGCGAAGACCTCGACCACCGACCAGAACGGCAACACCACCCTGTTCACCAACGACCAGGACGGTCACGTCACCCAGGTCCAGGTCCCGCACACCAGCTCGGGCGGGACGATCACGTACGACACCACGCAGTACCAGTACGACCAGGTAGGCAACAAGACCGCCACCATCACCCCGCGCGGTGTTGCCTCCGGGATCGCCAACGCCTACACCACCAAGACCACCTACGACGCGGACAACCGCAAGAGCGCCGAGTTCGGGGCGTACAACCCCAATGACTCCACGTACAACACCGCGCCGGAGACCGACTACAGCTACGACGCCGCAGGCCGCCTGACCAAGGTGACCGCTCCGCCGTCCGGCAACAGCACGGTCAACAGCACCACCACGACCTCCTACTGGGACAACGGCTGGACCAAGTCCTCCACCGACCCGTGGGGGATCACCACCAGTTACGACTACAACGCGATCGGGAAGCAGACCTCCCGCACCATCACCTCCGCGGGCGGCTCCTCCTCGCGTACGCAGAGCTGGGGCTACTACCCGGACGGCAAGCTGCAGTCGCACACGGACAACGGAGTGCCCGTCGGTCTGCAGGTGGAGATGGTCGACAACTCCGACACCCAGAACGTCAGCAGCACCGGCAGTTGGTCGACCTCGACGACGGGCACCGGCTACCAGGGCTACAACTACCGGACGCACGCCGCCGGTTCGGGTACGGATGCCTTCACCTGGAACCTCAACATCCCCCAGGACGGCACGTATCAGGTCTATGCCCAGTTCCCCGGCGTGACCGGTGCGGCGACCACCGCTCAGTACACCATCAACTACAACGGGGGCTCCGCCACCTCGACGGTGGACCAGACCAAGAACACCGGCACCTGGGTCTCCCTGGGCTCCTACTCCTTCACCCAGGCAGGCACCGGCCAGAAGATCAGCCTCGCCCAGAACTCCGGCGGCACGGTTGTCGCGGACGCGATCAAGGTGGTCCGGAACAACTCCGGTGACACCCAGCCCAACCCGAAGTCCTTCACCTACACCTACGACCCCAACGGCAACCTCACCGACCTGGCCGACAACTCACCGGGCGCACAGTTCGACGACTACGCCTACACCTACGACGGCCTGAACCGGCTCAGCCAACTGCAGGAGAAGCTGTCCGGCACGGTCAAGCACACCACCGGCTTCACCTACGACGCCGCGGGCAATCCGCTCAGCGAGACCCACGACGCGTCCAGCGCCGGCTACACGTTCGATGTCCGCAACCTGCTCACCCAGGTGGTCAACAAGGAAACCTCCACGGACACCGGGAAGACGACCAGCTACACCTACACACCAGCGCTCAAGATCGCCACGGAGACCAAGGCCAACGGCAACGTGGTGACCAACACCTACAACCTGGACAACTCACTGGCCGGCACGGTGGAGAAGACCTCCGGCGGCACGGTGGTCGCCCAGCACACCCTGACCTACGACCCCAACGGCAACCAGACGCAGGACGTCTCGGTCACCCAGAGCGCCGACAACAGCAGCACCAGCCTCAACCGCACGGCCACCGACACCTACACTCCGCGCGACCAGGTCGCCTCGGTCACCAACTCCGATGGCAACAACAACCAGAGCTACGCCTACGACCTGGCAGGCAACATCACCTCGCAGACGGTCGGCAGCACCACCACGACCAACGTCTACGACCGCAACCGGCTGCTGACCGCAACCGCGGGCGGAACCACCGCCAACTACAACTACGACCCCTTCGGCCGCACCGACACCGTCACCGCTGCGGGCACCGTCATCGATCGCTACACCTACGACGGATTCGACCACATCGCCACCGAGGCCAAGAACACCGGTTCCGGCACGGTCACCACCAACTACACCTACGACCCGTTCGACCGCACGGTCTCCCAGACCGACAACGCGGGTTCGTCCAACGCCAAGACCACCAACTTCGACTACCTGGCCACCTCCAAGGCCTTGGCCGACGAGTCTGCGGGCGGCACGGTCACCAAGAGCTACCAGTACGCGCCGACCGGCGAGCGGCTCGACCAGATCGTCCACAACACGGACGGCACCGAGACGCCGACCTACTACACCTACAACCCGCACACGGACGTCCAGGCCATCACCGACGCGGGCGGCAACACCAAGGCCACCTACGGCTACACCGCCTACGGCAAGGACGACACCAGCCAGGACACCGGCGTCGACAAGAACACCGGATCCGGCGCCACCGGCACCACCACCGCCACCCCGTACAACGTCTACCGTTTCAACTCCAAGCGCATCGACGGCGACACCGGCAACTACAACATGGGGTTCCGCAACTACGACCCCTCAATGAACCGGTTCCTCACCCGCGACATGTACGAAGGCGCCCTCGCGGACAGCGACATGACCACGGACCCCTACACCGGCAATCGTTACGCGTTCGGCGGGGGCAACCCCATCAGTAACGTCGAACTCGACGGCCACAGGTTGATCGACGACAACGGATGCCAGGGCACCGTGGCCGCCATCGACGCCTGCGAGGCGCGGTACGAGCAACAGCAGGGTGGGGGCAGCGGTCAGTCCTACGATCCGGTCGACTACGTGGGCCAGTGGGGAAGCAACGGACCGGGTTGTCCGCATTCGGAGAGTTGTGACGCTGCCGGCCCCTCGTTCGGCTCTCTCCAACCCACAGCGGATGATCAGCACACGTGGAACAAGCTGAACAACATGGCGGGCCTGGCACAGTTCCTCGGCTACGGAGTCTCCTCCTTCCTGCTCCAGCATTTCCTGGGCGGCAGCGGCGAACCGGTGAATCTGGGACAGGACGTTCTGTCGGACCTGTACAAAACACCGAACGTCAGGACCTACTTGAACGCCATCGCGCTCAAAGAGATGAAGCTGGCACTGCAACACGGAAAAACGTCCTTCGTGCAGCAGAACTGGCTGACGACCCGTGTGGTCGACGGTCCCATCTCGAGCGACAGCGTGCCGCCGTACTCGACGGACCCGGGATCGGAGCAGGACTTCCACCTGGCGCTGAAGGACTTCGACTTCAGAATTGCCGGGCAGATGACCGGGTCGGGACAGATGCAGTTCCAGTTCGAAATGTCGAAGTACTACGACTTCGACAGTCAGCCATTCAAGTCGATGGGAGTTTCCATATCGGCAACCGAGCTCTCCAGAATGCAAGGTACGGGGCTGGCTCAGAATTTCTGGGTGGGCGGGGTTTCTGCGCCCATTGATCTGCCCGTGTCGTGACTCATCCGTGGCCCGGGAGGCGATGCACGCCTCCCGGGCCACGGATGGTGCGGTATGGTATTCGGGAAATGCGCAAAGTGAAAGACGGCCGTCGTGTGGACCTCCTGCGAAGGGAATGGGATGGGAAAAAGTGCCAACAAAGCAGGCGGGCGGCGGCTTGTCACGGCGGCGGTTGTGGTGGTCTCGCTGGTGATCGTCGTCGGTTGCGTCGTGTGGTTCTTGCGGCAGGACACGGCGAGTGTCGGCGTGATCAGCGACCAGCAGTATCAGGCGGTGAAGATAGGTGATCAGCGGTCAAGTGTACTGAAAAGACTGGGCGCTCCGGCGCAGGGACTTGACGTTTCGAAGTTCCCGCCCGCGAGGTCGGGTCAGCAGTGCGATTACTATTCGGAGTCGGGCGCCGTGATGGATCCGTCAGTCTTTCGGTTCTGCTTCGCCGGTGGAAGGCTCGTGTCCAAGGAGTCCTCTGACGAACTGCAGCAGCAGCCGAGCCCCAGCATTTCTCTTTCCTTCCCGGGCTGACGGACATCCGGACGATTCGGAGTGTGCGTCCGTGCAAGGCCGGGCTGTGGCGGTGCCCTGGAGCGTGACCGGTAAGGTTCGCCCGTGCTCAAGTGGGACTGGTTCGAAGAGGACGAGGAAGACGACCTCAGAACCTCTGCCTGATCACGGTGTGCTTCGACGGAACGCGCATCCGGGGCGGTGAGCTCCACAACCAGACGTTTGACCCGTATCCGGTCGAGCGGTCGCGCGTGGATGTCATCGACGCCGTGGGCAGCCCGGGGGCTTGGCCCAGGTCACGGCCGACTGGTTCGAGCGTGTCCTGGCCCGTCCGGTCGAGCGACGCGAATGGCTGGGCAACGGCAACATCGCGTCCGAGTACGTCTTCTCGGACACCGGTGCAGGGATCTGCCGCG
The DNA here is from genome assembly GCF_042891915.1 of Streptomyces sp. NPDC001848. Taxonomy (NCBI): domain Bacteria; kingdom Bacillati; phylum Actinomycetota; class Actinomycetes; order Kitasatosporales; family Streptomycetaceae; genus Streptomyces; species Streptomyces sp. NPDC001848. The sequence goes on along the minus strand of NZ_JBIATP010000033.1, from coordinate 24,491 downwards.
GAGGACAATGGGTCCCTGGTGCCTACCGCCGCCCGCCCGACCCGCATCATTCGGCCCGCGGCGTACATTCCGATCAGGCGGGCTGAGTCGTGGAGTTGGCGCCGCAAGAGCACTGAACCGGGCGTCCGCCCCGGGTGCCGTTGTCGACAGCAGCCCGCAGGAACTCTTCGGCCGTCTCCGTTTTCTGGTCATGGCAGGCGATGGGTCTTCGCTTTGGTGCGTGGTCGATCGGGAGGTCGGGTCGCCAGGCGGTGAGGATTTGGGCGCTGCACTCGAACAGGGCCGGGGGTAGGGCGTCCAGCGGCCACCACCGCCAGTCGCCGACGCTCTCGTCGGGCTGGTCCGCCGGCTCCCAGCGCCACCATCGCCGCCGTCGCAGGTGTCGCAGCGGGGGCCAAGGCGACGTACGGCAACCGGATCGCCCTCGACGCCTGGTCCATTCGGCACACCATCGCGCACGCCGGCGCCAACGCCGGTCTCCGGGAGCGCATCGGCGGCCAGGCAGCCGCTCTGTGCGCACTCGCCGGAGGCGCGGCGCTCAACGACGCCGAGCTCGCCACCCTGGTGCCCGCCCGGCTCCTGTCCAACGACGCCCTCCTGGTTGATCAGCCCATGTCGCTGCGCGACATCGTCACCGGACTGGCGGAGGCAGAACTGCCCGGCCACACGAAACAGCTCCTCGCCCTCCTCCACGACCGGCCGGTGGCCGAGGCCACGCGGTGACCACGGCACATACAGACTCAGCTCATCCCCGAAGCTGAAGGGGTGCGCCGACTCGCCCGAGCGTCGGTAGCTGCTCACTTCGCAACGCTCGGGCGAGCGGGCGTCTTCGCTGGCACCGACGCGGATGATCCGAGCGGGCTGAGCCTGGCTCGACCGTTGCGCATACGGGCGGAGGTCACCTACAGCACGCTCTCGCCCACGGTGAAGATCATGCTGCGGACCGGGGCGAGTTCCTGCAGGCGCGCGGCGTCGGCCGCGGTGGCGCGTCCCTGGGGTGAGGCGAACGCGGCGTGCAGCTCGTCCATCGTGTCCCATTCCAGCTCGGCGACCAGGTAGTACGGCGCGCCGCCGCGGACGGCGACCAGGTCGCGGCCGATCGCGTAGCGGCGCAGCCTCGGCAGGCGGCGTGCGAGTGGGATGTGGACGTCGTGGTAGTGCCGGTCGAATGCCGCAGGGGCGGCGGGTGTCTCGTACAGGGCGATGAAGCGGGCGGTCATCGGGCGGCCTTCCGGTAGCGGGTGAGGACGGCGGCGCCGACCTGCTCGGCAGCCAGACACTCCAGCTCGGCGTGGGGGCCGTCGGTCGGGAAGAGGCGCCGGCCGGTGCCGAGGACGGTGGGGAAGGTCAGCAGCCTGTACTCGTCGACCAGGTCGGCGGTCATCAGCCGGTCCACGACGCTCAGACTCCCGGTGACGACCACGTCCCGCCGCTCGTGCTTGACAGCGTCGACCAGGTCGCCGTCCAGGAGCTGGGAGTTCGCCCATACCGATGTGTCGGCGTGGGTCAGGGTGCGGGAGGCGACCAGCTTCGGCACCGTGTTCATCCGCGTGGCGAACGGGTCGTCGCGGCCCGGCCACAGCTGAGAGAACAGCCGCCAGGTGGCGCGGCCCAGCAGCAGCACGCCGTCGTCCAGCGTGCGGCCGAGCTGGAACTTGTCCCCGGCGACCGCTTGCGGGCCGTGCCGGAAGGCCCAGCCGCCCCCCGGCGTGCCGGCGGATCCGTCCGGGTCGGACACGATTCCGTCCAGGGTGATGAACTCGATGACGATGACACTCACGACGAAATTCCCCTCGGTTCGGTGCTCACCGGTACCTACCGGCCGCACCGCCCGGACTCATCGCTCCCGGCGGAACTCGCCTGCGGGAATCTCACGCGGCAGCTTGAAGCCATCGAAGACGCGCGGATCGGCGAACACGACGTTGTGCGCGATGTGGCCATCGGCGACGGTGAAGACCTGCAAGGTGTGCAGACCGTGCCCGCCACCGGGCTGCGGCGCGTAGGCGGCGACCGCGGGCTGCCCGTTGGCGGTCAGCTCCCGCATGCACCAGCCCCCGCCACGCATCGTGAACACCCACTCCATGAACCGGCCGTAGTCCCGGCTGCCCCGGTACCACAGCGGCACCGGAGGCATCTCCAGCACCGCGTCGTCGGCCAGCCGCCGCACCAAAGCGGGTACATCCGCCGCCTCGAACGCTTGCATGTACCGCTGGATGACCGCCCGCACCTCGGGGTCGTCCGGCTCGGTGACCGCACCGGCATCGCCCACGTCGGCAAGGGCCGCACGGGCGCGCTGCAGCGCGCTGTTGACCGCCGCGACCGAGAAGGGCCGGTCCTCGGCGGGAGTGCAGAGGCAGTACACCGGCACCGCGGGACGCATCGAAAACGCCCAGGTCGGCGTGTTCCTCGCCCTGGCCACCAGCCGGGGACGGGCCCTGATCGACCGACGTCTCTATCTCCCCGAACACTCCTGGTCCAATGATCCAGAACGCCGCACCGCGGCCGGGATACCCGAGACGGTGCAGTTCGCCACCAAGCCCCGCCTGGCCGAGCAGATGATCGAGGCCGCGCTACGACGCCGGGATCACCGCCTCCTGGGTGACCGACGACGAAGCCTACGGCCAGGACCCTCAGCTCCACGCCGCCCTCAAGGCGCGCGGCATCGGCTATGTCCTGGCCGTCGCCTGCTCGACACGGGTGAGAATCAACTACGGCCGCACTCCCGCCCGCGCCGACACCCTCGCCGGCCGCCTGCCCGCCACGGCCTGGCACCGTCAGAGCGCCGGAAACGGCGCGAAAGGACCGCGCTACTGCGACTGGGCCTGGATCCACATCGGCACCGGTAGCCACCGCCACCTGCTCATCCGCCGCAACCGCTCCACCGGCGAGCTCGCCTTCTACCTGTGCTGGTCACCCACCGAAGTGCCCCTGTCCGAACTGGTCCGCGTCGCCGGCGCCCGCTGGAGCGTCGAGGAGTGCTTCCAGGCCGCCAAGAGCCAGGTCGGACTCGACCACTACCAGGTCAGGCACTGGACCTCATGGCATCGGCACATCACGCTCGCCATGCTCGCCCTGCCCTTCCTGACCGCCCTCGTAGCCGACGCGACCCCCAAACCGCCCGCAGATACGTACCACTTCGTCCGCAGCCGCGATCCGATCACGCTGACCGTCCCGGAGATCCGACACCTACTTGCCGCCGTCTTCAACTCACCAGCCGTCACCGCGGCCAGGCTGCTGCACTGGTCCAACTGGCGCAGACGCCACCAGGCAACAGCCCGACGCAGCCACTACCGACGACGCACCGCCAGTGAACCCGCTGGGTAGATCACGACAGCGCACTGGAGTATTAAACGTCAAGCTCGTACCGGCCTCTGACGCGCCCCCTGTGCGGGATTTCCCGCCGGTCACCGTACAGACCGATCTTGCCGCGGATCTGGTCGGCGTAGGGGTGATCGAGTTCGGTGAGGATGTCCAGGGCCTGTTGCCAGGCGGCGTGGGCTGCGTGGGGGTGGTGCGCGGCGTGGTGGGCGTCGCCGAAGCGGTTGAGGATGTCTGCTTCTAGCGGGCGGTCGCCGAGGTCGCGGCACAGGTCAAGGGCGCGTCTGTAGCAGGCGGCGGCTTGGGAGTGCTGACCCAGGGAGCTGTGGGCGTAGGCGATGCTGTCCCAGGCGTGGGCTTGCCGTTCACGGTCGTCGAATTCTTCGAGGACGGGCAGAGCCTGCCGGCAGTAGGTCAGGGCCTGTGCAGAGTCGCCAAGGCGCGCGTGCGACCAGCCGATGGCGGTCAGGGTCTGGGCCTGCCCCAGCTGGTGGCCACGGGACTGGTACAAGGCGTGGGCTTGACGGGCGAGCGCAAGTGCTTCGGCAATGGCAGGAGGGGTCTGCCACGCCTCCACTCTGGCGAGTTCGATGTACGTATCGGCCTGACCATCCAGGTCACCGGTCCGGCGGAACAGGTCGAGGGCGTGGCGTAGGTGATGCTGGGCGTCCTCGTAGTTGCCGTGGCGGCGGTGGGCGCGGGCGGCGATATTGTGGGCGATGGCCTTCCCGAGTGGGTCGGCCAGCTGGTCAGCGGCGTCTATTGCAGTGTTGCCGACGGCGGCAAGGTCGTGCCAGTTCCCGCGCCGATCGAGGTAGGTGGCGAGGGCGTGGGCCAGCTGCCAGGTGTGGGCGTGGAAACCGGTGGCGGCGGCGTGGCCTACGGCGCTCAGAAGCACGTCATGTTCGGTGGTGAACCAGGTCAGCGCCCGCTCGTGGTCGGCGAAGTGTTCCAGGCAGACCCCTGGTTGCGGCGGGGGCAGGTTCAGCGGGTCCCGGCCCCGTTCCAGCAGATGGGCGGCGTCGTGCGCGGTATGCACATAGTGATCCAGCATCCGGTGCACTGCGGCGCGGCGCTCATGGTCAGGGTCAATGGTGTTGGCCTGCTCATTGGCGTAGGCGCGCAGCAGGTCGTGGAGTTCGAAGCGCCCGCTGCGCTTTTGCTGGAGCAGGTGTTCGTCCAGGAGCAGTTCCAGTACCTCGGCGGCCTCGCCGGCGGTGATGCCCGCCAATGCGGCGGCCGCCGCTGCGCTGAAGTCCGGGCCGGGGTGAAGGCCGATGAAGCGGAACACCTGCTGTGGCCTGTCAGGGAGTGCCTGGTAGGACGCGTCGAACACAGGGCGTATTGCGCGGCCGCCGGCGCTGATCGCCTCCAGACGCCCGGCCTGCATCCGGTCGGCGAGTTCGGCCAGGCTCCAGGCGGGCCGGGAGCGCAGCCGGGCGGCGGTCAGCGCCAAGGCGAGTGGGAGGCGGTCACAGTACTCGATGACGCGTGCGGCAGCTTCGGGTTCGGCGGCCACACGGTCGTCTCCGGCGATCCGGGCGAGCAGGTCGAGTGCTTCGGTTTCGGTGAAAGTGTCGATCAGGTGCGGGGTGGCACCGTCGAGTCCGGCCAGACTGCGGCGGCTGGTGATCAGAGCCAGGCATGTAGGTCCGGCTGGGATGAGGTCGCGGACCTGGTCCTCGGTGGCGGCGTTGTCCAGCAGCACCAAGGCACGACGATCCCGCATTCGGTCGCGGTACATCGCCGCCCGCTCGTCCCGACTCTCGGGGATCTGCTGCGCGGCTACTCCCAGCTGCCGCAGGAACGCTTCCAACACCGCGGAGGGGTCGGCGGGCGGGAGTTCGGGGTCGAAGCCGCGCAGGTTCACATGCAGCTGCACGTCGGTGAAGTGCCCGGCGCGTACGAGTTTGTGGGCGGCATGGATCGCGAGCTGGGTCTTGCCGACCCCGGCCATGCCCTCGACCGCGGAGATCACGACCGTGTTCGCACCGCTGCGGTCGTGATGCTGCGTCGCGGCCGCGATCAGGCGCGCGAGTTCCTCACGGCGCCCGGTGAACGTCGCCAGATCCGTGGGTAGCTGACTGAAGACCCCGGCTGGGCCGCCGGTCCTGGCCAGCACGTGGACCTTGATGCACGCCGCGCGCCATAGATCCACCGTCGGATCGTCTGCCCCCAGCGCCCGGACGATTCCCACGACCAGGTCCAGGTCCAGGCGACTGCGTCCGGTCTTGAACGCGTCCACGACCGTGGAAGTTGAGACAACCCGTGCCGGCCGCATCAGCGGCCCGACCCTTTTGGCCAGCGACCGGTACGACGGCATCCCCGCCCAGGCCCGCAACTCACCCAGCAAGCAGACGAACTCCGCCAGATCCGCCGCCTGGCCCGGATCCGGCATAGTGCCCCGTTGCCCACCCACGACGCTCACTCCCCCGTGAAGCCGTGCTCCTGACAAGGAGAGTCTACAAGCGGGCTGTACGGATTCGTACGGGAAACGTGACCCCACATGGCCCGGGCAGCATGGTGGTGCTGCTTCGCGCAAAACCGGCCCAAGCAGCAGCACGAAGCGTCTGCCCAGCGACCTGAGCGTTGAGCGGTTGTTTATCGCATACAGGCAGGCTGCTGTATGAAAGCAAAACCAGGACACATCGAGCGACCCCACAAAGGGCCGCCCATCCACAACTCCCCGGCATCTGGGCTACGACTCCGGGGCTGACACGAGGAGGAAATATGCCCGCCTGGGGCGGAGGCATCACCAAGACTATCGTCGCGGCCAGCATCGCCGTCGCAGGCATGGTCACCGGCACCGGCAGCGCCCACGCCGACAGCGCGTCCCAGTGCCGATCGGCCGTAGCCGGCTACGTCAACGTCTTCGGCGGCGTCCTCATCGATCCTGCTACAACGTCGAGGACGACCGCAGGACCATCTACGCGACGTCCCGTTCTACAACGACGACGGCGGCAGCATCATGATCTGCGCCCACGCCATCAAGCTCGGCACCCCCGGATGGGCCCATGACTTCGGCTGCGATTACCAGACCGACAGTTGGACCGGGACGGCCTGGCCTGGGGCGTGCTGCTACGGACAAGGGCAAACTTTTACTGCGGGCCCGGGCACCTACGTGGTCTCTGCAGGGTTCTGGCTGAACGGTAAGTACTACGGCGATGTCCAGAGCCCGAAGACGACCATCGGATAAGGGGATCAGCGTGGAGGGGCGGGTCATCTGCGGGGTGGGGTCATGGGCGTCACCGCGCTGATTCTGTTCGGCGGACCGGTTGCCGTCGGAACGGTTGCGGGGTATCTCGGCGGTGGCCGGCTGAGCAGGCTGCCGGGCGTGCGGCTGCGATGGCTGTGGCTGCTGTGGATCGCGGCCGCCGTGCAGGTCGCGCAGCTGGCTACCGCCGGCCTTCCCGGCGCTGCCGGACGCCATCTCAGGGCACCGCTGCTTGGGTTGGCCATCGCCCTTGCCCTCCTCTGGCTGGGCGTCAACGCCCGGGGCCGGACGTGGCTGTTGAAGGCGGGGGTGGGACTGGCACTCACGGGAGCCGTTCTCAACGCTGTGCCGATCGCCGTCAACGGCCGGATGCCCTACAGCCCCTCCGCGGCGGCCGTCGCCGGGCTGCGCGCCGGGTCCCAGACTGCCAAAAACGTGCCAGCCGGGCGCAGCACCCGCCTGCTCGCGCTGGGCGACACCATCCCTATTCCGCCTCTGCACGCCGTCGTCAGCATCGGCGACGTGCTCCTGGCGATCGCCGCGGCCCTGCTCGTCGCAACCGCCATGCACCACCCGGCCAACGCCGCTCGAGAAAGGAACCAGCCATGTCCCACACCCTCACCTGGCAGCGCCTGGCGCTCATCGCGTTCACCCTGGCCTCGGTCGCCGTCCTCCTCTACACCCTCGGCGCCCCCGAATTCGGCGGCGGCTGACTGATCCGCCGGCGGGCACTCACTCCGACACCACCGACCTCAAGGAGTCTTCAATGCTTCGGGTCATCCCTGGGCAGCGCCTGGCGCTGATCGCGTTCACCCTGGCCTCGGTCGCCGTCCTCCTCTACACCCTCGGCGCCCCCGCCTGGGGCGGCGGCTGACCAGTCGGCTTGCTGCACGCCCAGGCCCCGCCCTCCGCCGAACATCGCACCCCCGACACTGCCGCCTTCGAGCGTGTCGGGAACAGATCGAGTCCCACCCCGCAATGAAAGAGGGGTGGGGCCAGCGGTGCGGGGCTGCTCGATACGCCTTTCCCCTGATTTAGGGGACGACCTCACTCGGCTACAAGCGCCACCGGCGATCCTCGCTCCTTATGGTCAGCTGGCAGTCCTCACTGATGGGATCAGTATGTCAACAGCGCTCGCTGCACGGATGAGGAACCGCAAGTGGTATGCCCTTGTGGTGGGCCTCCTGGCTTCTATCGCGCTCTGCGCAAGTACGGTCACCGCTTCCGCGTCTTTCAGAACAATAACTCTGGCTACTGCATGTCCGTGCCTGGTGACAACATTTACGCAGGAGCGCTGATCAATCAATTCCCGTGCGAAAACTACCCGGACCAATATTGGTACATGAACCAATCGGACAGCCATCCTGGTTGGATATATCTTCAGCCTGCGCAGGACGACACGCTGTGCGCGACATACGTGCCCGTGAGTACGGATGAGATTACGCTTGAGCCCTGCGGCTTGAACGCGGGGAACGGGAATGCGAACACGCAGCTCTGGCTTTACGAATATGGTGATACGGGTGGAGAGCTGGCTACTACGCAGGGCTGGGCCATGTCTGTTCCCGGAGCTTCCACGCGGGGGTCGCGCCGATCAACACGTATCCATGGGGCTACGGCAACTACCCCGACCAGGTTTGGTTTATGCCCTCCGTGTAGCCTGAAGTCGTAAGGCTATAGCGGGTCGCGGACAAACCAGCGACTTCCATCACGGCAGCTGTAGTTCTAATGGCCCCCTGCTGGGCAGGGGGGCAGGGCGGTTCAAAAGTCTTGTCGATGTCCCAGCTGTGATTGGGCGGTGGGGTGGTAGCGGGTGGGCGTCGGGCCTTAACCCGGAATCTTGGACACGAGCTATGCGGCTTGGGGCAGGGTAGTTGATGTCGTGTCGAGTGCTGTCTCGTAGGCGATGGGACTCCGTTGTCCGGGCAGGGTTGCCAATAGCATCCGGTTGATGCTCGGCTTCTGGTTTTCAGTGGTCGGTGTTTTGTTTTCAGTGTCGGGTTGTGCCTGGTGGTGGTGGGTGAGTTGGCCGCGTGCTGAAGGCATCGCGCCGATCTGGGGCTGAAGGGTGCTGCTGAAGTGTGGGTGGTCCTGGTGCCGGGTCTATAGCGGTAGAGGGCTTCGGGATGTGTTTGCATTGCGTGGATGTCACTTCTTGGAGTGACGTCGTGCGGTGTGTCTGCTCGTGTGTCTCGTGGCGGGGCCAGTCTGCGTCTGACCTGTACGGCGTGTCAGAGGGGTGGGCTGGTGGACGCAGAGGAGGGTTCTGGCTCCTGTGATTCGGTGGTTCCTGCTGGAGCGAGCCGTGAGGTCGCTGTGGGTCGGCTGCTTGTTCTGGAGGGCCGGGGTGAGCTGAGTACGGCGCATGTGCGGTTGGTGGCGTCGGCGGTGGGTGTCTCTGAGCGCACAGTTTGGAACTGGCTGTCGGTGGCGCGTCGTGAGGGCAGGACAGGGCCGCGTCCGCGTCCGCGGTTCACTGTGACGCGGGAGATCCGGGAACTTCTTGCGCTGTGGGGTGGGAACGTCTCTGCGGTGCACCGGGAGCTCGTCGCCCGTGCGGCGAAGGCCCCTTCACCGGATCCGGTCCCGTCTCTTTCGGTTCTCCACCGTGCGGTCGTGCGGGATCTGTCGGCGGGGGAGCGGGCGGGGTTGCGCTCGGGTGAGGCAGGCCGTCGGCGTCATGACGTGTTCGGTAAACGTCCGCCGGTGTACCGGAACGCGTGCTGGGAGGGTGATCACAAGCGGGTCCCGGTGCGGGTGGACGTCGAGGGGCAGGCGGTGTGCCCGTGGGTGACGTGGTTCATTGATGTGGGGACGAAGGTGGTTGTGGGGGTGGCGGTCACTCCGCATGAGCCGGCGCGTGACGCGGTGCTGGCGGCGCTGCGGACGGGTATCAGCCGCGCTGGGCCTTACGGGCCGTTTGGTGGTCTGCCCGGCAGGGTGCGGGTGGACCGCGGCAAGGAGTTCCTTTGCCGTACGGTCGCGCATGCGTTGGGCGGTTTCGCGGTGCCGGTGGAGAACCTGCCAGCGTATACGCCGTACCGCAAGGGCACCATCGAGGCGCTGAACAGCGCGGTGGAGAAGATGTTCCTGGTCTCGCTCCCCGGTTACACCCGCCGCGCCCGGCCTGTGGGTGTTCATCGCCCCGACGAGGTGGGCGATCTGCTGTCCTTCGCGGACTTCGTCGAAGCGCTGCTGGGCTGGGTGCGCTGGTGGAACACCGGGCACCGGCCCTCTGGCCTTGCGTCGGGGCTGACCCCGATGGCGGCGTGGGAAGCGGATCCGACCCCGGTGGAGGACGTATCCGAAGAGCAACTGGCGTTCTTTGCCCTGGAGGATGACGGCAGGGTGCGGAAAATCTCGACGAGCGGGGTCAGGTGGCGGCGCCGGTTCTATATCGCGCCGTGGATGGTCGGGCACGTTGGTACACGCGTGCGGCTTCGTTATCTGCCGCACTACGACGGGCAGATCGAGGTCTTCTCGGCCGAGCATCTGGACCGTCATCTGGGGACCGCCCATCTGGCAGAGGAAGCGACGCTCGAGCAGCGCAGAGAGCTCAGCGCGGTCAGGGAGAAGAAGGCCCGCGCATTGAAGGCCGACTTGAAGGCGGCGGAGAAGCTGCGCCGCACCCGCTACACGGCCACGACCACACCGGATGTGCCTCGTCCGCGGCAGACGGTCACCGGACAGCAGGCCCAGGCGGAGATCGCCCGCGCGAAGGCCACCGCTCTGGCGGCCCGCGCGCTGCCGGACCTGATCCCGCCCCGGGACCCGCCCGCAGGCTGGACCCGCCCCCGCCCCGCCTCCGCCGCCCGGCTACACCCGGATACCGTGCCGCACTCCCCGGCGCCGGATGACACAAACGGCACCGCCCCCGCTTCACAGACCGAGGAGTGACACCGGATGGCTACCGCTGAACGCAAAGGGCGTCTGCCCGGAGAGCGGGACGACCACTTCATGCGCCTGCCCGGCGCCCAGGTCGTCTCCACGCGGGCACTGCTCACGGCGCGGGAGAACATCCGGGCCGCGATCGAGGCGAAGGCGATGATCTGCATCTACGGGCAGGCAGGCAACGGCAAGTCCTTCGCGGTCAACGCCTCCCTGCGCGAGCTCGCACCGACACTGGCGCGCCGGATCCAGTTCCGCGCCCGCCCCTCCACCCGGGACCTGCGCCACGAACTGTTCCACGCCCTCGGCCTGCCGGGCCGGCCACCGTCGCATGCGATCGAATTCGACCGCATGCTGCGCGGCGCTTTGGAGGAGCCGCGCGTGCTGGTCTGCGACGAGGCGCAGTGGCTGTCCAAGCTGTGCTTCGAGTACCTGCGCTACCTCTGGGACGACACCGCATCCGACCTCACCATCATCTTCACCGGCGGCAACGGCTGCTTCGAGATGCTGCAGAGCGAGCCCATGCTCGAATCCCGGGTCTACGTCTGGCAGGAGATCGGCCGCATGCCCCTGGACGAGATCCTCACCGTCATCCCCGCCTTCCACCCCGTATGGGAAGAGGCGGAGCCCGACCTGATGGCGGTCTGCGACCAGGAAGCCGCGCACGGAAACTTCCGGGCCTGGGCGAAGATCACCCACCACCTGGTGACCGGTCTGAAAGAGACCGGCCGTAAAAAGGGTGGATGAGGAACTGCTGCGCTGGTCCTACAGCAAACTCTCCACCCGACAGCCGGCCTGACCATGCTCGGCTGCGACAACCCACCCCCGGTCACCGTCATCCTCGACCCCGGCGACGACCTGGTCCACACCCGCGCCGCCCTGGCCGTACACGCCCCCGAAGCCGGAAGACTCACCGTCCACCCCACCCCCGGCACCGACTCCGTACTCACCCTGGCCTACGACGTCCTGGCCGCCCTGGACAAGCCCGTACCCGCGCCCGGCTACCGCCAGCTCGACACGGCTCCCGCCTGGACACTGGCGGCGGCCTGGATCCTCGCCACCAGCACCAGCCACCTGATGCTCCTGCGCGCTCACTTCCTCACCCCTCACCGCCCTGCTGCAGCTACGTCACCGCACCGGTTGCCGGCTGGCCCTGGTCTGCCACACACGCCACGTTCCCGCGCCCGTCGAGCGAGCCCTGGCCGGCGCTGATCACCATGTCGCGGAGGCGGCTGCCCTCCTACCCGCGGCAGAGCCGCCCACCGCAACGCCACCGGAGCCCGCCACGTGCAGGCCGTTGGCCAACCGGTGGCTCAACCTCCCCGCCCTAACCACGCTCAGGGCTTTCGACTCCGCCACCCGCCCCTGCCAGTGCACGGCGCCCATGGCCGAAGACCAGGACTTCTTCGCACCCGTCCTGCCGGCCCTCACCGAGTCCGAGGTCGCCCACCGACTGCACCGCGCCACCGCCCACCCCCACCTGGCAGCCCAACTGGCCACCGCCGTCTTCACCGCAGCCTCCACCACGCAACTGGCCACCGCCCACGTCCGAGACCTCGCCCCGGACGCCTCCACCCTCACCCTCCACGACGACGGACTACGCCAAGGCTGCATGACCCACCACGTCCCCACCTGGGCACGCCCCTTGCTGCTGGCCGCCGCCTTCACATGGCGACTGACCTCCGGAACCGGCGGCGCACTGTTCACCGACCCGCTGGGCAGCACCGGCCTGCCCGGCCTGACGGACTTCGCCGAGAGATGCAAGCTGCGCCCGCCCCAGCCGCCCCGCCCCAAGCGGCGCAAGGGCTCACGGGCGCCGGCGAAGCCGCCGAAAACGATCTGGCCCTTCAGCCCCGCCCACTACGCACTGTCCTGGGCCATGCGAGAGCCCGACCTCATGCAGGGATGCCCTCACCCTCCGCCCCATACCCAGCGCACGATCGATGCGTACAAGAAGGGATGGCCGCCGCCCTACTTCGGTCAGCGCGCGCTGCGCCCACCGCGCTGACTCTTCTGTCCAGGCAGGGTGGCCGAGTCCGTCTTCCCGGCACCTGGACCTTGCTGTCTCGTCCCACATCCCCATGGCTGTCTCGTCCCACATCCCCATGTGGTCACTCCGTGAGGTATCCGAGGGGCGGCGCGCCCTTCGGCGTGCTGAGGGGAACCTGCGTCCCCGTGCAGGGAGTGTCTCGCCCCGAGCTGACGCAACCGGCGCTGGTCAGTGTCTGACCAAAAAATTCTGACCGATCTTTGACCTAGAGTCGAATTTCGACTGCTGGTCACGCATAATGCGGCTATGCGAACGACTCAACGTAAGGCCCAGGAAGTTGCAGAGCGTGACCAGAAGCTGGTGCGGGTCGCGCTCGACATGGCCAGCCGGGACGGTTTCCACAATCTGACCCTCGGGAAGCTGGCCGAGGAGGCGGGCTACTCCAAGGGCACCGTCTACAACCACTTCACCTGCCTCGAAGACCTGCTCGTCGAGATCTCGGCGGAGAGCGCGCGGCGCCAGCTGCGCTACTTCCAGACGATCGCGGACCTGCCGTGGGACGGGGTGCGGTCCGTGTACGGCATGGCGCTCGCCTACATGCGGCACGCGGAGGTGGCCCCGATGCTGTTCGAGTCCAGTCTCACCGGGCGCGCGACCGACGCCGTCTGCCAGGCCGCCTCGGAGCAGCGGCTCAAGCGGCGTGACCTGATCGAGGCGCAGATGGCGCAGGTCGTCGGGTATGCCGTGGAGCGCAGCGTCGCCGAGGGCGGCTTCGACAACGCCGAAGTGGAGGCGGCCGTGGCAGCGGACGCCCTGCGCGCCTACATCCTCGGCTACGCGGCCATGCACCTGCTCTCGCCCCGCTTCCTGTGGTCTGGCGAGAAGGCCCTCGACGCCCGTCTGAAGGTGATGACCTCCATGATCAGCGGCCTGGGCTGGACCCGTCTGGCCGCCGATGACGTGGCGAAGCTGTACCAGGAGGTGGCCGGCATCGTCGACTCGATCACGGCGCAGCACACGTCGGGTCATCACTCCCTGTAGCAGAGGAGGGGCGGGCCTCCCGAACCTTTCTCCGTTCACGCTCTGTTCACGCCTGTGATGACCATGAACTAGTTGTCAAAAATCGACTGATGGTCATAAAGTGTGGGCGCCCGGTCGGACCGGCCGGGCATGTGATGCGGAACGGAGGGGCAATGCGCATCAACATCGCTCGCCGCGGGAGTGCTCTGTGGCAGGGGTGTGTCGATCTCGCACGGGAGCGCTACGCACGTGACTATCAGGCGCGGATCGCACCGTCACCGGACAGCTTCATCGCTCTGTGCGCGGACGGGGCAGGCGGATCGGACGTCGTCCCGCTGGCCTGTGCGGGGCTGACGTACGGAGGGGAGCGCAGCCTCCTCATCGAGCACTACCTCGGCGACGCGCCGGCCGACGTCATATCCCGCTACACGCGCACGGAGTGCGAGCCGGCCGGCCTGGTCGAGGTCGGGCCGCTGGCGTCCAACGAGCCGGGCGCCGGCCTGAAGCTGATCGGCATGGTGCCCGCGCTGTGCTGGTGCAACGGGGCCTCGTACCTGCTGTGCACCGTCACCCAGCCGCTCGCGCGCACCCTGGCGCGAATCGGCCTTGGGTTCACGTCCCTCGCCGAGGCGCGCGAGGACTTGCTGCCCGAGGAGCAGCGGGGCAGGTGGGGGTCGTACTACGACACCGCGCCCGTCGCCGGCTTCATCGACCTGCGGGCGTTCGACGCCGGTATCAACCGCGAGGCCGCCTCCGGCTACCACCTGGCCGTCACCTGGGGGCGGGAAGCCTCCCTCGCCACGCAGGGGGCGGGGGCTCGATGAGGAAGATCTACGACGGCCTGTACGCGCCCGAGCGCCGCGACGACGCCCTCGTCGAGCGGCTCGCCGCCGACGGCTCTCTCGCCGAGACCTTCACCTACGGGGACCTCGCCGGCTGGAGCGGGCAGATCCGTCGGCTGCTCGCCGACCTCGGCGCCCACGCCGGGACCACGGTCGGTGTCGTCGCGGGCAACGGCCCCGAGTGGGTGGCAGCGGACCTCGCGCTGCTGCTCGGCGGCTTCGTCGAGGTGCCCGTGCCGCTGGCGTTCTCCGGCGAGCAGGCGGCCTCGCTGCTCAAGGAGGTCCGGCTCTGCCTGGCCGACGAGGCCGGGGTGCGTAAGCTCGCGGAGTGGGGCCTTGACGGCGCGGTCACCGTCCTTCCGATCGCGGCGGACAGCGGCGCCGGGAACCGCGTGGCGGAGCCCGACGGGCTGCAGTTGCCTCCCGACGAGCGGATCATCAAGGTCATCCACACCTCGGGGACCACCGGCGCGCCCAAAGGCGTGAAGATCCGCTCGAAGGCACTCGAAGCGCTGCTGGTGTCGCTCAACTCGGTCTCACCCGCCGGGGTTTACGCCCGCTATCTCTCCCTGGTGCCGTTCAGCCTGCTCATCGAGCAGGTCACCGCCGTGTACCTGCCGATCATCAACGGCGGCCGGACGATCCTGCTGCCCAAGGACACCGCGCTGCTGGGCACCGCCGGATCCCGCGCCGACGACGTGGTGGCCTGGATGCGGGCCGGCCGACCGACCGCCGCGGTGCTGCCGCCTGCCGCGGTCAGCGCCCTCGACAAGGCGGTCCGCAGCGCGCCGGCCGACGCCGGACCGGTCCTCGGCGACGGCGTACGGCCGTTTTTGATGGCGGGCGGCGCGCCCGTCGACGTAGAGGCCCAGCTGCGTCTGGACGCCGCCGGGCTGCGGGTGCACGAGGGGTACGGGCTGTCCGAGAACAGCTCGGTCGTCTCGTGGAACACCCCCGAGCACTGGCGGCCCGGCACGGTGGGCAGGCCGCTGCCGCACTGCCAGGTCAGGCTCTCCGACGGCGGGGAGCTGCTGGTGAAGTCGACGTCACTGTTCGCCGGTTACACCGTCGAGGACCCGACCAGCCGCCCCGTCGACGAGGACGGATGGCTGCACACCGGGGACCGTGCCGAGATCGACGAGGACGGCTACATCCGCATCCTCGGCCGCCTCAAAAACGTGATCATCACCAGTCACGGCCGCAACGTCTCGCCGGAGTGGGTCGAGGGCAGCCTGCGCAGCTGCCCGTCGGTAGTGGACGCCGTGGTGTTCGGCGAGGGCCTGGAACACCTGTCGGCCCTGCTGATCACCGCCCAGGGCGCCGATGCCGAGGAGACACGGCGTCAGGCGCACGCGTACGCCGAACGGCACCTGGCCGAGACCGACCGGCCCGAGCGCTTCTTCGTCGTGGCGGACAGCGCTGAGTTCCGCCGCCGGTACTTCACCGTCACCGGCCGGCCACGGCGACAGAAGCTCTTCGACGACCTGATGACCGTGACCACTGCGTACGGCCGCTCGAACCACCTCATCCTCTGAATCACACAAGAACGGGGACCCAGCCATGACAGTTGCCCAGAACACCCTGCGACTGACCGCCATCGGCGACGGTGACGGCATGATGATCACACCCACTGGTACCGAAGCCGACTTCACCGAGCTCTACCAGGCCGGCCTCGACGGCCTGCTCGCCGACACCGGGCACCTCCTCATCCGCGGATTCACCCCGAGCGTCGAGGAGTTCAACGAGCTGGTGCGCCGCTACAGCTCCCGCACCACCCTCGACCCGGCCCGCACCTTCCACGGCAACGCCGCCCAGAAGGTCGACTCCGGGCACGACCCGATCGGCCTCCACCTGGAGAACGGGGCCACGCCCTTCGCCCCCGACCTGCTCTGGTTCCACTGCGTCAAGGCGGCCAAGTCCGGCTCCCAGACGACCGTCTGCGACGGCTTTAGGGTCTGGGACGCGCTGTCCGAGCGGGCGAAGCAGATCTTCACCGACAAGCCGGTGAAGTACACGCGCAGCAACGTCCCGCAGGCCATGTGGCAGCGGCTCGCCGCCCACCTCACCGGCAGCGGCGCCGATGCGGCCGAGATGACGGTCGACCACCTCTACGCCGTGTCGAACAAGGGCGCCGACGTGCTCTTCACCCAGGCCGCCGACGGATCCCTGACCTACGAGTACTCGGTGTACGCGGCCCACCCCACCCGCACGTCCTCGCGCATAGCGTGGGCCAACAGCATCCTGGGGCCCTCGTTCAACTACGAGGCACCCGAGATCCGCTTCGCCGACGGCTCCGCGATACCCGACGACGTGATCGCCGAGTACACCGAGGTCTCCGAGAAGGTCACCGAGGAGATCCAGTGGGAGGACGGCGACATCGTCCTCATCGACAACACCCGTGTCATGCACGGCCGCCGGGCGATCACCGACCCCGAACGCACCATCCTCAACGCCCAGAGCTACGCCAGGAGCTGACCCATGAAGTACGGCATCGTCATCCGCTACGAATTCGACCCCTCCTGGCTGCAACTGAGCCGCGAGCAGCGCGGTGCGAAGGAGGAGGTCTTCCAGAAAGAGATCGTCGGGCCGTTCGCCGACAAGATGTCGGTCCGTCACTTCGACGCCGAGGCGTTCGCTACGGACTACTCCGACTTCCTGTTCGTCGAGACCGACGACATCAAGGCCTACTACTACTTCATCGAGAAGCTACGGGACAGCGAGTTCATCGCCCAGGGCTGGGTGCGCCTGCACGACATCTCCATCGGGCTGCAGGACGGCTACAAGGAGTACGAGAATGACCAGGTCTGACCAGTTCGACTCCATCGCCGAGGTCGTCCGCACCGAGCTGGACTCGGTGACCCGGCTCGCGCACATCAACACCTTCCACCCCGGCGCCTTCGACTGGGCGGAGGCCGGCACACAGGCGGAGCGCGAGTTCGTCTCGGTTGTCGCCTACGGGGACAGGGGCCATGAGGCCGAGGCCGTCGCCTACCTCACCAAGGAGCTGGCGCAGCTCGCCGAGATCGAGCGCCACGTCAGCACGGTCATGGCCATGGTGATGGGGGAGCTGCACGACCTGCGTGACGCCATCAACCTCGGGCACGAGCTGCACAACGCGCTGTCCTGCTTCGCCGCCGAGGAGATCCAGCACGCCAACACCTTCTACCGGTACGTGCGGGCCCTCTCCGGCACCGAACCCCGCGTCGACAGGGCCCTGTTCGACGAGCGGCTCGACGTCTTCCGCACCGACGACCACCCCTACGTCAAACTCGTCGCGCTGTGCTGCTCGGCGTACGTCGGGGAGTCAGTGATCACCGTGTTCGAGCACCGTACCGACGCGCTCGACCCGGACCGGGCCCGCTTCTTCACCCGCCTCCTGCACACGCACGGCCTCGACGAGGCCCGGCACGTGAAGATCGACCACGTGGCGATGAAGCTGATCTACCCGGCGCTCACCGCCGAGCAGCAGCAGCGGGTCCGCGAGCTCCTCGACCAGATCGAGGAGCTCAACCGGAAGCTGGCCGCGACCTTCGAGGAGCGAACCCGGCAGCTGCTCGGGGTCGACTTCGTCACCGGCAACCCGGCGGCCGCCGTGCAGCTTCAGATGACGAAGGCGTTCGGCGGCAAGGTCTTCGCCGAGGACGGCACGCTCTACACCGTCGACGAGATCCTCGACGAGGAACTCACGCGGCTCATCACCGAGTTCTCCGGCGTCGACCGGGTGCACGCTGCCGCCTTCATGCCGCCGCCGGTGAAGGTGCCGAGCACGGTGGGGGGCACGTCGTGACGTCCTCGGCTATAGGGGCCGGCGCTGGCCCGAACGCCGCCGCGCCCGCCCGCTCGACGGTGGCCGGGGGCAAGGTCGCGGTCGCTGCGGCGGTGCTTGCCCTGCTCCTGGCCGCGATGGACGCCACCGTCATGGGCACCGTGCTGCCCAGCGTCCTGTCCGACGTCGGCGGCGGCTCGGGCGGCGGATACGCCTGGCTGGTCTCCGGGTTCATGCTGGCCCAGGTGGCCGGCACCCCGCTGGCCGGCTGGGTCGCCGACCGGCTCGACGACCGCATCCTGGCCGTCGGCTCGACACTGGTCTTCCTCGGCGCCTCGGTCCTGGCCGGGGTCGCGGGCTCGTTCGGTGTCCTGGTCGCGGCCCGCGTGCTGCACGGCATGGCCGCGGGCGCGATCGTCGTCTCCAGCTACGTGATCGTCGGCCGGGTCTTCGGCCCCGAGCGACGCGCCAAGGCCCAGTCGATGCTGAGCATGGTCTGGGGCGTGGCCGCGGTCCTCGGCCCGGTCCTCGGCGCGGCCGTCACCGAGGCGTGGGGCTGGCGCTGGGTGTTCTTCCTGAACGTTCCGCTGTGCACGTTCGTCGTCCTGGCGATCGTCCTCGCGCTGCCGAAGCGGGAAGCGGCCTCGGGGCAGCAGCGCTCCGGCTTCCCCGCCGGGGAGTACCTGCTCGTCACGGGCGGCTCCGCGCTGGTCCTCGTGGGGCTGCAGGGCGGCGAACTCGGTCTCGGCACGATCGGCGGCGTCCTCGCCGCCCTCGCCGGCCTGGTGGCGCTCGCCCTGGTACGCCGCTTCGGCGGCGGCCTCGTACCGCGCCAGATCCTCTCCCGGACCCCCTCGGCGGGCGCGGCGCTGGCCACCGTGGGCGCCTGCGTCGTGATGTACGCGACGGTCACCGTGCTGCCCGTACGCCTCGCCGCCTCCGGCACCTCGACCACCCAGATCGCCGTGGTCGTCGGCCTGGCCGCGCTCGGCTGGGTCGCGGGCAGCGCCGTCACCGGCGGGCTCGTGGCCAAGCACGGCTACCGGCCCTCGATGCTGGCGGGCGCGCTCGCCCTGCTGATCAGCGCCACCCTCTGCGCCACGGGCGAACTCGCCTGGCTGGCAGGCACGACGGCGGGCATCGGCACCGGCGCCGTCACGGCGACGACGCTCGCCCTCATCCAGGACCAGTCGCCGCCCGAGCAACTGGGCGTGGCCACCTCGGCCGCGACGATGCTGCGCAACCTCGGCTCGGCGGCCGGCGTGAACGGCATCGCGGCCCTCACCGCGGCCCTGGCCACCACCTCCCACCAGGGCCAGCAGAACCGGGCCTTCTGGGTTCTCGCGGCGGTGGTCGTCGTGACGGTCCTCGCCCCGGCGGTGGCCGCACCCCGCCGTCGTACGACCACCGGGTGACACCCGGATCCGGGGGCCGCGCCCGTGCGCGGCCCCCGGATCCGGCCACGACACAAGGAAGACGATGACCCAGACCACGACACCCGCCCCGGCGCCGGTCGAGGTCGCCACACCACATCCCTGGCGGCGCAGGGGGCTTCGGCTTCTGCGCGGTCTCTCGGTGCTCGCCCTGTTCGACACCCTGCTGCAGGCGGCGCTCGCCGGCCTGTTCATCACCGGCGACGTCGGCCTGCTGGACTGGCACGCGGCCAACGCCTCCGTGCTCGCCCTCCTCGTCGCCCTCGAAGCGATCGCCGCGTTCCTGATGTGGCGCCCGGGCCGCGGCCCGATCGGCCCGTTCCTCCTGGCAGCCGGCCTGCTCCTGCTCGTCGGCGTCCAGCAGGCGCTGGGGCACTCCCGCATGCTGGGCGGCCATGTGCCGCTGGGCATGGCCATCTTCGGGATCGGTGCCGCCCTGACGTACTGGTCCTTCTCGTCCACGTACGAGGAGGGAACCAAGTGACATCACGCCGACGGGTATTGGGCCTGATCGCAGGTGGCACGGCGGGCCTCGCGGTGCCCGCAGGCGCGGCCGCCTACGCCCACTTCACCGGCGAGCGCACCGGCAAGGTCCTCGCCAGCCGAATCCGGCTGCCGAAGCCGTTCACTGTGCCTCTGCCGACCCCGCCCCGCGCCCGCCCCGCGCGCAGCACCCGCACCGCCGACCACTACGAACTGACCCAGCGCGCAGCCCCGGTGGAGATCCTGCCCGGCACCCGCACGACCGTCTGGGGCTATGACGGGATCTTCCCCGGCCCCACGATCACCGCACGCTCAGGACGCAGCACCTCCATCCAGCTCCTCAACTCCCTGACCGTGCCGACCTCGATGCACCTGCACGGCGGCGTCACACCCCCGCACTCCGACGGCTACCCCACGGACGTGGTCGTGCCCGCCCTGTGCGGCGACGCCTTCAACGGCGGCCGCATGCAGCGCATGGGCCACGGCATGCACACCGCCGCCTCCGACTGGACTGTTTCGCAAGGCAGCAAGACGTACGAGTACCCGCTGACGCAGCGGGCCGCGACCCTCTGGTACCACGACCACCGGATGGACTTCAGCGCCCCGCAGGTCTGGCGCGGCCTCGCCGGGTTCTTCCTGGTCCACGACGCCGAGGAGGACGCGCTCCCGCTGCCCGGCGGCGACCGCGACCTGCCCCTGATGCTGTGCGACCGGTCCTTCGAAGCGGACGGCTCCTTCCGCTACCCCGGCCACGACCTCTCCTGCACCGGCACGCCCGGCGTCCAGAACGCCTACATGGACGGTGTCCTGGGCGACGTACAACTGGTCAACGGTGCCCCCTGGCCCGAGGCCGAGATCCCGGCCGCCCGCCACCGCCTGCGGCTCCTCAACGCCTCCAACGCCCGCCGCTACCACCTCCGCCTGGAGCTGGAAGGCGGCGGCACGCTGCCCGTCACCCAGATCGGCGGCGACGCCGGACTCCTGGACGAACCCCAGCGGCTCGACGCCATCCCCATCGCACCGGCCGAACGCTTCGACGTCGTCGTCGACTTCTCCCGATGCCCGGTCGGCAGCCACGTCACCCTGGTCAACACCCTGGCCGACGGCCGGATGCGGCAGGTCATGCGCTTCCGTATCGCCCGCAAGGCGAAGGACGACAGCCACGTCCCGGCCCGCCTCTCCTCCTACGCGCCGCTCGCCCCGGCCACCGCCGTCACCACCCGACACTTCGACTTCCGCCGCACCGACGACCGGTGGACCATCAACGGCCACCCGTTCAACGCCGCCGAGACCCTGGCCCGCCCACGCCTCGGCACCGTCGAACGCTGGCGCCTGAGCAGCGACTTCCACCACCCGGTCCATCTCCACCTGGCCCACTTCCAGGTCCTCTCCCGCGGCGGCCGACCCCCGCAGGCCAGCGACGCGGGCTGGAAGGACACCGTCGACGTCCGCCCGTACGAAGTGGTGGAGATCCTCGCCCGCTTCGACGGCTACCGCGGCCGTTACATGCTGCACTGCCACAACCTGGAGCACGAGGACATGGCGATGATGGCGAACTTCGAGGTGGTCTGACCAGTCTCGCCACCGTCAGCGCGACCGACCTCAACAGAATCTCAATCAAAGGGAGAAAGTGGTGACCACTCAAGGACAACCGGCTCCAGAATTCATGCACGTCGCTCAGAGCGAGGGTGACGCGAGGTGGGTATTCCGCGACCACTACACCTTCAAGGCGGAGAAGAAGGACACGGGCGGGGGGTTCAGCCTGCTGGAAGTAGTGCTCCACCCCGGTTCGGGCGCCCCACCGCACACCCACCACGGGGAGGACGAGGCCGCCTACATTCTCGAAGGCAGCCTGGAAGTCCACTGCGATGGCCGCGTTGAGGTGGTCGGGACGGGATCCTTTGTATTCCTGCCTCGCGGAAAGGCCCACAGCTACCAAGTCCTCGGCGACGTGCCGGTGAAGCTGCTGGCCTGGTACACGCCGGGCGGCGCCGAAGGCTACTTCAAAAAGCTGGGCAGCTCAGCCGCCAACGGGGAGCCCCGGCCACCAGCCGAGCGGTTGGCGATCGACTCCTTGACGGCCAGCAAGGTCGCCCAGGAATTCAATGTGGACCGCTAGCCTCCCCGCAGCCCACCCAGACCCGCGCCGCGCGGGCCGATCTCCTCGGCCTGCCCGACGTCCGTCTGCCTGACGTGGGGGAGCTACTGGCCCCTGGCGTACTGGGCGCCGACCGCGGCGCCGGTCCCCGCACCATGGAGGACGCCGGCGATGACGGCCGCGCCGACCCACCAGGGCGGAGACCGCTCGTGGATCTACCCATGGGCCAAAGCCGGATGCAGCGGGGGCTCGGTCAGCCTTCCTGCCCGGCTACGCCGCGCCCAGGGCCTGCGCCGCCCAGTCCAGTCCGAGGTCGGCCAGCCGCTGACGCTGTTCCTCGCCCAGCTTCGCCCGCCGCGTCTTAACGTTCGACAACCACACCCCGAGCTTGACCTCGGCCCCGTCCGGCAGGATCTCGATGTGAGAGCGGCTGACGGGCCCCACAGTGCCCGTGCGCGCCTTGTACTGGGCTAGTGCCGCGCATCCCCGCTCGAACGCGGCAGAGCCGCTCCTGGAGGCCTTGGCGGGTGTCTGCTGCTCCGGGGGCAGGGGCGTCACTCCGAGGGCGGTCAGGCGCTCGAGCTGTCCCGGTGCGAGTCCTTCCCAGACGACGTGCTGGCGCTGCCGGTGAAGCCACCGCCCGACGTCCGCCCCGCCTGCGGTGACGCCCGGCACGATGTCGGCCGGCTCGGCGCCGAGCGCGAGCAGCCGTGCCACGCTGGCGTAGTTGCGTTGCCAGTCGATAGGCCACTTAGGCCGCCAGTCGGGGTCGATCTCCGCGAGCTGCGCCGCCCGCCGCTTCGCCCGCTCTTCGTCCTTGCCCAACCCGCCGGGCTTACGAAGGTTGGCCAGCCACTGCCCGACCGGTTTGTCCAACGCGGTGGCCGTGACCGGGGCGGCCAGCGTGCCGGTCACGGCGTAGTAGGCGCGGGCCGCTGCGAGGTTCTCTTCCCAGGCCTCTTCGGCCGGGTCCCAGATCATGCCCAGCTCATCGAGGTCCGCTGCCCGTTCCTCGGCGAGTCCGCCGTTCTGCATGCTGCGCCGCTGGTCAGCGAGCCACCTCCCCAGCGGGAAGGAGTGCCCACCCGGCATGAGTTCACGGTGTTCGTAGGGCACGGCCAGGTGCCCGGTGCGCCGGCGGAACGCGACCGCGGCCCGGTGGCCCACCTTCCAATTCGCGTGCTCCGGCTCGATCAGGTTGTAGCGGACCAGCCGGGCGATCAGGGCGGGGTCGCGGTGGGTGCCGAACCTGAGCAGCGCCCGCTGCTCCTCCTCGCCGTCCCCGGGTTCCTCGCCCAAATACGACGGATCGGCCGAGGTGCGATGCAGTCCTTCCTGCGGGATCGCCAGCATTTCCACGGCCCGTTCATCATGCGCACGAAGACCCGACAGCACTTTGATCAAAGGCTGGTACGAGGCCGAATAGGGCATGTCTTCCTCGGTCTCGTCGGGCCTGAGGAATACCGGCACGATCAGCGTCGCCAATTTCCCCTGATGGGGTTTCTGCCGCAGCGCCCTGCCGATGGCCTGGACGATGTCGACCGCCGATCCCTTCGGGTCGATCAGCGCCACGGAGTCCACGCTCGGCACGTCCACGCCTTCACCCAGAACGCGGCAGTTGGACAGCACCGCCCGCCCGGCCCGGGCCCCGAACTGCGCCAGCCTCTCCGCCCGTACGTCCGCATCGTGCTCGCCGGAGAGCCAGTTCGCCCACACCTTCTTGGGGTGCCGCTCGGGGTCCTCGGCGTGCAGCCGCCGCGCCACACGCGGCAGGCCTTCGGCGAAGGCGCGGGCCTCGATGGTGCGGTGGTGGAAGGTGATGCACCGCGTCAGGCCGTGGGCGGCCATGGTCTCCAGCAGCGCGGCCTGGAGCACCGCCAGCCGCTCCCCGCGCACCTCCTCCTCGTGCCGGTCCTCGCCGTAGAGCCGCTCCGGTGTCAGGTGCTCGTCCCGCAGCTCGGCGACCACGATCTGATACCGCGCCAAGAGCCCCCGCGCGATGGCCTCGCTCAGGTCGAGTTCGTACAGGACGGGCCCGTAAATGGCCTCGTCGTCCATCGAACAGGCCATCTCCTCCGGCAACCGGTCCCGCGCGGCCGGCCCCTCCGTGCCGTCCTCCCGCCGGCGCCACCGGCGTGGCGCCGGCCGTTCCATCCAGATCCGCGGGGTGGCCGTCATGTACAGCCGCCGCATCGCCGGCAGCAGCTCCTGGTCGTGCACGGCCGCCCACGCCTTCCCGAGCGATCCGCTCGTGCGGTGGGCTTCGTCCACGAGGATCAGGTCCCACACGTCCATGGGCAGGCCGTACTCGCCCGAGTGCGCCTCGATCAGCACCGGAAGCGATGCGTGTCGGTTCTTCACATGGTTGAGACACGTTCATCGCTGTGACCTGCTACATCTCAACTGCACTCACAGAAGCTAAGGTTGAGCCATCTACCCAGC
>NZ_JBIATP010000032.1:0-45189 GCF_042891915.1 Streptomyces sp. NPDC001848 | reverse complement strand
CCGGACGCCCCGTCAGCGTCGTGATCCACCCTGCTGGCCGTCCCATGCAACACCACCTCGATCAAGGTGTTGCAACGACCAGTGGAATCCACCCAATACACGTCGTTCGCATTCACGGCGCACCTCCTCGAGGCCGGCATCGACGCCTCGATCGGCACCGTCGGCGACGCCCTGGACAACGCGCTCATGGAATCCGAGATCGGCCTCTACAAAACGGAACTGATCAAGTCCCGCAGGCCCTGGCGCGGCCTCGCCGACGTCGAACTCGCCACCGCGGAATGGGTCGACTGGTTCAACAACCAGCGTCTCCACACCGGGATCGGAGACGTCCCGCCCCACGAACACGAGACGAACTACTACGCTCACCTCCAGCCCCAACCGGCGGCTGGAGTCAACGCATAGAGCCTCCACCGATCCCGGAGCGGTTCAGATCAATGCTGCGCAGGGGTGAGGGGTGGCTCGGCCCAGATCGTCTTGCCGGCGTGGGTGTGACGGCTGCCCCACCGCTGGGCGAGCTGAGCGACGATGAGGGGCCATGGCGAGCGTGCGCAACACCGCCATCGCCATCGCCGACCTGGTCGGCCGGCGCAGCCTGCCGCCGCCATTGACCACTGTCGGGCAGATTCCGCTCGCCATCAGGCGTCGGCGAGGAGGTAGTCGTCATAGTCGGTCGGTGCGACCAGGACGGCTTGGAAGTGGAGGGGTTCACCGTCGGTGTCGAGGGGAACTTCGTGGCCGGCGACGCGGGTGAGGCCGAGGGAGAGGTGGGGCACGTAGACGTATGGGGTGCGGTCGAGGACGGTCAGTCCGCTTTCCTGGAGGTGCTGGATGAGGCGGCGGGCGGGGGTGCGGAAGACATCGGTGCCGCGGAAGCGGACGGTGATGTCTTCCTCGCCGGGGCGGGGGATCCCCACTTCTGCGGCGGTGAGGGTCTTGCCGTCCTCGCAGTGGAAGACGATCTCGAACTGCGAGTGCAGCGCGGTGACCTTCATGTTTGGAACTCGTCGGCGGAGCCGTCACCTCGGACCTTGACGCGGCCGAGGGTGCCGGCCGCGGCCTTGAGGGCCTCGGCCGACGATGGACGGGACGTCGAGGTGCGGGGGTCGGCGGCGGTGCTGGAGCGGGATCTCTAGCGTCGGATCGCGGCCGGCATGGAGGAGACGCTCTCCGGCGGCCTCGTCTGCCGTCGCGGACGAAGATGCTTCGGCTTGGCCCAGCCACGGCCGCTACCAGCGGCACTCGTTGCACCGGCAACGGGCAGCGCTCCGCAGAGTACGCCGCACTGCGCGGGTGCTTCCTGAGCGGTTCCTCGAAATTCCGGCCCGCGACTGCCGGTCTCGATGCCACGATGAGTGGCGCCCCATCCGCACCTGTTGACCAGCCAGAGGAGGTCGTCATGTTCCACAGCTCCGGCCAGCGGGGCCGTCCTGACGATCGCATCTGGCTGGAGACTCTGGGGGAGTTCGGACGTCCGGTGGCTGTCCTCGCACGGCCCGAGCCCGGATGGCGCCGCCTGGTGGGCCACGGGTCGGTCGACGGTCTCCTCCAGCGGCTCGACCTCGGGTATTACGAGGAGCACACCATGCTGGTGCAGGTCACCACCCAGCGGCGCCTGCCTGAGCACGCCCGTGTGTTCTCAACCCTGGAGCCCGATGCGCTCCTGGATGAGTTCCTCTTCAACTCTTCGCCCCGCGGACCGATCCGGCAGCCCAACGAACTGGCTGCCGGAACAGGCCATCTGATCGTGGACGGAACGGCGATCGAGGCGCAGCGGCTGACGTGTGGCGACTACATCGCCACCCTCGCCGCGATCGGGGAGGAGGTAGTTGCGGTCGTCAGCAACGCCGCACTCCATGATCAGGCCGTCCGTTTGACCCTCGACGCCACTGCCGTCCCGGTCTGAGAAGGAACACCGGTCGCCGGGAGCATCCTGGCAATCACCAACAACACCAGTTCCGTGAAGGCTGAGTGGCCAGGCCAACCATCAGTTCGGCCACCGGCAGGACGGTGAGCTCCGGCTACTCGTCCTTCCAGCGCGCCGCCTTGGTGGTCATGGCCCTCCCGCGGGGCCGGACCGAGTTGGGCCGCACGCCCGGCCCTTTATCGGATTCCAGACGGACGTCCAGACGCCATGGCTGCGGAGGCGACGATCCCGGCCTCGGTGGACTCGGGCGGCGGAAACGGCACCCCGAACTTCTGCCCATACCAAAGGTGCACGCGGGCTTCGTTGTGGATCCGACGGCGCTTGCCAGAGATCGGACAGCACGCCGCGACGACCGCCGACTCAGCCCCGTTGCCGTTACCTGCACAGGCCGCGCATCAGCGCGGTGAGTCCGCCGAAGAACTCTTGGTCGGCCCCCGCGTCTTGTGGTCTGCGGTCTCGGCCAGGCGTTGGGAACTCGGTCGGCGGCAGAGCGGAGAAGGCGGCCGTACCCTCGCCCGCCAAGGGTCCCAGGTGCTCCAGTTGGATGGCGGGGTGCCATCGGCGGTGTACGTCACGCAGCCCACCCCGCGACGCTCGCCGATGCGACCGGCGTCTGGGTTCGCTGGTTCGAGTGCCCGGCGGGGGACTCGGGACATGGGGGGTGGGCGGAACCGCCAGGCGGCGGCGGGCAGTTGGTCATTCCGGGCTCTTGCCGAAGGCCTCGCGCCGTATGAGCTGCCACAGGGTCGGGGTGCCCTCGGGTGTCGTCACGGCTACTCGCCTGCCGCTCCACCGCCGGTCCCCGGCCTGCGCGAGGAGGCAGGCGGCGAGGTCGGCTCGGCTGGTGAAGACGCCGTCCGCGTGGTCCTCCTGGAGGCGGTAGTCGCTCACCTTCTCGGCGTCGAAAAGTCCGGAGGGACGCAGGACCGTCCAGTCGAGGTCGCTGTCCGCGAGGAGCGTCTCCATCGCGGTCATGTCGGCGTACGTCGTCCTGCCGATCGTTCGGGTGATCAGCGGCTGCAGCACCCGGTTGAGCACGATGCCGCCGTCCGCGTGCGGACGTGGGTCCAGGGCACTGGAGCTGACGGCGACGATTCGGGTGACACCGTGTAGGCGCATCGCGGTGACGATGTTCGCGACACCTGTGCTGTAGACGCTGATCGGGTCGCGGCTGAAGGGAACGCCGAGCGTCGAGAGCACTGCGTTCGCACCGTGGACGGCCTTCACGACGTCGTCCTCGACGCAGACGTCGGCCGGGACCACGTCGAGATGCTCGTGGGCGAGCGGGAAGACGTCGGGATGCCGGGTGACTGCAGTCACCCGGTGTCCGGCCTCCAAAGCCTGGCGGGTGAGGCGGCGGCCGGTCTTGCCGTTCGCACCGAAGATGACGAGCTTCATTGGGGTACCTCTGTCCTGTTGAGGGATGGTTCCGAGGTGAAGTCGTATCAGCCGCCGTAGATGTGACGGTGCCGGTCGCGGCGCCTGTGGCCACCCGGCTCGCTCAGCCTGAGGCGCAGGGGTCGCCGTGGCTGCGCCGGTCAGATGCGCGCGCGTCAGGTGCCGCAGGCGCTCGGGGGGCATGGCGTTGAGCGGCAGCCCGGGAAGGCTCGTCGCAGGATCGAGGCCGAGCCGCTCGTGGGTTTCGGTCCGTAGAGGCTCGCGAGGACTCCCGCCTCGAGGACGACGGCGGCGGTCCGGTGGGCCGTCCGGTCGGCGAACTCGCAAGCTCCGCCGACATGGTCCAGGTGGACGTAGGGGCGTAGGACGTGCGGTTCTCCATCGAACAGTTGTGCAACGTGCTGTTGCAGTGTTGCCACGCCCGGGCCCGCGTCGACGACGACGTCGCGGCCCGCTCCGCGCAGCCACCAGAGGTCCGCTCCGCTCCAAGCAGCGGAGCGACATTCGGCTCGGTCATCCTGAGGACGCCGTCGTCCCGTTCCTCAAGCCGGTTCCAGAAGTTCGCCAACGGCGGGTCGCCCGCTCGCACCACCGCTCCAGGGCTCTGTCGGTGGTTCTTATCAGCGGATCGTCAGGGTGGAGAGCTTGGCTGCGTCCAGGACCAGGTCGATCTCGGCGATGCGGTCGGAGATGACGGTCATCCCTACGACAGCGACCACGCTCGACCGGGTCCTGGCGATGATGCCGGCGGCGCCGTTGACCAGGGCCGGCTGGCACAGCATGGCGAACCGACGGCCGTGCGTAGCGGCGTGGGCCGCGACGTCGGCCGCGCCGGTCAGCAGCGCCGGTGCGAGCCAGGTGCGTGATCCGGTGTCGACGCGGAACACCACGTCGGGGTCGAGCAGGGCGAGGAGTGCCTCGAAGTCGCCCGCCCGGGACGCGGCGAGGAACGCGTCCACGACCCGGCGCTGGGTGCGGAGGTCGGCGTCAGGCACGGTCGCGGTCCCGCGCAGCCGCCGCCTCGCGCGGCTGGCGAGCTGGCGCGCCGCCACCGGAGTACGGTCCACGATCGGGGCGATCTCGTCGAACGGGACGCCGAACATGTCGTGGAGCACGAACGCGAGCCGTTCGGCGGGCTCAAGGCTTTCCAGGACGACGAGCAGAGCAAGTCCGACCGAGTCGGCCAGCAGGCTCGCCTGCTCAGGGTCAACCGTCTCGTCGGTGGTGACGACCGGCTCGGGAAGCCATCCGGTGAGCTGCTCGCGTCGCGACTTCCTGGTACGCAGCATGTCGATGCACACCCGGCCGACCAGCGTGACCAGCCAGCCGTCAATGCTCTCGATGGCGCCGGCATCGGAGCGTGTCGTGCGGATCCATGCCTCCTGGAGGGCGTCGTCGGCGTCGGTGAGCGTGCCCAGCATCCGATACGCCACCGCCCGCAACCGCGGCCGGTGCAACTCGAACTGCTCGGCGAACCAGACCTTGTCGTCCATCTGCATCCCGCTCTCCCCACTCCCGGCTTCAGCCGTCCCGGCCGAATATGTCATGACAGATGCGGCGAGGTGGCATCCCTCGGCTCCCACACCCGCCGGTGGAGCACCCGGGCCGGCAGCGGCAGGAGCGTGGTCCGCGCACGCTCGTCGGCCATGCGGGCGCGGCGCCCCCAGGCGTCGGCTCAGTTCTCGATGTCATCCTGTGAGATGTCAGGCATCGACCCTCCTCCTCGCCATTTACTCTCCCCTCGCGTACAGCCAGGCTCAGACACTTGGTCGGATCGAGTCACGGAAACGTGACACGGCGGAGTGCGTCTGCCTCCGCCGTACTGCTCCGCCGGCCCATGCAGGAACCGGTGTTGCGGGCCTGTCGGCCACTCTCGTGGCGGTCGGCCACAACCGAGCCCGATCTGCCGCACCACATCCCCGACCTCGTCGACCGACGAAAGGCCGGCCCATAGCGGCGGGATCGAGGCGTCATTGCTGAAGCGGTCGGCGGTGTAGCCGGTGAGCCTGCGCCATGCCTGAGCTGCCTTCAGCGCCTGCGGTTCCATCAGCGCCGGCACTGCCGCACGACGTCATCGAGGGGAGGGCGCTCCTGCTCCTCGTAGGAGGTCGCGGGACCCCAATGCCTACGAATTGCCGACAGCGGCCGCGACGGAGCCGTCGCGGCCGCTGTCGGCAGCTTGGGAAGCCCAGGATCTTGTAGCGGCGGGCTCAAGTTCTGGGCGGGGGACTCGGAGCATGGGGACGGGGGAACCGCTGGTCGGCGGCGGGCAGCTGGTCGTTCAAACGGTGGTGCAGCTGAACCGGTGGACCGGCGGCGGGCAGCGGCGGGCTCGAGTCCCTGGCGAGGCGCATGGGGGAGGGGGGAACAGGACAAAGACGCTCCTCGGAGCACGAACCAGCAGCTCCTCCGGACCCCGAGCTTGATGTCAAAGAGGTCGCCGGCGCGCATTGCGACGACGATCACCGGGGACGGTGCAGGCTGCGTCTTTCTGTGATAGCGGACAAAGGTGAAACGGTGCAGTCGATTCACCGATTCACTGTGAAGAGGCCATCGTTCCTTCCGAAGGGCAATTACTGATCATTTCAGAGTGAATGTCCCGTCACAGCGAGGGCTGAGCATTGTCACTGAATGTTGACGGCCACTAGGTTCGCGTGGAAGGCTGAGCGGCTGGAGCTTGGGAGCAGTGCGTGTCCTCGTTGGATGAGTTGCAGGCCCTGCTTGGCGGGCCCGCCCGCCGGCAATCCACCCCAGATGACTGGAACGAAGTCGAGCAACACGTAGGCTCCGCTCTGCCCAGTGACTTCAAGACGTTCCTCAACGCCTACGGCAGCGGGGTCATCTCCCGCGAGCTCGTCGTCTTCCACCCGCGTGGATCAACCCCGTTGCTGGAGCGCATGCGCAAGACGCACGAGGTCTTCACCGAGCGCCGGGACAGGGCCCTCGACTGCGGCGACTCCGAGCATGTCCCGTACCCCTTCCACCCCGAGCCCGGTGGGCTGATCTCGTGGGGATACGACTACAGCGGCGACGAGCACTTCTTCCTTCCCTGCGACCCGGATCCGGACCGATGGAAGATCGTCACGATGGTCCACGAAGAAGGTTGCGAGACGTTCGATGGCCCGTTCTCAAGCTTCGCCCTCGCGTTCGTGCAACGGCTACTCGATGTCGACCGGTACCACGGCATCGAACCGGAGGCCTTGGAGTTCCTGGAGCCGGAGGACCTGGAGGAACTGGCTGCCGCCGGAGAGATTGGCCCCGTTCAGCCGAGCTTCGAGCCGTTCTGACCACGCGAACTGCTCAAGGTTCCCTACGTTCTTCTCCGGGACAGGGCGAGCCCTCCGTATGGTTGGCCCACCCAGGGGCGTCGGGTGTGGCTTTCAAGGTTCTGCCGCTCGTGGCTTCCACCGATTGGCCGCCCGACGCCCCACGACGACTCGGCTGCCAATTAGGAATTGCGAATGATCGCTCCGTAGGGAATCGACAGCGAGGTCGTCCGTCGGGAGGCACCAGCAGTACACCGTACGGAGGCACAACTTGGCCGCGATCTGGGCCGGCATCGACGCAGGCAAGACCCGCCACCACTGCGTCGCGATCGACGAGAGCGGCCGGCGGCTGCTGTCCCGACGCGTCGCCAACGACGAACCCGAGATCCTCCAACTCCTCGCCGATGTACAGGGCTTGGGCGACGAGGTGACCTGGGGCATTGACCTGGTCGACGGTGGAGCCGCCCTGGCCATCGCGATCCTGCTCCACCACGACCAGCCGGTGCTTTACCTTTCCGGCCGCGCCATCCACCGCGCCTCCGAGGGCTACCGCGGCGAAGGCAAGACCGACGCCAAGGACGCCGCCATCATCGCCGATCAGACCCGCATCCGCCGTGACCTGCACCCCTTACGCACCGGCGATGAGACTGTCACCGATCTCAAGATCCTCACCGGGCGCCGTATGGACCTGGTCGCCGACCGCACCCGCACCGTCAACCGACTCCGCGCCCAACTCACCAGCGTCTTCCCCGGCCTGGAACGGGCCCCTGGACCTCACCAACACCGGCCCTCTCACCCTGCTGACCGGCTACCAGACCCCGGCCGCCCTCCGCCGCCTCGGCAGCGCGTACAGCCGCCGTGGGTTGCGGCGGGGACGCCCCCGCAGGCCCCGGATCGGTCGGACTGCATCCAGCAACGGCAGGAGCTGGGTGACGTCGTGTCGGTTGCCGCTGGTGAGTGTGACGGCGAGCGGGGTTCCTTGGCGATCGACGATCAGATGAGACTACGCGGTCGACCTGGGGGAGCTGCGCGAGAACCCGATCACGGCCGTTCGCTGGCAGAAGCCCAAGGTTTCGAACCAGGTCGATCCCCGCGTCGTCGCCAACCCGGAGCAGGCTCGCAATCTCCTGGCGGCGGTGTCCTACGTGGGCGGCTACCGGCGTGCTCGCGGTCGGCGTCTCGTCGGGCTGTTCGCGGCGATGTACTTCGGTGGCTTCGTGTGCCCTACCTGCGGCGATGCTTTTCACTAGATCTGCACAGAATCCGACGAAAGCTGAGGCGCTACAGGTGCCCTTGATTGGGGACTTAGTTCTTTCGTGTGACCCTTGATTGCTTGGGCTGCCCAAATGGGACCTCTTTAACGGCTTCTTTGCCGGCGGAGCGCGTTGCGTGTGGAGGTGTAGGACGTGACGGCAAACGAGAGATCGATGAGGTTGATTGCGGCCGCCATAACGCTTATTGGTGCCTTAACCAGTACTGGCTGCTCGACAGCACAGTCAGGCGATGGGAAGCCGGCGCATCCCCCAGGAAAGTACACGCCTGGTCCGGCAACAAAGGCCTACGAGCAAGGCTGGAACTTTGGCCAAGATGCAATAGACAAAGGATACGCCCACCGCGTCCTGGATGGCCAAGAGAACGCCGCCGGAGGTGAGTGCGGCAAAGCCAGGAACTACTACTTCTCAACTGAGCACAGGCTCCCACCGGGAGATAGTACGGGGGATAATGGAGCGTGGAGGCGAGGGTGCCGAGACGCTGTGCTAGGACTGCCTATGTGGCCGGAGCGTGCTCCAACGCCTTCGCCTTCGCCTTCGCCCGTCCCATACAACGGTTCTGACGTTCTGAACGGAGAGGCAATCCGATGCGAGACTCAGTACGTAGTAAACGACTACGGGGTGCAGGTGGATAAGCCAATTCGAGCAGTGTGCAGTATCCCGATAACCAACACGGACAGCGAGCCCCACGGTTATAAGGTGACGCACCACCTTGGTGACCAAAAGGCGTGCACTGCCATCGCAAAACGCATTGACCCCGGTGAAGAGGAAGTCGAGGAGTGCACCGTCCCGGTCACACAAACCGTACGGGACAATCCGTTTGAAGTGGTTGTCGAGCTACTTCCGGTGGGACAAAGGTGATCTGGCATCCTGCCTTCGAATTCCAGAGGCTTCTCGGGCACACGCGGTACCGGCATCGCTTGAGCCTGTACGTGCTCAACAGTCTCGCGAACGAGTAATAGCTCACGTCCGACTTTCGGCATTCGGAAATCCGGCTCCCTCCGAGTGCCGGCTTAAGCGCAGTGGCCGGATATGTCGGAAGTGACGTTGAGATCTTGCTGGTCTATTGCGTGAAGTGCCTCGACAGGCGCCCAGAAATCACCAGCCGTCGTATGGGGACCTGTTGCGCGAGTACGAGTGGCGTGGCCCGCCTGCTTTCGAGGCCCCTGGCATCCTCTCCAGAGGCTCGTCGTTTCCAGGGCTCATCTGCGGCGATGCTCCAAGATCCCGTCCACGCCTCGTCCACGGACCCCGGCATACGGCCGCTCCGGGCCGCATACGGCTGCACATACACGAAGACCCCGACCGCAGCGTTTCCGCTGATGACGGGGTCTTTGGGCACCTCGCACAAGGTGCCCCCGGCAGGATTCGAACTGCGCACACGGCTCGGGAGGCCGTCGGATTATCATGCGTTTTACCAGGTCAGCGGCGGGCCTGACGCCCCGTCAGGCCCGCCGTCCCGCAAGGCGGCCCATGCGACCGAGAACGATCTCTGAATCCCTGCACTGAGCCAGGTGGCGTCAGGAGGTGTCAGAGCGGGCGCCTTCTGCGGATAGGCAGGATACTCAGGGCCATGACGGTGCCGTCGGCGTGGAACGAGATCGGTCCGTTCCATTTCCCCGCTTCACGCGAGTTGGGCCGTTTGCAGTGGAGTTCGTAGGCGGCTTGCCGGTACTCCTCCACACGGCCGTCTTTGATCAGTCCGTACAGATCCTCGGCCATTCCGGAGAATGCCTCGATGCGTGCGCTCCCCATGCGGAAGACGTGGTCCGTGCCGACGAATTTCGTAGCGTCCACCTCGATATCTGCGTCGTCGACGCTCGATGTGGCGGCGAAGGTGGGCACGTCGTAGTGCTCTCGTCCTTGGCGTGCGGTGAGGTACCGGGCTGTATTTTGTCCTCCGCCCGAGAAGGCGGTCAGGCCGGCGGCCGCAGTGCGGGCCAGCAGCTGACCGAACCAGCCGAGGTCGTCCTCGCCTACCTGGAAGCCGTCGACGGTGCGCGTCCGCCTGCCCTCGCGGGCCGGTATGCGAATGGCGTTGGGGTAGGGGATACCGGACTTGTCTTTGATCTCCTCGTCCGCGTTTCCCGGCGCGCCCGGTGTGCGGAGGGGAAGCAGTGATTCGCCGGGGGACTGCAGGGCATTGACCACGATCCCGCCCTGCCCCATGAGCTCGGTCGACAGCAACAGGCATGGGGTCGTGTTCCACACTCCGATCTGCATGCCCTCGGTCCGCTCGGCGCCCTTGACCAGTTGCTGGATGGTGGTGCTGCGGGTGCGGCCGGTCCGCTTGCTCGGCTTCTGGTGGTTTCCCCGGCAGGCCACGAAGGTGACTTTCGACGGCTCGCCGGGCTTCCATGCCTCGATGAGGTAGTCGGGGCGCGGGCGTGCGGTCTTGTTTCGTTGTGAGACGCTCAGGGGCCAGCCGGCGCGCAGCACCGTGCTCGTGTCCACGACGGAGACGATGTGGTCCGGGTAGCGCTGCTGCACGATGTGTTCTGCCACGGCGAGTCCGAAGCCGACGGCCAGTTCCCTGGCCTGCATGCCCTTGTACCAGCTCTCGGACGTGCGGCCCTTGTCGGTGAGATCCATGGCACCGGCGCGATTGCCGTACAGGGCCTCGCAGAACTTCAGGCTCAGCCAGTGCTCCGCGAGCCCGCGTCCCATGCCCTGGCCGCCCAGCACGTAGCCGCGGGCGACGGCGTGCAGCACCTGCCACGGCGTCAGCTCGATGGACCGGCCGTGCTCGTCCCGCGCGACGGGCCGCAGTTCGGGCTTCCGGCGTACAGCTTCCTGGCCCTTCTCGCGGCGTTTCTTGTCGAAGGCTGCCGCCGCGGAGTCCACATGTGCGGCCAGTTCGGTCGTCGAGTGGACGTGAACGTTCGTCGAGCGGCTGAGTGCATTCAGGATCTGTCGCGCGGTTCTCGCCATGCATCCCCCCACGTGTCCGCGTGCCCTGGCCGGCCGGGAACGGTAGTTCGGAGCAAAGGGGCGCATACAAGTGCGCATGGTGAGCCATGGTGCGGAACCGGCCACGCCGGGACCGGGCGTGACCAGCAGCCGCGGAAGCCGTGCCGAACGTCCGATAGTCCGCAGTCGTCAATCCGGCTCGCCACGAGTTCCCCCTTGCTGGGGGATGTTCGAATGGACCAGCCGGGCAGCCATGCCCCGCCGATCAAAAGGAGGCGAGCATGGATCCAAGCAGACATGAAAACGGTGCCGCACCGGACCCCGAACAAACACCGGACCAAGCCCCAGCGCAGCCGCTCAGTGCGAACACCCCAGGACCGCGGCAGCGTGGTCGCGGACTTGGCTGGTGAGTTCGGTGCGGAGCTGGTGCGGGCCATCCGCGCGGGGCTGGCCCAGGGGGCCAGTCCCGGGCACGGTCCCCGGGGCCCGTCCAAGCTGACCTGGTACGCGTTCGCGACCGAGTACGCGCGGGCACACTGGCCGGGCCGCGCGGCGAAGACCCGGGACGAGGTCAGTGACGCGCTGACAGCGATCATCCTGGCGATGTGCTGGGACATCCCGGGCAAGCCGAAGGAGCAGTTGCTGCGCCGTGCCCTGCGGCACTGGGCGTTTGTCGTACCCGGGCCGGGACACCAGGAGATGCCGGCGGAGGACCGGCTGGTGCTGCAGTGGGTGGGGAAGGCATCCCGGCCGCTGGTCGACCTGCACGATCCGAACCTGGCCCGGGACGTGCTGGAGTCACTGCGCCGCAAGCTGGACGGCGGCGAGGCGGCGATGGAGACGATGCGCCACAAGCGCAAGGTGCTGGTGCATGCGCTCCACTACGCCGTGGAGTGGGGCGAGTTGGGCAGTCACCCGCTGCAGAAGATCCGATGGCGGGTGCCCAAGCCGGCGGTCGCGGCGGATCCGCGGGTGGTGGCCAACCCGTACCAGGCGCGGGATCTGCTGCGCGCCGTGTCCTACGTGGGCAGCTACCGGAGGGCTCGTGGTCGTCGGCTGGTCGGGTTCTTCGCCGGCATGTACTACGCGGGTCTGCGTCCGGAGGAGGCGGTCGCGGTGGCGCTGCCGGACTGTCGCCTGCCCCGCACCGGCTGGGGGCGGCTGATCGTGCACCGCACGCTGCCGCAGGCGGGCAAACGGTGGACCGACACCGGCCAGTACCACGACGAGCGCGGCCTGAAGAACCGCCCGCCGGGAGAGACGCGGGTGGTGCCGTTGCCGCCGCAGCTGGTGGCCCTGTGGCGCGAGCACGTCACCACCTTCGGCACGGCCGACGACGGTCGGCTGTTCTTCAGTGAACGCGGCGGCATCATCAGCTACACCACCTACCACCGGGTCTGGCACGAAACCCGCGACCTCGCCCTGCCACCCGCGCTCACCAACACCCCGCTCGCGAAACGCCCCTACGACCTGCGGCACTCGGCGCTGTCCACCTGGCTGTGCGCGGGCGCGGACCCGGCCGAGGTCGCCCAGCGGGCCGGCAACAGCGTCGAGGTCCTGCTGAGCCGCCATGCCAAGTGCCTGTACGACCGGCAGTCCATCAACAATCAGCGCATCGAAGGACTCCTGAGTGACTACGACCGGCCACCCGAGCCGGCCGAGTAGCGCAGAGGACATCGGGGACAACCGCATTCGGCCGTACATCTCTGAGCTCCTCCGCGGTCAGGACTGTGGAGCGCTGCCCATCTCCGCGGTGAAGACCACGGCGTCGCTGTAGAACCGCGGACCACCTCGTGGAACTCCCACGCTTCGGAGGTATGCCGGGTGAAGGTTTGCTGGGCGAACACCGACGCCATCCTGGGGGAGTTCGTGGACACCACTGCCAGCACCCTCCGCCGGTATCTCACCGGCGGCTCCAGGTATTGCGACCCGGAAACAGGCTGGCCAGGAGTGAGCTGGAGTGGGGACGCGGAACTTCTGTGGCTACAACGGTCAGCTTGGAACAGGGTCAGCATCTCGAGGCCGGTCGGCTTTTCACTGTCCTCGAGAGTCCGCTCACCGTTAGCCACGCATGGGCCCGGTTCA
Source organism: Streptomyces sp. NPDC001848 (assembly GCF_042891915.1). Classification (NCBI taxonomy): domain Bacteria; kingdom Bacillati; phylum Actinomycetota; class Actinomycetes; order Kitasatosporales; family Streptomycetaceae; genus Streptomyces; species Streptomyces sp. NPDC001848. The sequence goes on along the minus strand of NZ_JBIATP010000032.1, from coordinate 32,335 downwards.
AAGCGCGCCGGAGGTCTGTCTCCGGGCGTTCGTGGGGCGCTGGGCGGATCGTCAGCCCAGCTCGAGCGCGATCCGGCTAACGCGGCCAGCCAAGCGGATCTGCAATCACCGCACCCACCGTCGCGACAGCCGCGACGAGCACATCAAAGCGCGTCATCTTGGCGTCACGCTCCCGAGGGGATCCGTTTCCGGCCATCACCTTGCTCCCGTACATTCTTCCGGTCACCATTCTCTGGGCGCTCGGACTGTTGTTATCGCGAATCCAGACGGATGCCAGGGGGTTCGGCTGGTAATGACGAGACTCCAGCGGATAGAGTACGGCGCGCGCTGCTCGCGATGGCAGTCGGTAAGGTCGGGGGTGGGGGAGGCATCGTGGTTGAGCTGCAGGAATACGCAACCCGAGGCCGTCCTGCCCGAGGCTGTGAACACGCGTTTGTTTTTCCTGGCCTGCGACGCTTACAAATCGACCACAATATCTTCATGAGATCATCGCAGAGTGGCCCGCAACCAGCAGTGGGCCCCTTTTCGTTTTTCTGTGGCGTTCGGGGCCGGCGTCCTCGCCTGGGACTCCCTAAGTGGGCGTGCGGCGAAGCGGGCGCTATTTCCATGACAAGAGAAGTGTGGGGTGTGATGCCATGAACAGAGTCGGCAGAGACTCGCGCCGGACGGCCGGAAGGCCGCTGGCGCGCATCGGATTATCTGTTCTTCTCGTGGCAGGCGGCGCCATGGGAGCGACGGCTGGAACGGCCGACGCCTCGACCGCCGACGGCACGCTGACGGTGCAGGTGCTCCGCGACTTCTTCGGCACCGGCGTGATCAACGCGACCATGGACGTGCCGCAGCGGGGCATGAAGGTGGAGATCTCCGACTCCGCCGGGCACCATGTCACCGGCGTCACGGATACCACCGGAAAGGTCGTGGTGTCGCAGTCGACCGTGCTGAGCGGCGGCCAGTACCGCGTCGACGTCAGCATCCCGGCACCGTACAGCGACTATCTGCAGGCGGCGCCCGCGTCGACGACGGCGAACCACTTCGACAGCTTCACGTCGTTCGTGGACGTGTCGGGCGGAAAGAACGCCTCGGTGGTGACGGGGGTGTGGGATCCGGCCGATTACGCGCTGCCGGACTCGCGCTATTTCGTGCCCGTCCAGAACGGCGCCAACGGAACTGACACCCGGGCGCTGGTGGCGTTCGGGACGAAGACCCGAGGCACGTGTCCTACCGGTGTGTCGTGCCCGGCCACGCTGGCCACGCAGGCCCAGGTCGGCACGACGTTCGGGCTGGCCTACGACAAGTACCGGACCCGGCTGTTCCAGAGCGCGTTCGCCCGCCGGTACGCCCCGTACGGGCCGAAGGGCGCCGGCGCGATCTACGCCGTGCCGACCCACGGCGGGGGTGCCCCGAAGCTGTTCGCGCGGGTGCCGGCCGCCGCGGTGACGCCACACGACAGCGCCAACATGATCAAGGATCCCGGGTTCACCAACGCACCGGGCAAGGAGAGCATCGGTGGTCTGGCCCTGTCGGAGGACGGCTCCACGCTGTACGCGGTGAACCTGCTGACCCGCAGCCTGGTGAGCTTCGACGCGACCGGGGCCACCGCCTCGGTGCCCGAGGCGACGGTGCCGATCCCGGACCCCGGGTGCGCGACGCCCGGCGACTGGCGGCCTTTCGGCCTGGCCACGCACGACAACAAGCTCTACGTCGGCGGCGTGTGCAACGCGGAGAGCACGCAGCAGCGCGCCGACCTAAAAGCCGTCGTCTACACCTACGACGGCACGCGGTTCACCACGGTGCTGACCCACGCGCTCGACTACAAGCGCGGCACCGTCTTCACCGGGGCCGGCGACATCGACCAGGCCACCCACTGGAACCCGTGGAACACCAGCCTGGCCACGTGGGACCAGCGGAAGGCGGGCGGCGCCTTCATCGATCCGCAGCCGGAGCTCGCCTCCCTCGCCTTTGCCCGTGACGGTTCGATGGTCCTGGGTTTCCGCGATCGGTTCATGGATGTGCTCAGCGCCAAGGGGCTGGACCCCCGCCCGGGAAACAACACGTCGGAACTCGGCATGTCCGGTGGTGACATCACCATGGCCTGCTCCGATCCTGCCGGTGGATACGCGTGGGAAGGCACCGGGAACTGCCCCAACCACGCCACCCCCGCCAACGATCATGGCGAGGACGCCGGTGTCGTCGAATACTTCCCGGGCGACTTCTTCGGCGGCGGGCACCAGGAGACCGCGCTGGGTGCGGTGGCCTATATCCCGCAGCAGCAGTGGGTCGTCAGCACGGAGTTCGACCCGACCGTCAACATCGAAACCGCCGGGACCGGTTACTACGACATCACGACCGGTCAGGGCCCGGGCAACGCTCCGAACGCCAACGCGTACCAGTTCGTAGGCCAGGAACAGAACGGGTTTGGTAAGGCCGGCGGGCTCGGTGACGTCGCGTACGCGGCGGCGAACGCGCCGATCCAGATCGGTAACCTCGTGTGGTTCGACGGCGACCATAACGGGATCCAGGACCCGGCGGAAGTGCTGCTGCCGGGTGCCACGATCAACCTGCTGGACGCGGGCGGCAAGCAGGTCGCCACGACCAAGACCGATGCTGCCGGTGAGTACTACTTCGGTGGTGTCGGCGCCGCGTACCAGCTGACGCCGGGTGCGAAGTACACGGTGCAGTTCGACGTGTGCACCGCGGACACGAGCAAGGTGCCGAGCCAGCCTCCGGCGAGCGAGCTGCGGTTCACGCTCCCGCGAGTCGGTGCCAACCGGGCGCATGACTCCAATGTGACGCCGCCGACCACCGGGCAGTTGTGCAACGGCTACGCGCCTGTCACGGCGCCGGACAAGCCGGGAGGGGTCGATCACACGATCGACGCCGGGGTGTACATCCCGAAGGAAACCCCGACGCCGACTCCGACCCCGAGTTCCAGCTCGAGCTCGCCACCGGCGTCGCCCCCGGCCTCTACGCCGCCGTCACCCGTGCCGCCTGCCAACAACCCGGCCCCGGCCGGTGGAGACACGGGTTCGCTGGCGCACACCGGTACGTCCGGGCTGCCGGGGATGATCGCTCTCGTCGGTCTGCTGGTCGGTGCGGGCTCGGCTATCGCGTTCGTGAGCTGGAAGCGTCGCGCCCAGAAACACTGAACAAACCGAACCACAGTGATCTGCCTGCCCGCGATCCGGATGGCGCGGTCAGGCAGATCACGCCAAGGCCGGTCCACGAGGGCCGGCCTTCGCGTCGTCTGTCACCAGCCTGCCGAGTGCCGCCGCGTCCGCACGGCGGCCGAGCAGTGTGGTGATCGAGAGGATGGATCAGAAGAGTGTCAGGGGCGAGCCGCGTGCGGAGCGTGAGAATCCAGCAAGCTCTACCAGGCCGTGCGGCCGGCCGGCGCCGATGGCTGCGGCCACGCTGGGCGGCAGCCGTCATCGGCGCAGCGGCTGTCGCTGTGGCCGGGTTCCTGGTCGTCGGCGGCGGCTCCGGTTCCGGCGGTCCGCGTGCGCTGACCTCGGATGAGGCGAACCGGCTGGCGATCACGCGGTTCCGCAACTACGAGGCGCACGGCCGGGCGGTGACGATCACCGTGCCGGGCACCGCCGGCGGGCTGGTCGTCACCGGGTCCGTTGATTACCGGGGCAAGGTCGGTTACGGCGTGGTGCACGGCACCGGGCGCGACACGTCCAGCGACGGGCTGATCGAGTGGACGGCCACCGCCGTGCTCGTGCATCCGATGGCGAACGCCCCGGCGCAGGCACCCGCGTCGCCGCCCCGCTCGGGCTGGTACGGCCGTCCGCTGCAGTCGTCCGGCAGTTCGCTGGACAGTTCGTTGTCCATTGCGCTCAGTCTCGGCAGCGACCGGCCGGACAACGCCGAACTGCTGCCGCAGAACGGCGCCTCCTGGTGGGGACGAGACCAGGTGGACGGGCATCCGGTGGACGTCATGACCGGGCCGTCCTCCCGTGACCGCTCCGGCACCGCGGGCAACGTGCGCTACTGGGTCGGCTCGGACGGCACCATGTACCAGGTCCGCGCCAGCGTGGGTTCCGCGTCGCAGCCGGTGGTCATCGATTTCGACACCCAGAAGTACCTTCCGGTCAAGCCGGTACCCGGAGTCACCCCGACGCCGTAGCCGCTGCCAGGACGCTCATGACGTCTGCACCCGCGCGCCCGCGGCGAGCAGGGACGCCGACGGCAGCGGGATATCTGCCGCATCCGGCAGGGCCGGAACGGCAGGGACAGCGGTCGCGCCCGTGGTGGTGGCATTCGGGAACTGCGGCTGCGGGGCAGGCGCCGCGACCTCGGTGAACGGGATGCCGCCGGGTGCCGTGGGCGCCGCCCATCTGCCGTACGGCGAGGGCGACTGGGTCGGAAGCGGACAGGACGCGGTCGTCGCGAGTTGGGCGGGCACGGTCGTTCGCAGGTCATTGCCGCGCAGGCAGTTGCCCTGTCCCCGCGTGGCGGTGGGAAAGGTCCAGCCGACGTCGACTCCGTTGGCGGTGAAGGTGTTGTCCAGGATGCGGTTGCCGTTCGTCGGGATGTCGGCCGTCGCGGTGATCATCAGCCCGGCGTTGCTGTTGCCGGCGATGCGGTTGCGGATGAACTGGTTGTCGCTGCCGCCGTCGATGCCGATGCCGATGCCCCACCCGCCGTCGGCCTGTTCGGGGGTCGCCTTCTGCTGGTTGGCGGCGATCAGGTTGCCCGCCACGACGGCGCCCTGCTGCGGAAGCAGCTTCTCCTGGTGGTCGGAGTCGGTGGTGAGTCCGACCCGGTTGCCGACCAGGCGGTTGCCGACCACGTACATGTCGCCGCTGGCGTTGGTGCCTTCGTAGCCGACCGCGTTGAGTTCGGCGGTGTTGTCCCGCACCACGACGTGGCAGGGCTTGCACTGTCCCACGTAGATGCCCGAGTCGGCCCCGCCCGAGGCGTAGGAGTGCTCGATGACACCGTTCTGCGTGGAGAACGCGTAGATGCCGTACAGACCGTTGCGGGTCGCGGTCACGTACGAGACCAGGAACGACTTCAGGAAGGTCACCGGCTCATCGCCGGTGTCGTAGCCGCCGCTCTGCCCCGGCATTCCGGCGGCCGCCTTCGCGGAACCGGTGACCAGCACCCCGTTCTGCGTGTTGTTCTCCACGGTCAGGTTCTCCACGGCCACCCCGGGCGCGGTGACAACGATGCCGTTCGGCTGCTGCAACCGCCCGTCGATGACGACCTTGTCCCGGGACTCACCACGAAGAGTGACGCGAGCCGTATCGATCTTCACCGACTCGTGGTAGACGCCCGGCGCGACCAACACCAGGTCACCGGCGTGAGCGAGGGACACGGCATCCGAGATCGTCGGGGCGTCGCCGGGCACTTTGATCGTCACATGCTCACCGGACGGTCGTCGGCCGTGGCTCGATCCGCCATCGCCGGACCCGCAGCCCGCCAGGACACCTGTCAGTGTGATCAATAAGGCGAGCATCACGCGAAGACGGAGACGAAGCATGGCCTCATCCTGGCATGAAGTCATCCAGGCACGGAGCCCGATCAACTCGCCGCCACCGAAACGGATATGACATCCTTCACGCCGTGAGCCGAGCCGATTCCCATCCGTCACGCCGCGCGTTCATCGGTGCCACCGGGGCCGTGGCGGCCACCGGGCTCACCGCCGGGTGCGAATCGCATGCAGCTCAGCCAAGCCAGTCCCCTTCCTCCGCGCCAACGCACCCGGTGCCGCCAACCGGCCGCCATCAGGCAGGCATCACACTCCCGCAACCGGCCCAGCCCAACCTGCTGGCGGTGGTGGCCGACCTCGCTGACACCGCGGCCGCCGGCCCGCTGCTGGCCGAACTCGGCGACGCCATCCGCACGCTCACCGCGGGAACCGATCCCCGACTGCTGGGCCTGCCCCCGGGCGACCTCACCGTGACGATCGGCGTGGGCCCCCGCCTGGTGCGCATGGCCGACCCTTCCCTGCCCGGCGCGACGGATCTCCCCCGCTTCTCCCGCGAGCAGATCACCCCCAAGGCACGCGGCGGCGACCTGCTGATACAGATCTGCGCCAGCGACCCCCTGCTGTTACCGGTCGCCGCCGCCGCGCTCCTGGCGCAGGCCGGTGACCGGATACGCGAACGCTGGCGGCAGTCCGGACGCCGCGGTCCGAACACCCCCGTCAGTCAGGGCCTTTCCGCGCCACGCAACCCGCTCGGTTTCATCGACGGCATCGTGGGCCCGCACACGACGGCCGAACAACAACGCCACCTGTGGCTGACCGGCCCGGCTCCCGTCGCCGGCGGCACCCTTGCCGTAGTACGGCGCATGGAACTCGACCTGCCGCGATTCGCTGCGCTCTCCGTCGCCGACCAGGAGGCGGTCTTCGGCCGACGCAGAGCCACCGGCGTGCCCCTCTCCGGCGGCACCACAGCCTCAGACCCCAACCTCGGCGCCAAAACACCCGACGGGCGCTACCTCATCCCGGCAAACGCCCACGTCCGCCGGGCCAACCCCAACGTGGTCGGCGTCGGCCTCATGCTCCGCCGCTCCTACAACACCGACGACCCCGCCCCCGGCCTGCTCTTCATCAGCTTCCAGAACGACATACGCACCTTCACCAACACCCTCACCCATATGGATGACTCCGACGCACTGCTGCAATTCACCACCACCACCGCCAGTGCGACCTTCCTGATCCTTCCCGGCTTCGACCACCAACACCCGCTCGGCGCCCGCACGTTCCACTGACCGTGCCGATGACGTCGGCAGGGCCGGCCCATCCGCTCCCACTCCACCGCGCGGCCCTGGCCGACCGGCCTGGTTTTGCCGCCACCAGGCGTACTGCTGCCTCCTTGCTCCGGAGCGGTGATGGACGGTCTGTGGCCGACCACGTGCAATCGGCCAAGAGTGGCGACCAAAACACCCACACCGTCACCGTGGCAGGGCAGCCGACCGGCTCCACGATCCAACGCTTCGGTCCGTGCTCTTTTGGTCGGATTCTCGCGACTCGCCGACTGTGTGGCATCGGGTGCACCTGCGTGTGGCCGTTTTGAACCCGCGTAGGCGGCGCGCCGGGGGCGCGGGCACGTCCTGGCAATGACCCGTGCGGATCCCGCGCGCCCTGCCGACGGCCACGGACCGCAGCGATGATGAGCAGACCGCACGTGATTCAGGCGACGCCGCGCACCTGCCCTTCGGCAGGTGTCCATGGCGGAAGGAAGGAACCCACGTTGTTGCTTCTCATCTCCCCGGACAGCGTCGAGGAGGCCCTCGACTGCGCGAAGGCGGCGGAGCACCTCGATATCGTCGATGTCAAGAAGCCCGACGAGGGCTCGCTCGGTGCGAACTTTCCGTGGGTCATCAGGGAGGTCCGCGACGCTGTCCCGGCGGACAAGCCGGTGTCCGCCACCGTGGGGGACGTACCCTACAAGCCCGGCACGGTGGCCCAGGCGGCGCTCGGCGCAGCTGTCTCCGGAGCCACGTATATCAAGGTCGGTCTCTACGGATGCACGACGCCCGAACAGGCCATCGATGTCATGCGGGGGGTCGTCCGAGCGGTGAAGGACTATCGGCCGGACGCGTTCGTCGTCGCCTCGGGCTACGCCGACGCCCGCCGGGTCGGGTGCGTCAACCCGCTCGCGCTGCCCGACATCGCCCGTCGCTCCGGCGCAGACGCGGCCATGCTCGACACGGCGATCAAGGACGGGACACGGCTTTTCGACCATGTGCCGCCCGAAGTCTGCGCGGAGTTCGTCCGGCTGGCCCACGAGAGCGGTCTGCTCGCCGCCCTCGCGGGCAGCGTCAGGGTGGGAGACCTCGGCGTGCTGACACGCATCGGCACGGACATCGTGGGGGTGCGCGGGGCGGTCTGTGAGGGGGGCGATCGCAACACGGGAAGGATTCAGCCGCAGCTGGTGGCCGCCTTCCGGGCGGAGATGGACCGGCATGCCCGGGAACGCGCGGCTGCCGTCGCCGCTGCGAGCTGACCGGCGGCATGCCGACCAGCCAGCCCCATCGCACGCTCGGGACCCGCCGCGAGCGCTTCGCCGTCCTCGATCCGGCAACGGGCGAGGTCTTCGACGAGGCTCCCGACCAGCAGCCGGACGAGTTGGACGCCGTCGTCGATCGGGCCCGCGACGCCTGGCGCAGCGGGCGAGCCGACCCGGCCGCCCGTACGACCGCGTTGTTCGCGGCAGCCGACGCCGTGGAGGCGGCCGGGGCCGACCTCGCTGTGCTGCTCACCCGTGAACAGGGCAAACCCCTGGCCGAGTCGTATGCGGAGATCGCCCGCACGGCGGCCCGCCTGCGCTACTTCGCCGAGCTGACCCCCGGGTCCCAGCCGATCACGGACGGTCGGCCGTTACGCAGCGAGATCCGCTGGCGACCGCTCGGGCCTATCGCCGCGATCGTCCCGTGGAACTTTCCACTCCAGCTCGCGTCGGCGAAGTTCGCGCCCGCGCTCGCCGCAGGCAACACGGTGGTGCTCAAGCCGTCCCCGTTCACGCCCCTTGCCACACGGCTGCTGGGGTCCGTCATCTCCACCGCCCTCCCCGAGGACGCGCTGACGATCGTCACCGGTCACGAACCCCTCGGCGCCCGCCTCGCGTCCCATCCGGGGATCCGCCACGTGACCTTCACCGGTTCGATTGCCACCGGACGGGCCGTGGCGGAGGGTGCGGCAGCCTCGCTCGCCCGGGTCACCCTGGAGCTGGGCGGTAACGATGCCGCCATCCTGCTGGAGGACGTGGAGGTGGAACGGATCGCGGACCGGCTGTTCTGGGCGGCGTTCCGCAACTGCGGGCAGGTCTGCATGGCGGTCAAGCGCGTCTACGCCCCGGCCCGGCTCTACTCCCGGGTGGTCGAGGCCCTGGCGGAGCGCGCGAAGACCGCCGTCGTCGGAGCCGGGCTCGACCCGGGCTCGCAGCTGGGGCCGGTCAACAACCCCGGCCAACTGGCGCGGGTCGAGCGCTACACGGCCCAGGCCCTGGCTGACGGTGCCCGAGCTGTGGCCGGTGGCCACCGGCTGGACCGCCCGGGCTACTTCTTCGCCCCGACGATCCTGGCCGATGTCCCCTCCACCAGCCCGGTGGTGACGGAGGAGCAGTTCGGTCCGCTCTTGCCAGTGCTGCCGTACGGGAGCCTCGACGAAGCTGTCGAGGCGGCCAATGACACCGGCTTCGGGCTGGGCGGCTCGGTATGGGGGACGGACCTCGACCGGGCCGAGGCGGTGGCCGACCGGCTGGAGTGCGGGACGGTGTGGATCAACCACCACGCCGAACTCTCCCTCGCCCAGCCCTTCGCGGGCATCAAGAACAGCGGGGTCGGCGTCGCGGGCGGGCCGTGGGGGCTGTACGGGAACCTCAGGCCGTTCGTCGTGCACTGTCCGAAGGAGGCGTGACGATGAGGTTCGGTGCGGCGGTACTGCGATCGTACGAGCACCGCTTCGCCGTCGAGGAGGTGGTTCTGAACGCGGGGCCGGCCGACGGTGAAATCCTGGTCAGGATCGCGGGCTGCGGGATGTGCCGGACCGATCTCGCGGTCCGGCGTTCGGTGGGCCGCTCACCGCTGCCGGCGGTGCTCGGCCACGAGGGGGCCGGTGTCGTGGTGGAGACGGGCGGCCCTGATACCGGCCTGAGCGTCGGCGACCATGTCGTGCTGAGCTTCGACTCCTGCGGGCACTGCCGGAACTGCCTGGGTGGGGCCCCCGCCTACTGTGACTCCTTCGCCTCGCTCAACCTCTTCGGAGGGCGCAAGGAGAACGCGGCGCGGTTCACCGACGCAGCCGGGGGCGAATTGGCCCCCCGGTGGTTCGGCCAGTCGTCGTTCGCCGAGTACGCGATGGTCGCGGCCCGCAACGTCGTCCGGGTCGATCCCTCGCTGCCCCTCGAACTGCTCGGACCGCTCGGCTGCGGCTTCCTCACCGGCGCCGGAGCGGTCTTCAACTCCTTCGGCGTCGGCCCCGGCGACACCATCGCGGTCTTCGGCGCGGGAGCAGTGGGCCTGGCCGCGGTGATGGCGGCCACCGCGGTCGGGGCGGTGACCGTGGCCGTCGACCGGCACCCCGAACGGCTGGCCATCGCCGAGCGGCTCCGCGCGATCCCGCTGCACACTGCATCGACCGCCCTGCCCGACCGGATTTGGCAACTGACCGAGGGGGGCGCGCAGTACGCACTGGACACTACGGGCTCCATCCGGCTGATCAACGACGCGCTGCGGGCCCTGTGCCCGACCGGCCACCTCGGCCTGGTGGCACGGCTCCAGACCGCGCTGCCGCTCGAACCGGGGGCGCTGGACCGGGGCCGGAGGATCTCCCACATCTGCGAGGGGGACGCGGTGCCGGGACTGCTGATTCCGCGACTGACCGGACTGTGGCAGGCCGGGCGGTTTCCCTTCGACCAGCTGATCCGTACGTACCCGCTCGCCGGCATCAACGAGGCCGAACGCGACTGTGACGCGGGCCGCGTGGTCAAACCCGTCCTGATCCCGGAGGGCAGGGGCCGATGAGCGAGTCGTTCAACGCCACTGTCTGTCCGAACGACCGCCCCCTGGCGGACGGGCACGGGCACCGCACCGCCGGGGCCGGCCCGCGCGGCGAACTGACCCGTGCCGAGCCGGCCGGACCGATGCCGGGTGGCCGCAGGGTTGCGCGCCATCGGGCACCCCCGAGGAACGGGTCGCCCAGAGCTGCGACGTCGTACGTTCACCGCAGACCCGTCATTCGCATTCCTCGCTGTTCGTGGTCTCTACTCGCGCCAAGGGAGGACACATGGTCGGCACAGCGCATCGGAACACCGGTGTGGAAGGCGTGGAAGGGGGTGTCGGCCTGACCGCTCTCATGGTCGCCGCGGCACGGGCGATCGAGACCCACCGCCACGACAGCCTGGCACGGGACGTCTACGCAGAACACTTCGTGCTCGCGGCATCGGCGTCCGCGGGCTGGCCGGTCCGCATACAACAGGTTCCGGAGGGAGACGCGAACCCGCTGTGGGGGCGATTCGCGCGTTACTTCGGTCTGCGGACGAGGGTCCTCGACGACTTTCTCCTCCGATCGGTGCACGCTGGAAGCGCCCGCCAAGTAGTCCTGCTCGGAGCGGGGTTGGATTCGCGGGCGTTCCGACTCGACTGGCCTCCAGACTGCGTGATCTACGAGATCGACAGGGAGCACGTGCTGGCTTTCAAGCACAAGGTGCTCAGTGAGCTGTCGGCCGCCCCGAAGGCGGCCCGCGTACCGATTCCGATCGATCTGCGCGCCGACTGGGCCGGAGCACTGACCACGGCCGGCTTCGACACGGCCGCACCAAGCGTCTGGCTGGCCGAGGGATTGCTGTTCTACCTGCCCAACATCGCCGAGACATACCTCATCGACACGGTGGACCGGTTGAGCACGGGAGGAAGTGCTCTGGCGTTCGAGGTCAAGCTTGAGAAGGACTTGCTGGAATACCGCGACAGCCCGATCTACACCTCGACGAAAAACCAGATCGGCATCGACCTGCTCAACCTGTTCGATGGAGGGCCGCGGCCTGACTCCGCAGGCGATCTGACAGGCAAGGGCTGGTCCACATCGGTCCACACCCCCTTCGACTTCACTCGCCGGCACGGACGCGGCCCGCTGCCCGAGCAGAACGACGCGCTGGCGGGCAACCGGTGGGTGTTCGCGAACAAGCCCCGGCCGTAACGCTGCCGTCGGTCGGCCCCGCCTCCGAAAGCTCTGGTGGCGGCCAGCCACCACCACACCTTCCCACACCCCCGCCAGGCTGGCGTCGTACTCGGTGGTCAACTGCGGTTGCCCCGCCCCCACGCACCCCGACCTGCGGCTATGGCGGGAAAGGCCAATTCGTTACCTGATCGACTCGGGCACGGTGGTGCGAGCCTGGCGGACTACCTGATCAGAGTGAACTACTGAGGAGCTGCGCTGCCGCCGCCGCTCCGCGGCGATGTGTTCGGCCATCCGCTGCCAGACCCTTCAGCCAGGGCGAGATCGTCGCACTCGGCTCTCCGGAATCTATGGGCCTCCTCGGGCAGATGGCAGAGAGGCTATCCGCTCCGGCGGCCCGAACCTGCTTATCCGCTCGGAATTTGCGTCTCTCATGCAGGCGATTCGCGCAGGGACGGCAAACCTCCGTCAAGGCAACCTGAGAAGCCATCAGGAGCGCGTCAATACGCGCTGCCGCTGGCTGAACCAACGCAGACTGATCGGCACCGGGGGGCCGCCCGTGGTCCGACGTTGGAGGGGCCGTGTCCACCTCGGTCGGCACCACGCGCAGTCCCGAGGCGGGGGCCGAGGCTGCCTCAGCGACACAGCACGGGAAAACCGCCCCTGCTCCCGGTCGGTCGAGAAAAGAGCCGTGGCCGAGGCGCCGCCTCCGCCGCAACGCCGTGGCCGCGTGTGCTGCTCTGCGCCGCCGCTACTGGGTCACCGTGTCCGCGCGGCTGCGTCTTCTGCGCGTCGCCACGGCCTCGCTCGGCGTGGCCCTTGCCGCGCTGCTCCTGCTTGCCGGGCTGGCTGAGACTGAGCGCTTCACCTGGCCCGTGAGCGCTGTAGCTGGTTCTGACCGCGGTTCCGTGATGGCTACGACGTTCGACGTCGGTAGCTCGCCACGCGGTGTTCATTGGGGATTGTTCGGCCCAAGGGTACGGCCTAGCGCATGTGGCGCTGGGGCGTTTGTGGTTCGTTGCGTGGTCGTCGGGGGCGGGGCGCTCGGCTGTTGCCGCGCGGGAGGAGGGTGCGGGTGTGGTGGTGGAAGGTGAGAAGGCTGACCAGTGCGGCTGCGGCGAACCACAGGAGCTGGAGGGCGAGGTGGGCGGGGGTGTGGTGGGTGGAGAAATAGGCGGCGGTGGCGGACTGGACGGCGCCGTACGACGGCAGCAGACGTACCAGGGGGCTGTTGGCTCCCGAGCTGGCCATGGGGTTTTGCAGGGCCACGTCGATGACGCTTGTCATGACCATAGCGAACATGCCCTCGACTTCGCGGCGCAGCAGGGAGCCGTAGATGACGCCGAGGGCACCGTAGGTGAGGGCGGCGCCGAACAGGGCGATGGCGAGCTGGACGGGCTGTTTGGGGGACGACGCGGCGCAGATGACGGCGGTGGCGTAGACGGCGACGGCTGCGGAGGCGAGTGCCAGGGAGGTCGTCTTGGCGAGGACGAGATGGGTGCGGGGATAGCCGGCCATGACCAGCCGGCGGTCGAACCGGCCATTGTTGAAGGTGACCGCGAACATCATGAACCCGGCGATCAGGGTGACGGCGTTGACGGCACCGGTGATCTGGGTGAGCAGGTTGCCCGCCGGGGTCAACCGCTCTGCGGTGGCCTCCAGATGCAACGGGACGGGATTGTGGGGGACATTGAGGTAGACGAGGGTGATCCAGGCGGGGATGTACAGGACGACCAGGAACACGGCGAAGGTGTTGCGGGCGTGCTCGGTCAGGTCGCACCGGGTGGCGGTGGTGTACAGGGCGAGGTGCCGTTTCATGCCGCCACCGCCGTGCCGGGGTGAAGGGTGCCGCCGTCCAGGCGCCAGAGTTCGTCGAGGCGTTCGATGTCGTGGGCCAGGTGGGAGACGACCAGGACACAGCGGCCGGCGGTGCGCAGTCGGCCCGCGAGGTTCCAGAACTTTTGGTAGGTGTCCCAGTCGAAACCCTGGTAGGGCTCATCCAGCAGCAGGAGATGCGGGTCGTGCATGAGGGCGAGGGTCAGGTTGAGCTTCTGCCGGGTGCCGCCGCTGAGGTTCCCGGCCCGTTCGTCGGCGTACTCGTGAAGGTGCAGCTCCTCCATGATCTCCTCGGCGTGGCGCAGGTCGGCGAGGCCGTATGCGGACTGGAAGAACCTCAGGTGCTGGCGGACGGTCAGGGCGTCGTTGAGAATCACGTCCTGGGGGCAGTAGCCGAAGCGGCCCTGATGGCGCACAGTTCCCCGGTCGGGGCGCAGTTCGCCGGAGAGAATCCGCAGCAGAGTGGATTTGCCGGCCCCGTTCTCCCCGACGATTCCCACGAGACGTCCGGGGCCCAGGTCCAGGTCGATGCCTCGCAGGACGTGGCGTCGTCCGTAGGCGTGGTGCAGGCCGGTGACCTTCATCCTCCGGAATTACCAGGCCCGGTCGACGACCGTGGTGGTCAGTTCCGCCAACCGGTCGCGGGCGGCCGAGGGGGCAAGCGGGGCCAGGGCCTCGTACGCCTTCGTGGCGTGGGCCCGCGCCAGCTCGGTGGCGCGGTCGAGAGCGCCGCTGCGGGTGAGGACCTCGGTCAGTCGCCCGTGAGCGGTGGCGGCGTCCATCTCTTCGCAGAACAGACGCTGCAGCATCTCCAGGTCGCCAGGGTCGGCGGCGTCCCTGGCGAGGAGGACCGGCACGGTGGGCTGCCGGTTGGCCACATCGCTGAAGGCACCCGAGTTCGTCGTGCCCGGTGTCGCGGTGGTGAAGGGCAGGAGATCGTCGCGGATCTGGAAGGCCATCCCGAGTTCCTCGCCGTAGGTACGCATCGCCGCCTCATGGGCGGCGGGGGCATCGGCCAGGATCGCCCCGGCCTGGCATGCCGCGCTGGTCAGCGCGGCGGTCTTGCCCCGGACGATCTCCAGCACGGCCGGCAGTGCGCAGGAGAGATCCTCGCGGAGGAGGGTCTCCTCGGCGATGGCCGCGACCGTGTGCCTGACCGCGTCCGCGACCACGCGCGTCGCCCGTACGACGAGGTCGGCGGGCAGTCCCGTTTCGGTGCCGCCGAGCATGGCCAGGTAGGCGGTGGAGGCCAGCCCGTCGCCGGCCATCAGCGCCACGCTGATCCCGAAGTGCTCGGCGGAGGAGGCACGGCCGCGGCGGACAGGAGCCTGGTCCACGACGTCGTCGTGCATCAACGTCGCCACGTGCATGCACTCCAGGGCGGCGGCGAACGCCAGGACCTCGTCCACCGTGGCGCCCGCCGCCGCAGCGGACCACACGCACAGCCGCGGCCGGAGCAGCTTGCCCGAAGGAAACAGGGCGTCCAGGCACGCGACGCCCATCAAATTCTCCCCGTCGCCCACCCAGCGCCGCATCTCACGCTCGACCAGCAGGTTGATCGTCCGTTCCTCCAGCCCGGTGCCCTCCGAGCGGGCAGAATGGGACACAGGGGTCGTCATTGGTGTTCCTTCCGTGGTGCTCACTTGGCGAAGTCGGATTCCCGTGTCAGCTCACAAGGGCGGCACGCCACATGGTCAGCCCCGTCCGGACAGTCGGTCCCGTACCCGGAACGGCAACATGGCGCAGGAGCAAGGGACCCGCCGCCAGCACTGCCTCGCACAGCGTGCGCAGCAATTCATCGAGTCCTGACGCGCAGCGATGCAGCCACGGATGCTGCAGCGCGCTCTCCAGCAGGTCCGGCAGCCCACCGGTGATGCGTGCCACTTCGAATGCGATAAGTTCCGCGGTGGCCGCCGTCCACCGCCCGGCCTCCAGATCCTGTCTGCGGACTCCGAACCGGTCGAGATCCTCAAGCGGAAGGTACAGCCGGCCGTCGCCCAGGTCCTCGGACACATCCGCCAGACAGTCCACCAGCTGAGCCAACTCACCGTAGCGACGCAGGATGCTTGCGCCGCTCTCGCCGAGCGCGCCCCACATCGACATGATCCACACCGCGGACGCGCCGGTGCTCCCCCGGGCCCACGGCAGCCAGTCCTCGTAGGTGGCGAACTCGGTGAACTCCGCATCCCTGCGCAACGCCGTGAAGCATTCCTCCATCAGGGCCCTCGACGGCCTGACGACGGCGGTGTTGCACGCGTGAGCCGCCGCGTGCAGGACCGGATCGGAGCTGGTGCCGGTTTCCAGCGCGGAGTACCAGGCGTCGGTCCACTCGTTGAAGCGCTGAAGACGCGCCTCGGGCTGTCCTGTGTCCACCCGTTCATCGGCTTCAAGGATCAAGATGCCCACGGCGGCGCAGGCGGCGCGCCTTGGTGGCGGCGCTCCGAGCGTCACCAGCCACCCCAGACCGGAGCGCTCCGTCAAACTCCTGCGGACGCAGAGGGTGTAACACTCCCGCAGCACCGGATCAGTGATTCCCGCCGTGTCCAACCAGCGTCGTACCAGCACTGGAACCCCTCCCTCGACTGGCTCGCCCACGGCGAACTCTCGCAAGTCGGCTCGGGCCTTCACGAGCCGGCCGGAGTCTTCTGACTCCGCCGGGTGAACTGATCCATGCTTCAGGGTGATCGCCGCTGTGGCGGTGACCGGGGAACTGGTAGTAGGGAGGGCCGACAGCGTGCACTTGACCGGATGGACCACCTACGGGGTTGCGGCCGCGCTTTGGTGGAAGGTCGCCCGGACGAGGCACAGCCTGGCAGGGCAGGGGGCATAGCCATCACGGAAGCGCGGTCAGAACCCTGTAGCTGGCCCGTTTTAGCGCTGTTGTTGGGCCGCAGGGTAGCGGTCTGCTTTCTCACCAGCGGGGAATTCCGGGAAGTAGAGATCCGACGACCTACAAGACCGCCTCGCCGACGGCCGGCTACAGCCCCGACGGTGGACCTCATCGGCGCGGTATGCCCCCGCGCCTGGTGTGCCGTGCCCTCAGACGGGAGATGCAGTGATAGCAGGAGTTGGGACTTCCATCCGGCGCCGCGTGCGGTGGCTACTTTCTCGGCGACGAAGACGAGGCCGATGGCCATCCAGAACGGGGTGAACTGCGGCTTTCCGCGGGCCGGCATCCAGCAGGCCCACACCGGCAGTGCCTGTTCAGGGCTAAGGCTGACGTTGAGATGTGCTGATGGAACCTTTCCAGCACCGTACGGGGGTACGCGCCAAAAACGAGCCACCATGACGCATGGGCACGGCCAGCGGCCCAGACGGAACTGGGCGACGCCCCTGTCCAACGGCAGCCCAGCACGGATGTCGTCCATCGCCGAGGTCCGCAGCGGCCGGCGGCTGCCACACCGCCCCGGGGCCGGGCCGGCCCTGGACGGCAATGTACTCAGGGCAGGCATAACAGCGTTTCAGGCCGCGATGGGGTGGCTTCATGATTGCCGTCGAGTCCGGCCGATTCGTAGCGTCTGGACAGAAAGAGCGACGACCCACCAGGCCGTTTGCGCTCTCTGTCACCAACCGACGCATCGAAGCAGGTCACACGCCTTCTGCCGGCCAGAGGCATGGATGCCCCTTGGCTCGATCCGCAACGGATTTTCACAGGGCTGGCAGCAGGGCCCAGCGTCCGACGAATAGGGGCCTGACCTGCGTAAATTCCGCGAGTTGAAGAGGCCGACTCCGGCGTCTGCGGCAACGTGAGGCTCAGAAAGAGCAACCGTCAAAAGGCCGTGTGCGTTTTGGTATGCACGCAAAAACTCCCGACCTGTATCTCTGCAGGTCAGGAGCCTTTTCCGGAGTGCCCCCGGCGGGGGACTCGGAGTATGGGGACAGGCAAAGCCGCACGGCTCTGGAGCTGTGTTGACCATCAAGACGGTCATCCCGCTGAAGCAGTAGGTCGGGCTCTCGCCTCTTGTCGTCTCTGCCAGTCCCGACTGAAACGCCACGCGGTCTTCGCCCTGTTCCCTCTCCGTGGCTTCCATCAAGACGTCGTCGACGCTGCGGAGCGTCGCCAGGATATCCTTTTTGCCGACATCTCTGCGCTGTACTGGGACGACACCATCCGCGGGCTCGCATGACGGGGCCATGTGTTGAAGGCGCACGGGGTCCTTCGCCCGCGGAGCTTGGACGGTGGCCCTGGCCTCGCGGATCAGGGCGTCGGCCACCCGTCGGCTTTGCGGGGCGCTCGCCGGACGGCAGCGCGAGCACGTCGACATCGTGCTTGGCCCGGGCGGCCGGATTTGCGACCTCCGTCGTGCCCACGGCGCTCAGCGTCGGCCCAGTCGTCGCTGGCGGGCTTGCCCCGGGTCCAGCAGGGTACGTTCCACGGGTCGAACATCGCCCTCGTGCTGCGGCACCGGTCCGGCGGCCAGTGGCCGGTAGCCGGGGGAGCCGCCCATGTTGGCGTCGACCTGCAGTGCCACCGCTGGGTGGGAGCACGCGTTCCGACGCTAGAAGGCGCCACCACCCATGACGACCGGCATCGAGGGTTGCCGTCAAGGCGGGCCACTCGCTGCCGCCGAGCAGCTTCGGGCCTGCTCCTACGAGGGTCTCCACAGCAAGGGAAGGTGAAGCGGCCAGCGGTCACGCCCCGAGGCG
The DNA here is from genome assembly GCF_042891915.1 of Streptomyces sp. NPDC001848. NCBI lineage: Bacteria > Bacillati > Actinomycetota > Actinomycetes > Kitasatosporales > Streptomycetaceae > Streptomyces > Streptomyces sp. NPDC001848. The sequence goes on along the minus strand of NZ_JBIATP010000032.1, from coordinate 14,223 downwards.
GCAGTGGAAAACCGGGGCAACTGGCCAAGCAGACCCAGAGATTGACGGTCCGTGGTGGCGGATGGATGCCTGATACTGGGTGGATGCGCGATGCGAGGCGGGGGTTGGTGGAACGGCTGGCCGAATCGTATGAGGGACGGTTGGACGGAGCAGCGCTGGTTGGGGAGTTCCGGCGGGCGCTGCTGCTTGTTCCGCTGATCGGTGAGGCGGTGTGGTCGGCGGATTCCGGGGGCGTGAGGTGGGTGTATGCCTTCACCGGTGAGGAGTCGCTGGGGCGGTTCCTGGCCGCGCGGGGCGTCGGACCAGGCGCGGAAGTGCGGTACATGAGGGTGTACGGGGCGCGGTTGCTGGATGTGGCGGTGCCCGCGATCGGCGTCCCGGCCGGGATCGCGGTGGACGTGGCCGGGCCGTGGCCGGGGTTGCTGCCGCCGGTGGTGGGGATCGTATCGCCGACGGCGGCGGTGGCGGCGTGAGCGAGGGCTACCAGGTCGATCCGGACGCGCTGAGGATGGCGGCGAAGGGCATCAACGAGGCGATCGACGAGCTGAAGTCGCTCGGGATCGACGAGAGCGGCGAGATCGGCCGGGGCTTCTCGAACATCGAGTTGACGGGCATGGAGCTGGGCGACGCCGGGCTCCGAAGTGCCTTTGACGCGTTCTGCGAGCGGTGGTCGTGGGGCGTGCGCACGCTCGTCCACGACGGTAACGAGATCGCGCTGCGGCTGGGGCTGTCGGCCGGGCTGTACCACGACCAGGAGCAGTACGTGGAGAAGATGCTCAAGGACGTGGTCAACGCGGGCATGGGCAATCCGGATCTCACACAGGAGCAGGTGGAGGCCCAGTCCTGGGGCAAGACGCTGTCGGACAACTCGTTCAACGACTTCCGGCACGCTGACTGGTCGGAGAAGTCGATAGAGGAGGCGGCCCAGCACTCGGCGCAGACGTGGAAGGCCGAGGGCCGGGACGTGATGGACGGTCCGATGGGCTGGCGGAAACAGGTGGCGGATGCTGCCGGATATGGCGCGGAGTACGACCGGGCGCAGGACGAGATGTTCGGCCCTGAGCGCAAGAGCCAGTAGTAGGGACTGGGATGGGTGTCGGGGACTGGCTGGGTGAGGCCTGGGACACGGGCAAGAAGGTGGTCGGCGAGACGGTCGACGGCGCGGCGCACGTGGCCGGGGCCGGACTGGACATGGTGGGCCTGCAGGGGGCGGCCAAGTCGGTCGACGGCTGGGGTGACAGGGCGGCCGACAGCCTCGGTGTGGCGGTCCCGGAGAAGGAGCTGGGCGACACCGACGACCCCAGGGAACTGCTCCACGGCAACCCGGCGAGGATCCGCGAAGCCGCCGGTCATCTGCGTAACTTCCATGGCGCGTTCGAGTCGACCGGGTCGGGGCTGCAGCGGCTGGACCACGACCACTGGCAGGGCGACGCGGCAGAGGCGTTCCGAGCGAAGTTCACTCCGCACGCCAAGCAGTGGTTGACCGCCGCCGACGCCTGCCAGAAGGCTGCCGATGCGCTGGAGACGTACGCACACGTGGTGGAGTGGGCGCAGGGCCAGGCCAAGCAGTGCCTCGACCAGTACACGAAGGCCAGCGACGCCTACCAGCGGGCTCAGGCGGCGTACAACGCGCAGGTCGCCGCGTACAACGCGCAGGCTGACAGGTACAACCAGGCGGTGTCCGCGGGGCGTGACCCGGGGGCGGCCCCCACCAGGCCGGGGAAGTTCGACGGCGACTCCTATGCGGCGGAGATGGCCCTGGCGCAGACGGATCTGCACCAGGCCCGCGCGCAGCGTGACTCCGCGGCGCGAGCCGCTGCCCAGGCGGTCGAGGCGGCGACGAACACGGCTCCGAAGGAGCCGAGCTTCGCCTCCCGCCTGCTGGCGGACGGTGAGGACCTGGCTGCCGGATACTCGCTCACCCTGGACCACGTCGCCGGCGGTGTCGTCAAGGGTGCCGCGGACCTGGTGAAGTTCGCCCGGGGTCTGAACCCCATGGACCCGTACAACCTCACCCACCCGGCGATGTGGCTGGACCGGGTCAGCACCACGGCGGCCGGAATGCTGCACGCCTCCAACCACCCCACCGAGCTGCTCTCGGCGCTGGTCGGCTCGGGATGGGGTTCCGACCCGGGGGAGGCGTTCGGCAAGTTGGTCACCAACGTCGCCGCCGGTGTGCTCACCGACGGGGGCAGTGCCGGGGCCTCGGTGGCCGAACGCGAGGCCGTCGGCGTGGCCGAGAACGCCGCCAGGGACGAAGCGATGAACCTGGCCGAGCAAGGGGCGGCGAAAAGCGGTAACGCGCTGCCCGACGGCTGGACTATCGAGCCCACCACGGCAGACAAGGAGGCGGCTCACGACTGGGGGCACCTGGCCCAGCCGACGGACCATGTCTCCGCGAAGGCCATTCATCACGACGTCACGGACCTGGAAACACAGCGCAGGTTCCTGGACGATCAGTATCCTTGGCTCAAAGACGTCAATGGCAACCGCTACTGGGACAATGTGCCCGGATACAACCAGAACTGCTCGAAGAACGTGGAGGCGATCGACGGGCGTCTGGACGGCCACGATTCTGTCGCGGAACCGCTGCACCAGCCGGCCTGGCCGAGCAAGGAGAAACTCGGCAACCCGGACGCCGAATGGCAGCACAACACAAGCTACGATTCCATCATCGAGGACATGGACAAACGGGGGCTCGGCTCCCGCGGCGTCGTCTACATATCCAGACCAGACGGAACCGCGCACGTCTTCAACGTGATCCGCGACCGTAATGGAGTCGTTTTCCTGGACGGGCAGACCGGGATGCTCGGCAACCTCGAGAAGAACGTCACCGAAGTGCGTTATCTGCCCTACAAGTAGATTCCTTCAAGCGTTGAGTCCTGTGGAAAGAGCGATCGGGTCCTGACAATGACGATTGACGAAGCCGTCGAGGTGGCACGTGCCCATCTGCGGGCAATCTACGGAGACGGTCCGCCGACCATCGTGATGCAGCCGGAACTGTCGGTCGAGCACGATGCGGCGTGGGCCGTGCGTTTCGACAGTCAGGAGCACATCGACACCGGGGACCTCACCCAGGCGCCGATGGTGCGGGTCGTCGCCGTCTTCAAGGACGGGTCGTTCGTAGGGTTCCCTCCCTCCGCCTACACCACTGAGCAGTTGAGGACGTGGCTCGCCACGGGGCAGCAGCCCAGGAAGCCGTTCTGAACCCATGATTGATCCGGCATCGCAGGCTGAAGACTGGCTGCGGCAGACCTACCGCGGAATGGTGGAGCTGTCCGGTACCGGCCCGGTCGTTGAACGGCCTCAATCATGGGTCTTCGGTTGTCGTGCACGGCCGGTGCCCGGCTACCCGACCACCCCCATGTTGACCTCGCTGCTCGCGGTCCCCAAGAGCGGCAGCCTCCCGTTCCACCCAGCCACCGACGATCCCTGGGAGGACCTGGAGGCCTTCGACCGTACTCCCCGGCCGCGCGACCCCGCCGAGCAGGCGCTGCGCACCAACGCACGAGGCTGTCTGCTGGCCGCAGACGCCGCCTTGAACGGCGCCAGAGCCACGCCGTTGCCATGGCGGCCCTTCCACGAGGCACCGGGCTGGTGGGACCGTATGATCCACTGGCACTTCCCCGCCGCCGAGGTGTCGGCCTGTGCGGGCTGGGACGAGGTGATCGCCGCGGTGCAGGAGCCGGGTCCGGGCACCCGCGGCGTGGTCTGGATCCGCCGTGAAGCCTACGGTGTCGAGGCGACAGGGCATTTGGTCTACGCACACAACAACGGTGGCCAAGTGGTGCTTCTCGATCCGCAGGTGGGTCGGTTGGCGCGTCTTGAGTCCACCGGGATCCGTCGGCTGACCCTGGCCCGCTTCGCGGGTGGCGGTGACAACGAAACCGGGCCGAGGGTACCTTTCTGGCGCCGTCACGCCCCTGACCTCGTGTCAGCGATCGGGAAGGCGGAGGAATGGCTTCTCGACACATACAGGGGTGAGGTTGCCCTGGTCGAGCCCTCGCCCGCCGACGAACTCGCCCGCGGGTGGCTGTTCGCCTGCAACACCAAGGCGTTCCTCGCCGACGGACGTCCAGCCGACGCCATGCTGGACGCCGCCCTGGTCGTACCCAAGGACGAGGGCGAGCCGTTCGGGTTGCCCAACTCCGATCCGTGGGGCTGGCTCGCGCGCTGGGACGGCGGTACGGAGCCGGGCGCCGAGGGCCTTGATCTGCCGCCGAAGCCGGGGCCGGCGAGGTGGATGCCGCAGACGATGGGCCGACTGGGGTCCGTGGTCTCCGTGACGGATCACACGGAATGGGCAACCGTCCTGGCCGAACTCGCCACCTCTCCCGAGGGAGCCCGCGCGGTGGTCTGGATCCGTCGCGAGGACCGCCGCGGCCGCGAGTCCGTCGGCCTGCTCGTCGTCGCCGCCCACACTCCCAAGGGCCTCGTGCTGATCGACGCCGCCCGTGACGCCCCTGCCACACCGGACAATGCGGGGGTGCGCTCTCTCCACGTCCTCCGCTACCGCTGAGGGCCGGGGCCGTTAACCTCGCGCTTTCACGTGGCGGGGCGTCCGGTAGGTGATCCGAAACGCAGAGAGTGCTCCTGACCTGCAACGATGGGACTTGTCTAGGGTCCAGGTCGTCGCATGAAAGAAGCACTCTCCAGGTGAAGAAGCGTATCGGGTCCTACCCGTGTGTCCGTACCGAAGGCGGTGGTCGCGGGGTGGTCTCCCAGGCCGGTGGTGTGCTGCTGGTGGAGACGGTCCGCAAGACTGGTCTGGATCAGGCGATATCGGCGGCCTTGGCGCCGTGGCGCAAGTCGCGAGCGGTGCATGATCCGGGCAAGGTCCTGCTGGATGTGGCGCTCGCGGTCGCGCTGGGCGGGGACTGCCTGGCGGATGTGGGCATGCTTCGGGCCGAGCCGGCGGTGTTCGGGCCGGTGGCCTCGGATCCGACAGTGTCCCGGCTGATCGACACGCTGGCAGCGGGCGGGAATCGGGTACTGACTGCGCTGCGGCAGGCCCGCGCTCATGTCCGTGCATGCGTATGGAGGTTGGCCGGGGAGGCTGCGCCGGACGCGGCCGGGCAGGTGGTCGTGGACCTGGACGGAGTGCTGGTGATCGCGCATTCCGAGAAGCAGGATGCGGCCGCGACCTGGAAGAAGACCTTCGGGCACCATCCGCTGATGGGGTTCGTCGACCACGGTCGGGGTGGGTCCGGGGAGCCGGTCGCCGGGCTGCTGCGGCCCGGGAACGCGGGCAGCAACACCGCTGCGGACCACATCGAAGCCGCCCGGCTCGCGCTGGCGCAGCTGCCGAAGAAGTACCGACGGGGACGGCAGACGCTGATCCGTACCGACTCGGGCGGGGGCACCCACGAGTTCGTCGACTGGCTGTCCGCCCGCGGCCGGTGGCTGTCCTACTCCGTCGGCATGACCATCACTGATGCCGTCCACCAGGCAGTTTTGAAGGTTCCGGCTTCGGCCTGGACGCCAGCTATCGAGCCGGACGGCGAGATCCGCGACGGCGCCTGGGTGGCCGAACTCGACGGCGACTGCCTCAAAGGCTGGCCCAAGGGGATGCGGCTGATCGTGCGAAAGGAACGGCCGCATCCCGGCGCGCAGTTGCGCTTCACCGACGCCGACGGCATGCGCCTGACCTGTTTCGCCTCCAACACCAAGAACATCCCGATCGCCGCACTCGAACTGCGCCATCGCCAGCGCGCGAGGGCCGAGGACCGCATCCGTGCCGCGCGAGCCACCGGCCTGCGCAACCTGCCCCTGCTCGAGGCCGCACAGAACCAGATCTGGCTGGAGATCATCCAGATCGCCCTCGACCTGCTGGCCTGGCTGCCGATGCTCGCCCTCACCGGCCAAGCCCGGGTGTGGGAACCCCGCCGGCTGCGGGTCCGGCTCTTCTCCGCCGCTGCCCAGCTCGTCACCACCGGACGCCGCCGCATCCTCCGCCTGGCCCGGCACTGGCCCTGGGCCCATGTGATCACAGACGCCCTCAACCGGCTGCACGCACTGCCGAACCCCGGCTGACCGGCAGCGTCCCGCCCCTACGAGCAGCAAGCACACCCCGGAGCCGTGGAACCCGGCGCCCACCCGGCGCGACAGCCGGGCCACGTGCAGAAATCCCCGCCTTGAACAGGCAGAAAGGGTCCGTCAGCAAGCTGACGAACCCTCATGCAAGATCGAGGTTAACCTCGCGCTTTCACGTGGCGGGGCATCCGGTGGGTGATCAGAAACGCAGAGAGTGCTCCTGGCCGCAGAGCAGGCCCGCCTGGCAGACGCCATCCACAACAGTGACGTGAAATTGATGGCCATGCGGGCCGGCGAACTGTCCCCGGCCCGCCGCAAGCAGGTGATGGAACTCCTCGACGTCGTCTACAAGTTGGAACAGGCGGAACGAAGGTCAACCAACGGGGGCTGACCGCCAACACCGCAAGAGGAACACACATCGTACACAGACCGGTTGGAGCCGTCGAAAGCTGGTTTTGGGAACGGCGGTTGAGTAAGCGCTGCATGCAGGAACTGCGGGCACTCGGCGTTCAACCGCCGCTCCAGGTGCACGAAGTCTGCCACCTCCTCGGCGAACGCCGAGGCCGTCCCATTCGACTAGTGCCGTATCCCTTGGCCGTACCCGGTCCCTACGGGGTATGGATCGCGTCCGGAACTACGGACTACATCCTGTACCAGCAGCAGACCACCAAGGCCCATCAGGCTCACATCATCCTGCACGAGGTCGGCCATATTCTCTCCGACCACAGAGACGATGGCTCCGACGAGAGGTTCTGGCAGGAGCAACTGCCCGATCTGTCGCTCAACACCATCAGACGAGCTCTACGCCGCACGTCGTACGACGACAAACAGGAGCGTGAGGCAGAGCTGGTGGCCACCATCATCCTGGAGTGGGCCTCCGTGCTGGACCACGTGGCCCCACGCCTTGCGAGCGACCGCTCGCTCAACCGGATCCAGACCGCTCTCGGTGACCGGCGAGGGTGGCTTTGATGCTGCATTTGACCATAACCGCCGTGTGCCTCGACCTCGCCTTGGTCTGGAAGCTCTACCAACTGTCCAAGGCGCCTGGCGACCGCCCTCTGCTCGCGGTCACCCTCTGCATCGGCTGCGCGGCGGCTTCCTTCTCACTGGGTCTTCAACCGGAAGCCCGCGCCGTGCGCGCACTGTTCGGCCTCGGGGCTCCCAGGCTTCTGTCGAATGCCCTGCTGCTCAGCACCGTGTACTGGCTCATGTGCTTCTACCTCTACTCTGCAATGGACGGCTTGGGCGCAGGCCGCCGTGCACGGCGGGAAGCGATGCTGCTGGCCGTCGTAGTAGCCGTGCTCACGTGGACCACCGTCGTGACTCCGGCCACCGTTCGCGGTCGCTCCTACGCAACTGCGGACATGAGTGTCACCCCGGTCGCCCTTTTCTTCACGGCAGCAGGGCTCTACCTGGTGTATGCCTTCACGGCGGCCCTGTGCTGGACCTGGCGGTACGCCCGAATGTCACAAAGGCCCCTGTCCACCGGGCTGTGGCTGACCGCCGCCTCCCTTGCCTGCATGATCGCGGCCAACTCGTTGCGGGTGGCCGGCAACGTGGTCCGCTGGTCCGGCGGCACCCTCCCGCAGGCTCTGCCTCGTGGTGCGGCCCTGTTGCTCGCCGTTACAGTTCCGCTATTCGTCGTGTGGGTGAGCTTCTCCAGCGTCGTGACGCGCCTGGCAGCGTTGCAGGTCTGGCGGCGGCACCGCCGGGCTTACCGGCGGGTGCGCCCGTTGTGGGTGATCTTGCACAATGCATCAAGGCCCGGGGAATCCAGGTGTGCACGGCCACCAGCCCGAACTGGCGGGGTTTCGCAGAACGGGTAGGCCAGGAACGGGCCCACGAACTGTTCGCGTCCATGCGCTGGATGGCCGAATTGGGCCTCCCTATGATCGCGGGCACTGATGCCGGAGTGACACGCGCTGTTTTCAACGGGTTTGTCAACAGCCTGGAGTTCTACGCATATCTGGGAATTCCCAATGCAAAGATCATCGATATGGCCACCACGGACGCCGCCCGCGCCCTGGGGATCGCCTCGGAGGCCGGACGGATCAAGGAGGGCTACCGTGCCGACATCCTCGTCGTTGACGGCGATCCACTCAAGGAGCTGAATGCGCTCCGGAACGTGCGTTACGTCATGGCCGTCGGCCGCCCCTTCGCCGTCTGAATGAGCCACTGCTGCGGCCCGACCAGGCCCTGAACCCCCGGATACCTTCCAGTACAGCCACCGCATCCGGCAGTAGTTCAGGTACAGCCGGACTCGTCTGCCATTGGGCCCTGACCAGGGGAAACGTCCTGGCCAGGGCCCTAATGTGTACGGGGCTGGAGATCCCGCTCGTACCTGCGGCTTCCCGGGGAATTGTGCACGGGATGTGCACGCTGGTCCTGGTACCAGGGGTATGCCGTCGGGTTGTGAGGTGGTGCGCAGGTGGCAGCCCCAGGTCAGGGCCGAACGGCCCGGAAAAGTTCCAGGAGCGCTGTGGGGGACGCCACGGAGTTGGCCTGGATCCATCAGGCGGGCGGTGTCGTCCGTGCTGGCGCGGTATGCGGTCAGCAAGCCATCCGAGTGGGGTCCGGGACGGCCTTCGTGCAGTGACGGGACGGCACCGGCTGCTGAAGGTCACGGGGCCCTGGGCCGAGCTAAGAGCCGGCAGAGGGCGACGCTTGGTCGCAGGTTCGAGTTCCCGGCAGGATTCGAACCTGCGCACACGGCTCCGGAGGCCCCGTGACGTGTAGAGAATCCCGCTGGTCAGAGCCGCGCCTCGGCGCCGAGGGGTCATCTCCGTCCACGAGTGGTCCGCAACGCCGGCGCGCCGGTCCTGTCCGGAAAATGGTCCACCGGCCACGCGTGCCCAGGAGGTAGGCCGATGTGCACACGCCCCCCTATGCGGGAGAGAGGGTCACAACACTCTCTCGGAGGAAGCGAGAGTTCGTCAAACGACGACGCAGGCCACGTGCCACCGAGATCTCTTCAACCCGCCAGTTCGCGAGCTCAGCAAGGCGGGCCATGATGAGATCAGCAGCAATGATGAAAAGTGCATCCCCATTTCCATGCGCCGAGTTTCCGACCACATACACCAATCGGCCTTCGCTAGAAATGATCTCGCGACATTGCCGAAACAGCGTGAGCATGTCGTCCGCGTAGCCCTTAATGAGCTGCTTCCTGCCGGTTGCGTATCGGTCATCGGGAACTGCTTCTAGTATCGGCTTGAGCAGTTCGCCTACTTTCTCGGCATCACTGGAGTCCTCGAAATCATACTCATCAGAGAACCGAACACTCGGATGGCTTCGCAGGGTCTTGAGTCGTTGAGAGCGAAACTGCTGTGCATCCGTGAAGAAATCTAGATACCATGCCTCCGTCTTGTATATCTCGGTGTAGTCGATGTTGTTTGGGTAGGGTGGAGAAAAAACTATCAGGTCCTTTTTTGCTGAGGCATCCACGTGAAGCAGTGGCCGCCTCCCGTCTCCCCGAATGACTGTCCCAGTGCCTGACGGCGGTTGGGAAATTTCGATGTCCTCAATGATTTGCTGAACGCGCGCTGAGAATTCGACCCACGGCTCTTTCGGTTGCCGTTCAGAGGCGTAGCGGAGCGCACGTCCATCCCTGCGGAGTCGGCTTGTAGATTCCACACAGGAGGCAGCGGCGGTGAGCAGGATGTCACGGGCGAGCGGGGGAGCATCACAGTACTCGATGGCCGCTTTTATACGCAGTAGCGATGCCAACAACGCAGGTGGAAAATATGCCTCATTTGAAAACGTTGATAGGGCTGGCGTCTCTGTTTTGAATAGGGCGTTACTCTCGTAGATTCGCCCTACTTCCGTGAAGGCATGTTGCACTTGTTGAGCCAACTGGGAGCCCGCCTGTAGCGCTCTTACCTTGCTGCTCGATACGTGATGCAAAAACGGATTCTGCTCAATTCCTGTCGCCGTAACGCGAACTTGGGGAGAGAGTCCAAGTGCGCTCACAAGTGTTGTACCACTCCCTGCGAAGCAGTCAAGAATTCGGAGCTCTGACATCCCTTCGAAACTCAACTTCTTGAGTATCGAAGGCAACAAGTCCACCGAAAAAGCTTCCTTTAGGTGAAACCACCTGTGGTACGGAGCTTCACTGTTCCCCGTAGGTACGACCAGGCGCTCGAAATCAAGCGAACCATCGACAGAGTTCCATTGAGATTCGAGGGCTCCGTAGTGGGCTTCCACTATGGGGTTAGCATTAATCATGTCAGCGGCTCACGTTTGGGATCTTCATGCATAGCTTCTAAGTGGACTGGTGAACAAGCGGTGGCTACTCACATACAGGCTCACAGAAGAACCTCACAGGTGTATCAAAGTCGGCTCTTGCGAGTAGCGCGGCAGGGTAGTCGATCTCCTCATTCGCGTAGTGAAAGCCGTCAGCGTAACTCACACTCGTGCTCCCGGGGGTGACACCCTTTCGCCGGCCGTCAAAGACGACTAGGTATCCGCGCGCTTCAGTGTCAGGGTCGTGGGTGTGGTAGGAGTCGAGGTAGGCGGCCAGCTGCTTGGCTCCGCTCCTTGCGCGTCCAGCGGCGTACGGCGTTGTCGTCTGCTTTGTGGCGTCGTGACTGAGTCCGAGCCATTTGATCTCGATTAGAGCGACGCGATTCGAAGCCGTCCAGGTGACCTTGATGTCCACCGGTTTGGTCTCGTTGACGTTTTGCTCAGGCATAACTTGAATCGGGCCGTGAGCACGCAGAGACGCACGTAGATATTGTTGCAGGGAGCGACGCATTGTTGCTTCGGGCTTGTTCACGAAGACCAGACGCGCCGGCTCTCTCCAGGTGGTGCGGAAAATGTCGCACTGCGCGTGACGAACCGATATAGTGCCGTACCGAACGAGTGATTCTCGCAGGTCTAGGAAATAGGGGACTGCGAAGTAGCTCGGAAAGTTCGCTATTGTCGGAACGTTATGGGCTCCCCCAGGAGTTAGAATCTGTTCCTTCTGATGGCCCGCGTAACGATATGAAACGAACTGTCCACTGATGGCACTCGTTTCGATTTCCGCACACCAAGCGCGTATCGTGCCATTGTGTTCGAAGTGAATCGAAAGAGGCCCTGCTTCCTGCCGATACCACGCTGTCAATTCACGCGTGTGGGTGAATACGGCCGGTGCCACGCCAGCCTCCACGGAACCGGTATCCAAGGTCCGTATTACAGTTAGGCCCTTCGATAGCCGCTCAGTGGTTAGTGCATCGTGTGTTTCCCTAACCCTGGTGATCAGCTCTTTCAGTGCCTGAGCCCCCGGCGAACCAAGTTCGCGATAGACCTTCGCCGCATAAAGTTCACGTGCGATGTCCGCCATAGCCTTCACATCTACCAGCACCGCTACCCCCTAGACGGCCCAGTCGTCAGCTTCTTCAGACGGACGGATCTTTCCGGCGCCGTCGAGTGTGGTGGAGAGATACTCAAGCCAAACGACCGCAGGTATCATTAGGTCGTCGGCCTCCGGCACGGCCTCGGATACTGCCCTGAAATGTTCCATGAGAGTTTCGCGGCCACCCTCGCCCAGGAGTTCCCGTTTGCTGGATAGTTCCAAAGCTCGACGCAAGGAAGGCTCGGCGCTGATTGACTCTCCTACAGCGGGGAGGGGCATCAGGAGGGTGCTACCGCAAGCCCCCGTGAGATATGGCATGCGTGCCTGGAATCGTCCCAGCGAAGCGTACTGATTCCACTCTTCGAGTCCGCCGTTAGACAATTGCAGGCCGGAAGAACTCTGGACAAGCAGAGAGGATATCTTTAGTTCGTCTACCGCTGACGCAAGCGACTCACTGTAGGGGGCGGCAGTGTGCGTCGCAGAAAACTGGTATCCCCATTCACTTGGAGGATTCCCCTCGTAAACGGAGAGGAGGCAAGACAGATAGGCAAATAGACTTATCTCGCCTTCGGTTGCCCCGCCGGAGACAACGGATAGCTCTTTAGTGATGGTGAGTGTGTCGAATACGGCATCAGGGTTCAGCGTCACTGTTCCACCGCGCTTTGCTGCTCTGCGGCTGCGGAGAGAACTGCTTCGACGCGCGAGTACGCTTCATCAAAGAGAGCTTCCTCGCTTGCTTGGACCTCACTCAGGGCTGACCAATCGGTCATCCTCACTAGCTCCATATGCTCTGACCGACATACCTCCGCCAGGCGAAGAAGCAACTGATTCGCGTTGATGTTAGCGGTCATGATCATGTTTTTGCCTGAGCGGACAAATTTACCGAACATGGCGCCGGCGCGGGCTTCGTACGCGATATCTAGCGAGCCCTCAGGAGTGTCTATGTAACTAGTGACCGTCTCGCCGGGCTCGGTCATCTGCTGAATCAGGGCCATGCGAAGTGCTATGTCAATGAAGAATCGCTGGCTTTCCGAAAGTGCGGTTGTGGCCCGGCGGCGCGTTCCTTGAACTTCAAGCCCAAGCACGAAGCGTGTCTTGTCCGCCATGTCTAGGAACACGTCGAGGTCGAGGCCTAGGAATTGGCGGGCCAACTCGCGAAAAGCAGGCACGAACTCAGTTTCTGCTGTCTCGTAAGCAGAGCGCAGGGCGCGTTGAAGTGGCTCTAGTTCTCGGCGGGCTGCGTCGCGTTTATCGCGCCACTCGTCCCTCCTTTCCATGGCCCGCTTACGTTCGGCTTCTGCCACGCGTCGTTGATCTAGCAAGCTTGCGATGCTGGCGTCCGCGGTGGGTAGTGCCTTCTCATTGGCCGTTTCGAATTCTTCCAGGGCCTGAGTTGAACTGCTATGGAGCTTCAATGCTTCGTCGACCGCTTTATCCAGCCTGTCGCGGCGCACTTGGGCAGCCTTTAGCCTCTCGCGCGTCGCAGACAAATCCGCGTCGACACGCTTGAGGGACTCCAAGGAATCGGGAGTGGGTGATCCTCGCTCGATTGCAGAATCACAGAGTGGGCAAGAGTGACTCTCCAGCTTTTCGCTCAGCCTTACGCTGATATGAGAGCCCTCGGTTCCGCACACGCTGCACCTGTTTGTCTGCAGTGCTTCGGCTACAAGGGGGTGGAGACGCGGGGCTGAATGGGCCTTCAGTCGTTGTGAGAAGACCTGATCGTATTGATGCCTTAGAGCTTGATACTCGGCACTTGCGTCGGCAAGGTCGAGCCGGGCATCAGCGGCTTCGCGTTGACGCCTGTGAAGTTCATTCGCGTGAGCATCTACCTGGTCGACCAAGTTTTGATGTTTTTCGGCGAGACCCTCGAAGGCAGCCTCATCGATGTCGTCGACACCCAACTCCTTCATGCGCCTACGGGCTGTTGTCGCTTGCCATTGTGCGTTTCGTCGTTGAGATTCAGCCCTATTGACGGCATGGGTCAACTCGTCTGCTCTTTTGGCGTCTTCGGCGTGGATGCCAAAGGCCAAGTACAGCATAGGGGTTGTTACTTGTTCGTCCCAGAAAAGTAGATGGCGCCGCTCATCGAAGGTAAGGAGAAAATGCTGAATGAAGACGAACTGGTCAAAACTGCTTAGGCGGCAGTCCTCAAGGAGTAGCCGTTTGTAGTTTTCGTGGCGTCTTTCGTCGTCGTCTGTATCAAGACTGACGATCTCACCCGCTTCGTCTACCACACGTAGAAAGCGAAGGGCCTCGGGTTCGAAGAGGTTGCGCGTCAAGTCGTACCGTCGTGAACCGACAGTGAATGTCAGGCTGACTTCAGCAATATCTCGATCCAACTCGTCGATTCGACCGTCAAAATAGTGTCGAGAGTATTCGAGATTATTGGTGTAGAACTTGCGGGTAGAGGCGAAGGCGCTCCGGTCTGGGTTTGTTACGATGCCTGTGAGTCCGAAATTAATGGCGGCAAGAAAGGAAGACTTTCCGAGGCCGTTTGCTCCTGCTAGACAGAAGACGCCACGTCGGATCTCAACTTCAAGTGTTGGGCGCTCCCTGTAAATGGAGAAATTCTGCAACCCAACGTGCTCGATCGTGGGCAGCCGTCGCCTAATGTTCACCTTGCCACCCCTCCCGGTAACTGAAGACCACGCAAAGTTACAGGATGGATCCCGCTCAACGCTACGACCCGTCAGGTTCCCGCTCCCGTACCGTCGTTCGTGCGGGCTGAGGGGCGCACCAGGTCGGCGGAGCGGCTTTGGGCTGGAGTTTCAATGACCGAGTCAAGGTCGTGGGCCGCCCCACCAGCGGGCGGCATCTCGCCTCGGAGATCGTCTGTGCCTCAGCCGAGGAAAGTC
>NZ_JBIATP010000031.1:43797-52309 GCF_042891915.1 Streptomyces sp. NPDC001848 | reverse complement strand
CCATCGAGTGAACGGGGCTGAGAGTGCCATCTGCCTGCTGAAATGCGGCTATGAGGCGTCAGGCGGGGCCGGGGGAACCTGCGCGTACTCCAATAGGATCCGCGTCCACGAGCAGGGTGCGCCTGCCCTCACGCGCGGAGGTGACGGCGAGGGCGCAGGCGAGCGTGGAAGCGCCGGCCCCGCCGCGGCCCCCGATCACGCCGACAGTGAGCGCGGGCCGGCCGACCCCCTCGGCCACGTCGGCGATGCGGTCCACCAGCCACTGCTCGCCGTCCGGCAGCAGCAGGACGTGGTCGGCGCCGATCTCGACGGCGCGCCGCCAGACTCCGGGATCGTCCTGATCCCGGCCCACCAGCACCACTCCCCGTCTGCGCACGGCCCCGCGCACCCGGCGCGCCGCGTCGTCGCCGACCAGGACCAGGGGCGCCGCCTCCCAACCGCCCCGCTGCCGCGGGACTCCCGGGTGTACCTCCGCTCTGGCGCCGGCGGCTGCGCACAGGCGCAGCAGGTCGTCGAGGAGCTCGGCGTCCTCGGTGACGATCAGCGGTCCGCTTCGCCGCCCCTCGGCGGCGGCCGGTCCGTCGTGTGTGATGGCTTCCGCCACGGTCTCCATCCCCCTTCGCTGCTTCCTTCGGGCGCGTCCGCGGGCCCTGTGCGGCCCGCGGACGCGCCCGTGTGGAGAACCGGCAAGCGGCCTCCATATGAACGGCCGATACGAACCGGCCCTACGCGCCCGACAAACGGAACCGACCGTGCACGGACCATGAACTGGCGGCCGTGAACCGGCGTGAACTCGCCGTCGGCCGGACGCGCTGGAATCAAGGTGCAGCGGTCCCGGAAATCGTGTGGATCTTGGTCGATAACTGTGGACAACTCAGCGGTTGTGAATATCGCGTTCACCCATACCGGCGAGGACCCGCCGACATCCGCAGAGCAGCGCTGTGACTACTCAGCGTCATAAGCCATGGACATGGCAATCGCCGGGACAGAGAGTCGCCACACGGCCGCGGGATCGCGTCGAAAAACGGAAAAACCCACCCGGACATGCGACGACCCCCGCCGGGGGGGAGAGCGGGGGTCGTCCCCACGGCCGACTCGGGGGGGGGAGGAGTCGGACCGGGTTAGCACGGTCGCGAACGATCCGTGACTTCCATGGTGTACCCGAGAGCCCTCTCAGGCAAACCCACGCGCCCCACCTTACGCCGAATGGTGGGCCCCTATGCTCAGGCCCGTGGAAAACCACTCCTTGCCCCGCACAGCGGCCTTCTTCGACCTGGACAAGACGGTCATTGCGAAGTCGAGCACTCTCACCTTCGGCAAGTCCTTCTATCAAGGGGGACTGATCAACCGCAGGGCGGCGTTGCGTACCGCATATGCCCAGTTCGTGTTCCTCGTCGGCGGCGCCGACCACGACCAGATGGAACGGATGCGGGAGTACCTGTCCGCGCTGTGCCGCGGCTGGAACGTCCAGCAGGTGAAGGAGATCGTCGCCGAGACGCTCCACGACCTGATCGACCCGATCATCTACGACGAGGCGGCCTCCCTCATCGAGGAGCACCACGCCGCCGCGCGGGACGTGGTGATCGTGTCCACGTCGGGCACCGAGGTCGTCGAGCCGATCGGCGAACTGCTCGGCGCGGACCGGGTGGTGGCGACCCGCATGGTCGTCGGCGACGACGGCTGCTTCACGGGCGAGGTGGAGTACTACGCCTACGGGCCGACCAAGGCGGAGGCGGTCAGGGAACTCGCCGAGTCGGAGGGATACGACCTGGCGCGCTGCTACGCGTACAGCGACTCGATCACCGACCTGCCCATGCTGGAGGCCGTCGGCCATCCGCACGCCGTGAATCCCGACCGGGCGCTGCGCCGCGAGGCACTCGCGCGGGGATGGCCGATTCTCGACTTCCACCGCCCGGTCCGACTGAAGCAGCGGCTGTCGGTGCCGCCGCGTCCGGCGCTCCTCGCGATGGCGGCGATAGGCGCGGCGGCAGCCACGGCAGGGCTCGTCTGGTACGCGAGCCGGCGCCGCACGCCCGTCATCTGAACCTCAGGGCACCCGAAAGAAGCACACTCCCGCCCGATTCACACCTCTTTGAACCTAAAAGTAAAGAACTGCATGGAGGGCTTCCGCTTGTCCGCGCCCTGGAGTACAAAGGGGTTAAGGCCCGCGAGACCAAAGGACATCCGAAAGGATCACCTTTTACACGCAATTGGCCCCACGGACCGAGCATGAACACCGGGCACCCACGCGACGTCGACCCGTCGATTACGGGCCAGCCGCACCAGGTGACGGGCAAAGTTCCCGACCTGATGGGCGACCATCGAGGACGCTTGGTAACTCGGTGAACATGCCAGCGGCGGTACGAGACTTCGTACCGCCGCAACCATTGCGAAGGCCCCCGAAGGGGCCTTCCCCCGTATCAGGCGGCCCCGCGCTGCAGCGCCTCGCAGACCGCCGTGGATTCGCGGACGCCGAGCTCGACCGCCTTCCCACAGTGGGCGATCCAGGCCGCCATACCCTCCGGGGTGCCCGACACATAGCCGTCCAGAGCGGCGACGTAGGCGGCCCGGCCCAGCTCCGCGTGGCCCACCTCCGCCGGGCAGATCGCCTTGGGGTCGAGTCCGCTCCCCACCAGGACGATGCGCTGCGCCGCGCGCGCGACGAGGCCGTTGTGGGACACGAAGGGACGCAGGGCGAGCAGTTCGCCGTGCACCACGGCGGCGGTCACGAGGGCGGGCGCCGAACTGCCCGCGATGATCAGCTCGGAGAGTCCCTCCAGACGGCCGGAGACCTCCGCCGCGTCCGGCAGCCCCAGCTCGACCAACGGCTCGTCGACGCCCTCACCATCCTGCCGGGGGCGCCCCACGCGTGGGTCGGGGTCCGCCGCCGCCACCAGATGCAGCCGCGCGAGCACCCGGAGCGGCGACTGCCTCCAGATGGACAGCAACTGCCCCGCCTCGGCAGTCAGCCGGAGCGCGGCCCCGACCGTACGGGCGCCATCGTCACCGCTGAAGTCGGTGCGCCGCCGTACCTCCTCCAAAGCCCAGTCGGCGCCGGACAGCGCCGCCGAGCCCCGTGCGCCGCGCAGCGCCGCCTCGGAAGTGATCTCGTTGCTGCGGCGCCGCATGATCCGGTGCCCGTAGACCCGGTCCACGGCCTTGCGCACGGATTCCACGGACTCGGCAACCCCGGGCAGCGCCCCGAGAGCAGCCAGCGGGTCGGCGGACGCACCTGTCGTACTCATGAGTACGACCCTACGCACCCCGGGGCCGGTCATTCGAAGGGGTGGTCTTCTTCCACAGGCCTGCCACGCATCGCAACCGTGACGCTACTCTTCGTGAATATGAAAATTGCTTTCGTCGGGAAGGGCGGCAGCGGCAAGACGTCCCTGTCCTCCCTGTTCATCCGCCATCTCGCCGCCGCCGGTGCGCCCGTCATCGCCGTCGACGCGGACATCAACCAGCACCTGGGCGCCGCACTCGGGCTCGACGAGGAAGAGGCCGCGGCACTGCCGGCCATGGGCGAGCGGCTGCCGCTGATCAAGGACTATCTGCGCGGCACCAATCCCCGGATCACCTCCACCGAGAAGATGATCAAGACCACCCCGCCCGGGCAGGGGTCGCGGCTGCTGCGGGTACGGGAGGACAACCCGGTCTACGAGGCCTGCGCGCGCCCCGTGGAACTCGACGGCGGCACCGTGCGTCTGATGGTCACCGGCCCCTTCACGGACGCCGACCTGGGGGTCGCCTGCTACCACTCCAAGACGGGAGCGGTGGAGCTGTGCCTGAACCACCTGGTGGACGGCCGCGACGAGTACGTGGTGGTCGACATGACGGCGGGCTCGGACTCCTTCGCCTCCGGCATGTTCACCCGCTTCGACATGACGTTCGTGGTCGCCGAGCCGACCCGCAAGGGGGTCTCCGTCTACCGCCAGTACAAGGAGTACGCGCGGGACTTCGGGGTCATCCTGAGGGTCGTGGGCAACAAGGTGCAGGGCAGGGACGACATCGACTTCCTCCGCGCGCACGTCGGTGACGACCTGCTCGTGACGGTGGGGCACTCGGACTGGGTGCGGTCCATGGAGAAGGGCCGCCCGCCCCGGTTCGAGTTCCTGGAGGACTCGATCCGCCGCTCGCTTCGCGTGCTCCAGGCGGCTGCCGACGCGACGTACGAACTGCGTGACTGGGAGCGGTACACGCGTCAGATGGTGCACTTCCACCTGAAGAACGCGACCAGTTGGGGAAACGAGCGCACGGGTGCGGACCTGGCCTCCCAGGTCGACCCGGGTTTCGTCCTCAGCGAGGCCTTGGCGGCCGCGGTGTGAGCGACGGCCGCCCCGTCTATCGCTGCACCGGCGGTGCCCCCGGCGCCCCCCTCGGTGCCGGGGCCGGCGCGGAGGCCAGGAAGCTCTCCCAGCCCTCGGCGGGGGCCTCGCCCACCTTCAGAGTGCGCAGTTTCTCCAGGACCTGCGGGTCCTGTGCGTCCAGCCAGTCGACGAGTTGGCGGAACGACACGCAGCGCACCTCGGGCTCGTTGCAGACGCGCTCCACGACCTCCTGGACGGCACGCATGTAGGTTCCGCCGTTCCAGGACTCGAAGTGGTTGCCGATGATCAAAGGCGCGCGGTTTCCCTCGTACGCCCGCCGGAAGCCCTGGTAGAGGCCGTCCCGCATCTGGTCGCCCCACTCCTCGAACTTGTCCGGGTCACCCTGGGTCTGGGTGCCCGACTGGTTGACCATGAAGTTGTAGTCCATGGTCAACTGCTCGTAGGTGTGGCCCGGGAAGGGCACGAGCTGCATCGACAGGTCCCACAGCCCTTCCTTCTTCTTCGGCCAGACCTGCTCGGCGACGCCGGAGGTGTCGTAGCGGAGACCCAGCTCGCGCGCCGCCTTCATGAAGTTCTGCTGCCCCTCCAGACACGGCGTGCGGCCACCGATGAGCTCCTTGTCGTAGTCGAAGGGCAGCGAAGGCTCCTGCTTCAGACCGGAGTTGGTCCTCCAGGACTTCACGAATGCCTTGGCCTGGGCGATCTCGTCCTTCCACTCCTGCACCGACCACTGGCCGACGCCGCCCTCGGGGCCACAGAAGTGGCCGTTGAAGTGGGTGCCGATCTCGTTCCCCTCCAGCCAAGCCAGCCGCAGTTGTTCGACGGTGTCCTTGATGCCCTTCTCGTCGTTGAAGCCGATGTCCGAGCTGCCCGGTGAGTGCTGCGGCGGCCGGTACAGGTCACGTTTCTTTTCGGGCAGCAGGTACACACCGCTCAGGAAGAACGTCATCGTCGCGTTGTTCGCCCTGGCGATCCTGCGGAAGCGCGAGAAGAGCTTCTGACTGTCCTCGCCGGCCCCGTCCCACGAGAAGACCACGAACTGCGGGGGCTTCCGACCGGGCTTGAGCCGCTCGGGTCTGGCCAGATGCGGCTGGGCGCCGGTGTAGGCGGTGGAGCCGTCGCCGATCAGGCGAACCGCGCTTCCCGGAGCCCCGGCACCGGCCCCCTTCCGTGTGCCGGGCTCGGCACGGGTCGGTGCGGGAGTACAGCCGGCCAGCGCGGTGGCCCAGGCGGTGGCGCAGGTGGCGGCCAGGGCGACGCCCGCGGCGGTCCTGCGCGAGGCGGTGACGCTTCTCGGGGTGGCGCTTCTCGGGGTGGCGGTCATCTTCCACCCACCTTCTTCCTTCGATCGGGCCACGCTGAGCAGGTGTGGTGCGACGCGGCAGACACAAGCGGAGGCCTGTGCCCCTGCGCGGCCAAGCCAAGGTCGCACGGAACACCGAAGGAAATTTGTATGACAAGCCGATGAAATTCCCGATTCACCCTTTTGAGTGATTAGATGCCCTATTTGCTCTGATATCAGATACCGCTCCTTTACTCCGCATTACGATTCATTTACCGAGCAGTGAGACATCCCGCCGCTTACGCCGTGACCCACGGCCGCGCCCGACCCCCGCCCCCCGCCGGGGCCACCAGTTCCGCGACCGCGCCGCACCGGAGGAGACGGGAACCATGCCCGCCTGCGTCCCCGCCCGCGCCGCCGACTCGACTCGGACGAAGCGCGTACACCCGCCCCACAGCCCCCCACCGCGCCCGCCCCGTCGCTTCCGCGTCGCGGGCGCCGATCTGTCCGCCTCCCTGGCCGTCTTCCTGATCGCCCTCCCCCTGTCCCTGGGTATCGCCCTCGCCACCGGCGCCCCGCTCCAGGCCGGCCTCGTCGCCGCGGCCGTCGGCGGACTCGTCGCCGGCCGGCTCGGAGGCTGCCCCCTCCAGGTCAGCGGTCCGGCCGCCGGCCTCACCGTGGTCACCTCCGACCTCATCCACCGCTACGGATGGCGGACGACGTGCGCCGTCACCGTGCTCGCCGGCCTCGCCCAACTGGGCCTCGGCTGTCTGCGCGTCGCCCGCACCGCACTGGCGGTGAGCCCCGCGATCGTGCACGGCATGCTCGCCGGCATCGGCGCCACCATCGCCGTCGCCCAGTTGCACATCGTGCTCGGCGGCACCCCGCAGAGCGCCGTCCTCGACAACTTCCGGGCGCTGCCCGCCCAGTTGGCGCACCTGCACCCGGCGGCCGTGTCGGTGAGCGTGCTGACCCTGGCCCTGCTCCTGGCCTGGCCACGGCTTCCCGGACGGTCCGGGCACCTGCTGCGCCGGGTCCCGGCCCCGCTGGTCGCCGTGGCAGGCGCCACCGCGACCGCCTCGCTCGCCGGGCTCACCCTGCCCAGGGTCGACCTGCCGTCCTGGAGCAGCCACGCCCTGGCCAGGCTGCCCGAGGGCCCGGCCCTCGGCGTCGCCGCCGCCGTCCTCACCATCACGCTGGTGTGCAGCGTGCAGTCCCTGCTCGGCGCCGTCGCCGTGGACAAGCTGGCGGCCCGGCGCCATCCGCATCTCGGCCGCTCCGACCTGGACCGCGAGCTGCTCGGGCAGGGCGCCGCGAACATCGTCTCCGGGGCGCTCGGCGGGCTGCCGATCGCGGGCGTCGCCGTGAGAAGCACGGCCAACGTCAACTCCGGCGCGGTCAGCCGGAACTCCACGATGCTGCACGGCGTTTGGGTGGTAGTGGCCGCGCTGCTGATGGTCCCGGCGCTCGAGTTGATCCCCCTCGCCTCGCTCGCCGCGCTGGTGATGGCCGTCGGCATCCAGATGGTGTCCCTGCACCACATCCGCACGGTCACCCGCCATCGAGAGGCGCTGGTGTACGCCGTCACCACACTCGGCGTCGTCCTCCTGGGCGTCCTCCAGGGCGTGGCGCTGGGCGTGGCAGCGGCCGTCGCCGTCGCCCTGCACCGCCTCACTCGCACCCGCATCACCCATGAGCAGCGGAAGGGAGTCCATCACGTACGCGTACGAGGCCAGTTGACGTTCCTCGCGGTGCCCCGGCTCAGCCGGGCGCTGCACCTGGTGCCCGCCGGGGCACCGGCCGTCGTGGAGCTGGACGGATCGTTCATGGACCACGCAGCGCACGAGTCCCTGCAGGACTGGCAGCGCACCCACCGCGCGCGGGGCGGCACGGTCGCCCTGACCGGCCGGGACGGATCCCCGGTCGCGGTGCCGTCGCTGAGCTCGACCCGGGACGGATCGGGCGCGGGGTCCAGTGGACCGTCGGCATGCCGGTGCCGGCCCTGGACGCCGTGGCGCAACCACCGGTGCGAGCGCCCACCGACCGCGCCCACAGGCGGCCGCACGGACGGAGCCGCTGAGGTCCCCGGACCCACGGCCCCCGGGCCGAGCGGGCAGCAACTCGCGTACGGCATCAGCGCTTTCCAGCGGAACACCGCCCCGCTGGTGCGCGGTGAGCTGGCCCGCCTGGCGCGCGAGGGGCAGCGGCCGTCGCACCTCTTCCTGACCTGCGCCGACTCCCGGCTGGTCACCTCGATGATCACCTCCAGCGGGCCCGGCGACCTCTTCGTCGTCCGCAATGTGGGCAACCTGGTGCCGCTGCCCGGCGCGGAGAGCGGGGACGACTCGGTGGCGGCCGCCATCGAGTACGCGGTGGACGTGCTCAAGGTGCACTCCATCACGGTGTGCGGGCACTCCGGGTGCGGCGCCATGCAGGCCCTGCTCACCTCGGACGCCGAGGGTGCACAGACCCCGCTGAGGCGGTGGCTGCGGCACGGGCTGCCCAGCCTGGAGCGGATGGCCGACGACGAGCGGCCGTGGGCGCGGATCGCCGGACGCGAGCCGGCCGACACGGTCGAACAGCTGTGCCTGACCAATGTGGTGCAGCAGCTTGAGCATCTGCGTGCGCACGAGTCCGTGGCCCGGGCGCTCGACGAGGGCGCGCTGGAACTGCACGGGATGTACTTCCACGTGGGCGAGGCCCAGGCGTATCTGCTCGCCCCGTCCGAGGTGGGCGACGACGTCTTCAGCCGAGTCGGAGCGGCAGGGGACCTTCGCCACCCGGCGTGACACGGCGGTGGGGGGGGGGGCGCGCCCCCCCCCCGCCCCCCCCCCCCCCCCCCCCCCCCCCCCCCCCCCCCCCCCCCCCCCCGCGGGGGGGGGGCCCCCCCCCCCCCCCCCCG
>NZ_JBIATP010000031.1:0-43789 GCF_042891915.1 Streptomyces sp. NPDC001848 | reverse complement strand
CGCCCGCGGGGGCGTGGGGGGGCGCCTCGGTTTTCTGCCGGGTGGGCGGGGCGGGGGACGCCCCCCCCGGGGCTTTTGGGGGGGGGGGGGGGGGGCCGGGCGCCCCCCCCCCCCCCCACCACCGTGACGACATCCCCTCCGACTCACCCCGGGCGAGTGTGAGATGCGTCGCCGAACGAGCCCGCCAGGTGAACCAGGCGGGCGGCCCGGACGTGACCTGGGGCAGACCGTTCCAGCCGCCGACCGCGACAGGTCTAAACCATTTTTCGGTCGGCCCTTGTCACCGAGCCCTCCGGTCTGGTGAGCTGTGGCCTGGGACACAACGGACACCCTGGGAAAGGGAGATGTCGTGAGTAACGAAAGCCTGGCCAACCTGCTCAAGGAAGAGCGCAGGTTCCCGCCCCCCGCCGACCTGGCCGCGAACGCCAACGTCACGGCAGAGGCGTACGAACAGGCCAAGGCTGACAGGCTCGGCTTCTGGGCCGAGCAGGCCCGCAGGCTGACCTGGGCCAAGGAGCCTTCCGAGACGCTGGACTGGTCGAACCCGCCGTTCGCCAAGTGGTTCAAGGACGGCACACTCAACGTCGCGTACAACTGCGTCGACCGGCACGTCGAGGCGGGTCTGGGCGACCGCGTCGCCATCCACTTCGAGGGCGAGCCCGGCGACAGCCGCTCGATCACGTACGCCGAGCTCAAGGACGAGGTGTCCAAGGCCGCGAACGCCCTGCTGGAGCTGGGTGTCCGCAAGGGCGACCGGGTCGCCGTCTACATGCCCATGATCCCCGAGACCGCGATCGCGATGCTGGCCTGCGCCCGCATCGGCGCCGCCCACTCCGTCGTCTTCGGCGGCTTCTCGGCGGACGCGCTCGCCACCCGCATCCAGGACGCCGATGCGCGTGTCGTCATCACCGCCGACGGCGGCTACCGGCGCGGCAAGCCGTCCGCGCTCAAGCCTGCGGTCGACGAGGCCATCAGCAAGGTGGACAACGTCGAGCACGTGCTCGTGGTGCGCCGTACGGGCCAGGAGGTCGCCTGGAGCGAGGGCCGGGACCTCTGGTGGCACGAACTCGTGGACCGGCAGCCCGCCGAGCACACGCCCGAGGCGTTCGAGGCGGAGCACCCGCTGTTCATCCTGTACACGTCCGGTACGACGGGTAAGCCGAAGGGCATCCTGCACACCTCCGGCGGCTACCTCACCCAGGTGGCGTACACCCACCACGCCGTCTTCGACCTCAAGCCCGAGACCGACGTGTACTGGTGCACGGCGGACGTCGGCTGGGTCACCGGGCACTCGTACATCGTCTACGGCCCGCTGGCCAACAGCGCGACCCAGGTCATGTACGAGGGCACGCCCGACACGCCGCACCAGGGCCGCTTCTGGGAGATCGTGCAGAAGTACGGGGTCACCATCCTGTACACGGCGCCCACCGCCATCCGTACGTTCATGAAGTGGGGCGACGACATCCCCGCGAAGTTCGACCTGTCCTCGCTCAGGGTGCTGGGGTCCGTCGGCGAGCCGATCAACCCCGAGGCATGGATCTGGTACCGCAAGCACATCGGCGGGGACCGCACACCGGTCGTGGACACCTGGTGGCAGACCGAGACCGGCGGCATCATGATCTCCCCGCTGCCCGGTGTGACCGAGGCCAAGCCGGGTTCCGCGCAGCGGCCGCTGCCCGGGATCTCCGCGACCGTGGTCGACGACGAGGCGAACGAGGTGCCGAACGGAGGCGGCGGCTACCTGGTGCTCACCGAGCCGTGGCCGTCGATGCTGCGCACCATCTGGGGCGACGACCAGCGCTTCATCGACACCTATTGGTCCCGGTTCGAGGGCAGGTACTTCGCCGGCGACGGCGCCAAGAAGGACGACGACGGCGACATCTGGCTGCTCGGCCGCGTGGACGACGTGATGCTGGTGTCCGGCCACAACATCTCCACCACCGAGGTCGAGTCGGCCCTCGTCTCGCACCCGTCGGTCGCCGAGGCGGCCGTCGTCGGCGCCGCCGACGAGACGACGGGCCAGGCGATCGTCGCCTTCGTGATCCTGCGCGGTACGGCCGCGGAGACCGAGGACCTGGTGGCGGAGCTGCGCGACCACGTCGGCACCACGCTCGGCCCGATCGCCAAGCCCAAGCGGATCCTGCCGGTGGTGGAGCTGCCGAAGACCCGCTCGGGCAAGATCATGCGGCGTCTGCTGCGTGATGTCGCGGAGAACCGCCAGCTCGGCGACGTGACGACGCTGACCGACTCCACGGTCATGGACCTGATCCAGGCCAAGCTCCCGGCGGCACCGAGCGAGGACTGAGGATCCTGCCTCCATGGGGCGCCCGGCCGTACGCCGGGCGCCCTGTCATCACGCCCCCCTTTCACACACCCCCGAGTCCCGACTGTAATGATCAGGTAAAATGGTCGGCTCAAGGTGTGCCGGGAAGTCTGGTCGGCAAGCGGTCCGCACGTTCCGTGACGGCCGTCCGTCTGCCGTACCGACCCGGAGGTTCCCACTGTGGCCGCGTCCCGCACCCACACCTTCCTCGGACGTCTTTCCCTGCCCGAGCGCACCTTCGTCGCTGACGCGCTGCGCACCGAGACGGTCGGCGGCATGTTGCTCCTGCTCGCCGCGGTGGCCGCCCTGGTGTGGACGAACACACCCGCCCTCCACAGCAGCTACGAGAGCATCAGCCACCATCACCTCGGCCCCGCCGCCCTCGGCCTGAACCTGTCCGTCGAGCACTGGGCAGCGGACGGCCTCCTCGCGATCTTCTTCTTCGTCGCCGGGATCGAGCTCAAACGGGAGCTGGTCGCCGGCGATCTGCGCGACCCCCGGGCCGCCGTACTTCCGGTGGTCGCCGCACTGTGCGGCATGGCCGCGCCCGCGCTCGTCTACGCCCTGACCAACGCGGCAGGCGGCGGATCCCTCGCCGGCTGGGCCGTCCCCACCGCCACCGACATCGCCTTCGCGCTGGCGGTGCTCGCGGTCATCGGCACCTCCCTGCCCTCCGCCCTGCGCGCCTTCCTGCTCACCCTGGCCGTCGTCGACGACCTGTTCGCCATCCTGATCATCGCGGTCTTCTTCACGGACGGCCTGAACTTCGCGGCCCTCGGCGGCGCCGTCGCCGGCCTCGCCGTGTTCTGGGTGCTGCTGCGCAAGGGGGTGCGCGGCTGGTACGTGTATGTGCCGCTGGCGCTGGTCATCTGGGCACTGATGTACAACAGCGGCGTCCACGCCACCATCGCCGGTGTGGCCATGGGCCTGATGCTGCGCTGCCACCGCCGGGACGGCGAGGAGCGTTCCCCCGGCGAGCACATCGAACACCTTGTACGACCCCTGTCGGCAGGCCTCGCGGTGCCGCTGTTCGCCCTGTTCAGCGCGGGCGTCGCGGTCTCGGGCGGGGCGCTCGCGGACGTGTTCGCCCGGCCGGAGACCCTGGGCGTCGTGCTCGGCCTCGTCGTCGGCAAGGCGGTCGGCATCTTCGGGGGTACCTGGCTGACGGCCCGCTTCACCCGGGCTTCGCTGAGCGAGGGCCTCGCCTGGGCCGACGTGTTCGCGGTCGCCTCCCTGGCCGGTATCGGCTTCACCGTCTCGCTGCTCATCGGCGAACTGGCCTTCGACGGCGATCCGGCGCTCGGGGACGAGGTGAAGGCCGCCGTCCTCACCGGGTCGCTGATCGCGGCCTCCTGCGCGACGGTGCTGCTGAAGATACGCAACGCCAAGTACCGCGCCCTGTGCGCGGAGGAGGACCGCGACGACGACCTGGACGGCGTTCCGGACGTCTACGAGGAGGACGACCCGGCATACCACCTGCGCATGGCGGAGATCCACGAGCGCAAGGCCGCCGAGCATCGCAGGCTCGCCGCGCTGAAGTCGGCCGGGCGCGGCACGGGCGCCGGCCCGCGCGCCGAAGGCGCTGACGGAGCGCTTGCGGAAGTGGCGGGCAGGGCAGGCGAGGAGAACGAGCGTCCGGCATGATCTGACACATCACCACACTCCGCAGCGTCCGCGGAGCCCGTACGCAGAGAGCAGGGAGATCGCGATGAGCGCACCCGACGGCAGCCCGGTCGGCGCCGAACGCAGCATCGGCCAGCTGTTCGCCTCGGCGACGACCGAATTGTCCGCACTGGTGCACGACGAGATCGCGCTGGCCAAGGCCCAGCTCAAACGGGACGTCAAGCGCGGCGCGATGAGCGGCGGCGCCTTCTCGGCCGCCGGCGCGGTGCTGCTGTTCTCGCTGCCGATGCTGAACTTCGCGCTCGCGTACGGCATCCGCACGTGGAGCGGCTGGAACCTGGCCGTCTGCTTCCTGCTCTCTTTCGGCGCGAACGTGGTCGTCGCCGGTCTGCTCGGGCTCATCGGCCTGGTGTTCGCGAAGAAGGCGAAGAAGAGCAAGGGCCCGCAGAAGGTCGCCGCGTCGATGAAGGAGACCGCCGGCGTCCTGCAGAACGCCAAGCCGCACCCGCGTCAGCCCCAGCAGGCCGACAAGGCGGTCGAGCCTGTGGCACGCTCGTCCTCATGACGGACCCCGCCACCCCTTCGGCGCACTCCCCCTCGGTCGTACGGCTGGACGTGCCGGGCGGGAAAAAGGTGACACACCGGGACGTAGCGGCCAATGGCGCACGTTTCCATATCGCCGAACTGGGCGACGGGCCACTGGTGCTGCTGCTGCACGGCTTCCCGCAGTTCTGGTGGACCTGGCGGCACCAACTGGTGGCGCTGGCCGACGCGGGCTTCCGGGCCGTGGCGATGGACCTGCGCGGCGTGGGCGGCAGCGACCGTACGCCGCGCGGTTACGACCCGGCGAACCTGGCACTCGACATCACCGGGGTCGTACGGTCCCTGGGCGAGCCCGATGCCGCGCTCGTCGGCCACGACCTGGGCGGCTACCTGGCCTGGACGGCGGCCGCCATGCGCCCCAAGCTCGTACGGCGGCTCGCGGTCGCCTCGATGCCGCATCCGCGGCGCTGGCGCTCGGCGATGCTCAGCGACGTCAAGCAATCGTCCGCGAGTTCCCACATCTGGGGATTCCAGCGGCCCTGGATCCCCGAGCGCCGGCTCACCGCCGACGACGCCGCTCTGGTGGGGCAGCTGATCAGGGACTGGTCCGGGCCCCGGCTCCCGGACGACGAGGTCGTGGATGCGTACCGGCGCGCCATGCTCATCCCGTCGACGGCGCACTGCTCCATCGAGCCGTACCGCTGGATGGTGCGCTCCCTGGCCCGGCCCGACGGCATCCAGTTCAACCGGCGCATGAAGCGGCCCGTACGGGTCCCGACCCTCCATCTGCACGGCTCGCTGGACCCGGTGATGCGGACGCGGAGCGCGGCCGGGTCCGGCGAGTACGTCGAGGCGCCGTACCGCTGGCGGCTGTTCGACGGTCTCGGGCACTTCCCGCACGAGGAGGACCCCGTGGCGTTCTCCTCCGAGCTGATCAACTGGCTGAAGGACCCCGAACCCGACCGCTGACCCGCCACGCGGTCGGACGGAACCGGCCGGTCGGCCGGAAGGCGGACGGACTCGGCCGGTGACCCCGCGGATGCGCCCGGTATCCGGACGCGAACGTCTGTTCCACGAACGGCCACATGCCCGCCGCATAGGCCAATTGGGCGGCCCGGAGGCGGTTATCGACCTTGGGGCGGGGGCAGACGTCGGGGTATGGGCTGGACGCACGACTACAGTGACGTAGCACGCAACCGCCGCTCGGCCACCGCGCCGGGCTCCCACCAAAGGGGCACCCCGCAACTGGCGGGCACGGACACCCAGGTGGGGATCCCCCGCATCCTGCGCCGCCGGGCCCGCTGGGTCTCGGTACGTCTGCGTCACCCACGCGGCTAGGGCGAAGACAGGCTCCAAGGCCCGCGCCCGGCCTCGGCCGGTCCCGGACCGCCGGGCCTCACAGCGCGCAGCTGTCGCTGTCCACCTGCTGGTTCGCCGCACGCCCCTGGGCGATGTCCTCACGGACCTCGTCCGCCGTCAGCGCGTACCCGGTCTCGGCGTCGTCCAGGGACTTCGCGAACACCACCCCGTAGACCCTGCCGTCGGGAGTGAGCAGCGGGCCGCCGGAGTTGCCCTGGCGGACGGTCGCGTACAGCGAGTACACGTCGCGGCGGACCGTGCCGCGGTGGTAGATGTCGGGGCCGTTGGCCGTGATGCGGCCGCGGACGCGCGCGGGCTGGACGTTGTACGACCCGTTCTCCGGGAAGCCCGCCACGATCGCGCCGCTGCCTCCGCTCGCGTCCCTGGACGCGAACTTCAGCACCGGGGCGTCCAGGTCGGGCACGTCCAGTACGGCGATGTCACGACGCCAGTCGTACAGGACGACCTTCGCGTCGTACTTCCGTCCCTCGCCGCCTATCTGGACGGTGGGCTCGTCCACGCCGCCGACCACGTGCGCGTTGGTCATCACCCGGCGGTCGCCGAAGACGAAACCGGTGCCCTCAAGGACCTTCCCACAGCTCTGCGCGGTGCCCATCACCTTGACGATGGAGCGCTGCGCGCGCACGGCGACCGCGCTCCTGGCCAGGGCCGGGTCGGGCGGCTGGACCTGGTTGATGGGTTCGTTCGCGAACGGGCTGAAGACCTGCGGGAAGCCGTTCTGCGCGAGGACCGAGGAGAAGTCCGCGAACCAGGTGTCCGCCTGCGCGGGCAGGGCGCGGGAGACGCCGAGGAGCACCTTGGAGCCGCGGACCTCGCGGCCGAGCGTCGGCAGCGTCGTCCCGGCCAGGGCGGAGCCGATCAGCCAGGCGACCAGAAGCATCGCCACCACGTTGACAAGGGCGCCACCCGTGGCGTCCAGGGCGCGCGCCGGGGACCAGGTGATGTATCTGCGCAGCTTGTTGCCGAGGTGGGTGGTCAGGGCCTGGCCGACGGACGCGCAGACGATCACCACGACGACGGCCACCACCGCGGCGGTCGTACTCACCTTGGCGTCACCGGTCACGCCGTCCCAGATGACCGGGAGCAGGTACACCGCGACGAGACCGCCACCCAGGAAGCCGATCACCGAGAGGATGCCCACGACGAAGCCTTGGCGATAACCCACGACCGCGAACCACACGGCGGCGACCAGCAACAGGATGTCCAGCACATTCACGAAGGTCACCTTGTCATGCGCGCCAGTCGAGCGGGACCTGCTTGTCGCGGTCCCAGGGGCGCTCCCAGCCGGCGTAGTGCAGCAGGCGGTCGATGACTCCGGCCGTGAAGCCCCATACGAGGGCCGATTCGACCAGGAATGCCGGACCTCGGTGGCCGCTGGGATGGACCGTGGTGGCTCTGTTTGCCGGGTCCGTGAGATCCGCCACGGGCACGGTGAACACCCGCGCCGTCTCGTTCGGATCGACGACGCCCACCGGGCTCGGCTCGCGCCACCAGCCGAGGACCGGCGTCACGACGAAGCCGCTGACCGGGATGTACAGCTTGGGGAGCACACCGAAGAGCTGCACGCCGGCCGGGTCGAGTCCGGTCTCCTCCTCGGCCTCCCGCAGGGCCGCCCGCAACGGTCCCTCACCCTTCGGGTCGCCGTCCTCGGGGTCGAGGGCGCCCCCCGGGAACGACGGCTGCCCGGCGTGCGAGCGCAGCGAACCGGCGCGCTCCATCAGCAGCAGCTCGGGGCCGTGCTCGCCCTCGCCGAACAGGATCAGCACGGCCGACTGGCGCCCCGCGCCGTTCTCCGGCGGCAGGAAACGGCTGAGTTGGAGCGGCTCGACGGTCCGCGCCGCCCGTACGACCGGGTCGAGCCAGCCCGGCAGGCCCTCCGTGCTCAGCCGCAGGCGCCCGCCGTCCGTGTCGTGTCTGTGGCCCGTGTTGCTCGCGTGCGTCATCGCCACCCCCCTTCTGCCGATCCCAACGCCCGCGGTACCACGGATCGTTCCGCGCATCCCTCGTGTGGCTGTCGCAGTCCGCGAACCTGCGGGACACACCCCTCCCCGGGGAGGCGTGCCGCACCGCTCACGGCCGTCATCCGGCGGCCAGCGGCGGGGCGGGCTTTCCGCCCGCGTCCAGGTACGCCTGCGGAGGCTTGAGCCGCTGGCCCGGGAAGCCGCCCTTCTCGTACTTCAGCAGCTTCCTCGCCTTCTCCGGATCGGTCTCGCCCTCGCCGTAGGCCGGGCAGAGCGGGGCGATCGGGCAGGCGCCACAGGCCGGCTTGCGGGCGTGGCAGATACGGCGGCCATGCCAGATCACATGGTGGGACAGGTCGGTCCAGTCGCTCTTCGGGAAGAGCACGCCGACGGCCGCCTCGATCTTGTCGGGGTCGGTCTCGTCGGTCCACTGCCAGCGTCGCACCAGCCGCTGGAAGTGCGTGTCGACGGTGATGCCGGGCCGGCCGAAGGCGTTGCCCAGTACCACGAAGGCGGTCTTGCGGCCGACGCCGGGCAGTTTGACGAGGTCTTCGAGGCGGTCGGGGACCTCGCCGCCGAACTGCTCCACCAGGGCCTTGGAGAGCCCTATCACCGACTTGGTCTTGGCCCGGAAGAACCCGGTCGGGCGCAGGATCTCCTCCACCTCCTCCGGGTTGGCCGCCGCGAGGTCCTCCGGGGTCGGGTACTTGGCGAACAGCCCCGGGGTGGTCTGGTTCACCCGGAGGTCGGTGGTCTGCGCGGACAGGACCGTGGCGACGACGAGCTGGAAGGGGTTCTCGAAGTCCAGCTCCGGGTGGGCGTACGGGTACACCTCGGCGAGCTCGCGGTTGATACGGCGGGCACGGCGGACGAGGGCGGTGCGGGACTCGCTGGTGGGGGGCTTGGCGGCGACGGTCTTCGCGGAAGCGTTCCTGACCGCCACGGTGCCGTTGGTGGCGACGACCTCGGCGTGGGCGGGTTTCCTGGGGGCCCTCTTGACGGGAGCCTTCTTCGCCGCGGCGGCCCTCTTGGCCGGAGCCTTCTTCGCCGTGGCTGCCTTCTTCGCCGTGGCTGCCTTTTCGGCGGGGGCGACCTTCTTCGCCGGGGCGGCCTTCGCCGTCGCCGCCTTCTTTGTCGAAGCGGCCTTCTTGGTGGCGGCCGTGCTCTTCTTGGTGGCGGCCGTGCGCTTCTTGGTGGTCGGCCTGGCGGCAGGGCGCTGCTCCGGCGCCTCCTCGGGCGCCGTCTTCGCCGTCTTTGCCGTTTTTCTTCCGCCGCCAGGACCCTGTTCGCCCATAGCGGAATCGCGACGTGCAACCACCCGTCCAGCCCCCTTGGCCTGTGCTCTCACCGGCGATTTGGACACCCGGCCAGCCTAAGGCCCGGCACCGACATCCGCCCTGCACCCGGAAGATCAGCGTCCAATTGAGCCCCTGCCGCGTACCCGGGCCCATCGGTGCGGCATCCTTGTGACAGATCACACTGTTTGGACCGTCCGGCAAAATGGGGAACACGGTCCCCTGGTATCCGGGGGAGCAAGATCCCCTGAGCAGGTCGACAAGGAGAGAACTCGTGGACGACGTTCTGCGGCGCGCCCCGCTCTTCGCGGCGCTCGATGACGAGCAGGCCGCGGAGCTCCGCGCCTCCATGAGTGAGGTGACCCTCGCCCGCGGCGACTCGCTGTTCCACGAGGGCGACCCCGGTGACCGCCTTTACGTGGTCATGGAAGGCAAGGTCAAGCTCCACCGCACGTCCCCCGACGGCCGCGAGAACATGCTGGCGGTGCTCGGCCCCGGTGAGCTGATCGGCGAGCTGTCGCTGTTCGACCCGGGCCCGCGCACGGCGACGGCCACCGCGCTGACCGAGGTGAAGCTGCTGGGCCTGGGCCACGGCGACCTCCAGCCGTGGCTGAACGCACGGCCCGAGGTGGCCGCAGCCCTGCTGCGTGCCGTCGCACGACGGCTGCGCAAGACCAACGACCAGATGTCCGACCTGGTCTTCTCGGACGTGCCGGGCCGTGTCGCGCGTGCCCTGCTGGACCTGTCGCGCCGGTTCGGCGTGCAGTCCGAGGAGGGCATCCACGTCGTGCACGACCTCACGCAGGAGGAGCTGGCCCAGCTGGTCGGCGCGTCCCGCGAGACCGTGAACAAGGCGCTGGCGGACTTCGCTCAGCGCGGATGGCTCCGCCTTGAGGCGCGCGCCGTGATCCTGCTGGACGTGGAGCGGCTGGCGAAGCGGTCACGCTGACGCTCGGTCTCGGCTGTACGGCCTCGGGCCCCGTTCCTCGGTGAGACGGGGCCCGTGGTCGGTCCCGAGGCTCAGTGGTCGGTCCCGAGGTTCAGTGGTCGGTCCCGAGGCTCAGTGGTCGGTCCCGAGGCTCAGTGGTCGGTCCCGAGGCTCAGATGAGGCCGTGCTCCCTGAGGTAGTCCAGCTGTGCCCGCACCGACAGCTCGGCTGCCGGCCACAGGGAGCGGTCCACGTCCGCGTACACATGGGCGACGACCTCGCCCGGGGTGCGGTGGCCGTTCTCGACCGCCGTCTCGACCTGGGCGAGGCGGTGGGCGCGGTGGGCGAGGTAGTACTCGACGGCGCCCTGTGCGTCCTCCAGGACGGGCCCGTGCCCCGGGAGCACCGTGTGGACGCCGTCGTCGACCGTGAGCGACCTGAGGCGGCGCAGGGAGTCCAGATAGTCCCCCAGGCGGCCGTCGGGGTGCGCCACCACCGTCGTACCGCGGCCGAGGACGGTGTCACCCGTCAGCACGGCCCGGTCGGCCGGGAGATGGAAGCACAGGGAGTCGGAGGTGTGGCCCGGCGTCGGCACGACCCTCAGCTCCAGGCCGCCGACCGTGATCACGTCCCCGGGGCCCAGCCCCTCGTCGCCCAGGCGCAGCGCCGGGTCCAGGGCGCGCACCTTGGTGCCCGTCAGCTCCGCGAACCGGGCGGCGCCCTCCGCGTGGTCCGGGTGGCCGTGGGTGAGCAGGGTGAGCGCGACCCGCTTCCCGGCCTTGTCCGCCGTGTCGATCACGGTGCGCAGGTGTCCCTCGTCGAGCGGTCCGGGGTCGATCACCACCGCCTGCTCGGAGTCCGGCTCGGAGACGATCCAGGTGTTGGTGCCGTCCAGGGTCATCGCCGACGCGTTGGGCGCGAGGACGTTCACCGCGCGCGTGGTGGCCGGGCCGGAGAGAACCGCGCCGCGCGGCTGGCCGGGGAGGGCTGCGGCTTCCGTCATGCCAGGGCACCTTCCGTCGCATGGCTCATGCGGGCGCTCCGCCCGTCGGGATGTGCTTGGTGAACTCGTCGTGCCCCGGCCAGGACAGCACGATCCGGCCGTCCTCCAGGCGGGCGGTGGCCAGGACGGGGGTCAGGTCGCGGCCCGGCGCGGCCTTCAGCGCCTCGGCGGCCGACGCGCAGGGGATCAGCTGGCGCAGGGTCGCGATGGTGGGCGGCATCATCAGCAGCTCGCCCCTGTCGTACGCGGCCGCCGCCTCGGCCGGGCGGATCCAGACCGTGCTCTCGGCCTCCGTGGAGGCGTTGCGGGTGCGCTGCCCCTCGGGGAGCGCGGCCACGAAGAACCACGTGTCGTAGCGGCGGGGCTCGAACTCGGGGGTGATCCAGCGGGTCCACGCGCCGAGCAGGTCGGAGCGCAGGACCAGCCCCCGGCGCTCGAGGAACTCCGCGAACGACAGGTCGCGGGCGACCAGGGCCGCGCGGTCCGCCTCCCAGTCCGCCCCCGTGGTGTCGCCGACGACGGTGTCCGGGGCGGGGCCGGCGAGCAGCACGCCCGCCTCCTCGTACGTCTCCCGTACGGCGGCGCAGACGATGGCCTGGGCGGACGTCTCGTCGACGCCGAGGCGCTGTGCCCACCACGCGCGCGTGGGGCCCGCCCAGCCGATCCTCAGGTCGTGGTCGCGCGGGTCGACGCCGCCGCCCGGGTAGGCGTACGCGCCCCCGGCGAAGGCCATGGAGGCGCGTCTGCGCAACATGTGGACGGCGGGGGCGCCCCCGTCGTCCCGAAGGAGCATGACGGTGGCCGCGCGCTTCGGGGTGACCGGAGTGAGCGTGCCCTCCGCGAGCGCGCGGATCCGCTCGGGCCACTCCGGGGGAAACCACTGCCCATTCGCCATGGGCGGAGGCTATCCCGTAGTGAGCGGATGTTCGAGAGGCAACGATCGGCGCACACCGAAGCACGTCGTCCTCGCCTCTCCACGACGTCACCGCCCACGCATGGTCGGCGAGCGGCTCACGCGTGGTCGGCGAGGGCCGGTCACGCCTGCGTCAGCTCCACCTGGATCTCCACCTCGACCGGTGCGTCCAGCGGGAGCACCGCGACGCCGACCGCGCTGCGGGCGTGCACGCCCTTGTCGCCGAGGACCTCGCCGAGCAGTTCGCTGGCGCCGTTGACGACGCCGGGCTGGCCCGTGAAGTCCGAGGCCGACGCCACGAAGCCGACGACCTTCACCACGCGCGCGATGCGGTCCAGGTCACCCGTCACGGACTTGACCGCGGCGAGCGCGTTCAGCGCGCACGTACGGGCCAGCTCCTTGGCCTCCTCGGCGGTGACCTCGGCGCCCACCTTGCCGGTCACCGGCAGCTTGCCGTCCACCATCGGGAGCTGCCCGGAGGTGTACACGTACGGCCCCGACTGCACGGCGGGCTGGTAGGCGGCGAGCGGCGGCACGACCTCCGGCAGGTTCAGACCCAGTTCCGCCAGCCGGGACTCGACCGCGCTCACGCCTGCTTCTCCCGCTTCAGGTAGGCCACCAGCTGCTCGGGGTTGTTCGGCCCGGGCACGACCTGGACGAGCTCCCAGCCGTCCTCGCCCCAGGTGTCCAGGATCTGCTTCGTGGCGTGGACGAGCAGCGGCACGGTGACGTATTCCCACTTGGTCATGGGGCCGACTGTAGCCGCTGCGGCCCGAGGGCCACTCGCTCGCCCACGACCGTGACGACGACCTGGAACGAAACCGGGCAGAACGGCCCCCGCGCCCCGCTCACGTGCCTCGCCGGGTCGGCGAAGACGACCGGGCCGGAGGCCGACCGGGACCGCGGTTGTCCACAGCCTCCCGCGTAGCCCGCGCGGGAACTGGTTAGGCTCGAGGACGTGAGTAGGCTCCAGGTCGTCAGCGGTAAGGGCGGGACCGGAAAGACCACGGTCGCCGCGGCACTCGCGCTCGCCCTCGCGACCGAGGGCAAACGCACCCTTCTGGTCGAGGTCGAGGGCAGACAGGGCATCGCACAGCTCTTCGAGACGGAGGCGCTTCCGTACGAGGAGCGGAAGATCGCCGTCGCCCCGGGCGGCGGCGAGGTGTACGCGCTCGCCATCGACCCCGAACTGGCCCTGCTGGACTACCTCCAGATGTTCTACAAACTGGGCGGTGCGGGGCGGGCCCTGAAGAAGCTCGGCGCCATCGACTTCGCCACCACCATCGCGCCCGGCCTCAGGGACGTGCTCCTGACCGGCAAGGCGTGCGAGGCCGTCCGCAGGAAGGACAGGACCGGCCGGTTCGCCTACGACTACGTGGTGATGGACGCACCTCCCACCGGCCGCATCACCCGCTTCCTGAACGTGAACGACGAAGTGGCCGGCCTCGCCAAGATCGGCCCGATACACAACCAGGCCCAGGCCGTGATGCGGGTCCTGAAGTCCCCCGAGACGGCGGTGCACCTGGTGACGCTCCTGGAGGAGATGCCCGTCCAGGAGACCGCGGACGGGATCGCGGAACTGCGCGCCGCGCAGCTGCCGGTGGGCCGGATCATCGTGAACATGGTGCGGCCCACGGTCCTGGACCAGGCGGACCTCGACCTCGCGCACGCGGTGCCGCGGACGGCCATCGCCCATACCCTCTCGGACGCCGGGCTCGGCGGCGCGCGGCGCGGCGGACTCGCGGAGCGGCTGGTGGACCCGCTGCTGAAGCAGGCCGACGAGTACGCGGAGCGGTTCGGCCTGGAGCGCGAGCAGCGTGCCGTCCTCACGCAGCTGGGCCTGCCGCTGCACGAACTGC
The DNA here is from genome assembly GCF_042891915.1 of Streptomyces sp. NPDC001848. Taxonomy (NCBI): domain Bacteria; kingdom Bacillati; phylum Actinomycetota; class Actinomycetes; order Kitasatosporales; family Streptomycetaceae; genus Streptomyces; species Streptomyces sp. NPDC001848. The sequence goes on along the minus strand of NZ_JBIATP010000031.1, from coordinate 29,961 downwards.
CGCTGCTCGCCGAGGGAATGGACCTGGCGGGCCTGTACGAACTGGCCACGGAACTGCGTCAGCAAGGGATCTCATGAGCTCGGACCCGGCCCCCACGCACGACGACGAGGCCTCCACACCGGCCGACACGGCATCCACGCACGACGACACGGCATCCACGCACGACGACCGGGCCCACCGGCGCGCCGGGGCGGCCCACCATGCGCCGCACGCCCACGACGCGGGCCCCACGCGCGCGTTGAACCCGGTGCCCGTGCTGGAGATCGATCCGCTGCTCGACGATCCGCAGACCCGCATCATCGTGTGCTGCGGCTCCGGCGGCGTCGGCAAGACGACCACGGCGGCAGCCCTCGGGCTGCGCGCCGCCGAGCGCGGCCGCAAGGTGGTGGTGCTCACCATCGACCCGGCCCGCCGGCTCGCCCAGTCGATGGGCATCGACGCGCTGGACAACACCCCGCGGCGGGTGAAGGGCATCGACGACGACGCCGGCGGCGAACTGCACGCCATGATGCTCGACATGAAGCGCACCTTCGACGAGATCGTCGAGGCGCACGCGGACACCGACCGGGCGGCCGCCATCCTGGGCAACCCCTTCTACCAGTCGCTGTCGGCGGGCTTCGCGGGCACGCAGGAGTACATGGCGATGGAGAAGCTGGGGCAGCTGCGGGCGCGGGACGAGTGGGACCTCATCGTCGTCGACACGCCGCCCTCGCGCTCGGCCCTGGACTTCCTGGACGCTCCCAAGAGGCTCGGGTCCTTCCTGGACGGCAGGCTGATCCGGGTGCTGATGGCCCCGGCGAAGATGGGCGGCCGCGCCGGGATGAAGTTCCTGAACGTCGGCATGTCGATGATGACGGGCGCCCTGGGGAAGCTGCTGGGCGGTCAGCTCCTGAAGGACGTCCAGACGTTCGTGGCCGCCATGGACACCATGTTCGGCGGGTTCCGCACGCGCGCGGACGCCACCTACAAGCTGCTGCAGGCGCCCGGTACGGCGTTCCTGGTGGTGGCGGCCCCGGAGCGGGACGCGTTGCGGGAGGCCGCGTACTTCGTGGAGCGCCTGGCCGCCGAGGACATGCCGCTGGCGGGTCTGGTGCTCAACCGGGTCCACGGCAGCGACGCCGCCCAACTGTCGGCCGAGCGGGCGCTCGCCGCCGCGGAAAATCTTGACGAGTCCCGCATTGTGGATCAGCCGGGCGGGAAAGCTGGACTTCGTAACGCTCCCGACACGTACGGCAGTTCAGAATCCCCCTCATCCGGAGCACCTGGTCCCGGCGCGGACTCCCCCACCGCCACGGACCAGGACCGGAGCGTCGAGCACCTGGCCGTGGGGCTGTTGCGCCTGCATGCCGAACGTATGCAGCTGCTCTCCCGCGAGCAGCGCACGCGTGACCGTTTCACCGCGCTCCACCCCGAGGTGGCCGTGGCGGAAGTGGCCGCACTGCCCGGCGACGTCCACGACCTCGCGGGGCTACGGGACATCGGTGACCGCCTCGCGGCCAACCAGCCCGAGGAGCGCGAGGCATACGCGTGAGGGCCCGTCGCAGTCGCCCGGACGCAGCGAAGGCCGGCACATGACCGCCGGGCGCCCGGGGAGCTCGTAGGGCCGGGGCCGCCGGCATGCGGCCGTGCGCGAGCCCTTGGCGCGGCAAGCAGCTCCGCAGCGCCCCGCAGCACGGCTGCTGACGCCTGCTCGCCGACCGTGTGGGCACGCCCAGCTGGTCGTAGCGCACCAACCGCGGCGCCAGTGGCCCAAGTACGCGACAAAGACACAAAGGCACGCCGAACGCGCCACGGAGGCACCTCTGCCCGCGGGCGGCGAGCGGCCGCCCCGGACGGTGGCCGCCTCGGAGAGGCGACGGCCCCGGACGGGTGCGCCCTCAGCTCACCGCCGCGTAGTTCTCGTACGTCTCTTCCTCACCGAGGGGCAGCAGGCCCGCCCCGCGCTCGTACTCCGTACGCGCGGTCTCCAACAGGCGACGCCACGAGGTGACGGTCGGCCGCCTGCGCAGCAGTGCGCGGCGCTCCCGCTCCGTCATGCCACCCCACACGCCGAACTCGACGCGGTTGTCCAGCGCGTCAGCCAGACATTCCGTGCGTACCGGACATCCGGTGCACACCGCCTTGGCCCTGTTCTGCGCTGCTCCCTGCACGAACAGTTCATCCGGATCGGTAGTGCGGCAGGCCGCCTGCGCACTCCAGTCGGTTACCCAGCCCATACCGGCGCCGTCCTCTCCCGAATCGAGGCTCCCCCACGGCGGCAGCGGCATATTCACCGCCGCCAGTTGAGGACGTTACGGAAGGAGGGGACAGCGCAACACCCCCTGCGGGCCCAATCTTGAATGGCCCGAACGGACTATGGGTAAACGACAGATCACCCGTGGGAGTGAGCTGGTAACGTACGCGACTTTCCGGACAGACCAGGGCAATTCAGGGGTGTCACAACGGGCGCCCGGTGACACACAAGGCGAATCCGGGCACGTATCCACCAAAAAAGTTCGGTGAACACCGGAACGATTCGGGGTCGCCGGACGTACTTGATACATGGCCCTACTGCTGTGACAGTTGGGAGCAGCTTAGGCCAAGGCCTATACGCATGTCCGGCGAATGAGAACGTAGGCTGCCCTCATGCCAAAAAAGCGCTCGGGCGGGGGGCGGTCCCCCGTGCAGCAGGCCGCCAAGTTCCTCGGAGTGAGTGTGCTCGCGGGAGCCGTGATGGCCGGCATCGCGCTGCCCGCCGCAGGTGCGCTCGGACTCGTGGCCAAGGGGTCGGTCCAGGGATTCGACGACATCCCGGCCAATCTGAAGAGCCCCCAGCTCAGCCAGCGCACCACCATCCTGGACAGCCAGGGCGGCCAGATCGCCACGGTCTACTCGCGCGACCGCACGGTGGTGGACCTGAAGAACATCTCGCCGTACATGCAGAAGGCGATCGTCGCCATCGAGGACTCGCGCTTCTACCAGCACGGCGCGATCGACCTGAAGGGCGTGCTGCGCGCGCTGAACAAGAACGCGCAGAGCGGCGGAGTGGCCCAGGGCGCCTCCACGCTCACCCAGCAACTGGTGAAGAACTACTTCATCGAGGAGGCCGGCGACGACCCGACCAAGGTCGCCCAGGCCACCCAGCAGACCCTCGGCCGCAAGATCCGCGAGCTGAAGTACGCGATCCAGATCGAGGAGAAGCTCGGCAAGAAGAAGATCCTCGAGAACTACCTGAACATCACGTTCTTCGGCCAGCAGGCCTACGGGGTCGAGGCCGCCTCCGAGCGCTACTTCTCCAAGCACGCCAAGGACCTGAACCTCCAGGAGTCCGCGCTCCTCGCGGGCCTCGTCCAGTCGCCGACGCGCTACGACCCCGTGAACGACGCCGCGGAGGCCAAGCAGCGGCGCAACGTGGTGCTGCAGCGCATGGCCGACCTGCACGACATCTCGCAGGCGGAGGCCGACAAGGCCAAGGCGACCGACCTCGGCCTGCACGTGAGCCAGCCGAGGAACGGCTGCATCACGGCGGTCAAGGGCGCCGGGTTCTTCTGCGACTACGTCCGCGAGGTGTTCCTGAACGACCCGATCTTCGGCAGGACGCAGGCGCAGCGGGCGAAGATCTGGAACCAGGGCGGTCTGACGATCCGCACGACGCTCGACCCGCAGGCGCAGGACTCGGTGCAGAAGTCCATCAAGGACCACGTCAACAAGAGCGACGAGGTGGCCACGGCCGCGACCATCGTCGAGCCCGGCACCGGCAAGATCCTCGCGATGGGCCAGTCCCGTCCCTACGGCTTCGGCAAGGACGAGACGCAGATCAACCTGTCCGTGGACAAGGACATGGGCGGCGGCGCGGGCTACCAGGGTGGTTCGACCTTCAAGCCGATCGTGGCCGCGGCCGCTCTGGAGGGCGGCAAGCCGGCGACCCAGGAGTACTCGTCGCCGTACCAGATGGAGTACCCGAGCCCGGTCGCCGCCTGCGGCGGCAAGCAGTGGAAGAACACGGACGGCACCAAGCTCACGAACGAGAACGAGTCGGAGCACGGCCCGTACCGCATGAAGGAGGCGACCGCCAAGTCGGTCAACACCTACTACGTGCAGCTGATCAGCGACATCGGCATCTGCCCGGTCGTAGACATGGCCAAGAAGGTGGGCTTCCACCGCGCTGACGGCGTGCCCATCGCCCAGGCCCCGTCGATCGCGCTCGGCACCCAGGAGGTGTCGCCGCTGACGATGGCGAGCGCGTACGCGACCTTCGCCGACCGCGGCACGTACTGCACGCCGGTCGCGATCGAGTCGATCACGCAGACCATCGGCAACGAGAAGAAGTCCCTCCCGGTCCCGACGTCGACCTGCTCGCGCGCGATGTCGGAGACCACCGCGGACACGGTCAACACGCTCCTGAAGGGCGTCGTCGAGGACGGTACGGGTACGGAGGCCGGCCTCGGCAGCCGTCCCAGCGCCGGCAAGACCGGTACGACGGACTTCCGGTACGCGGCCTGGTTCGTCGGCTACACGCCGAACATGGCGGGCGCGGTCTGGGTCGGCGACCCGGCGCACAAGCGGCAGATGGTCGACATCACCATCGGCGGCACCACCTATGCCAAGGTCTTCGGCGGCCAGGTCCCGGGCCCGATCTGGCGCGACATGATGACGGGCGCGCTGGCGGGCAAGCCGGCCCCGGGCTTCAACCTCGTCAACATCCCGGACGACCACGGCCGGGACAAGGGGAACGGGAACGGGAACGGGAACGGCAATGGAAACGGCAACGCCAACGGCGGGCAGACGATCGGCGGACTGTTCGGCGGCCTGACCACCGGCGGGGCGGCCGACACCGGCGGAGCCACCGGCGGGCAGGTCCCGACGCCCACCTTCTCCTTCCCCGCCGGCTTCATCCAGGGCAACGGAAACGGCGGCAACGGGAACGGCAACGGCGGCCGGAGGGGATAGCCCTCCACGTCGGCGGGGCGCCCCTCGGACCGAGGGACGCCCCGCCGACGTATTCCGGCTGGCCGGTTCAGCCGCCCGCGAGGAGCTGCTTGACCACGGAGGCGACGCGACCGCCCTCCGCCTGGCCGGCCACCTTCGGGTTCACGATCTTCATGACCTGGCCCATGGCGCGGGGGCCCTCGGCGCCCGCGGCCCTGGCCTCCTCAACGGCCTGGGCGACGATCTGCCGCAGCTCGTCGTCGGACAACTGCTTGGGCAGGTACGTGGCAAGCACCTCGCCCTCCGCCTTCTCCCGCTCGGCCTGTGCGGCGCGACCGCCCTGAGCGAAGGCCTCGGCGGCCTCCCGCCGCTTCTTCGCCTCGCGGGTGATCACCTTGGTGACCTCCTCGTCGGAGAGCTCGCGCTTCTCCTTGCCCGCGACCTCCTCCTTGGTGATCGCGGCGAGCGTCAGCCGGAGCGTCGAGGAGCGGAGCTCATCGCGCTCCTTGATCGCGGCGTTGAGGTCTTCCTGCAGCTTCGACTTGAGCGTGGTCATGCCTCTGATTGTCGCAGGTGCGGTGGACCGACTGCCCGTACATTTCCGGGGCGCGGCGGGCCGGCGGTGACGGCGGGGCCGTCGGTGCCGATCAGGATGGTCCTCGGTCAGGGGTTGTCCACAGGTGAACGCGGGGCGGCCGCCGGTTCTGACACGATGGTCGTATGCGCGCGCGATACGGAGTACCCCTGGGAATCACGGCGGTTGCCGCCGCCGGACTGCTGTACTCGGCCGGGTTCGAGGTCCGTTCCTTCCGGCTGCGCCGGGTGACGGTCCCGGTGCTGCCCCCGGGGGCGCACCCGTTGCGCGTCCTTCAGGTCTCCGACATCCACATGGTGGGCGGACAGCGCAAGAAGCAGCGCTGGCTGCGCTCCCTGGCGGGTCTGCGCCCCGACTTCGTGATCAACACCGGGGACAACCTCTCCGACCCCGAGGGGGTGCCGGAGGTGCTGGACGCACTGGGCCCGCTGATGGAGTTCCCCGGGGCATACGTCTTCGGTTCGAACGACTACTACGGCCCCAGGCTCCGCAACCCGGCCCGCTACCTGGTGGAGAAGGCACGGGGCCGCCACGGGCTGAACGGCAACCCGCCGGTGGTCGGCGCGATCCACAACCCGTGGGAGGAGCTGCGCGACGGCTTCGACGCGGCGGGCTGGCTGAACCTGACGAACACCCGGGGCACCCTGAAGATCGAGGGCCTGGAGATCGAGCTGACGGGCCTGGACGACCCGCACATCAAGCGCGACCGGTACGCGCGTGTGGCGGGCGGCCCGTCCTCCTCGGCGGACTTCTCGATGGGCGTGGTCCACGCGCCGTATCTGCGCACCTTGGACGCGTTCACGGCGGACGGCTACCCCCTGATCCTGGCCGGCCACACCCACGGCGGCCAGCTGTGCATCCCCTTCCACGGCGCCCTGGTCACCAACTGCGATCTGGACACGGACCGGGTGAAGGGCCTGTCACGGCACACGGCGGAGGGCCGGACGTCGTACCTGCACGTGTCGGCGGGCTGCGGCACGAACCGCTACACACCGGTACGGTTCGCCTGCCCGCCGGAGGCGACGCTGCTGACGCTGGTGGAGAGGGAGGCGCAGCCCGAGCCGTAACCGGACCATACCCCACTCGGGCCACCCCATATCGCCCGTTATGCCCCACCCGCTTAGCGTGAGGGCATGATCGCGCCGATACCCAAGGAGATCCCGGACCTCCCCCCGGTGCCGGGCAAGCCGACGCTGGCGCCGTCCATCGTCCCCACCGCGGCCGTGGTCGCTCCCGCGCCCCGCCCGGGAGCAGCCCGCTACCGCCTGCTGGTGGCGCTGACGGCCGCGGCTGCGGTGGCCCTGGACCTGGCCCTCGGCAGCCCCGCCCGGGTCCTCAGCTACTTCACGATCCAGGTCAACGTGCTGTTGGCCCTGACCTTCGCCCTGTCGGCCTGGCGGTCCCGAGCGGCCCGCCACCCGCTTCCGCCACTGGTCACCGGGGGCGCGCTGTTCTACGCCCTGGTCGCCTGCCTGGTCTACCACGTGCTCCTGGTGAACGAGCCGGGCCCCTTCTCGATGACGGACCGGCCCACCATCTGGTCCACACTCGCCAACCACGTACTGCACACGGTCACACCGATCATGGCCCTCGTGGACTGGCTGCTCCTGACCCGCCCGGCCCCCCTCGGCCTACGGCACGCGACGCGCTGGCTCCTCTACCCCCTGGCGTACCTGATCTTCTCCCTGGCCCGCGGCACACTGCTCCCACCGACCGCGGACGCGCGCTACCTGTACCCGTTCCTGGACGTGGCCCACCTCGGCTACAAGAGCACCCTCGCCAACGCGCTCCTGCTCGGCCTGACCTTCTTCGGCCTGGCCCTCCTCCTGATCATCACCGACCACATCCGCCCGGACCCGACGCGCCACCGCCGCCGCCGGAAAACCGGATTTCGTCTCCGGCCACCGGTGGGCTAAAGTAAACGTCGTCGCCGCGACAGCAGCGACACCGGGGTGTAGCGCAGCTTGGCAGCGCGCTTCGTTCGGGACGAAGAGGTCGTGGGTTCAAATCCCGCCACCCCGACGCTGTAGTACCAGGTCAGGGGCCTGATCCACAGAGTGGATCAGGCCCCTGAGTGGTTCCTGGAGATCGTTTGGGAGAAATCTGGGAGAAGATCTTGGTCGGCTTCTCCCAGGGGGTGTCCAGTGAGGCTGCATGGAGTGCGAGAGCGGAGGACACTCGGACCTGCGCGTTCGCGAATCCGGCCCGGCAACTGACCGGGAACACCATGCCCGCCCGCCTCAACCGCCATTAGGATCACGACACATGGCAGGCCATCACTCAGCGCGTCCTCACGACCACGCTCGCGCGCTCGCCCAGCGAGTGCGGGCGCTGCGCGAAGCCCGTGGGTGGTCGCGGGAGCGGCTCGCCAAGGAAGCCTGCATCAATACCAGGACGTTGACCCGCCTGGAGGGCGAGGGAGCGATCCAGCCAGGTTTCTTCACCGTCGGCGCGGTCGCAGAGGCTCTTGAGGTCTCCCTGGATGATCTGTTCCGGGAGGCCCACGTCACGCCCGGCCTGTGGTCCGCCGGATACGAAGGGCGGGACATCGACTCGTTCGTCGCCTCGCTCCTCGACAGCCGTATCGATGTGGTGGCGGACGTGCGACTGACGCCGATCAGCCGCAAGAAGGGCTTCAGCAAGACCCGCCTCGGGCAGGCGCTCGCCGAGGCCGGCATCGAGTACGCCCACCTGCGTGGCCTGGGGAATCCCAAGGAGAACCGGGCGCCGTTCTGGGACGGCCGCCTGGACGTGGGCCGGGCCCGCTTCCGTGATGTGTTGCGGTCCGAGGAGGCGCAGGCCGATCTCGACCGCCTGGCAGAGCACGCCCAGCAGTCGCGCGTCGCGGTGCTGTGCTTCGAGAAAGACGCGCAAGGACCTCCCCCGGGACATCGGTGGTGAAGTAGGCCGACCACTGGGCGAGCGGACTGCTCGGGTCCGTACGGGCGGAGACCTGCCAGGCGATCGGCAGGTTCCCCAGGTGGAACGGCTCATCCGGCAGGACCCACTGCGCCCACCGCTTGGAGTCGGGGCTGATGTGCAGGACGGTGCTGCGCAGGACCTGACGGTCCTCCGGCGCCTCATCCGGCTCCTGACGCCCCCGGACGATCGTCAGGCTCGTCCAACCCAGGCTGGCGAGCGTGTCAGCGACGGCGTCGTGCAGGCGTCCGTCGTCACCGGCCAGATGCCGGGGACCGACCCAGTACGCGGACGGGACACAGGCCGGAGCGGGTGGATCGATCGGGAGATCGGGATGCAGGTGCGCCTCCAAGGGGCTGGGGGGCTGGGGCTTGATGCCGCCAGCGGTGCGTGCGACTGGATGGAGGTGCCGGGCCCACTTCGCGGCGGCCTCGGGTGGCAGATGCCGGGCTACCCCGTCTCGCTCTCACCAGGCAGACGACAGGTTCCCCCAGGGCGCCGACTCGAGTTTCTGGCTGTCACACGCCCTGGGAGGTCTCCAGCACGCGAGCGACTGCGGCGGCGACGACATCGGCCGGCGTCTCGGTGTCGAAGGAGATCTGGTAGCCGCGCACCTTGGCCGTACCGGTGACGGCGATCTTCCAGCCCTCGCCGTCGGTACCAGGGCGGCCGGACGGAAACCATCCGAGATAGAAGGATCCATCCTTCGAGTTGACGTGTACGTCCGCGCGGTCGTCGACGACGAGGTGGAAGTCGTCGGCGGAGAATTGATCCATCACGAGTGTGGCCTGGCCCGGGCCGAGCAGCCACTCACGCAGCCGCAGGGTCTCGATGCTGGTGGAGAATCCGGGGCCCTGGGGTGCCGCAGTCGCGGGCAATCACCTGTTTGACCTGGTATTTTGCGAGAAGGTCGTCCAGGTTCACATGCCGCTGCGGCGTTGGCCAGTCATTCGTGGATCTTTGCTGTCTGCCCCCGGCGAACTGCGACGCAGAGCGCGAGACATCGCGGTGCAGCCGCGGAAAACGGCGTGCGCGCGGTGGGGGCAGTGCTGATAGTTGCCGCATGGATGCGATCGAGGCCGCACGCGCCGTCGTGGACGAACAGCACCCCGAAGCGCGCGCCGCGTTCCTGGGCGGCAGCGTCGTGACGGGCCGTCGAACGGCAACGTCGGACCTCGACGTCGTGGTCCTGCTCCACGGAGCCCCAGGCCCATACCGCGCGAGCCTCCAGTACGCCGGCTGGCCGGTGGAGATGTTCGTGCACACCGAGGCGACGTGGCACGCCTACGTCGAACGGGAGCTGCGCAAGCGCCGGTCACCGCTGCTGTGGATGTGTGCCGACGGGCTGCTGCTCTTCGACACCGACGGACTCGGAGCCCGCCTCGCCGCACAGGCCCGGAAGCTGACCACCGCCGGACCACCCCCGGTGTCGTCGGAAGAGATCGACGACCGCCGCTACGCGATCACCGACCTCCTGGACGACCTCGCGGGAAGCAACGACCAGAGCGAGCGTCTGTTCATCGCGACCGAACTGGTCAGACGCACCGGTGAGCTGGCACTGGCCGTTGGCGGTTCGTGGGGTGGCGGTGGGAAGTGGCTGGCACGCCGTCTTGAGACGACCGCGCCAGGGCTCAGCACACGCCTCCACCACGGCCTACAGGAGGTACTGGCCGGGAGAGTCGAGACCCTCGTGGCCGTCGTGGACGAGGTGCTCGGGCAGACCGGTGGCCGGTTGTGGGTCGGCTACAAGCGTGTCGGGGCGCCCTGAGCGATCCCGCGCTGCGGACGTCTCAACGTCTGTTCCTCCACGTGCAGATCACTTGACGGAGAGCAACGCCCGAACCTCCTCGGCGCACCCCCACGACAGCGTGACGCCAGCACCTCCGTGCCCGTAGTTGTGCACGACCACGGTGCCGTCCTCCCCCACCTCTTCCTCCACACGGACCGTGGCACGGGTCGGTCGAACGCCGACCCTGTGCTCCAGGACACGGGCCTCGGCGAGGCGGGGCTCGACCTCGACACAGCGGGCGAGGATGCCGGCCGCCACCTTGTCGTCGGGGGCCAGATCGCCCTCGCCGTCGATCGCCGTGCCGCCCAGGACCACGGTGTCGCCGTGGGGGTAGAAGCACAGGAGGTCCGGAGAGAGGCCGGTGTCCTCGGAGAAGAACTCGGTCAGCCCGGGGTTGGTGACGACGACGTGCTGACCGCGGATGGGCCGAAGGTCAGGATCCGGAACCAGGTCGCGCGCCCCGAGGCCCGCGCAATTGACGATCACCGAAGCCGGACCGGCGTCCGTGAACGAAGTCAACCATCGCCGCTCGACCACACCGCCGGCATCGCGGAGCCGGCGCAGGAGGTAGTCGAGGTAGGTGGGTATGTCGATCAGTGGCACGGTGAACCGATAGCCCGCCATGAACCCGGCCGGAAGTTCGGCCCGCTCGCACGGCCGGAAACCCGGCAAAGTGGTGGCCCAGTCCGGCGCGGCCTCGGCCGTGCGGGACGCCTCGATGCCACTGGTGAGCCGAACGCCCGTCGCCGGGTCCTGGGCCAACTCCCGGAAGATCTCCAGGGACCGTTGTCCCCACTGGTCGACCTTGTCCTTCGGCTCGACCAGGTAAGGCCCCCACATCGCCCCGGCCGCCAGCGACGTGACCCCCGGCACCTGCTCGGCGATCACGTGCACCGAAGCCCCGGCCTCGGCGAGAACAACGGCCGTGGTGAGCCCAGCCACCCCAGCCCCGACAACGACAACGCGCTCCCCTGCGGCCATGAACCTGACCCTAACGGCCGGGTTGCGTCGATGGGGCGTGTTGGGCAAGGGCGTCCTCCAGAGCTGGCAGGAAGCCACGCACGTGAGGGTTGCGCTGTCGGCGACGGAGGTCGGCGGCAAGCGGGTGGAGCAGCGCCGCGCTGCGAGGCGAGCGGACGACATCAAGGCGGTCGGCGGCGATCTGGCCGATCTCGCAGGCTGCCTCCAGGTCTCCATGCGCGCTGTGTCCCAGGGCCAGCCAGGCTCCCTCGAACATGGCTCGGCGCTGGCTTGGGTCGCTGTCATGCCCGGCGTGGGGCTGCTGCTGGCGGTAGGTGTTCGGGCCGTGCGCCCCCGTCAGGCGGGTGGGTTGTCTGCGGTGTAGCTGACGGGGTAGGTCGTGGTGTACTCCTCCACTGGAATGCCCATCTGTGCGGCGTACTCGGCCCGGGCCTGCCGGTCGGCGTCAGTGAGCTCCGGGTGCACGCCGGGCGCCTGGGGTGCGCGCCAGAGTTGGACCAGGTGGCGCTCCCCACGGTCGCCGATGCCTGGTTCGGAATTGTCAGCGTGGCAGTACAGGCGCATACGCACCCATTCCTCGCCATTGGCGGAGGGCGGGATCTCAAGGGGCGGTTCCTGGTCGGGCCAGGCGTCCCAGAAGTCGCTCTGCCGGATGACGGCGAGACATAGGACAGGGAAGTCGGCACGCAGGCTGATCTCTTCCGCCGGCTCCCAGCCTCCACCGGCCTCCGGTGCTGGCGGTCCGTCGTGGACCTGAATGGTCATCTGCATGGGGCCGGTGTCGGTGGTGGGCAGCACCACGGCGTTGGTGTCGGTGGCTGGACCGCATCGCCAGCCGAAGGGCATCTCCTTCGGCCAGTCATAGTCGTCGTCGAATCCGATGAGGTAGCCATTCTCTCCGAGGTTGACGGTGAACGTCGCTTCACGGACCAGCATGAGCAAGCCTCCTTCAGCGGACAAAGGGTGTCCCCTGCCCCTATCAAGCGGGACAGGGGACACCCCTATCTGGTGGCGAGTGTATCGGCGCTCAGACGATCACGTAGAACGGGTCGCCGTCCATGACGTGCATCTTGTTGCGCCAGGCGGTGATGGTGCCGCCCTGGCTGCGATTCTCCTGGACGTTTACCCAGGTGATCTCCCGCTGGTTCTCGGGCAGGTGGGTGCCGCCTTCATAGGTTGAGGCGAAGGGGTATTCGTCGCAGGAGGTACGGCCGGCGCTCTGCATGTCCGGCGGGACAGGCACGGAGCAGACGGCCTTGCGGTTCTTGTCCTCCTGCGTCGGATTGATCATCCAGTGCAGGGGTTGGCCGCCGTTGGGATCCCCGTAGTGGCCGCCGTTGGCGCGCAACTTGCGGATCCCGTCGTTGATGTAGGGGATCCCGACCATGCTCACTGCGGTGGGAGCTTCTGGAATGGCGCATCCGGACCGGCTGGCGCGGCTGCTGCCGTAGTAGTTGTCGCACCGGTAGACGGCTGAGTCGTAAGAGACACTGCCGGAGATGATGCCGGGCTTGGTGAAGGTGTACGTGTAGTGCGTCTTCGCTTTGGGGTTGACGGTCCCCTTGGGGATAGCGGCGGTCGTGTAGTCGATGCTGCCGTTGGCAGTTCCGCTGTCGAGGATGTGACCCTGCGAGAAGTGGACGGTGGCCTTGGTGCCGCCGCCGGAGGTAGCGGCGATGTTGACGTGGACGTCGTTGCCTTCGCGGGTGACTCGTGCCTTGGAGACGGTGAACGTCTCTGACCAGTTCGCAGAGTTCGCAAGCAGGGTCATTTGGTGCTTGACGTCGTAGTCGACGGTGCCCACGACGGTGGGAGTGCCGTTGACTTCCCTCATGACATCGACATGAACGGCGACCCATTCACACTCGCTGTACCGGTTGACCATGATCTGGTTGATGGTGCACGTGGCATCGGACGCTGAATCAGTGAGTCCGTGCACTTGGGGCTGGGCCGAGTTGACGGTGACGCGCAGATGTTCGGTACCGGGTTGATCGGCCAGAGCTGACGGCGTAGCCGCTCCGAGGAGTCCGAGTGCTGCAGCCCCCGTTATGAGCGGCGCTTTCAATCGCAACTTGTGTCCCCTGTGTTGAAACGCGGTCGGCAGGATGGTGGTCAACTCCACGCTGCCTCTTGTCACATTGGGGCATACAAGCACGCCTTTCACGCAGGCTGCATCTCGATTTGATCAGTTTCGGTCAAGTGTGAGCTGTAGTGCGAAAGTCGAGTCGGGGCTGTGCCCAGCAGGCAGCCCCCGCATCACGGAGGGGCACCAAGCGGCATCGAGGACGCCGTGGTCGGCTCGGAACCGCTGGGCGGGACACCGGCCCTGGGGACGCCGTGGGTGTCGGTCACTTCTTCCTCCGTGCTGCGCGCGCGGCCGCGCGCCGGGTGGCCCGATCTGGACGGGGCGGGGTTGGCTCGTTGTGGTCGTCCGGCGAGGTGGTGGGGAGGTCGCGGTCGACGAACACGGGCGTCTCGCCGCTGGTGTCGATGATGATCTCGCCGTGGAGGATGAGCTGCGTCTGCCAGTTGGTGCCGGGCCGAGGCGTGTGCTCGCCTCTGGGGGTGCTGGATGGCCCGGTCACAGGTAGCTCTCTGCCGGTTGCTGCGCCGAGGGCGTCCGTGAGGATCTGCGCCGGGGGCACCCCGGTACCGGAGGCGAGTGCGCCGGAGTAGGACTGGATGGCGTAGGTGAAGCCGAACAGCAGGATGAAGCCGGCGGCGAGGGAGACGAGGATCGAGCGGACGATGCCCTTGGGGCCGGGGTGGATGTGTCGACGATGTCCTGGCACAGCTCCAGCACCCGGCGGATCAGGTCATCCCCCAGCGCCCACGCGATCTGAACGGCCGACGACATCCGGAACACCAGATCCATGGCCAGCCAGGGCGACCGCTCCTTCGCCATCTCAGTCTTGGGCGACTTGGCCCGTAACACGTTCGGCGAGAGCCGCTGAGAGGTTGACGCTGTCGTAGATCTTGAGTGCGCGTGTTTCAGATCTTGGCTGGAAGGTCGCCGAAACGAGGCGGGGCCGAGAAGCCATGGCGGCTTCCCCGCCCCGCCGGGTAGTGCTGTGATGCTGGGTCAGGCGCCGATTGCTGCGCCGTAGCGGGCGGTGACGTCTTCCCAGTTGACCAGGTCCCAGAGCTTGGTGACGTAGTCGGGGCGGACGTTCTTGTATTGCAGGTAGTAGGCGTGCTCCCAGGCGTCGAAGACCAGCAGCGGGGTGCTGCCCTGACCGACGTTGCCGTGGTGGTCGTAGACCTGCTCCACGATCAGGCGCCGACCGAGGGGCTCCCATGCCAGGACGCCCCAGCCGGATCCCTGGACGCTGCTGGTGGCGACGGTGAGCTGCTTCTTGAACTGCTCGAAGCCGCCGAAGTGTTCGTCGATGGCGTCGGCCAGCGCCCCGTCGGGGCGGTCGCCGCCGTCCGGGGACAGGTTCTGCCAGAAGATCGAGTGCAGGACGTGGCCGGAGAGGTTGAAGGCGAAGGTCTTCTCCAAGCCGACCAGGCTGGTGGGGGTGATCTGGTCCTTGTCGCGGGCCTCGGCGATCTGCTCGAGGGTGTCGTTGGCGCCCTTGACGTAGGCGGCGTGGTGCTTGGCGTGGTGCAGCTCCAGGATCTGCCCGGTGATGGCCGGCTCCAGCGCGGCGTAGTCGTAGGGCAGGTCGGGAAGCGTGTAGGTGCCCATCAGGCACGTCCCCTTTCACATGGGTGATCGTCCGGGGACACCCTACGGCTCTACTGCGAATTACTTGCAACAACGACAGTGGTGCATCAACATGGTCCGCGACGGGGTCGGCCCGTCAGCTTTCGGCAGTGCGGTATCGCGTGATGCTGTCCTCCCCGACAGGTGATCGTCATCTCACCCGGCGTCCGCCGGACCCGGCCGACCCCGCTCGCACGCATCCGGTCTACGCCAGGCCCTGGGAGGTAGCTGGCTTGAACCGGATTCCTACCGTTTCATCCAGAGTCGCAATCGTTGAAGAAGGCGAGGCCCTGCCTCCCCTCCAGGTGGGGGCTGCACCCGCGCTCTGGTGCAGCCCCCACTGCGCTGTTCGGGCGTATCCACAGCCCTCGTGCCTGACTGATCACAGTCGGTCTCGTTGGTTCCCGCGGGAGGCAAGACGTGGGGCACTGGGTGTACAAGTTCGTGGGCTGTCCCGATACCGGGAACTACTGACCTTTGCGGCGTGTTGTCGTTGGGGGCTGACGATGTGTGATCGTCGCGGTATGCCGGTTGTGTGAGATATCCGCAGGGTGGTGGGCTGACGCCTGAACGGCAGGCGTTTCGCGAGCGGATCCGGCTGGAGGCCGCGGAGCGATTCGCTGCGGGTGCCTCCAGCGCCGAGGTCGCCAAGGACTTACGGGTGAGTGTGCGCTCGGTGCAGCGCTGGCGCCGAGCCTGGCACGACGCCGGGACCGAGGGGCTGCGGTCTGCCGGGCCCGTGTCACGGCCCAAGCTGAGTGAGGCCCTGTTCGCCGTGCTCGAGCAGGAACTCGCCAAGGGACCGGTCGCGCACGGCTGGCCGGACCAGACCTGGACGCTGGCGCGGATCAAGACGCTGATCGGGCGCCGGTTCCACAAGAGCATGACGCTGTCGGCGATCGCGCGGATGCTGCACCGGCACGGCTTCAGCCACCAGGTCCCGGCCCGCCGGGCCATCGAACGTGACGAGGAGGCCGTGGCGGACTGGGTGAAGGAGACGTGGCCGCAGGTGGAAGGTCCGTGGCGGCGCTCGAGGCCTGGCTGTGCTTCGAGGACGAAGCCGGCTTCTCGATGACGCCGCCCACCGCACGGACCTGGGCCCGGCGTGGGCGCACACCCCTCATCCGGGTCCGGGGACGCTCCCAGCGCCGCTTCTCCATCGCCGCTCTGGCCTGCTACAAGCAGGGGGAACGCTCACGGCTGATCTACCGGCCCAAGCGGCATGTCGATCACAAGCGGGGCGGCAGACGCAGTTTCGCCTGGACCGACTACCGCGACCTGCTCATCGCCGCACACCAGCAGCTCGGCGCACCCATCGTGCTCGTGTGGGACAACCTCAACGTCCACAAGGACCGCCACTTACGGGAGTTCATCGACACCCAGGACTGGATCACCTGCTACTTCCTGCCGGCCTACGCACCGGACCTAATTCGGTGTTAAGAGCGGTCCGGACTGGGGCTACGAGCCCCGGGGCTGTTCGAGTACATGGCACGCAGCCTCGACTCTCATCCGGTCATCAGGTCTGGCCGAAGACGGGCGCGCGCGTCTTGTGCTCGGTGGTGGCGGTCGCCTGGCCTTCGTGCGTATGCCTTCACCCGACCCGGCCTTGACGCCTCGGTTGAGATCGGCAGCGTTCGGCGTGTTCGTGGCCGCCGCCACCTGCTTCTGCGCTGGCTCGTTGGCATTCGTGGTGCGAGCCCGTTGCACGGTGATCTCTCGATACACCCGGGCCTCCGAGCTCCAGGTCAGGCCGAGACCCGTGGGGCGTGCTGGTGCCGCGAACGGCTGGTGAGGTGTCGGACCGTCCCGAGAGGTCGAGTCCTGGAATTAGGTCGCTGCGTGGCCCGCGTGTGCTCGTGACCAGCGCAAATAACCGCGCTTAGGGGAGGTATCACGTGATCTACTGCGGAATCGACTGGGCGGAGAAGACGCACGACGTCGCCCTGGTCGACGACTCCGGGCAGTTGCTGGCCAAGCGCCATATCACCGATGATGCGGCTGGCTATCAGCTGCTGCTGGAGCTGCTCGCCGAGTACGGCGACGGCGAAGACAACCCGATCCCGGTGGCCATCGAGACCTCCCGGGGGCTGCTGGTGGCCATGCTGCGGACCGGCAAGCGCAAGGTGTTCGCGATCAATCCCCTGGCCGCCGCCCGCTACCGTGACCGCCACAGCGTCTCGCGCAAGAAATCCGACCCGGGCGACGCCCTGGTGCTGGCGAACATTCTGCGCACCGACATGCACGCTCACCGTCCCCTGCCCAACGACTCCGACCTCGGTCGTGCAATCGCTGTCCTGGCCCGCGCACAGCAGGACGCGCTCTGGAACCGGCAGCAGATTGCCAACCAGCTCCGTTCTCTCCTTCGGGAGTACTACCCGGCCGCCTTGGACGCCGTCGCCAAGTGGGAGAACGGCCTGTGCCGTCCTGAGGCGCGCGAACTCCTGAAAGCAGCCCCGACACCTTCCAAGGCCGCGCGGCTGACCCGCACCCAGCTGCATGCCGCCCTCAAGAGGGCTGGCCGCAGGCGCAGCATCGATGCGGAGGCCGACCGTCTCCGTGACATCTTCCGCGCGGAGTGGACCCACCAGCCGACGCTGATCGAGGAGGCGCTCGGCAAACAAATGCTCGCCCTCCTCGTCCAACTGGAGGCCGCCTGCACCGCCGCCGACAACCTCGCGAAGGCAGTGGAAGAGGTATTCCCTCAACACCCGGACGCAGAAATCCTGTTGAGCTTCCCCGGGCTTGGCATCCAGCTCGCCGCCCGGGTCCTGGCTGAGATCGGGGACGACCGCACACGCTTCGCTGACGCCCGCGGCCTCAAGGCATACGCCGGCTCCTCACCGATCACCAGGGCCTCCGGCAAGAAGTCGTCCATCACACGGCGGTGGGTGAAGAACGACCGGCTCAACCACGCCGGCTATCTCTGGGCTTTCGCCTCACTGCGGGCGTCCGCTGGAGCTAACGCCCACTACCGGCGACGACGTGAGCACGGTGACTGGCACGCAGCCGCCCAGAGGAACCTCTTCAACCGCGTGATCGGCCAGCTCTACCACTGCCTCCAGCACCGCAAGCTGTTCGACGAAAAAACCGCGTTTCCCACCGAGCTGGAAGCCGCGGCTTGACGGCATAGCACCGTGAGGTGTCTCAACCCCGTCGAGGGCATCTGGTCCCTGCTGCGGCGCAGCAGCCAGGTCAACACCGCCTTCACCGATCCCGAGCACCTCATCAGCACGCTCCGACACGGTCTCCGCCAGATCCAGTACCGCAGCAACCTCATCGACGGATGCCTTGCCGAAACCGGTCTCACCTCGACGACATCACGCCGACAACGTCAGTATCAGCAGATCGCCGACGAGGAGGAGCCGGGCGAGGTCGTGTTCCGCGAACGCCCTGGCAGCCTCATCGTGGACGGGTTCGTGCGGGACAGCGTCGACGAGGTGATGATGGTGGCCCGCTTCCGCTGGGTGGCCAGCGGTGACCCGTCGGCGGTGGCACCGAGGGTGCTCGAAGCGGCCGCAGAACAACGTCCACCAGCGGCTGATGAGGCAGGCAGCCAGTGAGTACGCACGGCGGGCCGGACGCCAGCGGAGACGAACAGACAGAGCCTGAGATCTGCGATCTGTGCGGGGCCGTGATCCCGACCGGCAGTATCGATTGGTATGCACTGGTGCGGGACTCCTCCGCGGTCCACGCGGTGGAGTCGAAATACGATGGCAAGCGCACGTTGGTCGCATGCTCACGCGAGCACCTCGCGGAACTACTCGAGCAGTACAAACGCCGCCCGTTCGTAGACGCCGAACTATGGGCCGGGAAGATCGCCCGGGTACTGCGGCGGCACCCCGAAGGCGTCAGCGAGGAAGACCTGGCCCGGGACAGCGGCCTGACCCACGTGCAGATCCAGCGCGGCGTGATGTGGCAGAACACCGAGGCCCAGCGCTGGCTCGAGCAACACGCCCAGGAGGAAGACGACGGTCAGTAGGGCGACTGCCGGAGTGGGGGTGGGGCGGGGGGAGGGCCCCGGATTGAGTGAGGGCCATGACGGCTCGGGGCCTTCCGTGGGCCAACCCGGTTCCAGCACGCATGCTGGAACGCCGTATCGCGCTATGACGACCTGGTGACGGCCGCCGACTTGTCGCTGGCGCTGACGCCGACGACCGGTCTCCGTTCGCCTACTTGGGCAGTCGCTTCCCGCCCTGCCGGAGGAGTACGCGGCTCGTGATCAGTTCACCTGGATCCTCGACTGCAAGGCTGGAATCGCAGCGATCTTGGACGCCTCAAGGTGGTCCCAAAGGATGCCTGGCGGCCGGTGCGGGGTGCTGCAAGTGATGACCTCGTCGGGCGTGACGATCACGTCGACGTTCACATCGTGTGCCGTGGATGGAATGGGGGTTTCGATCACCTGGAGGGAGTGCACGGTGGTGACGACGAGCGTCTCGGGCCCGACGAGTCCAGCCTCGGTGAGCAACGCAAACTCCAGGTCGGAGTACCCGGCCCCCTTGCCGATCCGCACTCCGGTGCGGTTGACCGCCACACTGCCGAGGACGACGACGCTGACGGGACGGAGGGCATCGACTTCTACCGTCGGTGCGATCGTTGCCGCGACGCGGCTGCTCGCGGCCTCATGCGGTGGTACTTCCAGGACGGCCGGGTCGAGGAGGTAAAAGGGCTTGATCGTGGCCAGCTTCGGGACGGCCATGTAGAGGAGTTTGCCATCCTCCAAAGCGCGTGCACGCACAGGTAGTTGGGCTTTGTCCGGTACTGCCTTGATGACCGTGGCGTTTTTCCACGCCTCAAGCCCGGCGAGTCGTGCAGCGGCTTCTTCAGAGCCTTTGAAGTTGGGTATGCGGCCGTGAGCCGTGTCGTCGTGCACCGCGCCAGCCGCGTCGAGGGCATCCCAGACTTGAGTCCGTACGAGCTTCTTTGCGTCATCGTGTGTCGCGGACACAACAAGTACTCCTTAAGCTTACGTCGTTGCCATGAGCGCGAACAGCCGGTCATGGACGTCGGCGACGATCGGGTCCTGTCGCCAGGGCCGCAGCTCTTTTGCCGCGCTGAAGACCACGTTCAGTCCTCCCCCGCCCCGGGTCTCCTCCAGTTCCGTGATGGCCTCGGCGAGCGTGATCACCGCGGCGTCGACCTCGCGTTGGCGAATATAGGCGAGCGTAAGGTTGCCCAGCACGATCGCGCGAGATTTTCGCCGATCTTGCAGTTCCGCGGCCGTTGTCTCCAGTAATTGCTGGGCGCGTCGGTGCTGGCCGAGGGAGAGGTAGCACGATCCGGCGAGGCGGCCGAACTGGGTGGGGGAAACGAGATTGGCTGCGGCATCAACGCCGTCGGATCTCTCCAGATGTCGTTGGGCTGCGTCGAGTGCTCGCTCACAGTCCTGTGCTTCTCCGAGCATGGCGTGAGCTTCGCCGGCGTGGAGGAGAGCCATGCCGGTCAGGGCCGGGCTGATCGAACGGGCCGTGGCCGCTGCCTGGAGTGCGAGGTCCAGTCCCGTCCGGGGGTCTTGGGCTCCGTAGAGCGCGACGTAGCAGGTCCGCAGAAGGGCATGGCCTTCGAGAGCGTGATCACGCAGGCGTCGGGCGACCGCAACGCTCTGGTCGTAGTAGCCGCGTGCCGTGGCGTGGTCGCGTCGCTGTGAGGCGTCCCAGACGAGCTGCCCCATGAGCGTGAAGGCGTCGCCTCGGAGGGAAAGCAACTCGCGTTCTGTTCGTCCGCGAGGAGCCTTCCGTGCCAAGAAGGTAATCAGGCTGAGTTGTTCTCCGCCCTTGGCAAGGAGGCTGGCCGATGGCGTGCGGTCGTACCGTGCTGCGAGCTCCTCGAATTCGCTCCGCAGCTCCGCCACCGTGGTCAGGTCTGTCTGTGCCGGATCGAGAGCCCGCTGCCGGACTTCCGCTGCCGGGCCTCCCGGCTCTGATTCCCGCGTGAGCAGATCGTCCAGTTCGTCGACTGTCACCTTGAGTACAGTCGCCAGACGTGGGCGCATCCACGGCTGTGGCGATGCCGTCCCCGCTTCCCAGCGCACGATCGTGGAACGGTCCACGCCCAGCCGCTCGGCGAGTACTTCCTGTGTCAGGCCCACGGATTGGCGTCGCTCGGCGAGGCGCTGCCGCCTGCGTGCCATGACTCGGACCCCCAATTTCCTAGCCGCCTCGTACGAAGGACACCCAGGTCATGCCCGCTGGTGCCACACGGATGCATCACCAGTGCATCAATTCTGCTCTGGGAGCACGGGAGTTGGCTCGGTTGAGTGGAGTTCTGCACTCCCCACGCAGAAGGGCCATGACCGATGCTGCAGGACGCGTTCGTTTCCGCCGCTCCACGAGTTGAGCGAGTAGGCCGCCATCTCTCGCTACGCGTCCGGCCCAGGGCCTGAACGGCAGGCAGATTGTCCCGGCGCTTCGCATGAGGCGTCGAGGTTGGCGAAGCGGCTGACCACGTGACAGCACCGCGCCAAGAAATGAGAGGCCACCTTGCACGACACGACAGAGCACTTCTCGGACCAACCCGACTGGTCTCAGCGCCAGATCGCCTACTACCGCGCAAGGGCCGCTGAGTATGACAGGGCATACGACGAACGCATGCCCATGCCCCAGTTCGTGAAGGTCCTCGATGAGCTGCCCATCAGCGGCGACGTCCTTGAGTTCGCGTGCGGAACGGGCCAGTGGACCCAGCTGCTCGCCGACCGCGCGCGCAGCCTGACCGCGCTGGACGCTGCACCGGAGATGCTCCGTATCGCACGCGCCCGGATGCGGGGCAGGGCGACTCACTTCATTGAAGCGGACATCTTCAGCTGGGAACCGAACCGCCAGTACGACACCGTCTTCTTCGCCTTCTGGCTCAGCCACGTTCCGCCCATGGAGATGGAAGCTTTCTGGGCCCTGCTGAGATGGACGCTGGCTCCTGGTGGCTGCGTTGTGTTCCTCGACGACTCGATCGCGAAAGCCGAGTTCGAAGAACTGGTCGCCGAGGCCCAGGTACCGACCGTGCGACGTCGCCTCTCTGACGGGGCCCAGCATCTCACCGTGAAGGTGCTGCACGACGCTCCCAGTCTCACCTCGCAGCTGAACGACCTGGGCTGGGAAGCCCACATCGAACCGCTCGACGCCTATCACCTCACTGGCATCGCACGCCCCCGGAGGAGCGGATGACCAGTATCAATGGCTATCCCGCTCGCCCGAGCGTCCGTGCTGGCGAGGTGATCCGACTGCACATCGCCACGTCAGCCCCTCGGTTCCGCGTCGACTTCTACCGCTGGGGGGCGACTCCTCAGCACGCAGGGCACACCGAGTGGCCGGGCCGCACCGCCGATCCCGGCACGTTCGACAGGGACTGGCAGTGGCCCGCGTACGAATTCCCCGTACCGGCCGACTGGAGGTCCGGGGTCTATATCGCGGTCCTGAGCACGGAGCCGAGCTCCTGCACGCCGCCGATGGATTCTCGCGAGTCGAGTGATGACGTTGCGGGTGATGGAGGCGACCTGGGGGTCGGTGGCCAACAACTGATCATCGCGCTCGCGCTCGCAGTACTGGCCGCATTCCGGCCATCACCCGAGCCCGCCCCGCTGCACTCGTTCGTCATCACCGTGATCGTTTTGCTTAGGAGCGGGGCAAGGCGCGAGTCCGGGATGTCCTCGCACCGTAGACGGAGGACGAGGAGGCGGCGATCACGTGCAGGTTGCCGGCTCGACGGGCTGCTTCGAGGACCTGGAGGGTCCCGGTTGCGTTGGCGTGGTGGCTGGCCAGGGGGTCTTTGACGGAGCGGGGCACGGACGGCAGGGCGGCGAGGTGCATGCGGATCGGCGGCACGGCGGGCGCTCTAAGATGGGAGGTGCCTCGGCCGTACGGGCCGCGACTCCCTCGTCCAGGCGGGTGGCGACCGGGAACAGCTCCGCGCGCTCAAGCAGACGTACGGCCATGTACAGGCCGACGAGCAACAGGCCCGCGAGCACATCACCTTCCTCACCAGGATGTTCACCCAACTCAACGCAGGCGCTCGAAAGAGCCCCTTGCCCCGATCTCTGCGCCACCTCAAGGCCCCGGGCGGGCGGCAGGCTCAGCCAGCGCGGGAGCGCCGACATCGGCAAGGTCGGCGAGACTGGCTGCGGGCAGGCTCTCCAGATAGGAGGCGATCCGTTCCCGCGGATCGGCCAGGAGGTGCTCGTCCCGGGGCGACGCCATACGCGCCAACATCTGGCAGGTGTCCAGGCAGACGCCGGGCCATGATGCGAAGAGCCCTCACCGGCTTTCACCAGCCATGCCACCATTATCCGCAGGAGGTGTTGGTTGAACTCATCACACGGCAAAGGCCGTTCCGGCACGAAGCAGACCCACAAAGCCGAGGAGGCGATCGACCGGATCCTGGCCAAAGCACCTGCCGAGCAGAGACGGCTCGCGGACGGCCGCAACACAAAGACCGTCCTCATCGGCATGGTCTCCGAGTGGAAGGAGATCCGCGGAGGCAGTTTCGAGTGCCGACCCACCGGCACCAGATGGGCCCACCTCTCCGACGACTCCTTGGCAATCGGCGACTTCCGCCCCCTCGGCCTGAGTACAGACCTCTGTGCTGTGAGCGACCACGCGATGGCGCGCACCTTCGCCGCCGGCTACCGAGAAGCAATCTTCGGAAACGCGCCACCGGTGTCCTACTGGAGCACCGTCACCATGGTGGAGGACACCATTCCCGTCATGCTGGCGGTCCTCGATCGTGAGCTGACCGGTGCGGTCGGATGCCTCGACTGGTACCTGCGGACTCCCTGCTGGTCCGTGCTCTGCCAGCAGCACCCAGGCGACGGCGACACGACCTTCTGCGGCTCCCCGAGCTGTGCGTTGGCCGCGCCTGAAGCACCGTGCGACTGCTCCTGCGGCGGCGTGAACCACGGGATGGGAGAGGAGGTCCTCAAGGCACTACGGCCGGGGCCCCCCGACTGGTCCGCCGTGCCAGCACCTGTGTGGAAGCCGGGTTCGGGCACTGTGGAAGTCGACCGCGCGCACCGACGAATAGCTGGCCGGGACCCTTTCGGTCGGCACGGTGCTCGCGTGCGGCCCCCTTCATCGGCGTGGACGTCGCCAGCCGCTACCACTCCGCGCGATCCGCGCCACCTGGCCACCGAAACACGAAAGGCCGACCCGTGATGCACGAACTGGTCGCACTCAGGCCGTCGGCGTGCTGATCTCGTCAGCCGGCACCAGGGCCGCATCACTGGAGTGGTTCGTCTCCACCACCGCACGCTCAGCCGCGGCGCGCGAACAGACCGAAGGACTGGCCGACGGACGCGCCAGCCTCCTGCACCGCAGCACACGTGCCTACGTGCATCACGCACTCACCGGCATCCTCCAGGAGCTGGGCTACTCCGTCGCCCACACGACCTCCGGCCTGCGTATCGAGGGCCTACCCGGCGCCTCGGCCGGAGCGGAGACCGCCAGCGCTCTCGCGGACTTCCTCCGCGGAAGCCTCGACAGCCTGGATGGAGCACGCGATCGCAAGCATCGCGCCGCAGACGGCGAGGACGGTGACGACGGCTTGGCCAGCGTACCCGCCCGCGTGTGACCGCGCCGCCATCGACGAGCAATATCGGCACAACCTGAGACCACGCTGCGAACGTCCTGCAAGATCCGGCCTCGCGCACCCGCGGGGCCGGTGTACCGACGCCGGACCTACGCGCCGGGCCACTCGCCCTGCCCCCACACCGACGTTTTTCGGCCGTCCTCGCTTCTGCTCGCAGGTCTCCCTCCACCGCTCCGATACCGACGGGCGGCTACCCTCGAGCCGTTCACCGCGCCAAGCGGCAATGAGGCACCGATGTCCCGGCGCGCCAGGTGAACAAAATGGATGGCGAGGACGCCGTTCTCCGTGACGAACCTCTCAGCGTCGTGGACCTTCGCATGCACAGCGTCGATGAACACCACCGGATGGAGCGGATGGAGCGGCCTGGCCCGCCACTCGGCCATGGAGTCCAAAGCCTTGTCCCTGCTCGGGAAGACCGTCTACTCCGAGGTCTCCATGCCGTACGACTCAGCGAGATGCGGCAACGATCTCGTCGGAGGTCAGCCCTTCGCGGTCAGCGAGAGCACCAGATCGTCCAACCCACCCGTGCGCTGCGCCTACTTCGGCTTCGTGATTGCGGGCTTGCCAGGTCAGCCTCAAGGCCGCATAAATTGGCTCCAGTTGACCGCCAGGGGGAACGGTGACAGGACGGGACCTTCGAACGCTGTTCAGTTCAAACGACCGGAGTATCGCCGCCAGTGAGGCGTTCACGAACCGGCAGGCGCAGTGGCAGGCGGTGACAGCCGGCCTTGCTGATCACATACGGCGTCTGACCAGTTCTGACTTCGACGTGGAGGACCTGGAAAGCCCCCGCACCAACATCATCGTGTTCCACGGTGTGGGCGGGATCGGCAAGTCAACGCTCTCCCGCAAGATCGAGGCGTCGCTCGCCCACAGTGAGCACCGCCCAGTGCAGTGGGAAGCGTCAGCCCACGAGGAACGGATCCTGCCGGTCCGCATCGACCTCGCGCAGGCCGCGGGCATGGACTTCGAACGGGTCATCCTCACCATCCGCCTTGCAGTCGCCACGCTCGGTCGACCGATGCCCGCCTTCGACCTCGCCCTGCGCCGCTACTGGGAGCACAACCACCCAGGTGAACCGATCGAGGATTATCTGCGCAGGGGCGGGCTGCTGAGCCGCTTCAGCGCCGCTGCCGCTCTACCGCAGCAGGTCCAGTCCGCCCTCAGCGACGTCGCCCAGGCCCTGCTCCTGCCCGGCACCGTCGGGAGCGCGCTCGGCCACGGGGGCGGGGCACTCATCAAAGCGTTACGCGAGCGGCGCCAGTCCGTACGCGCGCTCGCCGACTGCTCCCGCCTGGCCGACCTGCTGGAAGCCGAGCCCGACCTGGAAACCCTCAGCTTCTACCCGCACCTGCTCGCCTGGGACCTGGCCCAACTCTCAGCCGACAAGAGCGCACTACTTGTGGTCCTGATGGACACCTTCGAGGACACCGGCGACCGAACCCACCGTGACTTCGAGCGTCTACTCCAGCGCATCGTGTGGCTGATGCCCAACGCGTTCTTCGTCGTCACCGGACGCAACCGCCTCCAGTGGGCAGAGAGCAGCTTGGAAGGGCAACTCGACTGGACCGGTCCGAATGCGTGGCCCGGGCTCGCCTCCGACACGGCCCATACCCGGTCAGGCGTATCCGGCGGCCACATCCTGATCGGCGACTTCTCCCCGGAAGACTGCGAGGACTACCTGTCCCGCAGGCTCAGCCGCAACGGGCAGCCGCTGATCGACGAACCGGTCCGCCGGATCATCGCCGAGCGCTCCCACGGGCTTCCTCTGTATCTGGACCTGTCGGTCATGCGGTACCTGGAGCTTCGGCGCAGCGGCAGACAGCCGCAGGTCACGGATTTCGACCACGACTTTCCCGCCCTGATCGCCCGTACTCTCAGAGACCTGACCGCCGAGGAACGCCACGTACTCCGCTCGGTCAGCCTGCTCAGCGCGTTCTCCGTGCCCCTGGCCACCCAGGCCGCCGGCATGCAGCACGATGCGCCTGCCCTGCGGTTGACCGAGCGCCCCTTCATCCGGGAGTCCCCCTCCGGTGTGTGGCCCTTCCATGTCCACGACCTCATCCGCGCCGCCATTCGCAATACGGACGACGCCAGTGACGACCGCTGGTCGGAGCGCGACTGGCAGCGTGCGGCCCAACGCGCCTTCCACGCGCTGGAATCGCAGTGGCGCCAGGACCTACGACGCGACCGTGCCGTCCTGGTCGGATGCCTCCAACAAGGGCTGCTCCTCGCACGGGACTTCCGTCTCGATCTCGGCTGGCTCGCCGATGCCGCATTCCAGTACGTAGGGGACTCCATCTGGGAACCGCTGGTGCTCCCCGCCGCCGACGCCGCGTCGTCGGGGGGCGTGCGAACTGCTGCGGATGCCCTGGTGGAAACGCTCAGTGCCATCGCCCGGCGCCAGCACGAACACCGTGAACGCACAGTCAGTCGGCTCTCCGCCGTCCTCGCATCGGGGTTGCTCCCTGATGAACTGGTCGAACTGGCCACGTATTACCAGGCGAAGGCCCAGCGGGACCTCGGGCTGACCGACGATTCCCGCCGGGGTATGCAGCGTGTCGCGTCCGCCGGCGGTCGGCTCGCTTCCGCCGCTCGACGGGGTCTGGCGCACCTGAGCCGAGTGTCCGGAGATTTCCCAGCGGCGGTAGAGGCCGCCGGGAGGCTGGGCTGGGCTGGGCGGCACCATCGGGTGCTGGGGGACGTCTGGTGGGTGCAGGGAGACATGGAGCGGGCGGCAGCCGCGTATCTGGCAGCCCGGAGTGAGGCCGAGGAAAACGGTGTGGTCGGCGAGACCGCCGTGGCCCAGGCCCATCTCGCCTTCGCCGTATCCTTCGTCGACCCGCTTCGGGCCGATGACGAACTCGACCTCGCGGACCGGCTGCTGTCGCCCCTGAGTCTGCGCTCCAACGAGATGACCGCTCACATCGCCACACTCGTGCGCGACGCAGGATTCGCCGTAGACCTGCCCGACCGGGCGGCTGTCCAGCTCGCAGAAATCGGCGTCTCCGGCATCTCCTACGCCGCGGCCAAACTGCAACTGGCCCTGTGCTTCCACCACGCGGTCCTTGATGCCCAGGACAACCTCGCGGCTGACATCGACCGCTTGCGCGGGCTCACACAAAACGGCTACTACGCCTACTACGTCGAAATCGCGCACTTCATGGGCAACCTCCCACTCCCCCTGAACACCGTACGAGCACGGTGGATCGACGGGGAACGACAGACCCGGGAACGATGGCGCAACATAGTACTGGGACGCCGCGATCAGGTCGGTAGGGTTCGTTGAGCAGCAGTACACGATCTGCTGCTGCCAGGAGATTGCCCAGCTCTCCACAAAGCACCCGCACCCCGCGTCTCCATCCATGAGCGGGCGATCTTTGTCCGTGGGTACTTCCGGGCGGAGCACCACCATGCCGGCGGCACTACCCGACCGACCAAGCGCAAATTCGCCGACGCAACGCGTCATGCGGACTCGGCAGGCGCTCCGCCACACCACCCCCTTGGGAGAAATCTGGGAGATGATCTTCCCCCAGAGACCACGCGAGCCCGTGCCACACCAACCCATACCAAGGCTCTGACCTGCACGTTTACCCGCACGCGCAGGCGTCGATCTTGCCCGAACCTCATTCGGGACGAAGGGGTCGTGGGTTCAAATCCCGCCACCCCGACGCTGGTCAGAGGCCCATTCGCATGATCGCGGATGGGCCTCTGAGCGTTTGTACAGCAGCGGGGTACAGCAACCTCTATGGCTCTTGCCGGCCGTCCTTGTCCGGCGGCTCTTCCTGCTTGCGCTTGCCCTTCTTCTTGCCGTCCTTCTGCTTGCTGCCGCCCAGAGCCTTCCCCAGCTTCCGGAGCGCCCGGCGGGTCTCCGCCGAGGGCACGTGGGTGTAGACCTCCATGGTCACGGCGATCTCGGAGTGGCGGAGGATCTGCATGGCGATCCGGGGGTGGACGTCGAGGGCGGCCAGGAGCGAGGCGCACGTGTGGCGGGTGTCGTGCACGCGGATCCGACGGACGCCGGCACGCTCGCAGCGGCGGTCGAACTCCCGGGTGAAGTTCCGCGGCTCCACCGGGGTGCCGTGCCCGGGTGGTGAAGACGAGGTCCGATTCCGTCCAGAGATCCTTGGCCCGCTCCCTCACCGCTTCCTGCTCCTTCTTGCGGAGCCGGAGCACCGCCAGGCAGATGTCCGGCAGCGGAAGCACCGCCTCGGACGCCTCGGTCTTGGCCGTGTCGGTGTGCAGGAGGCGCCGGCGGACCCTCTGAAGCTGGTGGCGAATGTGCAGCTCCCCCGTGTCCAGGTTCACGTCGGACCAGGTCAGGCCCAGGACCTCACCCTTGCGAAAGACCCAGGACAAGGATCAGCACGTAAGCGGCGTACAGGTGTCGCGCCACGTCTGCGCGTTCTCCAGGAAGGAGCACGCCTCCTCGACCGACCACGGATCCGGCCGCTTGCGCCGGGCCCGCTGCACCTTCACGAGCTGGGCGACGTTCTTCGAGATGCGCTCTTCGACCATGGCGTTGGTCAGCGCGCTGCGGAGGATCGTCCGGGCGTCGTTGACCGAGCGCTTCGAGGGCGTCTGTCGGCAGCACTCCCCCTTGGCGCAGCATCGCTGCTTTTCCTCGGGCCGCTTCGCGTCCTTGCCCTGCGCACGGCACTGGCAAGTCTCGGCAAGCTTGTTGAGCCAGCTCCGCATGTCCTGAACGGTCAGCCGGTCGAGCCGCTTCGCGCCGAGGAACGGGACGATGTACAGGCGCACGGTCGTCTCGTACGTGGCGGCGGTGAGCGGCCGGAGGTTGGGTTCCACGACCTCCTTGAGCCAGTACGCCAGGTACCGGGACTCCCACCCGCTCACCGTCTGCCGCGACACCCCGAGCGAAGCCGCGACCTCGGTCACCGACGCACCCGCCAACACGGCCAGGACAGCCCGATATCTCTGCTCGACAACCGACAACTCCACCAGCGCCAATCCCGGCCTCCCCACACGCACCGCAACGACGCGCACAGAAAAGCCGATCACGGCCACTGTCAACCATCAGCTGGGACCGAACTGTCAAGCATCTACCGGGATCGGACACACCAGCAGGCCCCAACGTGATTCAACTTTTCCCTACGGGTTCAAGCACCCGTCGTCGCTTCGCTCCTCCGGGCGGGCGCGGGCGGTCGGCGGCGCCCGCGCTCATGTCTCCGCCCCGCTCGGCACCGCCGACCGCCCGCTCCCGCCCAAGAGGCAGGCACTTAGGGCATGAGGTCAGGACACGTCGTGGCCGGGGCCGGTCGGCTCCGCGACTTAGCCAGCCACTTTGGCGCGAGCCTCGAAGATCATGGCCCCAACGTCGTGCTTTACCGGGCAGGTCCACAGACTGCCCGACGGCCGGAAGCTTACGGGGCCGTGATCACTCGCGCCAAAGCAGCTCCGTAAGTTGTTCGGTGGCCCGGGAGGGCCGGATGTGGCTTCAAAGCAGCTTGCCGACCGTGGCTTGCCTGG
>NZ_JBIATP010000030.1:48033-73165 GCF_042891915.1 Streptomyces sp. NPDC001848 | reverse complement strand
CTGACTTTCCTCGGCTGAGGCACAGACGATCTCCGAGGCGAGATGCCGCCCGCTGGTGGGGCGGCCCACGACCTTGACTCGGTCATTGAAACTCCCGGCCAAAGTCGCTACGCCGACCGCGTGGCCATGTGCCCGCCTCAGAGCTTGAAGGTGCCCTACGAGCGGGAGTCACGATCCCGCAAGGCGCTGATGCTGCCACTGGCATCGCTGAAATGCTCATAGGCATGAGCCTGCCGGCGCGCGTTACGAAAGGCTCTCGTAGCCGCCGCTTCGATTTGGCTCGCCTATCAAGGTTCCGCCAACTTCCGACGAAGAGCGGCACCGACAGCAGGAGCAGGGCGCCTTCGACGGTCAGGCTGACCAGCCCGAGCGGGTCGGTCCAATTGCCGATGTCGTCGCTGTAGTCGGGCAGCCCCGGCCCCCTGGAGAGGATGTAGCCCAGCAAGGGGCCGACGGCGACCCCGACTGCCAGCAACCATCCCAGTCGGACGAGGCCGATGAGGAGCAGCACGGCGGTGACCACGGCCGCACCAGCGGCCCGGGTGCCCACGGCGTCGGAACTCCGCAGGAACCTTCGGCAAAGCATCATTGCCGCGGAAGGGTGGGAGGACCACCTCGTGAAGGCCGACGCCGAGATCTCGGCACGCGCGCCGACCCCAACGCCACCGGACTTTTTGTGCGCTTCACACTGCGTGACTGGGGCCGGGCAGGCCGGCGGCCAAAACGCGCTCCGTCGCCCGCGCGGACTACTGCCCCGTCTGGCTGCGATCGCAGAGGTGGTCGGCCCGTCGTGAACCATCGTGAACCCGTTCGGCGTACACCGCACGAAGTCTGAACGGCCGTGCATTCGTCCGCCGTTCACCGACAGACGGGGCTGTCCGAGTGAAAACCTCCGGCCGAGGTGAGCATGTCGAAAGTGTCCGTTAGATTCCTTTATGGCTCGCCGATGATTCGGGCGACAGGCGTCAGGCGTCACCGGTCGCGTGTGCGAGGACGAGTGACCGCATTCGAATGAGGTGACCCCGGCGCCACGCTGGCAAGCGCTGCTCTCGCCAGCGGCCGTTGATGAACGCAGCGACTAGTTCCAGCCGCAACCTCTCACGCCACGCGGCAGAGCCCCCACAGCACAGTCCCCACAAGCCAAGTGCCGCTGGCAGCTTGCGACGCGGGCTATCCGCCGACGACGTGACCACAAGGAGTGAACATGGGTATAAGACCCTGCTTTGCCCGCGCGTTCGCGGTAGCGGCCGTGTACGCGTCCATCGCCGCGTGCGCGACGACCGGGACGCAGGAATCTGCGGCCTCCTACCCAGGTACGGGGTCGACCGCCAGCCCCTCAGTGCCGGGCACGCTGATCCAGGCTCCGGCGTTGCCCGGGGCGCAGCCGATCTCGGGGAACGACCGGGTGTACACCGCTGACCAGGACTCCAACACGGTGAGTGTCATGAATCCGGCGACGAACACGGTGCTGGGCACGATCGCTCTGGGCAAGCCGCGGTTGGACCCCAGCGCGGACGTGCTGGGGGCCATGTACGACGGGGAGATCGACGTGCACGGCCTGGGCTTCTCCCGGGACGGGAAGTGGCTCGACGTGATCGACGTGACCACCAACGCCGTCCATATCATTGACACCGCAACCAACAAGGTAGTGCGCACCATATACGTCGGCCGGGCGCCGCACGAGGGATTCTTCTCGCCGGACGGAACGCGGCTGTGGGTGGCGGTGCGCGGCCTGGACTACATCTCGGTGCTCGACTGGCGGGCCGGCAAGGAGGTCGACCGGATCCACAGCGAAGACGGGCCGTCGAAGGTGGTCTTCAGCCCCGACGGCAAATACGCCTACGTCAACCACCTGCGCGCCTCGAGGCTGGACAAGATCGATGTGGCCTCCCGCCGGATCATCAAGAGCCTGCCGATCCCCGAACAGGCGGGTGGGTCCTCCGACGAGGCCATCTCACCCGACGGCCGGGACATCTGGCTCGGCATGCCCGTCAACGGCGTGACCACCGCTGTGGTCAACGCACAAACCTTCCGTGTGGAGTCGGTGATGAACACGGGGCCGCGCACCAACCACCCCAACTTCGTCACCGTCGACGGCGTCGACTACGCCTACATGACCGTCGGCGGACTGGACGAGACCTTGGTGTACCGCCGATCGAAGACCGGGGCGCCGCCCAAGCTGGTGAAGACCATCCACAACCACGGCCACGGCCCCCACGGCATCTGGCCGAGCCCCGACAACACCAGGATCTACGTCGCCCTGCAGAACTCCGACGCGGTAGACGTCATCGACACGCACACGAACTCGGTGATCAAGACCCTCCCCATCGGCCAGTCGCCCATGGCGCTGGTGTACGTGGCCCGCAACACTCCGGCCACCAGCACACAAAACCTGGGCCGGCAGGGTCTGGGCATGCGCACGCAGAACCTCCCCCTGCGCGTCTCCGGTAGCTCCGGCGAGGGCACGGCCCTGATCCGGGCACTCCCAGGCATCAACGAAGTCACCATCGGAGCCACCGGGCTGCCACCCAACCAGATGTTCACCGCCTACGCCAGCGACGGCACCCACACGACAGCACTGATGACCATGATGAGCAACGAGTTCGGCAGGATCGACGAAGGCCTGTCCTATTCGTACTTCTTCGCAAACCACTACACCTCCGTCATCCTCAAGCCTGGAACTCCACCCGGCGAGCACGAGCCAGGCCCGGCAATGCCCATGGCATGACAGACCAAGGGCCCAGGGCGGCGCCGTCGGTGCGGTCAGCGCGTGATCGGAGACCGCGGCTGCGACCCGGGCGGCTTCCGCAGCGCCGACCGCGCGACACCGTGTAGTGCGGCATCCAACGGCAGGCTGCCACGTTCCACCAGCACCTCGTCGTGCCATACGACGAGGTGCTGACCAATACCTGGTCTCACTTCTGGTCTCATTCGCACGCGTACCGCCCCGTCCAGATGAGTACCAGGGCAGATCGAACTCCAAGGCAACGGGCGCACATGGACGCAGGTGAATGACTCCGTACGATTCCCCGACGAGGGCGAGCACACTTGGAAAGCGTGTTGGGGGCAACCCCTCACGAGTTCGAATCTCGTATCCTCCGCACTTGATCGAAGGCCCGGACCGCTTCAGCGGTCCGGGCCTTCGTCGTTCCACCCAGGCTGCGCCCGTACTCGCGGCCCCAGGCACCTGGGACCGCTGTCGAGCCCGTAGGCTCGGCTGCGCCAGGCCCGGCCAAGGCGCTTCGGGACCGGATCCCTGTCTCGCTAAGCGCGATCGATGAGAGTCTGGACCCCATCGAGGATGCGCTCGAGGCCGAACTCAAGCGGGTCGACGGTGTCGGGGGCGAAGGCGCCCGCGGCGATGGCACGGGTCAGGGCGGGGAAGCGGTCGGCGTGCCGGTCGAGCACTTCGCCGGTGAGGCGGTTCCACTCCCGGCTGTGCTCTTCGTCGAAGTCGAGCAGTTGCTGGACCAGGGTGCGCACGAGGCCGGCGACGAGAACGAAGACCCGGTGTTGCTGGGCCGCCGTCAGGCCGGTGGGCTCCAGGGCCGCGAGCGCCGCGTCCAGCCAGCCGAGCTGGTTGGGGCCCATGAGCTGACGGCGCATCGCGGTGGCCGTCAGCAGCCAGGGGTGGGCCCGGTGGATCTTCGCGGACTGGCGGGCCCACTCGGTGATCTGCGGCCGCCAGCCGCTTCCCGCCGCCGACAGCTCGGGGGCCTCGGCGAGGACGGACTCGACCATCAGCTCGACCAGTTCGGTCTTGCCGGGCACGTAGCGGTACAGGGCCATCGCCGAGACACCGAACCCAGCGGCGACCTTGCTCATGGAGACGGCGTCCAGGCCCTCGGCGTCGGCGATGGCCACGGCGGTCTCGGCAATGCGGCGGGGGGTGAGGCTCGGCTTGGGTCCACGGGTCCGCTGTTCCTGTTCGCCCCACAGCAGCGCGATACCCGCGCGCAGGTCACGCGCCTTCTCCTTGGCCATGCGGCCCTCCCTCTCGACGGTGGTCGGCGATGCCGATTGACACAACCCATAACTGTATATACCTTAAACACATCGATCCGCTTACGCAGTAAACAGTTTAGGGGGAACACTCATGCTCGGCATCATCCTCGCCGCCTCCGCCACCGTCCTCGCCGCACCTGCCACCGGCCTGCTGGGCTACCGGCGGCTCAAGCGCACCGCGAACGCCAAGCGCCTGCGCATCACCACCCCGAACGGCATCGACGAGTCCGGGTTCGTCCGCATCGGCGGCATAGACCAGTGGGTCTCCATCCGCGGCGAGGACCTGCGCAATCCGGTGATCCTGGAGATCCTGGGCGGCCCCGGCGCCTCCAACCTCGTCTTCATTCCCCGCACCCGCACCTGGGAGCGGCACTTCACGATCGTGCGATGGGACATGCGCGGGGCTGGCAACACCTTCGCCGCCGGGCCCGCCGGACAGGGAGAGATGAGCCTCGACCGGCTCTACCGCGACGCCCTGGAGGTCACCGAGCACGTCCGCACCCGGCTCGGCGTCGGGAAGGTCCTGCTGGTCGCCAACTCGTTCGGCACCGTCCTCGGCCTGCGCCTGGCCCGCAACCACCCCGAGCTGTACTCCGCCTATGTCGGCACCGACCAGAACGTCATCGCCGGCGGGCAGGAACGCTCGGCCTACCACGCACTGGTGACCCGGCTCCGTCAGGCGGGCAAGAAGAAGGAACTGGCCACCGTCACCGCCATGGGCGCCGACAAGTCGCAGTGGAGCGTCAAGCAGCTTTCGGAGTACAACAAGCTCGTCCTCACCACCGACCCGCTGTCCTACGACACCATGAAGACCGTGGTGATCCGCTCCCTGTGGTTCTCACCGCTGCACACCCTGCGCGGTCTGCGTGCCTATCTGCAGGCCATGACCTTCTCCGAGCCGCTCGCGCTCGAAGCCGTGGCCGTCGACGAGCGGGCCGAAGGCACCATGTTCCAGCTCCCCTTCTTCATCTTCCAGGGCGATGGCGACGTCCTCACCCCGCCGGAGCCGGCGAAGCGGCTTTTCGACGACGTCACCGCCCCGGTCAAGGACTTCTCGCTCATCCGGAACGCCAGCCACTTCGCCTCCTTCCGCCACCCCGACCAGTTCCTCGATCTGATGCTCACCAGGGTCCGCCCGGCGATCACGAGCGAGCCGCTCACCAGGTGAGGCACCCCGGCCCTGGTTGGCGTAGGGGCCGGGCCGCGCAAACGGCCCGGCCCCCAGTACCTGCTTCGACCCCGAGGCGCGGAACTCGCCCAAAAGCCCGAGACGGTGCAAGGTAGCGCCCATGCGTTCGCCGCTGATGCGCCCCCACAACGAAGGGTCCGTCTCGTCGACCACCTGGATGTCCGACTCGCGGCAGGTCACTACGGGCATCGCGGCTTACGCATCGCCACAGCGCATCCCGAAGGGCAACATCAGTGGCATCTCGCGCCGCCGCATCCTTCCGCTTCCTGAGCCTGACTGGTTCAGAGACCCTGGTAAGGGCGCTTACACCAGGAGTATGGTCCCTTGTATGGCAACGAAGAAGGTCACGGTGACGATTCCCGAAGATCTCCTCGACGAGATCCGCGCCGACGCGGCTGAGCGGGGGCTTTCGGCGTATGTAGCCGAAGCACTGCGATTCAAGCGCGATCGGGACCGGCTGCTGGAGCTGGTCGACTGGCTGCAGGAGGAACATGGGCCGGTCACCGAGGACGAACGCGCGGCAGCCCTCGCGGAACTGGACGATCTCGACGCCGAGCACGAGCGCCGTCGCACCCCCGGAGGACACGATTCCGGAGAGGCCGCGTGAAGAAGCGCGCCGGTGAGCACAGGCAGCAGCCACTGCGCGTTTTCGTACTCGACTGCGAAGCCCTGTCCCTGGCCGTGCGCGGCGACCGGAAGATGATCGCCTGGCTTGACCTCGCGGCTGGAGGTGAGGCCGAGGTGGTGACGTCTCCCATGACGCTGGTCGAGGCGTACGACGGCAGAACCACCGAGCAGCGCTGGGACTGGGCGCTCTCCCGGCTCAAGGTCGCCGACATCGGAAAGGACGAGGCCCGCCAGGCCCGGCGCCTCCTGGCTGACGCCAAGCTGCACGGCCACAAGTACGCGATCGACGCCGTACTCGCTGTCATCGCACGCCAGCAGAAGGGCCAGGTCACCGTCTTCACCTCGGACGTAGACGACCTGGAGAAACTCCTCCCGGACACCATCGTCGTCAAGAAGGTATGACCCGGCGCCCCGGTCTCGGTTCTGGTCTCGTTCACCCCCGTCCAGCGCCGTCCGTCGCCTGCCCCCAGCCCCACTCCGCCGCAGGTCAGGACGCCTCCGAGCGCCGTCGAACCCCCAGACGAACATTTGGAAAGCGTGTTGGGGGCAACCCCTCACGAGTTCGAATCTCGTATCCTCCGCAGCCGCCCGACAGGGCAGACGAAGGGCCCGACCGGTTCGCCGGTCGGGCCCTTCGTGGTGTTCCGTCTCACTTTCCGTCCCAGTCGGCTTTTCCGTACTGCTCCGGGGACGCCTGGCGGTTCTCGGAGCGCGTCTGCGATGTCCCGGTCGGTCGGGTCCCATATCGATGTGACCCGACCGGGAGAACGCATGGTGGCTATCGGCGTCGGCGGTCGGGGAGGGTCAGGATCACCAGGCCCAGGGCGAGGACGGCCAGGCCGCCCCAGGAGGCGGCCGGAAGACGTTCCCCCAGGACGGTGACACCCAGGACGGCTGCCACGGCGGGCTCCGCCAAGGTCAGCGACGTGGCCACCGACGCGGGAGTACGGCGCAGTCCGTGCCCGAAGAGCCGGTAGGCCAGACAGACGGTGAACAGGGCTAGGTACACCGCCACCGCCGCGCCGCGGGTGGTGGTGAGCCAGTGGGGGGCGAGGAACAGCACGAGCGGCAGGACGAGGAGCCCGGCCGCGCCGAACAGTACGCCCATCACCGCATCGGAAGGGTGCCCGCGCGTGATCAGCCCGCCGCCGATCAGCGAGTAGGCGGCGTACGACAGTCCGGCGCATGCGGCGAGCAGGACGCCCGTCAGGTCCATCGGTGTGGCATGTCCGGTGAGCTCGGGGCCGAGCACCAGCAGGGTGCAGCCGAGCACGGCGGCCGTGGTCGCGCCGGTCCAGCGTGTGGTCGGCCGGGCCTGTCCGGTGAGCCAGGACAGCAGTCCGGCGAAGACCGGGGCGCTGCCCAGCGCGATCACGGTGGCAACCGCCACTCCGGTCCGGGCGACCGCCGGGTAGAAGGTGAGGGGATACGCGGCCACCGCGAGACCGCCCACGACGAGCAGCGGGCGCTGGCCGCGGGTGCAGGCGGCGGGCAGGGAGCGGGCGCCTCGGGAGGTGAGGAACAGCAGGACGCCGCCGAGGACGAGACCGGCGCAGCCGATGGCCGGCGCCGGCGCACCAGCCGGGGCCAGGGAGCCGGCGGTCCCGGTCGTGCCCCACAGTACGGCCGAGGTCAGGATGGGTGCGGGGCCGCCGAGGAGGCCGGCGCGAGAGCGGCGCGAGCCGGCCGTGGCCGGGCGCGCGGGGGTATGAGGGGTCGTGCGGTTCGGCACAGTCGTGAACTTCCGTCGTCGAATTCGTCAGGGACCGGATCCGAAACGGGCGCACGACAACGGCCCCTGACCGATTACGGATCGGTGGGGCCGGGGATCAAACCGCCGGTGTCTGCGCCCGATCAGGCGCAGAGAGGCGGCAGAACGACGTGCCAGTAGGTGTTCACCGCTGCATGGTAACTGCCTGGGGACGCCCCCCGGGCGGCTGCCCCGCCCGTTCGGTCGGGCGGGGCAGCGGCCGGTGGTGGGGGAGGTCAGGGCACCGACGTGTAGGTGTTGCTGGCCCACAGGGAGCCGCCGGCGCCGGGGCCGCCGCCGCTCTTGTAGACGACGAAGTTGCCGTCGTTCTGCGCGAGGGCGTAGGCGCCGGAGTGGCCGTAGGTGTGGGTGGACCACAGGGCGCCACCCGTGCTCGGGCCGCCGCCGGCGGCGTAGACGACCAGGTTGCCGTCGCTCTGCATGTACATGTAGGCGCCGGAGTGACCGTAGGTTCCGGTGGACCAGATGGCCTTGCCGTCGCGCTTGCGGTACATCACGACATTGCCGTCCGGCTGCACCACCAGACGGGTGTACCGGGTCTGGGTCCACCAGCCGCCGTTGAGCTTCTGGCCGGACCCGATCGTCGTCGAGCGCGCGTTGGTGCCGTCCGCCCACAGCGAGCCGCCCGTGCTCGGGCCGCCGCCGGCGCCGTACACCACGAGGTTGCCGTCGTCCTGCAGCAGGAGGTAGGCGCCGGAGTGGCCGTAGGTGTGGGTGGACCACAGGGCGCCGCCGATGCCGGGGCCGCCGCCGGCGGCGTAGACGACGAGGTTGCCGTCGCTCTGCATGTAGGCGTACGCACCCGAGTGGCCCGAGGTGTGGCTGGACCAGATCGCCGGGCCGTTGCCCGCCGCGCCCGTCTTGAGGTAGGCGACCAGGTTGCCGTCACCGCCCATCGACAGCGTCACGTTCGCGCTGCTCAGGCGATGGCCGGAGGTGAGCTTCTGTCCGGGCTGCAGCGCGTTGACGGTGTTCGGACCGCCGGCGAAGGCGGCGGTGCCGTTGGGGGTGCCGAGGCCCGTCGGGCCGTCGTAGCCGGAACCGGCGGTGCACAGGTAGGCGGGTGAGCAGGTGCCGTTGGAGCCGGTGGCGACGTCGTTCAGCGCCCCTGTGTGGCCGTAGAGGTACGAGGAGGGGTAGCTGTTCGCGGTCGGGGTGCCCGCGAGGGCGTAGGTGGCCGCGACGATGGGCGACGATGCGCTGGTGCCGCCGTATACGTCCCAGCCGGAGGCCCCGTAGGTGTCGTAGACGGCGACGCCGGTGGCGGGATCGGCGACCGCCGAGACGTCCGCGACGCTGCGGCGGGAGCAGCCGGTGTCCGACTGCCAGGACGGCTTGGCCTCGTCCGCTGAGCATCCGGATCCGGTGCCGTGGACGGAGTCGGTGGACCACACCGACTCGCTCCAGCCGCGGGAGTTGCTCGCGGGGGAGAGCGAGGTGCCTCCGACGGCGGTGACGTACGGGGAGCTGGCCGGGTACTCGGCGCCGTAGCCGTCGTCACCCGCGCTGACGGTGATGGCGACGCCCGGGTGGTTGAAGTACTGGACGTCCGCGGTGGTCTCGCTCGGGTCCTCCGTGCCGCCGAAGGAGTTGGAGACGTACTTCGCGCCGAGGGCGACGGCCTCGTTCTCGGCCGTGCCGAGGTCGGACACGCTGGGGGAGTTCGCCTCGACGAGCAGGATGTGGCACTGCGGGCAGACGGCGCTGACCATGTCGAGGTCGAGGGAGATCTCACCGGCCCATCCGGTGTCCGCGCTCGGGTAGCTGGTGCCGCCGGTCTGGTTGACCTTGCGGAAGCAGCCGTTCGCGGTGGT
Organism: Streptomyces sp. NPDC001848; assembly: GCF_042891915.1. Classification (NCBI taxonomy): domain Bacteria; kingdom Bacillati; phylum Actinomycetota; class Actinomycetes; order Kitasatosporales; family Streptomycetaceae; genus Streptomyces; species Streptomyces sp. NPDC001848. Next base: position 63,759 of record NZ_JBIATP010000030.1, on the reverse strand, counting down.
GCAGGCGGGAAGGTTGTACTGGGTCCGGTAGGCGGCGAGGTCCGACTCGGCGGTGGGGTCGTCGTAGGCGTCGACGATCGCCACCGTTTGGCCCGAGCCGGCCGTGGACGACGGCAGGTTGTAGGCGCTCTGCAGCTCCGAGGGGCCGTAGCCGGACGGTGTGGCGTTCGGGCTGAGCGTCATGTGCTGGACGATGTCGGTCCTGGCCTCGGCGAGGCACGCCATCTGTCCGGGCTGGGTGGCATGGGCGCACAGGTGCTTGACGTGGGCGGCCGCGGTGGCCGAGGCCGCGGACGCGGTCACCGTGAGCGGTCCGCCCGCCAGGAGTGCGGCGGCGGACAGCAGAGCGGCCGCGGCGGAGCCCGCCCGGCGTCCGGGTCTGCTGCCCGGCTGCTCCGATGGCGCGTGTTCGGCGCTTGAGCGCAAGGAAATGCCCTTCTATGCGGTGCCGATGGAAAGCGACTGGTCCGGTCCGGTCTGACCGTGACCGTCGTTTCGACAGGTGTCGGCGGACGTGTGGCGCGATGCGGCAGCCACCGCTGCCGCTGTCGTTACCGGTCAACGCCGTGTGACGTGGGCGCGGAGACTTGAGACATGCCTCAGTACGGCCGCGGACGACCGGGGACCGGAAGTTGCTGACCCCCCGTCAGTAACACCAGAAACACTCGTGGCAGCCTTCCCTGGCCCACGGTCCGGTGAGTGAGGGAGGCTGCTGGCGGGGACGCTATCCGCACCGTTCGTCCAGAAACAATCAGGCGATAGTAAATCCTTGATCAGAATCGGGCAGCCGTCGTTCAGGAAATTGCCGAGTTGGCGGTCGACGAGGCGTCGGCGTGGCCGAGTTGTGAGCCCTGAAACCGCCTGAGCCGGGTACTCGCCGACGCACCGGACGGTCGGGGCGCCAGGGCGCAGACCGATCGCAGGAAGCGATACGGATGGGTGGTGATCTTCGTGACGAGCACGCAGCCGCACTACACCGGACGCGACCACAGCGTGGACCGCTCGGGTCAGGAGCCGGTGAGTGAGCTGGTGCAACGGGCTTCGCAGCAGTTGACGGAGTTGGTGCGCGGCGAACTGAGGCTGGCACAGGCGGAGATGAGGGAGAAGGGCGAACGCTACGGCAGGGGCGGCGGGCTGTTCGGCGGCGCCGGAGTCGTCGGTCTGCTCACCCTGCAGGCGCTGGTGGCCACGGTCATCGCGGCCCTCGCGGTGCCGCTGCCGGTGTGGGCCGCCGCCCTGATCGTCACCGCGGCGCTGGGTGTGATCACCGCGGCTCTGGCCGTGACCGGGAGGAAGCAGATCGGCCGGGCCGCGCCGCCCGCCCCCGAGCAGACGATCGAGAACGTGAAGGCCGACCTGGCCGAGATCAAGGAGAGTGCGCACCGATGAGCAAGCCGACTCGCGAGGAACGGACCGCCACGGGCACGGAGGAACTGCGCGTGCAGCTCGAACACAGCCGCAAGGAGCTGGGGCAGACGGTGGAGGCGCTGGTGGCCAGGACCGACGTCAGGGCCCGTGCGCAGGAGAAGGCGGCGGAGGTGAAGGAGCAGGCCGTGGTCAAGGCCGGCGAGCTGAAGGCCAAGGCCGTCGGTGTCGCGCACCAGGTGCAGGACAGGCTGCCCGACACGGTCGTGGACAAGGCGGCCCGGGCTGTCGGCGAGGCCCGCGCGCAGGCGTCACAGGCCGGGCGGGTGTGGGAGGAGAAGGCGCCCGAGCCGTTGCGGCGGAAGGCGGCACGGGGGGCCCGGGCGGCGCGGGACAAGCGCACCGTGCTGCTGGTGGCGGGTGCCGGCGCCGTGACGCTGTGGCTGGCCCGGCGCCGCGGAAGCCGTGGTGGGGGCGCCCTCTCGTAATCGATCGACCGCAGGCGGCCCACCGGGGCCGGGCCGCCTCGGAGGGGTCGTCGTCACCGGCGGAGAGTGCGCCGACCCGCCCCGGACGCCAGGCCGGGCGCCGGACACGAGCCCGAGCACCGGACGGCCAAGCCGAGCACGGGACGGCCAAGCCGAGCACCAGACAGCCAAGCCGAGCACCAGACAGCCAAGCCGAGCACCAGACAGCCAAGCCGAGCACGGGACGGCCAAGCCGAGCACCAGACAGCCAAGCCGAGCACCAGACAGCCAAGCCGAGCACCGGGCGCCCTGGCCGGACGGCCACGCCGGGTGCCCAGGCCGAACGCCCAAGCCAGGCACCGGACGCAAAGGCCAGGAACCGAAGCCAGGCACCGGACGCAAAGGCCAGGAACCGAAGCCAGGACCGAAGCCAAGCACCGGGCCCCGCGCCGGAGGCCGGCCGGCGGCGGCTCGGACGCCGGAACACCCCGACCCCGCCGGGCAACAACACGCCCCCGCATCAGGAGCTGCGCCCGTCGCGGCTCCCGTCGCCGATCCCGTCGAGATCCGGTCGCCGATCCCCGTGGCCGATCCCGTCGAGATCCCGTCGAGGCCTCCCGGCTGTCCAGGTCACCCGCCCAGGGGCAGCATGGAGATACCGGAAGCCTGATTCGGGCGTGGAGCGGTGGCGGTACAGGGCGCCATGCCGCGCCGGCAGGCGGAGGGAGGTCCCGATGTCAGCCGATCCCTTCCAGGTGGACGGCGACGAGTCCGGCCCCGCGCGCGCCCGGCCGACCGGACTGCTGGACGTGCTCAGCGTCGCCGCGGTGGTGCTGGACGAGAGTGGGCGCATCGTCTTCTGGAGCCCGCAGGCCCAGGAACTGTTCGGCTACACCCCGCAGGAGGCGCTCGGGCAGTTCGCGGCGCGGCTGCTGGTCCACCCGGAGCACTTCCAGACCGTGCTGAGCCTCTTCACCGAGGTGATGGAGACCGGCCGGAGCTGGGCCGGTGCCTTCCCGATCCGGCACAAGACCGGCGACACCCGGCTGATGGAGTTCCGCAACATGCGGCTGTGGAACGACCGCGGGGAGGTCTACGCCCTGGGCATCGCCGCCGACCACACCATCCTGCAGCGTCTGGAGACCGACCTGGCGCTGTGCGAGCGGCTGGTCAACCAGTCCCCGATCGGCCTCGCCCTCATGGACCCCGACCTCTGCTACCTCCTGGTGAACCCGGCCCTGGAGCGCATCGACGGCATTCCCGCCGAGGAGCACATCGGCCGCCATCTGCGGGAGACCGTTCCCTTCGCCGACATCGACACCATCGAGTCCGCCCTGCACCAGGTGCTGGCCACCGGCACCCCGCTTCTGGACCAGTACCACGTGGGCCGTACCCCCGCCGACCCCGACCACGACCACGCCTGGTCCCTCTCCTTCTACCGGCTGGAGGACCCCGGCGGACGCGTTCTCGGCGCGGCCACCTCGGTCGTGGACGTCACCGAGCGGCACCGCGCGGCCACCGAGGCGGACCGGGCCCGGCGCCGCCTCGCCCTCATCGCCGACGCCTCCGCCCGCGTGGGCAACACCCTGGAGGTGGAGCAGACCGCCCGAGAGCTCGCCGAGGTCGCCTCACCCGAGCTGGCCGACGTGGTCGCCGTGGACGTCCTCGACTCCGCCCTCGCCTTCCGCCGTACCGGCAAACTGGACAGCGGCCCGGAGCTGTTCCGCGCCCTGGCGCTCAAGGCGGCCCACCCCACCATCGCGCTGCGCGCCGCCGACTCCCCCGGCGACCTCGCCGCCTATGACGGCGACCGCCTGGTCACCCTGTGCGTGCACACCGGCCGACCGGTCCTGGTCCGCCATGTGGGCGAGCACGATCTGCAGCGCATCGCCCGCAGCCCCGAGGCCACCACGCTCCTGGCGCGCGCCGGCGTCCACTCCTACCTCGCGGTGCCGCTGATCGCGCGCGGCGAGGTGCTGGGCGCGCTCGATCTCAAGCGCACCCGCAACCCGCTGCCGTTCGACGAGGACGACGTCGTCCTGGCCACCGAGCTGGCCGGCCGGGCCGCCGTCGCCATGGACAACGCCCGCTGGTACCAGAGCGTGCGCAACACCGCCCTCACCCTGCAGCGCAGCCTGCTGCCCGACCACGCCCCGCACCACACCGGCCTGGACCTCGCCACCCGCTACCAGCCCGCCCAGACCACCAGCGAGGTCGGCGGCGACTGGTACGACGTCATCCCGCTGACCGGCGACAAGACCGCGCTGGTCGTCGGCGACGTCATGGGCAACGGCATCGACGCAGCCGCCACCATGGGCCGGCTGCGCACCGCGACCTGCGCCTACGCGGACCTCGACCTCGCCCCCGACGCCGTGCTCCAGCACCTCGACAAGATCACCTGCGATCTGGAGCACTACATCGTCACCTGCCTGTACGTGGTGTACGACCCCCACCGGCGGCTGTGCCGCATCGCCAACGCGGGGCACCTGCCGCCCGCGCTGGCCCGCTCCGGCCGTGCCCCGACCCTGCTGGACCTGCCCAGCGGCGCCCCCCTCGGTGTCGGCGGCATCCCCTTCGAGACCGCCACCACCGCTATGGACCCCGGCGACCTGCTGGTCCTGTACACCGACGGCCTGGTGGAGACCCGCCACCACTCCATCGACGACCGCCTGAACGTGCTCCTCGGCCTCCTCGACGAGCCCTGGCGGCCGCTGGAGGAGACCTGCGACCTGCTGCTGCACGGTCTGCGCCACCCCGACGACCACGACGACGTCGCCCTGCTCGTCGCCCGCGCCCAGTGAGAGCCGCTTCGGTGACGCCATGGGGCCCCGGCGATCCCGGCCGGGGCCCCATTTACGGTCGCATCACGCTCGCGTCACGTTCGCCGGGGCTCCCGCACGACCGCCACCTCGCCCGGCTCCACCGTCACCGAGCCGGCCACCGGCTTCCCCGTCAGCAGTTCCACCGCGTCCTCGGCGACGGGCACCCGCGCGCCGCGGCCCGCGTGGTCGATGACGAACAGGTAATCCGCCGAGGGACCCCGCCGCCGGACCACCTCGACGCCCTCCGGGGCGGTCCGCACCGGCTCCACGCCCGCCTCGGTGCGGATGCGGGTCAGCAGGGCGGCCAGGGTGTCCGGGTCGGGCCGGGTGGCCAGGTACCAGGCGGTGCCCTCGCCGTGGGCGTGGCGCGTCACCGCGGGCACGCCCTGAAGGGGGCCCTCCTCGTACGACGACACGGCCTCGGCGCCCTCCAGACGCAGCCGCTCCGACCACAGGGTGGCCGTCCCGCCGCCGCTCAGCGCCAGCGACTCGCCCGGCAGCAGCGGGAACAGCTCGTCCGACCTGACCCCCAGCGCCTCACGGAAGGCTCCGGGGTAACCGCCCAGCCGGACATGGCAGTTCTCGTCCACCGCACCGCTGTGGAAGCCCACGGCGAGGGTTCCGCCGCGCTCCGCGAACCCAGTGAGGTTCGCCGCGCCCGCGTCGTCGACCAGGTACAGGCTGGGCGCCAGGACGAGACGGTACGGCGACAGGTCCGCGTCGGGGCGGACGAAGTCGGCGGCGACGCCCGCGCGCCACAGCGGCTCGTACCAGGCACGCACGAGGTCCGCGAAGCGGACGTCGGCGCTGGGCTGGGAGGGGAGTTCCAGGGCCCAGCGGGCGTTCCAGTCCCAGACGATCGCGACCTCGGCGGTGCCGGTGCTGCCGCGCACCTCCGCGAGCGCCTTCAGGTCCGCGCCCAGGCGGACCACGTCCCGCCAGATCCGGCTGTCCGTGCCCGCGTGCGGCAGCATCGCCGAGTGCCACTGCTCGGCGCCCGCCTTGGAGGCACGCCACTGGAAGTAGGCGATGCCGTCCGCGCCGTGCGCCACATGTGCGAGCGCGTTGCGGCGCAGCTCGCCCGGGAGCTTGGCGCGGTTGACGGGCTGCCAGTTCACGGCTCCGGTGGAGTGTTCCATCAGGAACCAGGGCCCGGCCGCCATCGACCGCATCAGGTCACCGCTGAGCGCGATGTCGATCTGCGACTCCGGGTCCGTGGAGCGGAGGTAGTGGTCGTTCGAGACGACGTCCAGTTCCGGGGCCCAGCGCCAGTAGTCCAGCGCCTCGAAGCTGAAGTTCACCATGAAGTTGGTGGTGGCCGGGATCGAGGGGGCCGCCGCGCGCAGCACGTCCCGCTCGGCCGTGTACAGCGCCAGCAGCTCGTCGGAGCAGAAGCGGCGCCAGTCCAGCTGGTGGGTCGGGTTGGGCACGGCGCCCGTGGCGCGCGGGGGCAGGATCTCGTCCCAGTCGTAGTACCACTGGCTCCAGAAGGCGGTGCCCCAGGCGTGGTTGAGCGCCGCCAGGTCGTCGCCGTACTTGGCGCGCAGCCAGCCCCTGAAGGCCGCCGCGCTGGTGTCGCAGTGGCACTCGGCGTTGTGGCAGCCGTACTCGTTGTGGACGTGCCACATCGCGACGGCCGGGTGGTCGGCGTACCGCTCGGCCAGCTTGCCCGCGATGCGCAGGGCGGCCTCGCGGTAGGCGGGGCTGGACGGGCAGAAGGTCTGCCGGCTGCCGTAGGACAGGGTGCGGCCGTCGCGGTCGACGGGCAGCGCCTCGGGGTGGGCCCGGAAGAACCAGGCCGGCGGGGCCGCGGTGGGCGTGGCGAGGTCGGCGGCGATGCCGTTCTCGTGCAGCAGATCGAGGATCCGGTCCATGCGAGAGAAGTCGTACACGCCCTCGACGGGCTCCAGCAGCGCCCAGGAGAAGATGCCGACGCTGGCCATGGTGACCCCGGCCTCGCGCATCAGGCGCATGTCCTCGGCCCAGACCTCCTCGGGCCACTGCTCGGGGTTGTAGTCGCCGCCGTAGGCGATGCCGGGGAGGGACAGCGTGCGCTTCACCGGGAACCTCCCCCGAGGAGACGGCGGGTCGTGGCCACGCCCCACGCGTCCAGGGACAGCAGACGGTCGCTGGAGGCCATCAGGCCTCCGGTGGCCTCGACATGGGCGGCCCAGCGTTCGCGGGTCTCCACCGCCGGGCGCGCCATCAGGCAGTCGGGGTCGTTGATCCAGAGGCGGCCGTGCTGCCACTGGCGCGCCCGGCCGGTGAACTCGGCGGAGTCCTGCCCGGGCTGGCTGAAGTCGTCCGCTTCCGGGCGGCGGTGCGGGGCCGTGTCGGGGCTGACCCGCATCGCGTCGAACAGGCCGACGGACGGCAGGATCGGCGCGCCGCAGCCCAGTAGGTACGCGTCGGGGCCGATGGCGTCGCGGATCAGGGCGATGCCCGCGCGGTAGGCCGTGAGCGGGTCTGCGCCGGAGTGCCGAACGCCGTCCAGGGCGCCCGCGTAGAGGAAGTCGACCTTGAAGTAGTCGTAGCCCTCGGTGCGCAGGGTGGCGAAGACGTGCGCCAGGTAGGCCGCCGCGTCGGGGTGGGTGGTGTCCAGGGTGTAGAGGTCGTGGCCCCAGTTGCGGCCCGCGTGCACGGGCGCGCCCTCGGTGTCCCGGACCAGCCAGTCGGGGTGGGTGGTGGCCAGTTCGCTGTCCGGGGCCACCAGGAACGGTGCCGTCCAGATGCCGGCCCTGCGGCCGCGCGCCCGGATGGTGTCGGCGATCCCGGCACGGGAGCGGAAGCGGCCGGAGAGGGTGAGCCAGTCACCGAGGGCGCTCTGGTAGCCGTCGTCGATCTGGACCACGTCGACGGGCAGGTCCAGGGTGTCCATCGCCCGCAGGTTCTCGTGGATGTCGTCCTCGGTGACCTCGGTGAAGTACTCGTACCAGGAGCACCACACGGTGGGCGCGGGCCGCGGCGGCGTCACGCCGAGGCCGTCGGCCCACCGGGCGAGGACGGTCTGGAGGTCCTCCCCGGTCAGCTCCTCCACGGGCCCGTCCGCGCTCACCTCGGCCCGGTCGCCGTGCACCTCCAGACGGATGGAGGGCACTGTGCGGTACGGGTCCGTCGCCGCCCACAGCCTGACCGGCGTGCCGTCGCCCGGGTCCAGCGCCAGCAGCCCCTCGCCCTGGAAGGCGCCGGCGGGGACGGTGCGGCCGGGGCGGTAGCAGACGGTCGCCCAGTTGTCGTTCGCCGGGCGGTGCGGCTTCTCACCGAGGGCGTAGGCGCCGCTCGGGCTCCAGGACTGCCAGCCCTCCTCGTGGACCCGGGCGCGGGCGACGTCCACGGGCACGGAGGCGAGCGGCGTGAAGGGGTGGGGCACAGTGGTTCTCTTCTCGGAAAATAAGGGTCGGTCAGCCCTTGTTGGCGCCCAGGGTCAGGCCGCTGACGAACTGGCGCTGGAGCACGAAGTACACGATCAGCGTGGGGATCGCGGTGAGCAGCGCGCCGGCGGCGACCAGGTTGGGGTCGGTGAAGTACTGCCCGGACAGGTTGTTCAGGGCCGAGGTGATCGGCATGTTCGCGCCGGTGGAGATCAGCACGATGGCCCAGAAGAAGTCGTTGTAGATCCAGATGGACAGCAACGTCGCCAGGGCCGCCATCGCGGGCTTGCACAGCGGCAGCACGATCTGCCAGTACATCCGCCACACCGACGCGCCGTCGACGAGGGCGGCCTCGGTCAGCTCGTGCGGCAGCATCCGCATGTAGTTGCTCAGCACGAACGCGCAGAACCCGGACTGGAACGCCACGTGGATGAGCACCAGGCCCAGCGCGGAGTCGTACAGCTTGCCGCTGACCGTGATGCCCGGCAGGTCGATCAGCAGGTACATGCGGTACAGCGGGGTGATGATGACCTGCTGCGGCAGCAGGTTGCCGGCCGTGAACACCAGCAGCAGCGCGATATTGAACCGGAAGTCGAAGCGGCTGACGTAGAACGCGACCATCGACGACAACAGCAGTGTCAGCAGTACCGCGGGCACCGCGATCAGCAGCGTGTTGCCGAAGTAGTGCATCATGTCGGACTGCTCGAACGCGTTCTTGAAGTTGTCGAAGCTCAGCTTGTCCGGCCAGGAGACGTAGCCCTTGGTGCTGGTCTCCGAGTACGGGCGCAGGGCCGCGAAGATCGCCCACAGCAGCGGTCCGAGCCAGGCCAGCGACGTGACGACGAGGAACACGTGCAGCAGGACCCTGGCCGGGCGGACGGGGGTGCGCTGCTTGGCAGCGAGCGCGACGGTGGGGGTGCTCATGCGCGCCGCTCCTTCCGGAAGGTCGCGATCAGGTACGGGATGATGACCGCGAGCGAGATGACCAGCAGGACGACCGCGATGGCCGACCCGTATCCGATCCGGCTGGACTCTCCGATGATGTTGTTGGTGATCAGGATCGACAGCAGCTCGGTGCCCTGAGCGCCCTTGTTGAAGACGAACACCAGGTCGAAGGCGCGCAGCGCCTCGATGATGGTGACGACCAGGACGACGGTGTTGGTGGGCCGCAGCGTCGGGAAGATGACGTTCTTGAACGTCTGCCACTCGTTGGCGCCGTCCAGCGCGGAGGCCTCCCGCAGCGATGGGTCGACGCCCTTCAGACCGGCCAGGTAGAGGATCATCATGTAGCCGGTGTGCCGCCAGGACGCCGCGACCAGAACGGCCCACAGGTTCAGGTGCGGGTTGCCGATCCAGTCGATGTAGTGCCCGGGCTTGTTGGCCCCGATCAGGCTGTTGATCAGGCCGGTGTCCGGGTTGTAGACGAGCTGCCAGACGAACCCGGTGACCGCCAGCGACACCACGACGGGCAGGAAGAACGCGGTCTGGTAGATGCGGCTGAAGCGGATCTTCTTGTCGAGCTGCACGGCCAGGAACAGGCCCATCGGCGTCGGGATCAGGATGAGCACGACGAACCAGATGATGTTGTGCTCGACCGCGGGCCAGAACTGCGGGTTGTCGGTGAACAGTTGCTTGAAGTTCTGCAGCCCGACCCACTTGATCGAGTCGAACCCGATGCCGTCCCAGGTGGTGAAGGCCAGCGCGACGGAGGCGAGGGCCGTCACCCACACGAGCGCGACGTGCAGGATCGTGGGAACGCCCGCCATCAGACCCAGGGTGATGCGGTCGCGGCGCGTGAGCAGGCGGTTGTGCCCCTGCGGGGCGCGCTTGGTCTTCTTCTGGGCGTGCGCGCCGCCCGGAGGCGGCACTTCGGCCGCCTCCGGGTTCTGGATGCCGGTTTCGATGCTCATGAGGACGCGAAGATCGTCTTCTTCTGGCGCTCGATGGACGACAGGATGCTGTCCACGCCCTTGGGGTTACGGACGAAGTTCTGCAGCGCGGGCTGCATCACCGTGGAGGTGAAGTCCGGGCGGCTGTCGCGGTCCATGAACTGCGTCAGGTTCTTGGCGCCCGAGATCATCGTGTACGCCTTCTTCTGCAGCGCCGTGTACGAGGAGGTGTCGGCCTTGCTGGAGGCGGCCACCACGCTCGGGTCGGACTTGAGGTAGATCGCCTCGGCGTCCGGGGTGCCCAGGTACTCGAGCAGCTTCACCGCACCCGCGTGGTTCTTCGGGCTCTTGGAGAGCATGAAGCCGTCGGTGGGCGCCTCGACGGTGTCCTGGCCGTAGGCGGAGTTGATCTCCGGGAAGGCGAAGAAGTCGAGGTCCTCGACATCGGCCTTGTTGGTGAACTGCTGCGCCACGAAGGAGCCCAGCAGGTACATGCCCGCCTTCTTGGACACCAGCGTCTGCGCGGCGTCCTGCCAGGTGCGGCCGACGGCGCCGTCCTGGTGGTAGGGCAGCAGCTCGGCCCAGTGGTCGAAGACGGCCTTCACCTTGGCGTCGGTCCAGGACTCCTTGCCCGCCATCAAGGACTTGTGGAAGTCGTAGCCGTTGAGGCGGAAGTTGATCTGGTCGAAGGTGCCCATCGCGGGCCAGGCGTCCTTGTCACCGAACGCGATCGGGACCAGGTTGTCCTTCTGCATCTGCTTGCACAGCGCGACGAGTTCGTCCCAGGTGGTGGGGACCTTGTAGCCGTGCTGCTGGAAGACGCTCTTGCGGTAGAAGATCGCCCACGGGTACGTGTACAGCGGCACGAAGTAGTACTTGCCGTCCTCGCCCTTGCTGAGCTGCTTCATCGCGTCGGGGAAGTTCCCGCCGATCGTCTGCCACACGTCGTCGATCGGGGAGGCGAGGCCCTTGGCCGCGAAGAACTGCATGCGGTAGCCGGCGAACCAGGTGAACACGTCGTCCGGCGTGCCCTGCAGGTAGGAGTTGATCTGCTCCTGGAACGTGTTGTGGTCCTTGGTGTTCACCGCGACCGTGATGCCGTCCTTCTTCTGGAAGGCCGCGTAGATGTCGGCGAACGCCTTCTTCGGCACCGCGTCCGAGGCGTTGGAGCCCAGGGTGACGGTCTTCGCGTCACCGCCGGAGCCACTGCTGCCGGCACAGGCGCTCAGGAGGGGCACGGCCGCGCTCAGCGCTGCGGCGCCGCCTATCCCGCGCAGCAGGGTGCGGCGGCTCGGGCCGGGGAGGGAGAGACCGGAGGGTGAGTGTGGCATGTCGGCTCCTGAGGGCAGTGGGTCCCGGCTGGCTCCGATCGAGGGGTCAGAAACGATCAGAATCCAACTTGACCAAACATCGTGGGCGTCATAAGACGCGAATGTCCGCTCATACGTCAAGAGCCGCCGGGGGCCCGTTTTTGAAACGTGACCGACACGCCGTTGATCGGAAGTGCTTACAACGACCGTCCGCCAGGACAGGTTCCGGCAAAGAAAGTAAACAGTTTCAGACAGCATCTATCTACCGGCCGCTGCGGAGCCAGTGCTCGGCAGCGGCGGAACCGGTAGCTCCGCTAGCCGATCCGTACCGTCTTCGAGACCGTGACCTGGTCGATGTCGCTGGTGCGGACCGTCACCTTCATCGTCCAGCGGCCCGGCAGCGGGAGGTTGAGGGTGTCGGTGGCCCAGTAGCCGCCCCGGTCGACGAGCCGGGCGTCCAGCGGGCCGACGCCCCGGCCCTCGAGGGTGAAGGTGAGCCGGAGTTCGGGGACCGTCGCGATGCCGCCGTCGGGCCCGAAGACCAACGCCTGTACCCCGTTCTCGCCCACCCGGCCGGGCGTCAGCTCGATCTGCACCTTGCCGTGCCCGCCGGGGGTGCCCACGTCGAAGGGGATCACCGTGGCGGAGCCGAGGGGCTGTTCCGCCGCCGCCGTCGACGCGGCCGCCTCCTCGGCGGCCCGGCCCGGCTCGGTGCCGGTGAGCAGGGTGGTGAGTGCGAGGACGACGACCCCGAGGGAGATCTCGGCGAGCACGGAACGGCGCAGGGCCTTCAGGTGGGGCGCCTGTGTGCCGGTTCCGGACCTGGGATCCTTCGGTGCGTCCTCGGGGGCCGGGGCGGTCCGTACGTCCGTGTCGGTCCGTACGTCCATGTCGGTCCATGCGTCCGTGTCGGTCCGTACGTCCATGTCGGTCCATGCGTCCGTGTCGGTCCGTACGTCCACGATGTCCCGTACGCCCTGTACGCGCGCGGCGTCCCGCTGCATGTCCGAGGCGTCCCGTCCGTGCCCGGCGCCGACGTCCCCCGTGGCCGCACCCACCGTCTCCCGCACCCGCTCCGACGGCGCCGGAACCTCCCCGGCCGGTACCGCGAGCCGTGCCGTGAGGCGGCGGGAGCAGGCCGCCGCCGTGAGCAGCAGGGCGACCGCGGCCAGCTTGGCGACGAGCAGCCTGCCGTACGGCGTCGAGGTGAGCGCGTCGAGGGAGCCCAGGCCGCGCCAGGACTGGTAGGTGCCGGTGGCCACCAGGACGGCGACCGCGGCGAACGCCAGCCGTGAGAAGCGGGCGACCGCGGGGGCGGTCAGTTCCTCGGGCGTGCGCTGCACCACGGTCACCAGGGCCGCGAGGCCGCCCAGCCACACCGCCATGGCCAGCAGGTGCAGCACGGCGGAGGTCATGGCGAGCGGCACCTGGATCCCGGCGGACGCGTGCTCCGCCACCGCCCAGGTCAGCGCGAGGCCGAGCGACAGAACGCTCACGATCGCGAACCGGACCCGGCCGGAACCCGCTGGGCCCCGCCCGTCGGCCGGTGCGCGCAGCACCCCGGCCCGTGCCGCTACCGGTGCCGCCACCGCCAGCAGCGCCACCCGCACCAGCAGCGCGAGGCCCGGTCGGCTCGTCGCCGTCTCCTCCAGCAGGGAGGGGTCGAGGGCCGCCGCCGGGCCGCTGCCGCGCTCGTACGGGCCCCGGAGCAGCAGCAGGGCGAGCGTGGCGGCGAGCAGCGTCCACCAGCCGCCCAGGCACAGTCCGCGTGGCGCGGCCACGCCGGTGACCATGGTGAACGCGACGGCGCCGAGGAGCAGCACGAGGCCGCCGTAGGCGATGTAGCGGGCCGCGTTCCAGAGCCCCGTGGAGGCGGCGTCCTGGGCCTCGTCGTCCGGCAGGGCCGCCGTGGTCGCCGAGCGCTCGCCGACGGAGAAGGTGAGCGCGCCGGACACCGGGTGGCTGTCGGCCGACACCACCCGCCAGGCCACGATGTACGTGCCGTGCTTGAGGCCGGGGAGTCTGACGCGTGCCGTGTCCGAGCGGCCGTCCGCGTGTTCCTGTTCGCCGGTGTGAACCCGGCGGTTCTCGGGGTCGAACACGCGGATGGAGTTGTCCAGCAGACCGACCGACTCGGTGAAGGTGAGGGTGACCGCCCTCGGCGCCGTCCTCAGCACACTGCCGTCCGCCGGGTCCGTGCCCTTCAGCGCGGCGTGCGCGGAGGCCGGACCGGCACCCGCGAGGAGCAGCAGCAGGGTGACGAGCAGGGCCGGCGCGAGGTGGCGCAGCCGTCCCCGGTGCCGGTCCACGCCCCGGCTCCCCCTGTCCACACGTCCTCCGTCCACGCCACGTCTCCCGTGTCCGCCGGTTCCGGGTCTCGGTTACGTACGGACGCGGCGGGCCCTCTTCTCACCGGCGCGCGCCCCGACCCCGGCGGCCGACGGCCGAGTTGTCCGTCATCGCCGTCGGCCGGGTCACCAGGTGGGCCGGGCCGACACCCCGCCGTCCACCACCAGGTCGTGACCCGTGATCCAGGAGGCGAGGGGCGAGGCCAGGAACACGCAGGCGTCGCCGATGTCCTCCGGACGCCCCAACCGGCCGGTGGGCGCCGCCTGTTGCCAGCGGCGCGCTCCCTCCGGCCAGTCCTCCGCCAGGCCCGGCCGGTCGACGAGGCCGGGGGAGACGGTGTTGACGCGGATACCGTACGGCCCGTACTCGAGGGCGGCCGAGCGCGCGTGCATCACTACGGCCGCCTTGGACGCGCAGTAGTGGGCGTGCTGCGGGGCCGGATGCGTGGCCTCGATGGAGGCGATGTGGGTGACGGTGCCGCCGCCCGCCGCGCGCATCACCTCCACGGCCGCCTGGGTGCAGGCGAACACGCTCGTGAGGTTGGCGTCGACGACGGCCCGCCACTCGGCGGCGGTCATCCCGGCCAGCTCCTGCACCGGCTGCACCGCCGCGTTGTTGACCAGTGCCGTCAGCGGCCCGCCGCCCCACTCGGCGGCCTCGGCCACCAGACGCCGGCACTCCTCCTCGACGGTCAGGTCCGCCCGGAGCACCACCACCCGGCCGCCGGCGCCCTGGATCCGGTCGGCCACCTCGTGCGCCGCCTCGACCGACGTACGGCAGTGCACGGCGACCGCCGCGCCCTCCTGCGCGAACCGCAGCGCGATACCGCGCCCGATGCCGCCGCCCGCCCCCGTCACCAGGGCCACCTGCCCTTCCAGCAGCCCGCTCACGGCCGGCACAGCTCCGCGATGCGGGCCGCCTCTGCCGGGTGGCGCGCGATCAGCTCGGCGGCGTCGCCGTGCTCGTACGCCTCGTCGGTGAAGCCCGGCGCCATGGTGCAGCCGAAGAGCGTCCACGACCCGCCCGCGACGACCCGGCCGCCCATCCAGGTGCCCGCCTCCACGGTGAACTGCACGTGCTGGCCACCGAGGACGTCCGGTCCGAGCACGACCGTGCGAGCGGTGCCGTCGCGGGCGAGGAGCAGCAGCTCCAGCGGGTCGCCGAGGTAGAAGTGCCAGACCTCGTCGGCGGGGAGGCGGTGCAGGGCCGAGTAGTCGTCGGGGGCGGCGGTCAGCAGGGCGACGATGGCGGTGCCCTCCGGCCGCCCGTCGGGTCGGGCCGGCCCGGTCCAGGTCCGGCGGAACCGTCCGCCCTCGCGCGGGATGGGCCCAAGACCGTAGTGGGCGATGAGATCGTCAGGGGTCACGGCACGCAGGCTAGTGCCGTGACAGGCGGGCGGGCCCGGCTGCGGTCCGCGCGCCGCCGGGCGACCATCGGGTCATGGACGTCACCCTTCACCTCGCCCAGGATGCCGAGGCCGACGCGCTGCTCGGGCGCAGCCCGCTCGCCGCGCTGATCGGGATGCTCCTGGACCAGCAGGTCCCCATGGAGTGGGCCTTCAAGGGGCCGTGGACCATCGCGCAGCGGCTCGGCACCGACGACCTCGACGCGCACGACATCGCGGCCCACGATCCGGAGGCCTTCGCGGAACTGCTCTCGCGCAAGCCGGCGGTGCACCGCTACCCGGGGTCGATGGCCAGGCGGATCCAGCAGCTGTGCCAGTACCTCGTCGAGCACTACGACGGGGACCCCGAGGCCCTCTGGGCCGACGCCGGCAGCGGGCGGGAACTGCTCGGGCGGCTGGAGGACCTGCCCGGCTTCGGCAAGCAGAAGGCGCAGATCTTCCTCGCGCTGCTCGGCAAGCAACTCGGCGTACGGCCCGAGGGATGGCGGGAGGCCGCCGGTCCCTACGGAGAGGCGCGGTCGTTCCGGTCCGTGGCCGACATCACCGGGCCCGAGTCCCTGGCGAAGGTCCGGGCGCACAAGCAGGAGACGAAGGCGGCGGCGAAGGCCGCGAAGGGCCGCATGTAGACGTCAGCCGGTTGGACGGCCTGCAGGCGTCGGTCGGTTGGACGTCCCTAGACGTCGGTCGTTGGACGGCCTGCAAGCATCGGTCGGTTGGACGTCCCTAGACGTCAGTCGGTCGGACGGCC
>NZ_JBIATP010000030.1:0-47935 GCF_042891915.1 Streptomyces sp. NPDC001848 | reverse complement strand
CCCTAGACGTCGGTCGCTTGGCCCGTCCCTAGACGTCAGTCGGTTGGACGGCCTGCAAGCATCGGCCGGTTGGACGTCCCTAGACGTCAGTCGGTCGGACGGCCCTAGACGTCGGTCGCTTGGCCCGTCCCTAGACGTCAGTCGGTCGGACGGCCCTAGACGTCGGTCGCTTGGCCCGTCCCTAGACGTCAGTCGGTTGGACGGCCTGCAAGCATCGGCCGGTTGGACGTCCCTAGACGTCAGTCGGTTGGACGTACCTAGACGTCGGTCGCGTCCCTAGACGTCGGTCGTTGGACGGCCTGCAAGCATCGGCCGGTTGGACGTCCCTAGACGTCAGTCGGTTGGACGTACCTAGACGTCGGTCGCTTGGCCCGTCCCTAGACGTCAGTCGGTTGGACCGTCCGGGGTGGCGGGGCGTCCGTGCCCGCTCCCAGCATGGATCATGACCGACGCACCGACCGGGCCCCCTGGTGGCCCGGAATACGACGACCGTCACGTCCACGCCGCGCGCGGCACACACACGACAAGACCGGCGTGGGACCTTCAGGAGCCACCCTTCGAGGGGCCGTTGCACATCCTCGCCCGCACCGCCTGGCAGGTCGTGCTGCTCACCGGCGTCGCGTCGCTGGTCCTCGGCGTCCTGGTCCTCGTCTGGCCGGGCCCTTCCCTGCTCGCGGCCGGGGTGCTCTTCGGGGTGTACCTGCTGGTGAGCGGCGTGTTCCAACTGGCCGCCGCCTTCGGCACGCACAAGACCGCCTCGCTGCGCGTCCTGGCCTTCATCAGCGGCGCCCTGTCGATCCTGCTGGGCCTGTTCTGCTTCCGCGGCCGACTGGAGTCCATCCTGCTGCTCGCGCTGTGGATCGGGATCGGCTGGCTGATCCGCGGGATCACCCAGACCGTGGCCGCCGCCCACGATCCGGCGGTGCCCGCGCGCGGCTGGCAGGTCTTCCTCGGCATCGTCACCTTCATCGCCGGGATCGTCCTGATCGTCTCGCCGTTCCGGTCGATCGCCGTGCTCACCCTGGTCGCCGGGTGGTGGCTGGTGGTGGTCGGCATCGTGGAGATCGTCACGGCCGCCCGGATCCGGGGCGGGGCGGGGCGCATCCCACGCACCGTGTGAAGATCATGCGGCGACCTCGTGATGACCGCATGGAGACCGTCAGTCACACGCCGGGCCGGTACACCGTGTGAGCGGTTATCGGTGCCGACACGATGAAGGACGTGTGTCCGACGGGGAGATGACCCCATGTGAGCCACGCACCGCACCCCCCACGCACCGCTCGGTGCCATGCCTGGATCCGGGTGCTCGTGGTGCTCGTCACCCTTCTCGCGGCCGGCGCGTACACCGATGCGGTGGAGGCCGACTCCGCCCCCGTGTCCGCGGTCCAGGCGTGCGACGCGGACTACGACGTCCTCGCACCGGCGCCGCGGACCGCGACCCTCCAGGGACCCCGCACCGTCGCACCGCTGCGGCCGGGACCGCAGGCCGCCCCCGCGCCGTCCGGCCCGGACGACCCGCCTCCCACCCCCGTCCGGGCGTCACGCTCGGCCGCGCTGCACGCCCTGCGCACCGTGGTCCTGCGCTGCTGACAGGTCCGGCCCACCCGGAACCGTCACACCATCGGCAACGCGAGGAACCCTTTCATGCTCATCGACCCCTACGCGGTCCTGCACGCCCTGCTGCGTGCGGAGGCCGTACGCAGCACGAAACCGAAGCAGGAACCCGAGCCGGAGCCCGACACGGTGGACCCGTCGCTCCCGACGGTCCCGCCGGAGAGGTCGGACAGGAACCACGAGCGGCACCCGTGGACCCGCCCGCACCCGTGACCCACGACAGCGGCCGCCCCCAGCCGGGCGGCCGCTGCCTCTTTCGGCACAGGCCCCCGCCCCTCTCCCTTTTTGCCCCGTTTACCGCATCTTTTCCGAGGGCGCACTCCGTCGCCATGGCTGCGCCCGGAACGTGTCGACCGGTAGGCTTTCCGTGTGATCTTCAAGCGCATCGGAAACGGCCGGCCGTACCCCGACCACGGCCGGGAAAGCACCCGGCAGTGGGCGGACGTCGCGCCGCGCCCGGTCCGCCTCGATCAGCTGGTGACGACCAAGCAGCAGCTCGACCTGGAAACCCTGCTCGCCGAGGACTCGACGTTCTACGGCGACCTCTTCGCGCACGTCGTGAAGTGGCAGGGCGACCTGTACCTGGAGGACGGCCTGCACCGCGCGGTCCGCGCGGCGCTGCAGCAGCGCCAGGTGCTGCACGCACGGGTGCTCGAACTCGACTGATTCCTCCAGCGCCCGGCCGATTCCTCCGGGGGTCCGCCCACCTGAGGCGTCCACGGGGCCGAACGGGCGCCCTTTGACCCTTTCGGGTTGGACTGCACGGCACTCGATGATCATCTAGTAGGCATTGCTGCCCGGGCGCACTACGCTGCGCCCATGAGCATGCTGACTCCCCCCGGCATGGGTGGCCAGTACCGGATCACGGGGGACAAGTACCCGCGGATGCGCCCGCCCCGGCGCCGCGGCCGGCTCGTGGTCGCCATCGTCGCGTCCGTGGCCGCCATCGGGCTGATCGGCTGGGGAACTGTGCAGCTCATCGACGTCTTCACCGGCGGCAGTGGCAGAACGTCGGCGTCCGGCCCCAAGGCGGACTGCGCGACCAAGGTGAGCGCCTCGCCGGCCGCCGCCAAGGCCCTGCCCGAGCCGGGCCGGATCACGGTCAACGTCCTCAACGCCACGGAACGCAGCGGCCTCGCCAAGGAGACCGCCGACGAGCTGAAGAAGCGCGGCTTCCACATCGGTACCGTGGGCAACGCGACGCAGCAGTACGACAAGAAGGTCAAGGGCGTCGGGATACTGCTCGGCCCGAAGGCCTCCCTGCACACCGCGCTGCCGGTCGTCGCCACCCAGCTCGCGGGCGCCGACCAGCGCACGGACGCCCGGACGGACGCGTCCGTCGACCTGATCCTGGGCGACGACTTCAAGTCCCTGACGGCCAAGCCGGACGCGGACAAGGCCCTGGCGGCCCTGACGAACCCGACCCCGGCGACGTCACCGGGCAGCACCGGCAAGAAGAGCTGCTGAGGCTTCCGCCGGGCCGAGTCGGCCAGGCGCGGCCGTACGGCCCCATGTGGAGACCCGTAGGGCCGCGTCCTCTGTGTCCCGTACGAGCCCTGCTCGTACGGGACACATGTACGAGCCCTGCTCCGCCGCTACTCCGCCGCCCCGTACAACCGGTCCCCGGCGTCCCCCAGGCCCGGCACGATGTAACCGAGCTCGTTGAGGCGCTCGTCGACCGCGGCCGTCACCACCGTGACCGGCGTGCCCGCCAGTTCGCGCTCCATGACCTCGACGCCCTCCGGGGCGGCCAGCAGCACCACGGCCGTCACATCGTCCGCGCCGCGCTTGATCAGCTCCTGGATCGCCGCCACGAGCGTGCCGCCGGTCGCGAGCATCGGGTCCAGGACGTACACCTGCCGCCCCGAGAGGTCCTCCGGCATGCGCGTCGCGTACGTGGAGGCCTGCAGCGTCTCCTCGTTGCGGATCATGCCCAGGAAGCCGACCTCGGCGGTCGGCAGCAGCCGCACCATGCCGTCGAGCATGCCGAGCCCGGCGCGCAGGATCGGCACCACCAGCGGGCGCGGGCGGGACAGCTTGACGCCGGTGGTGGTGGCGACCGGCGTCTCGATGTCGATCGCCTCGGTGCGCACGTCCCGCGTGGCCTCGTAGGCGAGCAGGGTGACGAGTTCGTCGGCCAGCCGACGGAAGGTCGCGGAGTCGGTGCGCCGGTCGCGCAACGTGGTGAGCTTGTGGGCGACCAGGGGGTGGTCGACGACATGGAGACGCATGCCCCCACAGTAGCCGGGCCACGGCGTCCGTCCGGACCTGGCATCGACCCCCCCATCAGAGGGAAAGTGAGAGGAACGGAACAGGGGTGGTGTGACGATGCCGGACCAGGAGTCCCCCAAGGAGCCGGAAGCACAGGAGTCGGACGCCGAACGCAGGCGGCGCCGCGCCAGGTTCCTGCGCGAACTGGCGGAGGCACGCGAGCTGCGCGCCCGCGTCCAGCCCCGCCGTGCCAAGGCCGCACGGCTGCGTCACGCCATGCGTATGCGCACCTTCCGCTGGTAGCGACGCGGCCGTCGTGGGGGTGGCCGTGCGGCCACACCGGCCAATGCCGCGTACGATCCGCTGGTGGCGGCAACGAGTGCGCTGGTGAGTGGACCGCTCTGCTCGAGTGCTCGCGATCAAAACAGCCAGACACAGGGAGCCGAAGACGTCCCCTGAACGCCTTGTTTCTGCCACGATTCCGAGTGGGTGGGGCTCGGAGCCCAGCTCTCTCCGCCCAGAACCTCCGCCGGGGGGACCCCCAACCGGCACGCCTATGACCAGTGGGAGAGTCACGGTGTACTTCGCCGCACTGCTCGCGCGCACCGAAGACGGGTGGGAAGCGAGCGACACAGAGCTCGACGATGTGGAGACGCTGTCCGACCTGGCCGACCTGGCCCGGGAAGCCTCGGCCGACGACGACACGGTGCTCGTTCTCATCGAGCAGGAGGACGCGTGGTTCGGCGTCGTCCGCGTGGACGGAGAGGACGACCCTCGTATCTACGTCTCGGACGCCGCGGCCGCATCCCGCAGTTCGTACGGCGAGATCCTGCTCACCGACGAACTGCTCGGAAGGGAGCCCGGCGACGACGGTCCGGACCTGGACTCCCTCGACCTCGACGGCACGGAGGACGGTGAGCCCGAGGACGCCGACGACGAGGACGCGCCCGGCACGGACGCCGCCGTGCCGCACGGCCCGGTGGGAGACAGCGAGATCCTCGACGACCTCGGCGTCTCCGAGAAGGAACTGCGCGCCCTGGACGCCGAGGACGCGCTCAGCGCGATCGCCGAGGCCCTGGGTGCCTCGGAGGTCCTGGAGACCGTCCGCTAGGTGGTGCGGGTGACCGACGCCACGCCGGCCCCGGACCCGGTGCGCGACCGCTGGCGGGCCGCGATGCGCCTCGCCCTGGACGAGGCCGCGCGGGCCGTCGAGGGCGGTGACGTGCCCGTCGGTGCCGTCGTGCTGTCCTCGGACGGCTCGGTGCTGGCCACCGGCCACAACGAGCGCGAGGCGACGGGCGATCCGTCGGCCCACGCGGAGATCCTCGCGCTCCGCCGGGCCGCGGCGACGCTCGGCGAGTGGCGGCTGCCCGGCTGCACGCTCGTCGTCACCCTGGAGCCCTGCACGATGTGCGCGGGCGCGGTCCAGCAGTCCCGGGTGGAGCGGCTGGTCTACGGCGCGCGCGACGAGAAGGCGGGCGCAGTCGGCTCACTGTGGGACCTGGTGCGCGACCGGCGCCTGAACCACCGCCCGGAGGTGATCGCCGGCGTCCTCGCGGACGACTGCGCGCGGCTCCTGACGGACTTCTTCCGGGCCCGCTGACACCTCAGGGCGTGTCGGCCCGCGCGAGCCCGGAAACGGATTTCAGACCATGGCCCACCTTGCGGTAGGGTCTCCCTCGGTAGCGTGTCCGAGCGGCCGAAGGAGCTCGCCTCGAAAGCGAGTGTGGCGCAAGTCACCGAGGGTTCAAATCCCTCCGCTACCGCTGGAGAAGGGCCCCGCCTGCAGGCGGGGCCCTTCGCGTGCGTGGGGGTGTTCGACCGTTCCCGCCGGGTGCGCGAAGCCCCGGCGTGCCGCTCAGTGCGCCGGGGCTTCGGCCCGCCCCCTGGAGCGGGGCGGCGGCCTCGGGGGAACAGGACGCCGTCCCCTCCCAGAGGACACGGGCGTCGGGGCCGCCTCTCGGCTCGGGGACCTCGCGGTGCGGGTCCCAGCCGGGTCCGGTCACCCGGTCCGGTCCTCCCGCCCTCCGGGCCCCTGCCGGTCCGGTGGGCTCCTCTCCATCCTCCGGCCTCGGGGCGTCCCGGTAACCCGGCCGAACGGCCCCTGGTCCCGGGCCATTGGTCCCCGAAGCCCCGCACGGAAGGAACGGGTGAGGACATGGTGCATAGGGGATCTTTTACGAAGCCCCGAACACCTGGCCGGGTTACACTCACCCGCGGCGAACCGGCCCCGCGGGGCGGAAGAGACGGGGGAGGCCACGGTGGCGGTACCGGGAAAGAAGATCGCGCTCTATGCGCTCGTGGTCTTCGTGCTCTACGTGATCATCACTGATCCGGCCAAGGCCGCCGACTACGTGCAGATAGGGTTCGAGGGCATCTCGAGCGCCGCCAAGGCCATCGGCCACTTCATGACCTGGCTCGCCGACGGGGCCAAGTAAGGTCGGCCCGAGACCCCGCACGAGCCCGGCCGGCGGTCGCCGCCGTCGCCGTACCCCCTGGGAGCACCCGTGATCCGCCACCTGGTCCTCTTCAAGCTCAACGAGGGCGTCCGGCGCGACGACCCGCGCGTCGTGGAGGGCGTCCGCGCCTTCGAGGCGCTCGGCGACCTGATCGAGGACCTCCGCTTCTGGGAGCTGGGCTGGAACATCAGCGACCGCCCCGTCGCCCACGACTTCGCGATCAACTCGGCGGTGGACGACGCGGACGCCCTCAAGCGGTACCTGGAACACCCGGCGCACCATGCGGGTGTCGCCCTGTGGCGCGAGTTCGCCACTTGGGTGATCGCCGACTACGAAATCTGAGCGACACCGCCCACCGATTCCGGGCGACACAACCGACGGAGCCCCCCACCGGAACAGTGGGGGGCTTTCCTGCGTCTTGTGCCCCAATCTCTGTCCCGACCCCTTCCTCAACACGGAGTTATGCGGTGCTTGCACACAGTGTCCATTTCTTGTGATGCTATGACCGCTTTTGACGGTGAGTTGACAGATGTGTTGACGGATGAAGAGGTGGCGTTGACCGTGTCGGCCAGTACTGCGCCGCCCCAGGAGGACGAGGCCCCGGCCCCGTCCCCTGACCGGCATCAGGCATCCGCCACGGACCCCACCCGCCCCCATGCCGCCGAGTCGACCCCCGACACCTCGTCCGACCGCCCCCAGGAGGCCGCCAGGCGCCGCGGCGCCGACACCCGGGCCCTCACCCAGATGCTCTTCGCCCAGCTCAAGGAGCTCCAGCCGGGCACCCCGGAGCACCACCGCGTGCGCGGCGCGCTCATCGAGGCAAACCTCCCCCTCGTCCGTTACGCCGCCGCCCGCTTCCGCTCCCGAAACGAGCCGATGGAGGACGTCGTCCAGGTCGGCACCATCGGCCTGATCAACGCCATCGACCGCTTCGACCCCGACCGCGGCGTGCAGTTCCCGACCTTCGCGATGCCCACCGTCGTCGGCGAGATCAAGCGCTACTTCCGCGACAACGTCCGCACGGTCCACGTCCCACGACGGCTGCACGAGCTGTGGGTGCAGGTCAACAGCGCCACCGAGGACCTGACGACGGCGTACGGGCGCTCCCCCACCACCGCCGAGATCGCCGAGCGGCTGCGCATCACCGAGGACGAGGTGATGTCCTGCATCGAGGCGGGCCGCTCGTACCACGCGACCTCCCTCGAGGCCGCGCAGGAGGGCGACGGGCTGCCCGGCCTGCTCGACCGGCTCGGCTACGAGGATCCCGCCCTCGACGGTGTCGAGCACCGCGACCTCGTACGGCACCTGCTCGTCCAGCTGCCCGAGCGCGAGCAGCGGATCCTGCTGCTGCGCTACTACAGCAACCTCACCCAGTCCCAGATCAGCGCCGAGCTGGGTGTCTCCCAGATGCATGTGTCAAGGCTCCTGGCCCGGAGCTTCGCGCGTCTGAGATCCGCAAACAGGATCGACGCATAACTCACGCGAGCGAATCACCCGCAAGCGTTCTTCCCGACAACTCTCCGCTGAAAAACCCTCAGAACCCTTCCAACCAGGGCGCATTCACGTTTCACATGTCGACATGTCACTACAGCGTGTTGCCGACATGTGACATTCTTCCGGGAGCGCGTTTGCCGCGGCCTCGCGACCGGTATTTCAGGTGGAGGCTGCGTTCCTTACGACGGGAGCGTCCGCCGCGACCGTCCCGCGACCCAAAGGGGGTGGCATGTCCGCAGACCAGGGCAGCTCGAAGGTGCTCACGCTCATGCAGAGCGACTCCGCGCCCGACGTGCTCCAGGACCTTCAGGCCCCTCAGGACCTCCCGGGTGCCGAGACCCTTCCCGCCCAGGATCTCCCCCCGGGCGCCGAGGCTCTGCCGGCTCCCGAGGCCCCGGACCTCCCGTCCACGGAGGGCATCGACACCCGCACCCTGTCCCGCTCCCTGTTCCTGCGGCTCGCCGCACTCGACGAGAACAGCCCGGAGCGCGCCTACGTCCGGGACACGCTCATCGAACTGAACCTCCCGCTCGTGCGCTACGCGGCGGCCCGCTTCCGCAGCCGCAACGAACCGATGGAGGACATCGTCCAGGTCGGCACCATCGGCCTGATCAAGGCGATCGACCGCTTCGACTGCGAGCGGGGCGTGGAGTTCCCGACCTTCGCGATGCCGACGGTCGTGGGCGAGATCAAGCGGTTCTTCCGGGACACGTCCTGGTCGGTGCGGGTGCCGCGCCGCCTCCAGGAGCTGCGCCTGGCCCTCACCAAGGCCAGCGACGAGCTGTCGCAGAAGCTGGACCGCTCGCCGACGGTCACCGAACTGGCCTCCGTGCTGGGCGTGTCGGAGGAGGACGTGGTCGACGGCCTCGCGGTCGGCAACGCGTACACGGCGTCCTCGCTGGACTCCCCCACCCCCGAGGACGACGGCGGCGAGGGCTCGCTCGCGGACCGGCTCGGCTACGAGGACTCGGCCCTGGAGGGCGTGGAGTACCGCGAGTCCCTCAAGCCGCTGCTGGCCAAGCTCCCGCCCCGCGAGCGGCGGATCATCATGCTCCGCTTCTTCGCGAACATGACGCAGTCGCAGATCGGCGAGGAGGTCGGCATCTCCCAGATGCACGTCTCCCGCCTGCTGACCCGCACTCTGGCACAGCTGCGGGAGGGTCTGATCTCCGACTGAGCCGCACGGCGGGCGCGGACGGGCCGGTCCGCACCGGTGGTGGCGCAGGCCTACCGGTACCGGTGCGAGGCGGTGACCCGCTCCTTCGGGAGCGGGTCGTCGTACGGGTCCTGGTACGTGCGGAAGATGCGCTGCCGTACGCGGCTTCCTAATTGACGGCCCGTCAGCCACACTGGCGCGATGCTTCCAGCGACGTGGTTGCGAGGCCGTCAGGGGCTCCTGGTCGGCGCGTCGGCGGTCCTCGTCTGTCTGGGCGGCACACTGGCCACGTGCACCGGCGGCACGAGCGGTGAGGGATACGTCGCGGTCGGACCCGTGGGCGGCGGATCCCTGGCGTCGGGTACGGCGGTGGCGCCGACCGGAGACATGACACTGGTCCCCCTCGACGGGCTTCCCGGCCCGAAGACCCCCGGGAGGTCGGACTCCCGACCGAGCGCTCCGACGGCAGCCGGTGACGACCCCGCGTCCAGCCCGACAGCCGTACCCCGAAGGACCGGTACCCCTACCGAGTCCCCCACTGGCAACAAGTCGCCGTCATCGAACCCGACTTCCCCCGCACCGACGTCAACCAGCCCTCATCCGACGCCGAGTGGCCCCGCCGCGCTCACCGTCGGCCAACCGGAGCGCCGGCCCACCGACCTCCGCTGGTGCGAGAACGTGACTGTCCCCTTTCACAACTCCGGCGGCTCACCGGTGCGTTCGGGCACGCTGACCCTCGGAACGCACATCATCGGGGCGCTCGGGACCGACTGGGCGACGATCGAGTCCACGGAGGCGCTGCCCGCGCCGATCGCCGCCGGGGCGTCGGTGAAGGGGACCTGGACGGTGTGCGTCGACGCCTGGAGGGTGCCGCTCGGGATGCACGTCGAGACGCGGGACGTGGCCGTCCGGTGGAGTTGAAGGTGCGTGCGGCGGCCTACTTCAGCGCCAGCCAGGCCACCGCGGCGACGATCGCGACGGCGACGACGATGCCGACGATCAGGCCGATGCGGGGGCCGGCCGGAGCGGCCGCCTGCTGCCGGCCCTGGGGGGCCGCCTCGTCGACGAACGCGCGGAACATCTGCGTGCTGCCAGCGGGGTCGTAGTTGCCCTGGGGGCCCTGGGTGTTAGCCATGGCCCCGGACCCTAGCGAATACGTGCGGGACTGCCCAAGTGAGGGTTCTGTAAGGGGGCCCGCCCGGAGCCGGGGCAGGAGGTCGCTCACAGCGATGTCACAGGCAGGCACACCCCGCCACCTGCAC
Source organism: Streptomyces sp. NPDC001848 (assembly GCF_042891915.1). Lineage (NCBI taxonomy): Bacteria > Bacillati > Actinomycetota > Actinomycetes > Kitasatosporales > Streptomycetaceae > Streptomyces > Streptomyces sp. NPDC001848. Next base: position 37,739 of record NZ_JBIATP010000030.1, on the reverse strand, counting down.
GTTTACTTTCGCCAATGCTTGCCTTTGCCAAGTTTTTAGTCCAATGTTCGCCATTTAATTTGCGTGCAGCAACCAATCTCTCTATGGTTGCTCCAGGCAACGATAAGAAGGAGGTGCCATGGCCGAGCGAGCCCAGTACGAAGAGCTGGCGCGTCAGCTCAGCGCCTTCGGCGCCGTGAAACGAGACCTCGGGCGCTGTCTGCCGCCCGACTGCCCCGGCGGTTCCGCCGCCGTGCTGACCCTGCTCGGCCGCCACGGCGACATGCGCATGAGCAAGCTCGCCGAGCTGCTCGCCGTCGACATGTCGGTCACCAGCCGCCATGTCGCACACGTCGCGGACCGTGGCTGGATCGAGCGCTGCCCGGACCCCGCGGACAAGCGCTCCCGCATCCTGCGCCTGACGACACCCGGCCGCGCCCAGCTCGACGAGCTGTCCCGGCGCACCGCCGCACTGCTCGCCGACCGGCTCAGCGACTGGTCCGAGGACGACGTCGGCCGGCTCATCCAGCTCATGGCACGGCTCAGGGAGAGCTTCGGCGACTGCCGCTCCACTCCCCGGCTCGCGCACGCCGCACCCGCGACCGAGTCCGTTGCCCGCCAGACCACCCGTACACCCGCAAGCACGTAAGTAAAGGAAGCCCATGGCAACGACCACACCAGCCGGTGTGCGGGCTCACGCCAAGCACGGGGGCGGCTCCCCGGACGGCGCTCCCATGACGCACCGGCAGATCATGGAGGCCCTCTCCGGGCTTCTGCTCGGCATGTTCGTGGCGATCCTGTCGTCCACGATCGTGTCCAACGCGCTGCCGCACATCATCAACGACCTCGGCGGCGGCCAGTCCGCCTACACCTGGGTCGTCACCGCCGCCCTGCTGTCGATGACCGCGGCCACCCCCCTGTGGGGCAAGCTCGCCGACCTGTACAGCAAGAAGGCCCTCGTCCAGATAGCCCTCGTCATCTACGTCCTCGCCTCGATGGCGGCCGGTCTGTCGCAGAACCCCGGCATGCTCATCACCTTCCGGGTGTTCCAGGGCATCGGCGTCGGCGGTCTGTCGGCACTCGCGCAGATCGTCATGGCGGCGATGATCTCCCCGCGTGAGCGCGGCCGTTACTCCGGCTACCTGGGTGCCACCTTCGCGGTCGCCACCGTGGGCGGCCCGCTGCTCGGCGGTGTCATCACCGACACCTCCTGGCTGGGCTGGCGCTGGTGCTTCTACGTCGGTGTGCCCTTCGCGGTCATCGCGCTGATCGTGCTGCAGAAGACCCTGCACCTGCCCGTGGTCAAGCGGGAGGTCAAGGTCGACTGGGGCGGCGCGTTCCTCATCTCCGCCGCCGTCTCCCTGCTGCTGATCTGGGTCACCTTCGCCGGTGACAAGTACGACTGGCTGTCGTGGCAGACCTACACGATGGTCGCGGGTTCGATCGTCCTCGGGGCGCTGTTCGTCCTGGTGGAGAGCAAGGCGAGCCAGCCGATCATCCCGCTGCGCCTGTTCCGCAACCGCACGATCACGCTGGCGTCGCTCGCCTCGCTGTTCGTCGGTATCGCGATGTTCACCGGCACCGTGTTCTTCAGCCAGTACTTCCAGCTGGCCCGCGACAAGTCCCCGACGATGTCCGGCGTTCTGACCATCCCGATGATCGGCGGTCTGTTCGTCTCGTCGACCGTCTCGGGTCAGTTCATCACCCGCACCGGCCGCTGGAAGGCGTGGCTGGTCAGCGGTGGCGTCCTGGTGACGGCCGGCCTGCTCCTGCTGGGCGGCATCCGGTACGACACCGACTACTGGAAGATGGCCATATTCATGGCCCTGCTGGGTCTCGGCATCGGCATGATGATGCAGAACCTGGTCCTCGCCACGCAGAACCAGGTGGCCCCCTCCGACCTCGGCTCGGCCAGCTCCACGGTCACCTTCTTCCGCTCCCTCGGTGGTGCGGTCGGCGTCTCCGCGCTCGGCGCGGTGATGTCCCACCGGATCACCCACTACGTCCAGGACGGCATCTCCGCCCTGAGCCCGAAGTACCAGGCCGCTCTGGCCGGTTCGAGCTCGACCGACAGCATCCCGGACATGAACAAGCTGCCGGTCCCGCTGCGCACGCTCCTGGAGAGCGCCTACGGCCACGGCATCGCCGACGTCTTCTTCATCGCCGGCTGCCTCGCCGCCGTCGCCTTCCTGATCACGCTGTTCATCAAGGAGGTCCCGTTGAAGACCAAGGGCGCGCTGGCGCAGGCCGCCGCCGACTCGGCGCCGCAGGAGGCCCCCGCGGCGGCCGGCCCGGCCGCGACGGCCACCCCGGCCGAGGCGTCCGCGCCGACCGCTGCCACCGCCCCGGCCGCTGCCGCGCCGGCCGAGGAGAGGGTCCCGAGCTGGGCGGTGGCGAGCACCGAGGCCACCGGCGAGGGCACGGGCGCGCAGCGCCTCGCGGCCGTCGCCACGATCGCCCGCCCTGAGGCGGCCGGCGACGGCGGTGGCATCCCGGTCCGCGGCTTCGTCCGCGGCGGCGAGGGCGCGCCGGTCCCGCAGGCCGCCGTCACCCTGATCTCCCTCGGGGGGCGGCAGCTGGGCCGGTCGGTCGCGCAGGCCGACGGTTCCTACGCGGTGCACGCGCCGGGCACCGGCTCCTACGTCCTGATCGCCTCCGCCGACGGCCACCAGCCGCAGGCCTCCACGATCGTCGTGCACGACGAACCGGTGTCGTACGACATCCTGCTCAGCGGCACCAGTGGCCTGAGCGGTGTGGTCCGCGCCGCCGAGAGCGGGCTGCCGGTCAAGGACGCGATGGTCATCGTCACGGATGTGCGCGGCGACCTGCTGGCCACCGCCACCACCGGCGAGCAGGGCACCTTCTCCTTCGCCGAACTGGTGCCCGGTGCCGTGACCGTCGCGGTGAACGCCGCCGGGCACCGCCCGCGGGCCCTGCCCGTCGAGATCGGCGCCACCGGAGTGACGCGGGTCGAGATCGACCTCGACTCCGGCTCCCAGGTCCAGGGCGTCGTACGGGCCCCGCACGGCCCCCTCGCGGACGCCCGGGTGACCCTGGTGGACGCGGCGGGCAACGTGGTCGGCACCGCCACCACCGGTGCGGACGGCGCGTACGCCTTCACCGATCTGAACAGCGGGGAGTACACCGTCATCGCGACGGGCTACCCGCCGGTGGCCACCGCCGTGACCGTCTCCGGCGGCGGCGTCGACGACCACGACATCGAACTCGCCCACCCGGGCGAGTAGTCCGAAAGCCCGGCTCGTGGGGGCGCGCTGTGAGCGGAAGGCGCCCCCGCGGGCCGGATTTTTTTCGGCCGCCACGGGGATTTATCAAGGATTCAAGGGATTTAGAGGGGAACCACGCGATGGGACTGACCGCACGGATCCGTACGCGAGACGGATGGGCCGTGTCGCACGCGGTCGTCACCGTGACCGACATGACCGGGACGCAGGTCCTGCGTGCCGAGGCCGACGCGGAGGGCGTCGTCCGGGACGCGACCGAACTGGCGCCCGGCGCCTACACCGTGATCGTCACGGCGGTCGGGTACGCGCCCGCCGCCTCCAGCGCGATCGTCACCGCGAGCGGGCGGGCCGAGGTCGGCGCCGTGACGCTCGCCCGTCAGGGCGGCACCGAGCTGCCGCCGCCCGGGCCGTGGACCATCGACCCGGCGCACTCCTCGGTGGGCGCCGTCGCCCAGCACCTGGGGATCTCCAGCGTGCACGGGCGCTTCACGGACTTCGCCGGGCGCATCGAGATCGCCCCGGACGAGGTGGAGAAGTCCCGCGTCGAGGCCGTCATCCGCGCCGAGTCCATCGACACCGGCAACGGCATGCGCGACACCCACCTGAGGTCCGCGGACTTCCTGGACGTCGAGAAGTACCCGGAGATCACCTACCGCTCGACCGGCCTGACGGCGGCAGGCGCGGACCGCTGGACCGTCCACGGCGAGCTGACCCTGCACGGGGTGGTCCGCCCGGTCGACCTGGACCTCGCCTACCTCGGCACCGGCTCCGATCCGTGGGGCGGCACCCGCGCGGCCTTCCGCGCGACCACGGAACTGCGCCGCGAGGACTTCGCGATGAACTACAACCAGATCGTCCAGGCGGGCATCGCCGCCATCGGCACCACGCTGAAGGTGGAGCTGGACATCCAGGCCGTGCAGGGCGAGTCGCTACCGTCCGCGTGACGGCGGGCGGCCGTCGCCCGAGACCCGGGACACCAGATCGGTGGCCAGGTCACGGAGCTTGGTGTTCGTGTGCTGCGAGATCCGGCGCAGGCGCTCCAGGGCGATCCGGGCACTGACCCGTTCCTGCGCCATCAGGATGCCGATGGCCTGGTCGATGACGCTGCGGGAGAGCAGCGCGACGCGAACGTCGGACGCGTCGGCGCGCTCGCGTTCCACGCGCAGGGCGACGTCGACGGCCTCGGCGGTCCGCGCCGCGAAGGCACGGGCCCGGTCACGGGCCGTGCCGAGCACACCGGGCTCGGTGCCGTAGAAGTTCAGCGCGGCGCCGGTGTCGCCCTCGACGCCGAGCGGCACCGCGAGCACGCAGCGCACCCCGACCGACAGCGCGTACTCGGTGTACGCGGGCCAGCGGGTCTCGGCGGCCAGGTCGGGGGCGTACTGCTCGGTCCCCGTCTCGGCGGCCGTGACGCAGGGCCCGGTGCCGTTCTCGTACTGGCGCAGGTCCAGGCCGCTGGGCAGGGTTCCGCTGCCCGCCAGGGTCAGCAGGCGGTCGCCGCGGCGGACGGTGATGCTGCAGGCGGCGCAGCCGGGCACGGCGTCCACCGCGCGGTCGGTCAGGTCCCGCAGCAGCGTGTCGAGACCGCCGCTGCGCACGATCGCCTGGTCGAGCGGGTAGGGCATCTCGGGTCTCATGTCATGCTTTTGTCCCCGTTTTGCCGATCAACTCCTGGCCCTCATGTGGGGTGGTTCGCATCGACGATGCGGCGGGCGAGGTCCCGCAGCTTGACGTTCTCCCGCTGCGAGGCGCGCACCAGGCTGTCGAACGCCTCCGTGGCGTCCATGTTCAGGCGCTCCATCAGGATGCCCGTGGCCTGGCCGATCAGGTCCCGGGTGTGCATCGCCTCGGTGAGCTGCTCCCGCACGGTCACCGACTCCAGCGCGAGACCGACGTGCGCGGTGAACAGCCGGCCGATCCGCGTCGCGGCCTCGTCGAAGGCGTGCGGCTTGCGGGCGTAGGCGGTGAGCACGGTCAGCCGCCGCTTGCCGGCGCGCAGCCGCAGGGCGAGCGCGGAGCGCATGCCGAGACCGGCCAGCACGGAGGCGCCCGCGTCGTTCTCGCTGTCCGCCACGCGTACGACAGGCGCGTGCCACAGGTTGTTCCAGTACGGGGCGTGGTCGCTGCCCGGGTGGGAGCCGTGGGCGGTGCGCACGACCTCGTCGCTCCAGGCGAGCGTACGGAAGTGGGTGCCGCGCTCCGCCTCCGAGATGGCCGCGTGTTCGGCACCCGGCAGCAGGCGCACGGCGAGGCGGACGGCGGTGCTCATGGTGCTGTCGGGAGTCACCGTGTCGTGCAGTTGCCGAGCCGCCGCGGTCAGCGCTTCGGCCAGCTCGAAACCCCGCGAGAAATCGGGCACATCGGAAAAATCGGACGCAGGCACACGAACCTCTTCGGCGTGCACGGCCAAACGGCCATGCGCAGGAGAGCTCCGCAGCACATTCCCGACTGCGAGCGCAGGACGGACAGAACTTTATCTCCTTCCTGCACGGCGATTGACGCCCGGTTGACAGCTCGGCGTTCCCCCTTTCGGAGCGGTGCGCGGGAGTGGTGGAATGAGGCGACAGGTCAGGAAGCGGCCTCCCTGAGCCCCGGATGAACCTCTGCCAGGTGAGTGCCATGACCCATGTCCCGAGCCCGTGCCGGGTGCGCGACCTGCCCGGCCGCAGCCTGATCGTCCTCCCCCCGGAGATCGACCTGTCCAACTCCCCCGCGCTGTCCGCCGCCGTCCTGTCCTTCGCCGAGGCACGCGCCACCCGGCTCGGCGTGCTGATCCTGGACTTCACCCACACCGGCTTCATGGACTCCCAGGGCGCCCGCCTCGTCCAGGACGTACGGTGCCAACTGCCCGCACGGGTCGGACTGCGGGTGGTGGCGGCACCGCTCGGCGTCCCGAGCCGCGTCCTGGAGCTGACCGGGGTACGGCGGGACGTGCCCGTGTACGGCAGCCTGGCCGAGGCGTTGGAGCCCTGAGAGCCCGTGTCACGGCCGCTGGGTGCCACGCGCGGTGGTAGGCACGACAGGGTCGGTCCCGCACCGGCCCGGGAGCCCTAGGCTGCGGGCATGGCACCGAACATCGCGACCAACACCGCCGTATCACTGGACGAGCTGCTGGACTTCGTACGCCCCCGTCACCGCGCGATCCTGTTGACCCGCCGCGCCGACGGCAGCCCCCAGGGGTCGCCGCTGACCTGTGGCGTCGACGACTCGGGGCGGATCGTCGTCTCCACGTACCCGGAGCGCGCCAAGACCCGCAACGCCAAGCGCGACGAGCGGGTCAGCGTCATCGTGCTCAGCGACGACTGGAACGGGCCCTGGGTCCAGATCGACGGCACGGCCGAGGTCATCGACACGCCGGACTCCGTCGAACCGCTCGTCGAGTACTACCGCAACATCGCGGGGGAGCACCCGAACTGGGACGAGTACCGCGAGGCCATGGTCAAGCAGGGCAAGTCGATCATCCGGATCACCCCGGTCCGCTGGGGCCCGGTGGCGACGGGCGGCTTCCCGGCCCGGCTGGTCTCCTCCGAGGACTGAGAGCCGGGGATCCCCCTACGCGCGGGTGACCATCGCCTCGATCCCCGCGATGAGCGTCCGGAGCGCGTAAGCGTGCCGCCCCCTTGGCCCGCTGGGCTGCCCCCACCATGGCGCACCTTTCTCGACACTACGGCCCGGGGCACGACGCCGGGGGCCGTTGAGCGACCACCACCTTCGAGTGTTCCCCTCTCCTCCCGCCGATCGCCCCTCCGTCAGTCACCTTGCGAGGAAAGGGCGGTGGGCCCGGGCACCGTTCGGGTGCCCGGGCCCACCGCCTGGAGCGAGCCGCGGCGTGCGGGACGTCAGCCGCTCGTCTTCTGCGTGAGGTCGTAGAAGGTGGCCGAACCGACCGTCACCTTCTTGAAGTTCTTCTGGACCCACGAGCTGATCTGCGACGAGACGTTGGAGCCGCCGTTGCCGCCCCCGCCGCCGAAGCCGCCGCCCGAGATGAAGTAGTGGATCTCGCCTTCGGCCACGTACTTCTGGAACCGGGCCAGGGTCGGCGACGGGTCGCTGCCGTTGAAGCCGCCGATCGCCATCACCGGGTCGCCGGTGGCGAGCTGGTAGCTCGCGGCGTTCTGGGAGCCGATGGACGCGGCCACCCAGGTGTACTCACTCGCATCCTGCTCCAGCAGTTTCTTGGCCTCGGAGCTGACGTTCGCGCCGTTGAGCAGGCCGCCGATGCCGCCGCCACCGCCCATACCGCCGTCGCCCGCCCGGCCGCCGCCGGGGAAGCCCTGCCGACCGTTGCCGCCCTGGGTGCTGCCGTTCCGGCCGGGCATGCCGCCGCCGGGGGACCCGCCGATGCCTCCGGTGCCGTTGCCGCCGCCCGGGAAGCCCTGCCGACCGTTGCCGCCCTGAGTGGTGCCGTTCCGGCCCGGCATGCCGCCGCCGAAGCCGCCGCGCATCCCGCCGGCGCCGGGGCCGCCGCGCCTGCCGGGGCCCATCATGCTCGCGCCCGCCGGACCGGCCGTGACGATCGACCCGGTGTGGCCCTGGTTCACGGTGGTGAGGGTGTACGCCGTCGGGCCCGCGAGCGCGGCCACGAAGCTGAGGCCCACCGCCGCGAGGGCGAGCCGCCGTCCGAGCCGGGTCACGAAGATGACCCCCAGGGCGCCGGCCAGGCCGCCGACGAGCACGAGCCACTTCAGCCAGGGCAGGTAGTTCGGGGTGCGGTTGAGGAGCACGTACCCCCAGGCGGCGGTCGTCGTGACGGTGGCCGCGAGCGTGAGCGACGCCCACGTCCTCGACCGCTCCTCCCACAGGACCGTGACGCCCATGCCGACCAGGGCGGCGATGTAGGGCGCGAGGGCCACCGTGTAGTACTGGTGGAAGATGCCCGCCATGTAGCTGAAGATCACCGCGGTCATCAGCAGTGAGCCGCCCCAGGCGAGGAACGAGCTGCGGACCAGGTCCGTCCGCCCCGCCATGGGGGTCCCCCCGCTCGAGCGAAGCCGGGAGTGGGGGAGGGTGAGCACCAAACCCGCGACCAGCAGGATCAGCGCGGCCGGGAGCAGCCAGGAGATCTGGGAGCCGATCTCGGAGTTGAACATCCGGTCCCAGCCGGTCGCGCCCCACTGGCCACCGTTGCCTCCGCCGCCGACGCTGCCGGTCTCGTCGCCGTTGATGCGGCCGAGGCCGTTGTAGCCGAAGGTCAGCTCCAGGAAGGAGTTGTTCTGGGACCCGCCGATGTACGGGCGGGAGGACGCGGGCCACAGCTCGACGATCGCGACCCACCAGCCGCCGGAGACGACCAGCGCGACGGTGGCGAGGCCCAGTTGGGCGAGCCGCTTCCTCAGCCGCACCGGCCCGCAGACGCCGTAGACGAGCGCCAGCGCGGGCAGGATCAGGAAGGCCTGCAGGGTCTTCGTCAGGAAGGCGAAGCCGACCGCGACACCCGCCCACACCAGCCACTTGGTGCGGCCGTCCTCCAGACCCCGGACGACGAAGTAGACGGTGAGCGCCATCAGCAGCGCGAGCAGCGCGTCCGGATTGTTGAACCGGAACATCAGCGCCGCGACCGGGGTGAGCGCGAGCACCGCGCCCGCGATCAGGCCGGCCGCCGGGCTGAACCGGCGCCGGACGGCCGCGTACACCACGGCGACCGTGAGGACGCCCATGACGACCTCGGGGACGAGGATCGCCCACGAGTTGAGGCCGAAGATCCTGACCGACAGGGCCATCGGCCACAGGGAGGCCGGGGGCTTGTCGACGGTGATGGCGTTGCCCGCGTCCAGCGAGCCGAAGAAGAACGCCTTCCAGGACTTGCTGCCGGCCTGGACCGCCGCCGAGTAGAACGAGTTGGCGTACCCGGAGGCGCTCAGGTCGTACAGGTACAGCAGCCCGGTGGCGAGCAGCAGGCCGAGGAACGCGGGGCGCGCCCAGCGGGGGTCCTCGGGCCGGCCGCGCCAGAGTCTGTACGTGAGCGGCGGCTGGGGCTGACCGGCCCCTGGAGCGGGCGCCGGGGGCGTGGCGGGCGGCTGCGGAGGAGCCGTCGGGGGCGGTCCCCAGGAGTGGGAGCCCGCACCCGCCTGGCGGGTCGACTGGTGGTACTGCGTGGTCATCGGTGGTCCCTCGGGTCGGTGTCCCGCGGACGCAGCGGCTGCAGCGGCATGGTGGCGTCCCTCCAGGGGGTGCGGTCCGCGTCGGCACTGACGCGGAAGGGGGTGGTGTCGTACGAGGACTGCGGCGCCGTGTGGCGCTGGGGCAGCGGCGGAAGCTGCTGGTACGACGGCGTCTGAGGCGGGCGGGCGGTGGAGGGCTGCGGCGTCGGCGCGTCGTCGCGCCGATCGGGGAACACCCAGGCCCGGAAGAGCAGGAACCGCAGCACGGTCGCCGCGAGGTTGGCGGCGATCAGCACCGCCAGTTCCGTGGAGTGCGCCGGGTTGCTGGTCGCCGCGTTCAGGGCGGCGAGGGAGCCGCTGGTCAGGGCGAGGCCGATGCCGAAGACGACCAGGCCCTGCGCCTGGTGGCGCACGACGCCGCCGCTGCCGCGCACGCCGAAGGTGAGCCGGCGGTTGGCCGCCGTGTTGGCGATCGCGGAGACCAGCAGGGCGAGCGCGTTGGCGATCTGCGAGCCCGAGAACTGCCGGAAGACGCTGTAGAGCGCCAGGTAGAACAGGGTGGACAGGCCGCCGACCACGCAGAAGCCGACGAGCTGGCGGGCCAGGCCCCTCGGCACGTTCGTCAGGTCGCGGTCGCGCGGATCGTCGCCGAACGGCCGGGCCAGCCGGTCCAGCGGCAGGGACCCGGCGGCCAGCGCCTTGCCGATGCGCCACACGCCCTTGAGGTCGTCGGTCGCCGTCTTCACGATGTGCACCGTGGAGTCCGGGTCGTCGACCCAGTCGACGGGCACCTCGTGGATGCGCAGCCCGGCGCGCTCGGCGAGCACCAGCATCTCGGTGTCGAAGAACCAGCCGGTGTCCTCCACCAGCGGCAGCAGCACCTGGGCCACGTCACGACGGATCGCCTTGAAGCCGCACTGCGCGTCGGAGAAACGGGCCTGCAGCGAGCCGCGCAGGATGAGGTTGTAGACGCGGCTGATGAACTCGCGCTTCGGGCCCCGGACGACCCGGGAGGTGCGGGCGAGCCGGGAGCCGATCGCCAGGTCCGAGTGACCGGAGATCAGCGGCGCGACCAGCGGGAGGAGTGCGTTGAGGTCGGTGGACAGGTCCACGTCCATGTAGGCGAGGATCGGGGCGTTGGAGGCGGACCAGACGGTCCGCAGTGCCCGGCCGCGGCCCTTCTGCTCCAACCGGAAGGACGTCACCTCGGCGATCTGCTCCTCCAGCCGCGCCGCCACCTGCGGGGTGGTGTCCGTGGACGCGTTGTCCGCGATCGTGATGCGGAACGCGTACGGGAACGTGCGCTCGAGGTGCTCGTACAGTCTGAGCACACATGGCTGGAGGTCCTTCTCCTCGTTGTGGACGGGGATCACTACGTCCAGGACAGGCGTACCGGCTCCTGCGGCCGGGAGGTGCTCCCGCGCCGGCAGGGTGCCGGGAGAAGAGTCGGTTCGCATGGAACCGACTCTTCTCAAGCGCCCTGTTGCACCCGTGTGGTGACGCTGTGCTGTGCCTGTGAGTGCTGTTGCCAGGCCGTTTCGGGGACGGGCGAGGGCACGCGCGGGGTGAGCGCCGGCAGATGCACGGTGAACACCGTGTGCCCGGGAACGCTGTCGACGGTGACGGCGCCGCCGTGCGCGGTCACGACGGCCTGCACGATGGCGAGCCCGAGCCCGGTGGAACCGGTGGACCGGGAGCGCGCCGAGTCACCGCGCGCGAACCGCTCGAAGACGTGCGGCAGCAGATCGGGCGGAATGCCCTGCCCGTCGTCCTGGACGTCCACGCACAGCCACGGTCCGCGCCGCTGCACGCGTGCGGTGACGGTCGTGCCGGGCGGGGTGTGCGTCCGGGCGTTGGCGAGCAGGTTGACGAGCACCTGGTGCAGCCGTGCGGCATCCGCCGACACGAGCGCGGGCTCGCCGGGCAGTTCGAGCCGCCAGTTGTGGTCGGGGCCCGCGGCGCGCGCGTCGCTGATCGTGTCCACGACGAGCGGGACGAGGTCGGTCTGCTCGAACCGGAGCGGGCGGCCGGCGTCCAGCCGGGCCAGCAGCAGCAGGTCCTCCACGAGGAGGGTCATGCGCCCGGCCTCGGACTCGATCCGTCTGAGGGCGTGCCGGGTGTCGGGGCCCTGCTCCTCCCGTCCGCGCCGGGTCAGTTCGGCGTAGCCGCGGATGGAGGCGAGAGGTGTGCGCAGCTCGTGACTGGCGTCCGCGACGAACTGCCGTACCCGCGTCTCGCTCTGCTGCCGTGCGTGCAGGGCACCGTGGACGTGGTCGAGCATGCGGTTGAGGGCGGCCCCGACCTGCCCGACCTCGGTGTGCGGGTCGGTCTCGGACTCCGGCACCCGCTCGTTGAGGGTCACCTCACCGGTGTGCAGCGGGAGTTCGGAGACACGGGTGGCGGTCGCGGCGACCTTGCGCAGGGGTCGTAGGGCGATCCCGACGAGCACGGAACCGGCGATGCCGGCGGCGACCAGGCCGGCGGCGGTGACGCTGACCTCCACGACGACGAGGGTGTCGATGGTGTCGGTGACCTCCTTGGTCGGGAGGGCGACGTAGTACCCGCCGTTGCCGTCCCGTGCGGCGATGTACTCGACTCGGTACTCCCCGAGACCCGGGATGTCCACGGTGTGCACACCGGTTTTCGGCACAGCCCCGAGAGCCGCCTGTTGGGCGCCGGTGAGCGTGCCGGCTTCCATGCCCTTCGCGCCGACGGTGTCCTGCGACTTGAACTTGGCGACGACCCCGTCGGTGACCTTCCCGCTGCTGTCCGCATAGGCGGCGACGGTGTTGCGCTGCGTCGGTCCTCGGGTGACGAAGTCGATGAGTCTGGTGCTCGGCGACTCGTCGTCCCCGGCGACGCCGCCCGGAATCTGCTCGGGGCCGTGGCCGCCCGGAATCCTGGGGCCGCCCGACATCCGCATGGCGGTGTCCTTCAGATTGCCGTCGAGCTGCCGGTAAAGGTGCTGTCCCAGCGCGATGGTCGTCACGGTGCCGATCACCGCGCACACCACGGCGATCAGGCTGACCGCCGAGACGACGAGCCGCGTCCGCAGCGTGCGCGGCTGTCGTCCCCGCCTCTGCGTACGCGGCCGTCGTCGCCTGCTCATGACGCCGCGGGCTTGATCATGTAACCGGCGCCACGCCGGGTGTGGATCATCGGCTCCCGGCCCGCGTCGATCTTCCTGCGCAGGTACGAGATGTAGAGCTCGACGACGTTGGCCTGGCCGCCGAAGTCGTACGACCACACCCGGTCGAGGATCTGCGCCTTGCTGAGCACGCGCCGCGGGTTGCGCATCAGGAAGCGGAGCAGTTCGAACTCGGTGGCGGTGAGGTGGATGTTCTCCCCGCCCCGGGACACCTCGTGGCTGTCCTCGTCGAGCATGAGGTCCCCGACGACCAGTACGGAGTCGGAGCGGCGGTCGGCCGCACCGGACCGCCGGATCAGTCCGCGCAGCCGGGCCACGACCTCTTCCAGGCTGAACGGCTTGGTGACGTAGTCGTCCCCGCCGGCCGTCAGACCGGCGATCCGGTCCTCCACGGCGTCCTTGGCGGTGAGGAACAGCACCGGCACGTCGGGCAGTTCGCGCCGCAGCCGGCCGAGGACGGCCAGGCCGTCCATGTCCGGGAGCATCATGTCGAGCACGACGGCGTCGGGCCGGAACTCGCGCGAGGTCTGGATCGCGCCCTGTCCGTCACCCGCGCTGCGGATCTGCCAGCCTTCGTAACGAAGTGCCATGGACAGCAGTTCGGTGATAGACAGCTCGTCGTCCACCACAAGCACTCGGACGGGGCTCCCGTCCGGCCTCAGCAGTTCGGTGCGCCCCTGGGGCGAGGTCGTGGTCATGGGGGACACCTTGTCGAGGTCCTCTGAGAGCGCCCTTTCACGAATCTGTGATTTCCCTGAGAAACACACAGGGACCTCTCAGGGAACTCCTGGGAAGCTCCCTTGACGCATCCTCAGAGAGCCGGTCGCCCCCTTGCTCACCCGGGCGCCCGCTCGAACGTATGGCTGCGCTCGACCTTGGCGACGTGCAGCGTGTACGCCTCGTACCACTGGTCTCGGCCGCGCTTCTGGGCGGCGCGGTGCTCCAGGTCGCTCCGCCACTCCTCGACGGCGGCCAGGTCCCGGAAGTACCCGACCGTGATCGACAGCCCGCCCGGCGTCCGGGCCTGGTCCATTCCGAGGAACCCGGGGACCTCCCGGACGAGTTCCTCCATCCGCTCGGCGGTCTCCGGGTACCCGTCCTCGTCCTCGGACCGCACGGAGGTGAAGACGACGGCGTAGTAGGGGGGTTCATGGGCGGTGACAGGCGCAACGCGGTGATCGCTCATGTTGCCACGATGAATGAGCCGGCATCCGGCGTCCAGCCCCCTCGCCCCCCCGTGCGGTCAGAACAGCCCGTCCTGCACCCCCGCCTCGCCCACCTCCCGCACCGGCACGGTCACCTCGTCCCGCTCAGCGCCCGTCAGCTCCCACCCGGTCATCAGTCGCGTGTCCAGTACGAGGGCCCCACGCCCGGTGGCGAGATGAAGATCGGGCCCGACGGCCGCCAGCACCTCGCCGCTCACCGCACCGCCCGCCACCAGTTCGCTCACCACACCGTCCAGCCGGGGCAGTCCCTCCAGCCCGAACGCCGCGCCGTGGTCGACGGCCCGGAACGGCGCCCGCTCCAGCGACTCCGGCCAGCCGCCGAGCGCCACCGCCCGCGCGTGCAACTCCGCCAGCTCGGCGACCCGCTCCCCGGCCGGCGGCAACGCGGCCCGCACCGCCCGCTTGTCGGCGTACGGGATCCGGTCCGGCACCCGGAGCGCGGCGCGCAGCAGTTCCTCCGCGCGCCGCGCCGCCATCAGCGGCCCGCACCCCAGCCAGCTGAAACAGACGGCACCCTGCTCGAGCAACCGCGCGGAGCCCCGCTCGACCGCGGTGATCCCGACCTTGACCTTGCCGGGTCCGAACCAGGCGAGGTAGACGTGGTACGGCCGAGGATCGTCGGCAAAGGTATCGGCGGCGACGGAATGGGCCCGGTCGAGGCGGGCGCACTCCTCACACCGCCCACCCGTACTCCGCCCGGGCACCACGGTCCGTGCCGCACACCCATGCCCCCGAGCCCCCACACACCTGCGCACGCCCCCCGCGACCACCGCGAAGGCCACCCGCTTCCCCCGTTCCAGCGCACTGCGCCGCCCCCCTTCCCATGCCAGCACGGGCCCGCCCTCACCCCACCGCAGCCCCGCGCACGTCCATGTCTGTGCCATCTCTCGTGAGCGTACGCGCCTGGAGCGCGCCGGGTTCGTCGCCCGCCACCCGGGACCCCCACGGACCGCCGCCGGGTCCGCGTGGCCGCGGTCCCGGCGACATGTCGCCCGCGTGCGGTCGCCCCGCGCCCCTCCCACCTACCGCCCCGGCCCGTCCGGGCCCCCGGGCACCGATCGCACCCCTCGGGCGGACACGAGCACGGCCAGAGTGGTCCGCGCTTCCCGCCTCACCGACTCGCGCCGCGCGAAAGTGGCAGTGAGTGCGAGAACGGAGGCTGTCACCGCATACAGGGCGACGCCGACCGCAGACAGAAGCCCGACGATCACCGGGCACGCACCTTTCTCCCCCCGACTCGGGACCCGGCCCTCGGGGCCGGCGTGCGTTCTGCTGTTCCAGCGTACGAGGAATGTCAACTGCCCGGCCCCCACGCCGATTCACGTCACTGCGATCTCGGGAATCGAGGACCCCTCTGGCGGCTGTTCGCGCCTGGCACCGCAACAGGACTGCCGCGCGCCGAAGATCCCTGGCCACAACGCAGTTCATGCGACTGATCACGGGATCGCCCGCTCCCGGGCCGCGTCACTCCACGGGCCGGGCCTCGACTGATAGCTCTGTCACGGTGAGAAATGCGGCATTGTTCCCTCCACACGTTTCCAGCAATCGGTCGGCCGATGTTCCGCCGGTTCCCGACAAGCCCGACAGTGGGACCACGTCTCGCGGCTCGCTGACGCTTGGGGGCTCGGGGCTGACGCGGCGGCGGTTCCTGCGTGCAAGTGCTTCGGCTGCAGCCCTTCCTCATGCCGGTGACCCCACGACCGCCTCACCGGTCACTCCACGTCAGGTCTCCGACCGCGACTTGATCGTCCTGTGTGACCAGCGATCACAGTCGGTGATTCTCACGGAGACCCGC
Organism: Streptomyces sp. NPDC001848; assembly: GCF_042891915.1. Taxonomy (NCBI): domain Bacteria; kingdom Bacillati; phylum Actinomycetota; class Actinomycetes; order Kitasatosporales; family Streptomycetaceae; genus Streptomyces; species Streptomyces sp. NPDC001848. Next base: position 22,248 of record NZ_JBIATP010000030.1, on the reverse strand, counting down.
GTCCTGAGGGCCTCCCGTGGACTTCCACTCGACCTGACCGCGCTCTGGTCCTGGTCTCCCGCCTCGGACGCCGAATTCGCCGACCTGCGCCCGTCCAGGACGTGGATCAATGTGAGCGAGGCGAAACAGTTCGCGACTTCGGCCGGCACCCTGCTCCTGACCTGCGCCTCAGGCGGTATGGCCGTGGCGGTCAACCGAAGCCGGGGAGTCACTTACTGGGCCACGAACATCCCCGGCTCAGGCAACCTCCACAGTCTGGAAATGCTGCCGGACGGCAATGTTGCCGTGGCTGCCAGCACAGGCGGGTACATCCGCCTCTACACATCGTCCCAAGGCCCCCGCTCCAGCCACTACGTGCAGCACCCTCTGCCTGGGGCCCATGCACTGTCGTGGGACGCAGGGCAGCGTCTGCTGTGGGCCCTGGGCACCGCGGAACTGCACGCACTCGCCATCACCGGGACCAGGGCCGCACCCGGCATCACACTGCAACGCCGACTTGCCCTGCCCGACAAGGACGGCCACGATCTCGCTCCGGTCATCGGCGCCCCCGACGACCGCTGGGTGACCACGGGCCGCCATGTCTACCGGGTTTCCCTGACCAGCGGCGCTTTCACCCGCGCCACCGCACCCGACGGCGTCGACCGGGCTCACGTCAAAAGCATCAGCCAGCATCCGGTAACAGGCCAGGTCATCATGGTCAGCCCTGACAAGCAGGCCTCCTGCAGTTGGTGCAGCTCGCGTGTCGATTTCCTGGATCCGAACCGGCAGGACGCATTGACCGGCACCAGCGTGTACAAGGCGCGATGGTGGCATGAAGCCGACGCTCAAGCCGACTCGAACACCCAGGTGTAGCGCCAGAACAACCGACGGCGCAGTCGTACCCCGCAGGATGCGGCGAGCCCCGATTTCGTCAAGTCAGTGCGTCAGATCGACCACAGCCGCACAGTGCGGATCGTCCCCCGGCTCCTCGAACAACTCACGCTCCTGCGATCGGGAGAACACCTCCGCGATCACGGCCGGCCCCGCCTCCGCGAGCCGGACATCGCAGCCCACCACATCCGGGTCGTCCTGGTGCCGCACGTAGAGCCGCATCCTGCCCTCACCGAGGTACAGAAAGCCGACCAGCAGTGACGGCGCCTTCTCCCGCTCCTCGTATCCCGGAGCGGGCCAGGTCAGCGTGGTCAGCAGGGCGTGGGCCCGGTCCTCCAGATGCTCCTCGCCGGGCACATCCTCGACAAGCCTGATCAGCGGCGCACCGAAAACGATGTCCACCTGGTCACTGGAGGAGAACCGCACGCCCCCGGCCGTGTGCCGTACGCGACTGACCGCCTCCCACGGGCCCAGCACCTCGTCCTCACGGAAAAGCGGAATCTCGTGGACGGTGAGCAGATCACGGACGTCTGCTCTGCGCCCGCCCACCGCGATCCGCACGGCCGGCGACCGGTGGGGGGCCGGGAGGACGCCGCGGACACGGATCTTCTTCACGATCGGTGCCTGCGTGTAGAGGATCATGTGGCCGGCGACGTCGGCCTGCGCCACGGCCACTTCCCACGGCGTCATCACGCGTGTCTCCCTGTCAGCGTTTGAACTCGGCGGTGGGGCCGTCGAGGAGTGACTCAGCCGCAGCACCCCTCGCGCCACGCCGGGCTGCCGGCAGGAGAGGACGGTTACGGCGCCTGCCCCGGCCGCTCCGGACGACGTCTCGGTCCCCCGACGTGCGGCTGAGGCGGTAGGCATGATCCTGCTGGGACGTTGGGCCTCAGGGCACTCCATCCCACGTGAGGGGGAATGGCGAAGCCCCGGCCGGGGACGGCCGGGGCTGCCATGTGCATTGATCAGCTCGGACTTGACAGGTCGAGCCATATCTTTCGGAGCTTGCGACCCGAGGTCTCCACGTACAACGTGCGCTTCGCGGTCGCGCTGTCCTTGCTGGCGTGCTCGACGAACGCCCGTAGGTCCTCGATCGTCAGGTCCCTGCCGTTCCCGTTGAGGATGTGCTGATGCTCTGGCATGAGCACAGGATGCGGTGATGTTGCGCATCCTGTCACCAGTGCCTGCGCGCACGACGAAGCCTGCCCGGGGGACCGAGCCGAGGCTTCCCCATGGACTCGAGCAGCGGACCGCTCCGCACGACGAGCATGAAGGCAGGTCAGGCCCTTCCTCACACACTGCGCCGGTACCCGGCCGTGCGCGGTGACGCCCCGTCCCTGATCGCTGCACTCTCGTCACCGGCGATGTCATCGAGCGCAGGGGCTTCAGAGCGGAAGTACTTTCGTACTACGAAAGTAGATGTAAGAATGGAGCGAGCCGAGGAATGCCGACACAGAGAGGGGAGAACCCATGCCAAGCAGCGAGTACTCCGATGCGGCCAGGGCAACGGCCGACCTGCAGGCCGTGCAACGGGCCCAGCTGACCGCCAACACGCCGCCGCCCTATCAAGCGTGGTGGGCCGCTGTTGCCGGCGTGACACATGGGGTCGGGATGGCCCTGGCCACCGGGCCGCTTCTGTACCAGGCGGACGGTGCGGCGTGGAAGCTTGCGTTACTGCTCGCCACGATCGCGACGCTGTCCGCCTTCCCGGCCATGTGCGCGGTGCGGGCGCTCCGTATGCAGGTCCGTGCTTGGCCACCGCAGGGAAGCACGCGGCAGCGCCTACTTCTCGAAGGTCTACCGGTGGTCGCCTATGGGGTCGCCGCCGTCGCGTTCCTCACGTTCGGCTGGAGCGTGGGTGCCATAACGCTGGGGGTACTCGGAGGAGGTTCCCTATGGTGGCGAGAAGCCCGCAAGAACGCTCTGCGCACCGAGATGGCGGCGACGCTGAAGGCGTTGGGGCGCACAGCGTGACCGGCCCCGCGTCACCTGCACTGGACCAGGTCATCCACCACCCGACACGACTGACGATGATGGCCTTCCTCGCTGGTTGCGCCGAAGCCGAATTCGCCGCCGTCCGTGAGTACTGCCAGGTCTCCGACGCGAGCGTCAGTCGCATCGCGACCGCCCTGGAGGAGGCCGGATACATCAAGATCCGCAAAGGAGCGGTCGGACGCCGCCCACGCACATGGTTGTCGCTGACATCAGCCGGCCGTACGGCCCTCCAGCGTCACCTCGCCGCGCTGCAAGCCATCGTCGATGCGGCGCAAGCCGCAGGCGCGGAAGCAAGCGATCAGGACCGCTGAGGCACGACTCAGCGGAGCGTGTTGATGCCCGCGGCACGGTGGTTGCCGTACTCCGCTGCGGTACAGCAACCACCGGACGATCCCGACCGCAGCCGACGGCTACCAGTACGTCACTGGGGAGTGTCGGTGCCGCCTCAGCGAGTTCTCCGGCAGTGAAGGCCAGGGGCTCTACCGCGGCCGGTACGCAGTGGTGACCGGAATGGCTCCCAGCAGCTGGTAACCGCACGTCCTCGCCCCGACCAGGACCGTCCCGGCGTAGGTGCCGCGCGTCGCGCCCGAGGGGTAGTCGACGGTGAGTTCCAACGTGCGGGTGGTGACTCCGGCAAGGTTGCCGAGAACGGCATCGCCGCCGATCCACTGAGCAGAGGACGACTTGGTGGCTGCCTGCCACGTCATGATCAGGTGATGCCACTTACCGTCGTTGAACTTCCACCACACTATGGGCGCCGCGCCCTTCCGGCTGCTCGGCGCCACCATCTGGTAGTCGAAGAACACACCCGAGAGCGGAGCCGACTTGGCGTTGCGCACCGTGGTGTACGTGACCAGGTTCTGTCCGGCCTTGGTGGATGTCGGTTCCTTGGACAGGTTGCCCGAACCGGTGATCTCGCCATACGCACAGGTCGGCTTGGCATTGACGGAAGTTGCTGATGCGGCTTGAGCTGTGCCGGGGAGCATGGCCAGCACGCTCACCCCGGTCGCTGCGGCCGCGATTCCCCATCTGAAGAGCCTCATGGATCCCCTCCGCTTCACGCCGTGCCATCACGAGCGCGAGCAGATCCTACGATCAATACCTGAGGTAGGCCTCATGAGCGGCCACGCATCACCACACGCCGACCAGCCCAGGACGCTGGGCCATCACCGCTCAACGTCTTACCGCGCCACGAGGAGCGCACGCCCGGCCGGGGGTCGGGCAGCACACGGCGAGCGGAGTCAGCCGCCTGAACCCGCCGAAAAGGCCGTTACCCAAGCTTGACCGGCAAGTACGACGCAGGTTGGTCTACCTAGATAGACCAACCCCGTCTACCTAGGTAGATTGGCGCCATGGCTGACCCAAGAATGACGCCGCACACTCAGACCGTGCTGCGCGCCTTGCTCGGTCAGGGCGTCGACAGCGGGCGCAGGGTTGCCGTGCTGTCCGAAGGTCTGTACGGGCTGGAACTATCGAAGATGACCGGGTTGCCCAACGGCACCTTGTTCCCGCTCCTTGAGCGCCTGCGCCAGGCCGGCTGGGTCGAACGCCACTGGGAGGCCGACGAGAAGGCCGAAGCGGAGGGTCGTCCTCGACGCCGCTTCTATCGCCTCACGCCCAGGGGTGCGGAGCACGCCCCGCACGCTCTGGCGGCAGCTGCCGCTGCCCGGCCGAGGGGCTCGCCTCACGGCGCTCAGCGACCAGGCCTTGCCGGAGGGGGAGCGTGATGACTTTCAGGGCGCCCGGGGATCAATCCAACCTCGATGTCTCTTGGGAGAGCTTTGATCCGGCAGCGTATGTCGATCATCATCTCAGTCCAGCGGCCGGCAGGACGAGGCGGTCCTCGACCTCGGCGGGCGACATGCCGAACTCGAGTGACCCTGGCTCTGACCAATTGAGTGCCTCGACTCCAGACCAGTTGGGTGAGCCGGGGCTTCAGGGTGCCGACGAGGCTGACATCGATTGGGATGCAGAACTCGCAGCCCTGTTCGGGGATGAGTCCGAGCCTGCGAACCCGGCTCTGCAGCCGACAACCTCCGGAATGAACGATGTCAGTTCGTCGAGGTCGGTCAGCGCGGGGCACGCGAGCCCCTCACGCGAGTGTGCCCTCAGGCTCGCGGTGGGATTGCTACCAGCACATGAGCGTGAAGAGTGGCTGGAAGAGCAGCGCGGCTACCTAGCCGATCTCTCTGGGTGGAGGGCACGTTGGGCGTGGGTCTTGGCACAGCTCGTTGCCATGCCGCGCTACGCGTACACAGTGCGCACCGCTCGGGAGAAGGGGTCGGCATGACATCTTTACCGTCTCCCCCTGACCCACCCGAGCCAGGCGCAGAACCGCTGCTCTCGCAGCGCGCAGCATTGATCTTCTTGGCGTCCGCCTTCATCGGAGTCGTCGTCGGCGTGCTCACCTTCTTCAGCGCTGGAAACGTCGCCGGCGCCCTACTGAGCGGCCTGACCGGAGCTGGTGCAAGCACCCTCGGCCTGGACAAACTGATCGGTCGCCGCTGAACCTCTCGCAGGCCACGCCGAGGCCAAAGCGGCTGTGGCGCTTGCTCCTTTCCGACCTCACGGTGAAGCATGGCGGCGCTTCGCGATCCACCTCCACCGCGAGGTCGCCACGCACGCCGGACTCGCGTCAACGCGCGTTTTTCCGCGATCACGCCCGGATCTCCTCGCGAAGGTGGCCAACCGACACTCGTCCTCTTTGCGGCTGGGTCCTGGTGCGCCGCGCTCAGCAGACCGGCGACCGGAAGGCGGCAGGTGATCCCTGGCAGGACACCGGCGGCCTAGCTTCACACGGTCGTCGTCGTGAAGATGAGGCGGAATCGGACACCGACGGCTGAGACCCGGTTCCGACCGCGCTGATGTCACCGGCTGACACCAGAAGCCCTCTGGGATGATCCCAGAGGGCTTCTGACCTGTGCGCACTCGGCAGGATTCGAACCTGCAACCTTCTGATCCGTAGTCAGATGCTCTATCCGTTAAGCTACGAGTGCTTGTTCTGTTTTTGCCCCCGCTCCCGGCTCTTCCGACCCGCTCGCGGCGACAGGAAGAACATTACATGACTGCCGCCGCCATGTGAAATCCGTTTGCCGCACCCCTTGTGACCTGCGGAAACGCCCTGCCGGGCGGATCGGAGGGGCGGCTCCGGAGGGGGGAGGAAGCGGCTCCTGGCGCCTCGCCCAGGAACGACGAAGCCCCGGTCACGGGGACCGGGGCTTCGGTGATCGAGCGCGGAGGCGGAGGGATTTGAACCCTCGATGGGCTTTAAGGCCCAAACCGCATTAGCAGTGTGTTGCCTCCCGTCCGGTAAGGGCGGGGGGCAACCCCTCAGGAAGCGATCACGCAGCTCAGCGGCGGTATGGCACCTATGGCCATCGGATCTTGTCCGAACCCCTCCCGGCCTCTTGGTGCCATCGCTGTGCCATCAGGACGTGCCAGCTTCGCCGGCCTCCGCGCCCCCTGCCAGCACGATTCGGCGGACCTGTTGGCGGGTGTATCCCGTCGCCTCGCAGATGTCCTTCTGCGTGACGCCGTCGGCGTCCGCCTGCCTGATCGCCGCCGCCAGCTCCTGCCGCAGGATCTCGGCCCGCGTCTCCGCATCCCTGAAGCGCTGGGCCATCTGCGTCAGTGATCGCTTATCCATGACACATAGTGTTCCATCCGTCGTCATGGAACATGATGTTACGCAGATGAGCTACATTGTCCAGCGTCAGACGGCTTGACGATGGAACACGGTGTTCCCTAGAGTGGAGTTGTCGGCAGGGAACCCGGCCGACAACGCAAGCGGCCCCCGGCGGTGTTGGAGCACCGACCGAGGGCCTGACGGAATCGCCTGAACCACCAGGAGACCCGCTGTGCTTCAGCTTCTCATGTCCCCCCGTGCTTCCCGCACGCTCCGCGGTCTGGCCGGCGTCGTCGCCGACGCGGTCCGCTCGGTCGTCGCCCCCGCCTCCCTCATGGCGGACGAGACCGAGCCCGCCGTCGAGATCGCCCCGGACCCCGCCGGCCTGTACGAGCCCGACGAGATGCCCGCCGTCGAGACGATCGAGGCCGCCGCCGCCGAGTACGAGCGCGCCGCCGACCAGGCCCGCCGCGCCGACCGTGGCAAGCGCGCCGCGAAGAAGGTCCTCGACCGCCTGCCCGCCGGCATCTACGGCACGTGGCGGATCTTCCGCACCCCGTCCTCGCGCCAGACCCCCGACCTCGCCGCCATCACCGCGATCTTCAAGGCCCACGGCCTGGGCCCCGTCCCGATGAAGCCGTGCGCGCCCTCCCTGAAGGTCGAGCGCGTCCCCGACGAGTCCACCGTTCCCGCCGACCTCGCCGCCCTCGCGGTCTGAAGGGGAGTGCATGCCATGACCAACAAGACGCCCCTTCCCGCGATCCCGCTGCAGCCGACGGCCGCCGACAAGTCGGAGCCGGCCGCTCCCGTCGAGCGCTCTCTGAGCCTGGTCCTCGAGGCCGAGGTCATGATGGACGACGACAACGGGATGCTGTCTCTGGTCGCGAGCACCGACCACCACCTGAGCGACTTCGGCGAGGTCGCCCCGGCCCGTCTGCGCCGGATGGTCGCCGAGGCTCGCGCCAAGCTCGACGAGTTCGAGCGGCTCGCGAACGAGTACGAGGCCATCGACACCCTGCGCGCGATCGTCGCCGAGCATCACCTCCACGTCGAGGAGTGGGACCTGGCGAACCAAGACCCGCAGTTCCGCAGCAAGTTCGTGGCGTTCGCCGCGCTCACCGAGGACGGGCAGCGGGTCGTCGTCGTCCCGAAGGGCCAGGACCCGGTGAAGCGTCTCGCTGCGGTCGCCGAGCTGGTGCGGGAAATGGACGGTGAGGTCTGATGCCGCGCCGTAACCGCAACGTCGACACGATCCGCTACCAGCCCGCGCCCAATCTCGTCCGCGCGCTGCAGAGCTGGGCCGACGAGCCGCGGCGCGTCCCGGTCAAGCCGTCCGTGAAGCGCCGCCTCTTCCGCGCCTACGGCGGTGCCGCGTGACGACCGCGACCCGACCCCGGATGCCCGTCGAGTTCTCCGACGACTTCGCCCGCGCCCTGCACCGTGAGACGGCCTGGTCCGTGCCGGACGATCAGCGGACGACGTGCCCGATCCATCTGGACTGGCGGTCGAAGTGCGTCGACCTCCACGTGCGGAAGGCGGGCCGGTGATGGCCTACGACCCGCTGTTCGGTCCGGAGGAAACGACCCCGGAGCCGGCGTCACTCGAGGGCGAACTGCGGCTCATGCGCAAGGTTCTCGCCGAGACGGCCTCGCTCAACATCCACAGCCACAACGACATGCTGCAGGCCGCGGTGGCACTCGACCGCCGGGTGCGCGGCCTGCTGGCTGCCCTCGGCGCCGAGCCGGACGTAACTTCCTCCACCGCTGGAGCAAGTGAGCGCTGCCCGGCCGCGCACCCCGAGGACCCGACGCCGTGCGACGGGCCGCCCGTCGTGACCGTCCTGGACGCCCACAACGCAGGGGCCAACGGCTGCGAGCACCACGGCGCGCGGCTGCTGGCCTCGCTGGAGGGCGGCCGGGTGTACGCCCTGCCGGACGCCCCGGAGGGCGCCGCGATCCGCGTCTTCAAGGCCGCCGGCGGCATCCGCCCGTTCTGCTGGTACGAGGACGCCCCGCGGACGGCGCCGAACATGCTCAGCCTCGCGGAGACCCGCCGCGGCGGTGAGGGCCGATGACCCGCACGCTCGTCATCGACACCGTCGACCACGGCCCGGTCGAGATCCCCGAGCCCCGGTGGTGCACGGGGCACGGCTGGCAGCCGAACCCGTACCTGGCCGACGTCACCCACTACAGCGTGCCCGTGAAGGCCACGGCCGCGACGGAGCGGCACGGCCTGGTCGAGGTGATGGTCGCCCGGATCTCGCACGCCCCCTACGGCGTCGAGGAGCCCGAGCCGTACCCGGTGGTGTCCGTCGCGCTGGACGTCCACCACGACTTCCCGGCCGAGGACATCGACCAGGTGGCCCGCGGTCTGCGGGTTGCGGCGATGCGGCTGGAGGCCGTGGCCGCCGAGGCGCTCCGCCTGCGGGGTGGGATCTCGTGACCGCCAAGTGGCCGGTGCGCCGGCCGACCGAGCACGCCGCGATCCGTGCGGCGTGCCGGTCGGCCCGGCCCCTTCCCCCTGTTCCCGCCTTGATGGCCGCCCTGGTCGAAGCCGTCGACCGCCGCGACCGAGAAGGCACCTGCCTGGCCGCGCACCGCGTGGTGCGCGCCGCCGCCCCGGAGGTGGGCGAACGATGACCAACGACATGCCCGCCGAGCCCCGTGCTCGGCTTACCCGAGGCCAGGCCCTGATCCTGGCCGCCGCCACGCTGCCGATGATCGGCGCGGGCGTGGCCGGCGCCGTCGGCACGTACAGCAACATCACGTCCGTCTTCCATCGGTCGGCGACCGCGCTGGGTGTCGTCGCCGCTGGCGAGGGCGCGACCCTCGTCCTGGCCCTCGTCCTCGTCGGCCTCACGATGCTCGGGCAGGCCGCCCCGGCGCCCGTTCGCCTCGGGCTGTGGCTGCTGCCGGCGTCCGCGTCCATCACGGGGGCGATCGTCGCCCCGCACCCGACGGACGCCGTCATCTTCGCCGTCACCCCCTTGGCGATGACCGTGAGCGCCGAGGGCCTCGGTTTGCTGGCCCGCCGCATCGTCGTGCACCGCACGGGCGTCGACATGGAGGCGCAGCGCCGCAACGCGGAGACGGTGCAGCGGCTCGCCTACCACCGGGCCCGTGCGGCGAACCACCCGAGTAAGGGCGCCCGTTGGCGCTCGGAGCGGGCATCGTGGCGACTCGCGAAGCGGGTCGGCGTCGGTGACGGGGAGCTCGGCACGCAGCTGGTGCAGGTGCAGCGGGAGCGGCTGACCGAGGGCGCCGATGCCGCCCTGGCGGACATGTTCGGCGTGCCCGCCGCCCCGGAGCTGCCCGCGGCCGACGGTGTCACGCAGAGTAGTGCGACTCTCGCAGATCTGCGAGAGGCGAGCGAGTCGGTAGAGCCGGATCCGGCACCTGAGATGACCGCTGAGGTGACGGTCGAGCGGGCCGACGCCGCCGAGCCCGATGCCCGGTTTCCCGTACCGGCCGGAGCGCTCGAGGTGGTCATGCCGCCGGTCGCTGAGCTGCCTCCCGTGCCGTTCCTGTGGGAGGCCGTGGAGGGGGCCGAGGGGACCGCCAAGGTGACCACTGCCGTTGGGGCCGAGATGCCCCGTCAGGTGGTGACCGAGACGATCACTGTCACGCCTGCTGAGCTGCGCCGTCAGGCGCGCAGGCTCAACCGGGAAGCGCTGCGCTCGACGTCCCGCCCGGTGACCATCAAAGCCCTGCAGGACGAACTCGGCTTGTCGCGCCGTGAGGCGACCGACCTGCGCCGCGAGATCGTCGGGGGTGAGCGGTAATGCGCTGGCTCATCCTCGGCGCCCTGCTCGGGCTCCTGCTGGTGTTCCCGTCCCTGCTGACGCTGGCTGCTGCGGCCGTGGCCGCGCTGCTGTCCAAGCCCGTCCCGGTGGCGTTCGGCCTCGGCCTGGCGGCTGGTATCCGGGCGCGTCGCCTGCGGAGGTGGGCGCGATGAGTGACGCCATCGAGAGGGCCGCCCGGGATGCGGTCGAGGCCGCCGACAACTCGGAGATGGTGCGGAGCATCGCCGCGATCCTCGCCGCGCAGCAGCTCCTCAACCAGCAGCAGCCCGCGCCGGCCCCGGCCGCCCGGCCAGAGTTCGACGCCAGGAAGTGGCTGGTGATCGGCGGGGTCGTCGTCTCCGTCGGCCTGGTCGCCTCGCTGTTCGCCGTCGCTATCGCCATCGGCGCGTGCTGCGCCACCGCCTGTTTGCTCATCCTCCGCTCCCTGTGGGCGGACTTCCAGAAGGGGAAGTGACCATGACCGGAGCACACCGCATCTCCGTCCAGCCCTGCCGGAACGGCCGCAAGTACCAGTACGTGTGCAGCTGCGGCGCCCGCGGCTGGGAGACCGAGTCCTACGGCAGGGCCCAGCAGATGGGCGCCCAGCACGCCGCCACCGCCAGTGGGAAGGGGCGCGGCTGACATGGCCGACGACATCACGTTCTCCGACTTCACCCTCGGCGAGAAGGCTCGTATCGCGGGCCTGATCGCCCGTGCCGCGAAGCGGGGCGCTGCCGGACCGAACGTCGACATCAGCGACCTGAAGCGGCGTATCGAGCGGATCGAGAACACGGCCCGCCGCCGCAAGAACGGCACGCAGTAGCCACGCCCCGGGGCGGCCGTCACGCCGGCAAGCAGGTCGGCCGCCCCGGGCCTCCCAACCCTCATCAGAGAGAAGGAACCACCAGCATGACGGACACCGTCCCCGAGCGCGTCAACGGGCACGCCGAGCCCAAGGTGCCGCTCATCAAGTTCGGGCCCGAACCGGTCGCTGAGCAGGCCGAACACGGCTCGCCCGTACCCGTCGACAACCCGAAGCTGCCCGCGCCCGGGGTCGTCGAGGAGAAGCGGAAGCCGATCCTGCCCGCCTGGCTGCGCGACCGAACCGAGTTCACCACGGCCGCGAAGCACGCGGGCGCCCGCCTCGGGTACGCCTCGCTGTACCACGGGGTACGCCTGCCCTGGTACGGCCTGCAGCTCGCCGCCATGTCCCCGCGCGGCACCTGCCGCTTCGTCGCCTCGACGAACCGGTGGGTGTGGGACCGGGAGGCCGCCCCGCTGCGCGACTACGCGGTGCGCACCGAGGACGTCGACGAATACCTGCAGCTCGCCCGCCTGCGGGGCAACCGGGTGCGTCTGCGCGGCCTGGTCACGGTCGTCGCCTGCGTGTTCGGGATCGGCTTCGCCATCTGGCTGTACGTCATGGCCCCCGCGTTCCTGTGGGTGTTCGCGGCCGGCGGCGTGCTGACCCTCGGCTACTTCGGCCAGCAGCCCGACGCCCCCGTCATCGGCCCCGCGGTGATGCGCACCGAGCTGCAGAAGCTCACGGGCACGATCGTGCTGCGCGGCCTGGAGTCCATCGGCAACCCGAAGATCTCGGCCGCCATCAAAAAGGGCGGCGACATGGACGGGATGCGCTTCACCAGCGAAATCGTCCGCGACGGGCCCGGCTACCGCGCCGACCTCGACCTGCCCTATGGCGTCACCCCGGACGACATCATGGAGAAGCGGGAGGCCCTCGCCTCCGGCCTGCGCCGCAAGGTCGGCTGCGTGTGGCCGTCCGGCGACCCCGACGAGCACGAGGGCCGCCTGGTCCTGTGGGTCGGCGACAAGCCGATGAACGAGACCACCAAGCCCGCCTGGCCGCTGCTCAAGGACGGGCAGGTCGACCTGTTCAAGCCCGTCATCTTCGGCAACGACCAGCGGATGCGGTGGGTCGAGGTCACGCTCATGTTCGCCGCGATCGTCATCGGCTCCGTCCCCCGCATGGGCAAGACGTTCCTGCTCCGCCTGCTGCTGCTGATCTGCGCACTCGACCCGCGGGCCTGGCTCCTGGCGTTCGACCTGAAGGGAACCGGCGACCTCGGCGCCCTCGAGCCCGTCTGCCACCGCTACCGGGCAGGCGAGGAAGACGAGGACATCGAGTACATCCTGCACGCCCTGCGCGAGATCAAAGAGGAGCTGCGGCGCCGGGCGAAGGTCATCAAGTCCCTGCCGCGGTCCCGCTGCCCCGAGTCGAAGGTGACCCCGGCCCTGGCCAGCGACAAGAGCCTCGGCCTGCACCCGATCGCCATCGGCATCGACGAGTGCCAAGTCGTCTTCGAGCACGAGAAGCACGGCGCGGAGATCGAGTCCATCTGCACGGACATCACCAAGCGCGGCCCGGCCCTGGGCATCATCGGCCTGTTCGCCACGCAGCGGCCCGACGCGAAGTCCCTGCCGCCGGGCATCTCCGCCAACGCGGTGCTGCGGTTCTGCCTCAAGGTGATGAACCACCAGGCCAATGACATGGTCCTCGGGACCGGCATGTACAAGTCCGGGATCCGCGCCACCATGTTCAGCCGCCGCGATCTGGGCATCTGCTGGATGGCCGGCGAGGGCGACGACCCGCGCATCGTCGCCTCGGCGTTCGTCGACGCTCCCAAGGCCGAGCTGGTCGTCGCGCGGGCGCGGAAGATGCGCGAGGAGTACGGCAACATCACCGGCCACGCGATGGGCGAGGGCCCGGCCGCCACGGTCGGCATGGACGTCCTCGCCGACGTGCTCAGCGTCATGGGTGCCGACGAGAAGGCCGTGTGGTGCGAGCGGATCGCCGACCGCCTCGCCGAGCTGCGCCCGGACGTGTACGGCGAGTGGAAGGGCGAGAACGTCACCGCGGCCGTGAAGCCGTGGGGCATCCGCACCGAGCAGGTGTGGGGCGCCGACGACGACGGCGAGGGCAAGAACCGGCGCGGCATCAAGCGCGCCGATGTGGTCGCCGCCGTCACCCGCCGTGAGGCCGACAGGCTCGCCGCCTGAGCCCCCAACCGCTGCTAGACCTAGCACCCCGCCCTGCTAGGTCTAGCAGCCTCGCTAGCACCGAATCCGGCCCCTGAGCAGGCACCTAGCGTCTAGCAGGGGCACCGCTGAAAACCCGGGAAACGCCCGGAATCGAGGGGGAGACACCTGATGTTGCTCACTAGCGCCGCGCTGATCCTCTGGGTTGGCGGCTACGCAGTGTTGTGTGCTGTGAAGCCGTTCGCGCCGTGCCAGAAGTGCCGCGGCCTCGGCCAGATAGTCCGCTTCGGCAAGCCCGGGCTGTGCCCGCGCTGCCATGGCAAGCTGCTCCGCCTCCGGGTCGGCCGGCGTCTCCACAACTACTGGCGCCGCACCCACCAGGCCGGCACCCGCTGAGCTCGACAACGGCCCCCGCCTCGGTCCTCGAGGACGGGGGCCTTTGTCGTTTGCGGGGTCAGCGGCGCTGCGCGGCGACCGCGTCCGTGTACAGCTCCCTCGTCAGATCCTCGGGCCCGATCCCGAGGTCGGCGAGAACGGCACGGATGTCGTCGAGCGCCGCAGGCACCTGCTCCTCGTCCACGAGCGTCTCGACCTCGAGGAACGTCCCATCGATCTCAGGGACGCGCACGAGAGTGGCGAGCATCTGCCGACCCCGGGCCTCGAACGCGTAGTTCCGGCACCGCTTCTCAAACGCGATGACCGGCACGTAGCCGAGGCCCTGCAGGATGGCGTGCACCGCCTGGGAGTCCTCGACGCGGGTCTCATGCTCGGGCTTCGACCCCGACGCCTCGTCGACCGCCGCGGCCTTGAACGTGAGCACGGTCCGCAGGCCGTCCGCGCCGTGCACCGTCCGCACCCGCAGCTCCTGGTCGGCCTTCTCCAGCGGGCCGTCCTGCCGGTCGTAGTACGTGTCCTTGTAGACCTCGACGCGCGCCGCGGCCAGCTGGTCGAGCTGCCGCATGACCGCCTCGGGCGCATGCACGCGGGCCTTCAACTCCGCCTCGATCACCAGCGTCTCCCCTCTCACACCGTGCGCTGCGCGCCGTCGATGACCGCCTCGAACATCCTGCGAAAGCCCCGGAACAGGGGGCCGTGTGGTGTCTCCATGACCTTGTACGTCGCCGACTCGTGCCCTTCCCACCCCGAGTCGAAGGCGCCGACGAACATGGTGGAGTCCGTGCGGATGAGCCGCCAAGTGGGCAGCATCCGGTACCGCCACACGCTGATATCGCACGAGTCGGCCAGCTCCCGCAGCCGCGCCTCGGCCAGCCGCACGCCGGAAGCGAGGGACTCGGCAGACTCGCCGATCTCGGCCGCACGCTGGGCCAGAGCGTCGCTGTCGGGGTCGAGGAGCGCCACCCGGATACGCAGCCCCTTGCCGCCCTCGTCGCGCAGCAGGCAGGCGCGCAGCAGGCTGTCGTTCAGCCCGATCAGGCCGAGCCCGCGAACAGCGAGCACGTCCAACTGCTCTGCCTCGCGGGCCTGCTGCTGGATCTCCTCGGCTGCGGAGCTCTGCGCCGCGTAGACGCGCACCACTTCGGGGAACGCGGCGAGGTCGAACGCTGCGCCGCCGGATCGCTTCTCCCTGCTGGCAGCCAGGCCGAGCAGGTGCCGGGCGTCGTCGGGCATGTGGAGCCCGTCGGCGATCCGCTCGTACACATCGAGCCTCGAGACTTCGCGGCGCCCGTGGATGATCTCGTTGACGCGGGCCTGCGTCATGCCGACTGCTGTGGCGATGCGGGCCTGGCTCGCGCCGGCGTACTGCTGCACGTACCGGAACACGGCGCCCACATCCCGGGCGCGGAGAGCCTGTCTGACCTCGGCACGTTCCCACGCCCAATCAGGTAGCTCGATCGGCTCCAGAGCGGTCCCCACAGTGCGGCTCCCGGTATCCACGGCGGGATCGGCAAGTATCCCACCGTGAGATTACCAGTAGGGGATCGAACCAACACCGTCTGTCACAAGACCCTGAGCCAGATCATGAAACCCCGGCGACCGCGCGAACGGCCCCGGGGTGTGGCCGACTGGTTAGGAGTCGACATGCCGCACCGTACCGCCCCGCCGCCCACTGCGGCAGACCAACGTCCAACGGAACTCGAAGCGCTGGCCCGTGCCGCTAAAGCGCTCTCCGCGAAGCCGTCCTACGCGGCCTATGCGGCGCTCATCAGGCACTATGACGGCTGCCCGCCCTGCGCGTACAACACGGACCCCTGTGCGGACGGTACGCAGCTGCGCCGAGCGTGGGTGGCGGTGCGCTGGTCATGAGCCACAACACGATGAGCGGGCCCGTCCACGTGCTCCCGCCGGCCGAATGGCCCACCCCGCACCCCGGATGTGCCGTGTGCAAGGCGCTCGCCGATCAGCGTCACCAGGCGCAGACGGCCGCGGATTACTCGAAGGTCTCGGACTGCAACGTCGAGATCCGCGAGCACAAGGACCAGCACCCGCGGCGGCGTCGGTGACCTGAAGCCCCGCCCGCCCCTATCCCCCGTTAGGGACGGACGGCCAGAGAGCCCCGACCGGTAGCCGATGCCGGTCGGGGCTTTCCTCCCCCACGTGTGCCATACGCGTGCCAACATCCACAGAAAAGCGCAGGTGAGAGGCAGCGAACCGCATCACCTATGCGGTTACACCCCCTGGGGCACCTTGCCTCAGAATTCGAACGCATGCTCTAGTCGGAGCATGGCCAGGCACCGTGTAGACCACCTCACCGAGTGGCAAGAGCGCATCGTGACGTTCATCCGGGAGCGGATCGCCGAGCACGGTGAGGCGCCGACGGTGGTCGAGATCGGCGAGCACGTAGGGCTGCGCAGCCGATCCGCCGTGCACTACCAGCTGCGGCAGTGCGAGGAGAAGGGCGCCATCGTCGTCGAGCCCCGCCGGCCCCGCGGCATCCGACTCGCACGCTGAGGGCAACCGTGGGGCTCCCCACCATGGTTGTGTCCGTCTCGGTCACGCCTGCGTGGGCCTCAGCACCCTGGAGGGTGTTCGCCGCCGTGGACGCCCCTGGTGGCGACCAGTACGCCCCCGAAGGGCGGCCGCCGGTGTCCACGTCGGGCAGGAGGGCGGCGAGATTCACGAATCGACCCACATCGCCCACGAGTTGGCGGCAGGATCACGCCGTGATCCACTTTCTGACCATCGCAGGCCCAACAATCCTCGGCTCGTTCCTCACCTGGTCCGTGACGACAGCCACGAAGAAGCGCGCGGACGCGAAAGCGGACCGGGCCACGGTACGGGTGCAGGCCGACGCCCTGATCGTCGCGGTCTTCGAGATACGTGCGATGGCCCGGACCACCAAGGTTTTGTGGGGCGGCTGGAAGGAGAACGGCCTGTCGCTGCTGCTGGCGTTCGCCGCGGGCTGGGGCGGTTTCGCCCGTACTGCCGCGGTCACCTCCCAGGACGACCGCGGGCGACAGCTGGCCGGTGCCGCCGGCCTCGGGGCGGCTGCCGACATGGTCAGCCGTGACCGTCGCGAGACGAAACGGTTGAACGGTGCGCTGATGCCAGCTATGACCCGGGTCATGACCGCCGCTGCTCCACTACTGCGGCATCCCGACCCGCAGGTTGCGGCTGCCACAGAGAAGCTGTTGGCAGCAGTCACCGAGATCGAGGCCACGGAAGCTCTCGATGCCGCCCTGAGCGAGTTCGGGCGCGCGGTCGTGCCAGTGACGACAGCGCCTCCGTCCCGTTGGCGGCGGCTGAGGCCCGGACGCGTTCGGAACGCAATTGGCAGCGCCCACGGAGCGGCACCGACTCCTAGCGCCTGAGACGGAGGCGCCGGGGCCCATCCGGAGCCCCGGCAAGTCCCGAGCGCCCTCTCGGCGGCTTAACGCTGCTCGAGCAACTCCGTCAAGCGGCGCCAGGTACGGCGGTGGCCAGGCCTGAACGTGTTGAACATGATTACGCGCCGATTTGAGTCCGGGGTGTATCCGTGCTCATCACCCGGGACGACGAACCACAGGTAGGCGTGTGTCGCCAGTGACGGCGCCCCGGACCGCACTTCGACGATGTCGTGGGTCTGTATGACGACGCGGCTGATCAGGCGTCTGATCTCTACCCGGTCCGGGTAGAGCGTGAGTCGGCGGAAGGCGAAGCCCTTGAATCTGGCAGGTTCGCCAGCCCATGCGTAATGCTCACTGAGAACGCTGTATCGGCCTCCATTTGGAGGCGCCTGCCGGACGGCGGTACGGCCGGTCGCCTGGCGGGTGGCGGGACGGCGGTTCGTCGCCGTGTAGCGCATGCCTGTACCTGGTGCCGAGAGGGTCGTTTGCACGCGGCCGTCAGCCCGTTTGGTGACGCGCGCCCCCTTCACGCCCGCGCTGTAGCTGATGCCGGACTTGGACGCCGTCACACGGATCGGGCCGGCCTTGAACGATTTGCGGTAGCTGAACCCCACGGGCTCCTCCTTAGACGCGGTGTCGGGATTGTGGCACCCGGCCTTCACGCTGTTCCTACCGGGCGCTGACATTTCCTTCATCGCTCAGAAGCGCCCGATATAGCGCGGTCACGGGCTCGGGGTGGACGTCCAAGCCGGGGCCATCAGGCCGACCACCTTGGTGGAAGGCTTGTGACGGCAGTCGCTGTCGAGGATGGAAAGGAGGAAGGAGGCATCCATCCTGTTCGCGATCATGTTGCCGTCGACGGTCGTCGGCTTGCCGCTAGGGGCGAACTCGGACGACAGGGTGATGGGCGCGTGCGTCTGCGGCGTATGTATCTGCATCTCGTGCTCGATGAAGGTCGCACGCGCGTCTTCACTGACGTGGAGATAGTCCGCGCACGTGGAGTCCTCATTCAGTCCGGCGGCGCTCGGCACGGCTCTCGAGGATGCCGATGCGTGGCCGGCAGGCGGCGGGGGCGCGGATCGGCCGCTCGAGCAGGAGGCGATGGTGAGGCAGGCAGCGAGCAGGGCGGCAGCAGAGACGGCAGAGCGCACGATTCCCCCCAGAAGCAGCGCGAATTGGTGGAGCCACTGTGACAGCTGTACGGGATGAAAGCGCCACCCTTGCCGGAATGCGAAGAAGCCGGGCCCTATCCGAGAGCCCGGCAAGTCCCGAATAGCCGACGACGGGACGGGCACACGGTACGCCTGGCCCGCGTGAGCTATTTGCCTGCGGCGACCTTGTCGACGTCGGCCTCGGCGACCTGGAAGTCGTGAGGGAACTTGCTGGCGTCGGCCTGAACCTTCTGCCGGGCCGCCGCGTCGTCGGGTCCGCCGACGTCGAGCCCGTCGTTGGCGAGCTGGGCGATGTCCGCGGAGAGTGTGCCGTTGTCATCGCGCCAGTCGGAGATCGACGCGGGTTCATCGTCGGCGGTGAAGTAGCCGTCGGCCTGC
The DNA here is from genome assembly GCF_042891915.1 of Streptomyces sp. NPDC001848. NCBI lineage: Bacteria > Bacillati > Actinomycetota > Actinomycetes > Kitasatosporales > Streptomycetaceae > Streptomyces > Streptomyces sp. NPDC001848. The sequence continues at coordinate 3,645 of NZ_JBIATP010000030.1, read as the reverse complement.
GTGAAGGCGTCCATGCCGGGCTTCACGTCGGTGGCGGCTTTCTGCTGCCAGGCGTGGAACGCAGGGAAGCTGTTGTCGGTGCCGCGGTTGAGAGTGACGGTCACACCGTGGTTGAACTCCTCCTGGTAGTAGGCATCGTTCGCCCGGAGGATCGCGGCGGCTTTCTTCCGGGCCTCGGCGGGCGGCAGCTTCTGTGCCGGCGCGGAGGAAGCACCGGGTTTCGCAGGTGCTGCGGCCTTCGCCGAGGTGGCGGTCGTGGGGGCTTTGGACGCCGTGGTGCTGGCCTTTGCGGGGCCCGGGCTGGTGGTGCTGCTCGCGTTGCTGGTCTTGCTGTGGCCGTTGTCGAGTGCTGCGCCGATGGCGCCGAGCACGAAGAACAGGCCGACGATGCCGAGGCAGCCGAACCCGACGATCTTTCCGGCGCTGTGCTTTCTCGGCGGCTGCTGTGGTGTGGCCCATCCGGGCTGGTGCGGGTTCTGCTGGCTCACGGTTCGCCCCCCAAGGCGGTGCAGTAGCTGTGTGCGGACACTGTGACATGTGTGTGTACGGAGCATGGACTTCCGTTGCCAGACCGTGATGGCGGTTTATGGCATCTATCTGGCGGGGCGGCTGCACACGGCTGTGCCCGGCCGCCTCGAGTGGTGACGGCCGGGCGCGGAACTGTCCGATCAGATCCCGTCCCGCAGGTACTGGTCGAGCGTCACCGGCGGACGGGGCACCCACGCGTGGGCGCTGTTGTCGCCGATGTCGCCCGGCCACAGCGCGGCCGTGACCCGGGCCTGCAGCTCCTGCGGGCCCAGCTGCCACAGCTTCGGCTCGCCGTCGCCCTCCGGGGACGGCAGCGCCCCGTCCGGGGCGTCGACCCTGTTGGTCGGCTTCTTGGCCTCGGTCAGCTGGTTGGGGGGCCGGTGCAGCTCCTGGACCAGGCGGCGGCGCTGCTCGGCGAACTGCTCATCGGACATGGACATGGAGTGCTCCTCGATCACGAGTAGCCGACGGGGGGAGGTGGGGCGCACCCGCGCAGGTCGCCGCTTCGTGAGTTCGGGCGGCCTTGGATTCCCGTTCCTGCATGGAAGCCGCGCCCAGGGCGCAGCCACCACCGAAAGCGCAGGTCGGGTGACTTTTACGCGGGTGCGCAAGTAAATGGGGTTACAGGTCGCGGCCGTGCAGGATCGCCACGAGAACCTGGCTCCGGTCGATGCGGGCAGACGCCCAGGCCGGTGTGATCACAGTCGCCGGGGGCGTCCCACCCATCAGCTCTGCCTGCGCATGCATGGCGGCCCTGCGAGCGTTCCCGCCCGCCTGCTCTGCCTGCTTCGCCGCCTGCAGGGACGCGCGGACGGCCTCGAGCCCGGCGAGCGCCTCGGCCATGTGCCGGTTCGCCCGCTCCTCGGCTTCCCGCTCGGCCGCCGCCGCCTCGTTGTAGGCCCGCTGTGCGGCCTCCTCGCGGGCCTGGCGCTGCGCCGCTGCCTGCTCCTGCTGGCGCTGCGCGTCGAGGGCCGCCAGGGCGTCCGCCAGGGCCCGCACGCTCGCATCGGCGAGCGCCATGTGCGGGCGCAGCGCCTCGACCCGCTGCTTCGCCGTCTCGGCCGCCGGATAGTCGCCGCGCTCGACGGCGGCAGCGAGGGCGGTCTCCGCCTTGCTGAGGTCGCCGCGGACCTTCTCGGCCTCCGTGCGGGCCTCAGCAAGCCTGCCGTTCAGGTCCGGTGCCGTCATCGTTGCTGCCATGGGGTGTCTCCTGCCGGGCGCGGGCGGTGTACGCGATCACGTCCGCCCGCTGCAGGAGCCAGGTGTTCCGGTCGGCCTGACGGGCACGGATCGTGCCCCGGACGGCCAGCCGTCGCCACCATTCCGCCGTGAAACCGGCGAGGTCTGCGGCCTCGGTCGTCGTGATCTCTTCCGTCTTCGACACTGACGGCAGTTGGGCAGTCCCAAGAACCACAGACGCCACAGGAGTTGGGGCAGCCCAAGCGGCACGCGCCTGGTGCTGCTGCAACTGCCACTGCGCTGCTGCCGCCCGTGACGCCTTCAGCACCCCAGCCACGGGACGGGACAGTCGGCCGGCGCGCCGAGCCGGGGGCAGCAGCGTGAGGTACTCCTCGAGGGCGCTGGCCAGCTCGGCACACAAGGCGCCCGGAATCGCGACGCCGTCGTGCAGCAGGACCGGAGCCGGCCTCTCGTCGCGCGGTATGCCCGCGCCCGGCCCGGTCACGGCTCGTCCTGCTGGGCGAGAGCGAGCTCCTGCGGCAGGGCGGCGCGGCCCATCAGGCCGTACACGGTGCGCGCGAAGACGTCGATCACCTCGAGCGGGCCGGTGCCGTCGAGGAGCTCCACGATGGGCGGGCTGTCGTCCTCGAGGCCCATGGCGGTCAGGACGGCGACCGCGGCCTGCTCGGCGGTCGAGCGGTGGGACATGGCAGTTCCTAAGGGTGTTCATGGGGTTGGCGTTCGGAAGGTTCAGTCCATGGGGTTGCGGCGCCCGCGGCGGGGCTTCTGGCGGGCCGTGAGGACGTCGCGGAGCGCCTCGAGCACCAGTTCAGCCACGGCCGTTCCGCATCCGCGTAAACGCGTCGGACCGCAGCAGCCCGGACGCCTCGACGTCGTCCATCCGCCACCCGATATTGAGCTGTCGGCGCGCGAACTCGGCGCCGACCTGAGTGGCGCACACGATCTCCAGCAGGCGGGCGGCGCGCAGTTGGTCGGCGAGCGGAGAGCCCTGCCCCGGTGCGCCGACCCACCGGCCGACGTACAGCACCAGGTGCCCATCGCCGGGGGTGGTGACGGTGCCGGGCGGGGGCTGCTCGGCACCGCTGCGGTCAACGGTCAGGATGATCCGCGGGCGGCCTCGGCGCGGGATCTTCACGGGCTGCGGCTCGCGGGCAGCAGCGCGCCGGGCGATGGCGACCAGCTGGGTGGCAAGTCTCTGGTTCACGAGGCTCCTTTGTGGGTATCGCGCACGCGCGCGAGGACGCGGCGACTCTTCTGGGGCGGCATTCAGGGGCTTTCCGTGCTGCTGGCAGCGGCCTGGGCGGGGTGCTCCTGGCGGGCGTAGCGGCGGCAGCGGATCTCGACGGCGAGGTTGACGGCGGCCAGGGCGGCGAGGGCGAGCCAGACGCCGAGGGATGCGAGCGCCAGGTCGTGGGGGCTCACTCGGCATCCCCTTTCGGGGAGTCGTTCGTGTCCGGCAGTAGCAGGGCTCGGGCTGCCTCGTTGGCGTGCTCGGCCTGGCGGCGGAGCTTCGCGGCGTGCCGGCGGGCGAGGCCGGCTTTACGGGCTGCGGCGAGCTCCTCGCGCTCGAGGAGCTTGCGTTCGTTCTCTGCGGCGACGCGGGCGAGCCGCGCGGCTATCTGGTCTTCGACGTGAGAGGTCACAGCAGCCACCTCAGCTTCTCGATCTCGCTCCGCGTGAAGACAAGCGGCGGCGTGGAGCAGTAAGGGGGCGCCGGCCGCGTAGAGCAGCCGCTCAGATCCACCTCGACTACGGCGCCGCTGTGCTCGAAGCCGATGACGCGGCCCGGCGCGATACCGAGGGCGCCTCCGCAGGAGCACCACTGTTTGTAAGCACCTCATTGGGCTCCACTGCACGGCTCAGAAGTGGCGCCACGCCGTACGAAGTTGATCTGGCCCCACCTGGTGGCCGGTGAGC
>NZ_JBIATP010000029.1:62347-73350 GCF_042891915.1 Streptomyces sp. NPDC001848 | reverse complement strand
CTGACTTTCCTCGGCTGAGGCACAGACGATCTCCGAGGCGAGATGCCGCCCGCTGGTGGGGCGGCCCACGACCTTGACTCGGTCATTGAAACTCCAGGCCAAAGTCGCTCCGCCGACCTCGGGAGAACAGGCACCGCTATTTTGCCGGAGACGGCCCGGAAGAGCGTGGACGCGTTGACCGCGACCATCGAGCACACGAATCTACGCCAGTAGGCGTGATGCCTCCCTCTCCACCGCGAGGCCGTCACGCGATCCGAGTGCGAATCCCCTCGATCTCCAGGGAATTGATTGGCGTCCCATCCGGGGCGCGACAATGAGAAAGATTGATGATTTTAAGGCTCTCGAAAACTCTGAAGGCCTGGCCGTCAACGGGCACAACACAGTCGTGCAAACTCAGGACTTTCAAGGAAGGGGGTGCGCTCTTAATCGCTGCTAGCCAGGCAGTCAAATCGAGGCGAAACAGGTACACATCGGCCAGACTCGCCATGCCCGACAGGTTCTCGAAACCCAGCAGACCAGAGCGCTTCCGGCCAACCAGGTGCAGGTTTTTTACCGCAGAGAGAGTGGCCAGTGGACTGAGGTCAACATCTCCCGGAATCCCAGATAGACTGAGGAACTCAAGTTTCGAAATTTGAGAAATTACGTCTATATCAGCTTTCCTGGACACGGGCATCGCCAGCCAGTCGAGCTTCCCCAGGTTCGCCAGATCAGATACATTTTTGATTGGCGCCCTACCAAACAACAAGAGTCGTTCCAAGTCAGGATGACTCTTTAGAACCGACAGATCGGCGCCTTCGCGAAGAAAATCCACCCACAGCTCCTGAAGGGGCGGGAAATTGGCGACGAATTCCAGCCCTCGAACAGGATATTCAATGCGAGCTTGGTGAAGAGAAGGCAAGCGACCAGCTGCATCCAGCTGGCCAGAATGGGTAATGCCGACTTGCCGCTCTGCTAGCGGCAAGCGAGACAAGATGTCGTCAGCGTAAGTTTCTGCATCGAAGTAGGCCCACGCGCGTATTAGTTCATCTACGACACTTGTGCGCGGATCTGTCACATATCCGCCCAGCAGATCTAGAGCTTCTTCGCCTCCGATCAACGCGACAGTTCTTACTGTCTGTACCGCAGACGCCTCGGTCAACTCTGTCAATGAACGCGGCAACCAACGCAGAAGACTCGGGCCTACCGCCGCCAGGGCCGGCGGATCTGTTTTCCGCCTAGCCGGAAGCAGTTTCTTCACGGCATCGTCCAACCTACCCGCAAGCTCGTCGGAAACGGAAGGAAGCGTTTCCTGGCAGGCCGCTGCCAGGAGCCGCAGCGTGCGCGCATGTCGGGTCTCATGCTCAGCGCGATCAAGGATTCCCCGAAGCAGTTCTTCTCTTTGGCGTGTGTTGGCGTGGCCTGCGGCCATGATGATGGTCTCTCGCCACAGATCCAGATGTGCTCGACCAATCAGATTACCAATGCGGTCCTCCTCTGCAGCCTCCTTAGCGGCTAGATACTCCTGGAAGGTTCGATGCACGAAGTCCATGCGCCCCTGGGCAGGGGAACGGAGAATCCCGGAGCGGTGCCGTAGTTGATCCAATACTTGCCTACCGTCCAGGATTTCCAGGTGGCGCATTGCCCTCAGTTTCGCCGTGACATATTCAGCTGCCCTATCTAGATCAATCTCGCTACGGTTGTTATCCGAAAGTCGCCATGCGAGGTCTCTAAGGATGATTAGTTTGTCACTGAGACTAAGCTCACTTTCCGCCGCACTCGGCACATTCCGATCCGCGTCCCGGTCGTGCACCAGGGTATGCAGGGCATTGCGATAGAGCTCCAGACGGTCCCGCGGAAGTTGGCGGCCTCTATTCAGATGCATTGCGCACAGCATGGCAGCTAGTAGGGGCGTACCTGCGAGTGACTGCAGGTGTGCACGATCCTTGAGGCTGCTGAGCAAAGACTGCTCATACTGCGGAAGCTCATCTACGGCGCAAGGCAGTTCGCCGTCCAGTTCACGCACGGCGTGATGCCACTGTCGTACGAACGCTGCCAGGTCTGGCGGTGTCATCCGATCTAGATGGATCGCTGTGAAGTTCTCGCGGCGCAACCAGTCAGCGCTGGCCGCAGCAGGGCGCGAGGTGACTACTACTTGTACCGTTTCATATTGCCCCAGCAGCTTTCGCAGCCAGTCGCGTACTGCTCGGCGCTCACGGTCGAGAATCTCGTCAACACCATCGATCAGGAGCAGTACCTTGCCACTGGCCAACTGCCGCTCAACCCACCCCTTGGGCATGATCCCAATAATGTGCCCAGCGAGCCCGTCGAGCATGGCCTCGGGCAGCGGTGGCGTGCGGCCGCTGTACTCACGCAACTTAATCAAGATCGGAGTGAGGCCGTTCCAGCGGGCCAACTCACCACTGAAAGCCCCCCGTGCTGCCGTGATGGCGAGCCAGCGCAGCAAGGTTGTCTTGCCCGAACCAGCCTCGCCTCGCAGGAGTGCCCGAGAGGAACCACTCAGCGCGGACTCGACCCGCATCGCGGAACTCTCGCCTACCGCTTCGTCCCAGTAACTCATTTCGGGCCTGATTGCTGGCACGACGTGGGCGCTACGACGATTCTTTCCGTCATCCCCAGTGGCCCGCAAACTGACGTATGCAACCGACAGTCGTACGCGCGGTGCCGGCGCTTGGTCGGACGTGCGGCGGAACAGCTCCACTTCGTCCAGATCTCTGCTGACCAGTTCCAGATACATACGCCGGAAAGCCGTGTCGTAGTCTGTGCCGTCCGGCGCGAACAGGGAACGGTCCGGGAGACGTTCCAAGATGCGTGCCACCTCGGAACCCAACGTGGCTGTTCGAGCCAGCAGCTCACCCGCTGCCCGTTCCTCAAACACCGGTAGGCTGCGAACGATGTTGAGGTAGTACTCAACGCACTCGGTGAAGAGCACCTCGTACAGCCGAGTCTCCGCTTCATTCAAGCCAACCGGAGCGCTCACGGAATTGGTGATATGGCGGACTAGTTCAGCTGGATGCGCGTTCGCGGAAAGAAGCGCCTCATCTGATAGATCCGCCTTCGTAAACGTATCGGCCACCGCGTCGATCACAGCTTGGCGGCCGTTCTCTTCCAGACGCTGGAATGCATGCTTTAGGAAGGGTTCCAGTCGATCAAAGACAGCGTTCGTGATCTGCTCGAACTGTTGCCTGACCTCACGCTGAAGTCGCACTCCCTGAATCCGTATCCGGATTAGTTCTTCCATCGGAAGCGATCGCTCTTGCTCCCGTTGCTTGCCTCGTAGCCACCATTGCCCCGCCTGGTTGGCCACGGTCGCACCAAGCCGCAAGGCCGCCGTCTCCGCGAGCATGGAACCCCCTCCTTCGCGTCAACCCATGCATTGTGGCAGCAGATCCGTCGAGGCGAGGTCTTCTTGCGCGGATGCGACTCGCCCTGCAGTCGCGTCGGAGCGAGTCAGCGTGGTGCGCCACGATCGCTCAGCCAGCCTGACATCCATACCTGACATCAACGAAGGCAGACAGCAGCAGCTACGAGCGGTCCGTGACGACCTTGCCTCCCAGGCGTCCGAGGCTCGTAGAGCTGCATTGATCGAACTCCTAAAGCGGGTGTCGCAGGTTCGAATCCTGCCGGGGGCACCAGCGCAAAGGCCCCGGACCGATCATGGTCCGGGGCCTTTGACATCTACCTCTGTCATCAACGCTGGTGGTCACCAACGACCAGGATGCCGCCTGAGCAGCCGGTCCTCTGCTTCCAGTGCCAGTGCTCCAGGGGTGACCCCTGATCCACCTGGGGCGGTGCGCCGGCAGCCCGCATGCCCATTCCACGGAGATCCAGCGTGGACGTATTCGCGCGCCTCTTGAGACAGCGTGCGGTCCTGCACAGTGGCTGCTGGACGGGGGCGGAACCCGGGTGACAACGAGGCGAGCGACCAGGCGCCGGCATCGCTCCCGTGCAGGTCACCCCGGCCATCGCTCGCAGATCACCTCAGCTTCCCAAGCTGAGGGCTCCGGGATGGCAGCGGCAGCAGCGTGGTTCCTGTCGGAAGCCGACTCACGAGGCCAGGTGCCGGCGAAGCGTTGCGTAGGCACCCGCACGCACCCCTGACTCGCTGCAATGAGACCTCGGACGCCCGAGTCGGGTCCCTTGATCAGCGCGAGTGGTTACGGTCAACCTCATGATCAGTCAGATACTGACGATTCTCGGCGTACTCATCGGTGCTCTCACGTCGTACCTGTCGACGTCGGCAGCGGAGCGGGCCCGTCACCGTCGTGCGATGGCCACACGCTGGGATGAGCGCAAGCTTGATACCTACATCGAGTACGCCACGTGCGTCAAAGAGATAGCCGACCTGGCGAAGCGTGCCTACCAAGCACCGGATGGCTCCGACGACCGAGAGCAGTTCATCTCCGCGATGAACAAGGCCGAGCAGAAGCGTTCTGCTCTCTTCGAGGTGCTGATCCTGCTCGCGTCGCCAGCCACGACCGACGCGGCTACGGCGGTGAACCCCGTGGTGTGGAGGATGCTGGATGCGGCGCGCCACAGGGAGTCGGACCCCCGCGAGATCAGTCTGGTGGAGGAGCTGAACAACTATCACCGTCAAGCGCGTTTGGACCTGGGCATCTCCATAGACCCTCAAGCGCCATGACGGGCCACCGTGGCAGCCTCACGCAGGGCCGGTGAGATCCAAGGCTGACATCAACGACCGCACCGGCAGCGGGGCCGCGCCGTGCCTGCCGATACTGCTCGTAGAGGTGCCGGGTAAGGGTCCCTCCATCCGCCCGTCGCCGTCGCGCACACCCCCCTCATGCGGTCCTGACCCGTGCGGCACAATCGCGGTCAACTGGGCGGGCAACGGTGGGGGTGGGAACGTGGGGCGCTTTGACTGGCGAAGCCGACGTAAGGGCATACCGAACGAGCCGGCGCTGCTGGCTGCGGCTGCTGAGAATCCCGGTGGCAGCGTCGCCGAGATCGACCCGACGCATATCGACGACCCGAACGGCTACGTACCTCCCGAGGCGATCCGCGGCGTGTGGTTGGTGGATGGCAGCGGAAAACTGACAGGTGAGTACCAGGAGAATCCCCGTCACGGGGTGCCGCAGGACGACTTCAGCAAACTCACCGATCCTGACCACTGGCTTGGCTGGCTCGGCGACGATCCCGCGACCGCCGTTCGGAAGGGCATCGAAGAGTCCTTGCGCGCCCAGGTGGCAGACGCAGTGGTCGAGTGGGTCAAGATCCTTGAAACGCCCCGGTTTCTCACGGGCGGGCGTCGGCATTCCAAGGACGAACAGCTCATGCTGGTGACCCGCGCGGCACTCGCCGCGCCGTTCGCGTTGTCCGTGCACACCACGCAGCACGGGCGCTCCATCCTTCTGGGAGTGTTCTCCTGGGCGGCGGTGAACCTCTCACCGCCCGGAGTCCGCAAGGATCGGCACTGGTTCGACCTGGGCGTCGGTCTGGACTGGGCCGGTGAACGGCTTCGAGGGCGGATCTACGAGATTGACGGTGAGGACGGCGCCGCCGGGCGGTAGAGCGGCAATGCCACGCCGTACCGGCGGTCGGAACGGATACATGACGCCGTAGGCGCTCAGGTGCAGTGACCGTCAGGAAGCGTCCGCACCGTCATCGATGAGGGAAACGGCGGATGCCAGGGAGCGGGCGGCGTCGGCGAAGTACTGCTCGTCGGCACCGTCGGCGAGGCCGAGGATGACGCTTTGGCTGAGTCCGACGAACAGTGCCCTCAATGCAGTGACCAGGCGTTGGGCCTGGTGCGACGTCACGACGCCTGCGTCGTGCGATCTTCCGGTGAACAGCGCGGTCAGGTGGCTTTCCTGCGTTCGGATGGACGTGGCGAGCTGGGATCCCAGGTCTGGGTCGTGCAGGGCCATATCCAGCAAGGTGGTCTGGAGCGCCAGACCGGACCGTGCGTCGGGCGCGTCGCAACTGCGCCGGTAGTACCGGGCAAAGGCGTCGACCGCTTCAAGCAGATCCAGTCCGGCGGGAACCGCCTGCTCGATCTCTTCGTAGTGCGGCCGCAGGTAGTCGGCGACCAGGGCGACCACCAGGCCGTTCTTGCTCCCGAAGAGTGAGTAGATGGCGCCGGTGGTCAGGTCGGCACGTTCGGCGATCTCCTCAAGCCTGGCCCGGTACCCGTCCCGGGAGACGACCTGGAACGCAGCGTCCAGCAAGGCGCGGCGGTTGCGTTCCCTGGCCTCCGCTCTCGTCATTCTCATAGTTTGATTATTTCCGTAATCTTATTATGGAACCAGACGACTAGCTTCAGGGGGAACCGCCCATGGCCCAGGCCGTGAAACCGCCAGTGACGCGCCAGACGGTGGGGATCATCGCCGATGGCGCCTTCAAAGTGTTGCTCGCTGGTGCCTACATCGCCGGGGCTGCACCGCTCGGTCGCCTGCTGGGCGTGCCCGCTTGGCTGATGGTGGTCTCTGGCGTGGCCCTGCTGGTCGGTGGCGGGATCGAGATTCGATATGTGCGCAGACGGCGGATGCGCACATACACACTGCTCATGGTTGCTTACGACAGCGGCTGGATGTTGACGGCGCTTGTGGGCCTCCTGATGGCGTGGCAGGGCGGCAGCGCTGGGGGTGAAGTGTGGATCGGGTACCAGACGGCAGCCCCCGTCGTGCTCGCCGCGCTGCTGATGGCCGCCGCTCCCTCGTAGAAGCCTCGGACACTCGTACGTCGGCGATCTCGCCGAACCGCTGGTCGGCGACGGCTGCGACCAACGCCTGCCGGGAGGGGAAATGCCGGTGGACGGTGCCGATACCTACCCCGGCGGCGCGCGCCACCTCCGGCATCTGCACCGCGTCGCCGTGCTCGTGGCAGAGCCGCCGCGCCGCCGTCAGTACGCGCGCCCGGTTGCGCTCGGCGTCGGCACGCGTCCTGCGGTCGGGGGGAGTTGAAGCGGTCGTGCCACGCTCGTGCCGGATCGTGCGGGGAACCACGGGGAACACCGGGGAGTCAACGGACGTGCCGCCAGTCCAACGGCGGCCTTGCGCCACAGGTCAGCCCAGCAGCGAGCCCCAAGATCGCCTGAGCTTCCCATTTCGGGGCCTGCGGCGAGAAGCCGATTCGGCTGTTGCCCAGCGGTGACATCCCGGTGATCGGTTAGGAGCGATCTTCGTGCCATGGTTGTCGTGCCGGCCCGGGGGAGGGCACGGCTCGAGCCGCTGAATCGCTCAGCACGAACTTGCCTGGGGGCCTTCCATGTCCGTCCGTCGTCGTCTCGCCGGTACCGCCACCGTCGTCGCCGCCACCGCCGCGTCCGCCGCGCTCGCGCTGCTGCCCGGTACGGCGAACGCCGCGACGCAGAGCACCACCGCGAACCCGCTCACCATCACGGCGACCCCGGCCCAGCCCGGTCCGCTGCTGCCGGGTGGGGCGGCAAAGAGCTTCGACTTCACCGTCACCAACCACTCCGGCGCCGCGATCGCCATGAACGGCGAGCTCAGCGGGGCCGCGCACGGTGCCCTGCCGCTGACCGACGGGGACGTGAAGCTGAGTGTGCGTGCGGTGCACGCTCCGGCCACCACCTCCGTTTTCGGCAGCCAGGACGGCGGCTTCATCGGGTCCTTCTACCCGAAGGGCGGCCACTGGGGCAGCACGTTCAAGCTGCCGGCTCACTCCAGCTACACCTGGAAGATCACTGTCGCCGCGACCAAGGCGTTCCCGATCAACGACGACCGTCTGGAGATCGGCTTCGGTGCCGTCGCCGACAAGGGCCGGAACGTGGCCGAGCGTGCGATGCCCTTCCACATCGGCGCGTTCAACCTGCACAACGGGGGCCCGATCGTCACCGAGGTGAGCGGTGGGAAGAGCCTGACGGCCAAGCAGCCGCTGACCCTGGATGTCAGCTTCACCAACCGCACCGGTCTGCCGCTGGCGAAGAAGGTCTACCCCTGGATCGGCCAGGGCTCCCGCTCCCCGCTGTCGGGCGTCACGCTCGCCTACGACCTGTGGGACGGCAAGCGCTGGGTGTCTCTCGGCAAGGGGGACGCCGCGCTGCCGGTCCTGCCCGCGCACATGGCCAACGGGGCCACCGTCCACGACAAGGTCCGGGTCCGTATCGCCGGCTGGAACAACACGGCCCGCTCCGGTCAGATCCAGCTGGAGGTCGCCTACGACGGCTTCTACGGCGCCGTCGTGAAGAACCTGCAGGCCGCCGACTGACCTCCACATCAGACAGTCGCTTGGTGCCCACAGCCGTTGCAGTACAGCAGCGAAGTACAGCGACACCAGGAACATCAACGACACCGGACGGGGACGCGCACCAGCGTCTCCGTCCGTCTGTCACACCAGCCCACGACCGAAGCCGGAGCAGGCGCGGATCGAACAGCCTGATCCCGGGCACCACCGCCGAGGAGGACGTCTGGGTCCGCCGGGAAGGAGACCCCGTCGTGGGCGTCCGCAGCCGGTCCGCCGTCGCCGCACCGGTCGATCGACGCACCCGCCACCTCCCCCTTGTCCAGCCACCCGAAGTCGCGCGCTTCGTCGATTCCGCCCTGCGCATCGGGACGTGCCGGACGCGACCGAACTGCCGTGGCCGACCGTCGCGTTCCATCACTGTCCGCGTTCACCGAGCATCCGCTGGTGTGGGCGAAGCGGCCCCGGGTGTTATTGAATGAGGTGTGCGGTCAGGGCTCGGGACCCTGTCGTACGGGTTCTGGTACGGCCCCGGCGCTGTCCCGGGGTTGGCGAGCGAGCTGAGAGAGCCGCATGAACTCCACACCCTCCTCCCCCTCGTCCTCGTCGGCGTTCGACATGGTCAGCAGCGCCTTGGGGCAGTACATCCCGCGCGGCGGAACGGCAGCGGCCGCCGGTTCTGCCGACTCGCAGGGCGACCGCACCGCCCGCCTTCGCGTACACGCCAACCCGGCACCCGGCCGTCAGGAGCAGATCCTCGGCGCGGTCAACCTGGACAGCGATCTGAGGATCACCCGCTGCAATCTGGACGCCCCCGTTTTCGCGGGGCTGGACGCCGTGGCCGGGAGCCCTTTCGTCGATCTTCTGCCTCCGGGGGACGTACCGACGGTCACACGGCGGTTGCGGCAGGTCCTCGAGACAGGTGAGCCGCACGTCGCCCGGGTCCAGCGCCTACGGCGCAGCGACGGGTCGGAGCTGGTGGTCTCGATGAGCATCCTGGCCGCCGCGACGCCGCAGGAGGGCCTGACCGTCTCCCTGATCGATATGGCCAAACGGCTGCACCTGTTCGCCGCCGAGACCGCGATCGGCACCTCCCTGGACATCGGCGAGACCGCGCAGTCGCTGGCGGAGTCTTTGCTGGCCTGGGGAGACGTGGCCGCCATCGACCTCGACTTCGCCGTGTGGACGGGCGAGCGGGTCACCGGGCAGCCGCAGGGGCGCATCCGGCTGCGGCGGGCTGCCCTGGTGCCTGATCGGGCGTGGCCCGACGGCTACGTGACTCCGGGCGACGATCTTCCCAGCGATGCGAGTCGCTTGCTGTCGCAAGCGATACAGCGTGACGATGCCGCGCAGGCCGTCGTCATACCCGACCGGGAGGCGATCGAGCGGGTACTCGGCAGTCCGCAGCTGGTACGTGCCCTGGTGCCCGGTGGCCGGGCGGCGGCAGTGGCGTGCATACCGATGGTTCTGGACGGCACGCCGCCCGTCGTCATGGGCGTGGCGGAGGTCTGGCGGCGGGCGGACCGGCCCTTCGACGACAGCGAGCTGCTCGACCTGCAGGAACTGGTGGCCCGGACCTCCCATCACGTGGATCTGGCCCGCCAGCACCAGCGCGAGCACATGCAGGTGCTGGCATTGCAGCGTCGGCTGCTGCCACGGACGGGCGGCGACACCATCGAGACTGCCAGCGTCTACCAGCCCGCCACCCCCGACAGCGCGGGCGTCGGCGGTGACTGGGTGAACAGCTTTCCGCTGCCGGACGGCCGTACCGCGCTGGTGGTCGGTGACGTCGTCGGGCACGGCCTGGGAGCCGCGGCGACCATGGGACAGCTGAGCATGGAGGCCCGCGCGCTGCTGTCCGCGGGGCTGGCACCCGACGAGGTGCTGGAGCACCTGGACGAGACCGTGACACTGCTGGACGACGCGGATTCCGGACTGGCGGTCGGCTACAGCGCCCTCGGGTCGACCTGCTGCATCGCCGTGTACGACCCGGTCAGCCACCGTGTGGCGCTGTCCAGCGCCGGCCACCTCCCCCCGGTCCTGGTGCCGCCGGACGGGCCCGCCGGCCCGCTCGCCGTCCGGCCCCACCCCGGCCTGGGTGCCGAGTTCGCGCTGCGGGAGCCGTTCGACGTGCACGCGTTCGCCGCACCCCCGGGCTCGCTGCTCGCCCTCTACACCGACGGCCTGGTGGAGGATCCCGCCGTATCGATCGACGAGGGCATCGACAGGCTGGCGGATGCCGTGTCCACGGTGCACCCCTGGGATGCCCTGCAGCAGGCTGCGCGGCAGGTGGTCTCCGCGCTGGCGCCTGTGCGCCGACGCGACGACGTGACCCTGCTGCTCGCGCGCATGATCGGTTACCGCAAGGGGGACACCGCGACCTGGCGTCTGCCCGCGCGCGACGACGCGGCCGCCCGGGCCCGCACGCTGGTCTCCGCGCTGCTGGGGCAATGGCGCACCAGAGATGACACCCGGGACAGCGTGCTGCTGGTGGTCAGCGAGCTGGTCGCCAATGCGGTCCGCTTCGCCGGCGGACCCATCACGGTACGGCTGATCAGGTCCGGTCACGGGCTGTTGTGCGAGGTGGGCGACACCGGCAACGGCAGGCCGCGGCTGGGGCCCAACGGTCTCCTCGACGACGGTGGTCGTGGCTTGCACGTCGTGCACAGGCTCACCAGCCGGTGGGGGGTGCGGTGGACGGACACCGGCAAAGTGGTCTGGGCGGCGGTCGCCCGGTAACGCGGCTGCGGGCGGGTCGGGCGGCCCGCGCTCCTCAGGCAGCGCCACCGGCAGTACGGGCGGCACAACCCGGCGGTACGGGCGGCCCGCCCTCCTCAGGCAGCGCC
>NZ_JBIATP010000029.1:0-62251 GCF_042891915.1 Streptomyces sp. NPDC001848 | reverse complement strand
CGCCACCGGCAGTACGGGCGGCACAACCCGGCGGTACAGGCGGCCCGCCCTCCTCAGGCAGCGCCACCGGCAGTACGGGCGGCACAACCCGGCGGTACAGGCGGCCCGCCCTCCTCAGGCAGCGCCACCGGCAGTACGGGCGGCACAACCCGGCGGTACGGGCGGCCCGTCCGCCGGCGTGCGTGGCGCGCGCTCGGACTACAGCCACTTCCCTTCCAGGGCGGTGGCCGTGAGGCCCGGGGCCGCCGCGTACAGGACGGCACGATTGCCCGGTTTCTGCCCGGCGTCGTGCGCCCTGCGCAGGATGTCGAACACGGCGGCGCCTCCGCGGTTGCCGCTGGTGTAGCTGTCCCGGCTGTAGTCCAGCAGCCCCGACGGCCACCCGTCGGGCATCGTCTGCTCCATGTACTCCAGCACCCGGGTCCCGCCGGGGTGCGCGAGCAGAACGTCGGGGTGCCAGGAGTCGGGGTCGTCCTGGTAGCGGGCGTGCAACCACTCCCACATCGCGGTGACCGTCTCCTGTACGGCCCGCGGCCCGCGCCGGTCCATCACGAAGTGGGTGCCGTCCGCTCTGGTCTCCAGGCGGTGCAGGTCATGGGTGCCGGGCAGGGTGTGGTGCCAGGCGGCGTCCAGCCGCAGCACCGACTCGGGCCTCGGGCGGCCCGTGACCACGGCGGCGACCGCGGTGTCCGCGAACAGCAACCGGACGATCAAGGATTCCAGAGTGTCGTCCGCGGGCTGGTAGGTCGTGCTCAGCGCCTCCGCGATCACGACCAGGACCACCCGGTCGGGGTCCGCGGCCACGAGATCCGCCGCCAGCGCCAGGGAGCGGGTCCCGGCGACGCAGGCCCACTGCGTGGCCGGCAGCAGCATCACGTCGTTGCGGAGCGGGAGCTTGTTGGCCAGGGCGATGTCCAGCCCCGGTAGCGCCGGGGTGGTGGAGTGACTGGTGATCAAGCAGTCGACGTCTGCGACGTCCAGCCCGGCGATCTGCAGGGCCCCGCGCGCTGCACGCTCCCCGTAGGACTGCACGGCCGCCCAGGCCGGAGCTGTGCGCTCCTGGACCGTCTGCGGCGCGGGTATCGCCTCAAGGGCGGCGATCACGCGGTCCACGTCCTGCTCGGTGAACCCGTCGCGGGCCAGCGCCGCTCGGGCCGGCCCGATGCCTGCAGCCCGCAGGGCGCCCCCGTTGCCAGGCGCGACGGCGGTCTCCAGCGGCAGCATCCACCCGCGGGATTCGATGCCCGTACTGGCGGCGATGCCGTCGATCCGCGGCGCCCACGCCGCATGCGGGTGTCGGCCGCGCACGTCCGCGACGATCTGGCTGGTCTCTACGGTGTGCTCACCGTGTATCACGGCAGGAGGGCACAGGTAAGCGGCCACAATGGGCACCTTTCTGGGGGAAAAGGGGGATGGAGGGATAGGAGGTAGGGGGAAAGGGGGGAACATCACGAGTGCTGTGCCATGAGTCACTTCGCACTTCGCGTCCAAGTTGATGCCGCTACGCTCCACTTCGGGCGTCGACATCCGTTTCGAGCATGGACGCTAAAGGGACATTTCCGCTGTGATGCAGGCAACTTGGACAGCTTCTGGGGTGCGTGACACGGCACACACCGCTGCCCAAGGAACTTCCGGCGCGGTGCCGCGCACCTCTACCTGGCACATAGTCGGATCGAGACCACGATGGAGACCGGGGCCGCTACCCACGGACCTGGCCGAGACGGGCTTTCACCCACTGGACTGCGCCGCTACCTGCGGGACAGGACAACGCCGACCACCATGTCGTCGAACTGGTTCCGGAGAAGCCGGGTATCCCGACCTCTCGGTGCACCGGTGGAGTTGGCCGGCCGAAGTCGGCTCCGCTTGCCTGATGACGACGAACTCGCCGCGGTCGGGTACGGCTTCGATGTACCACCGCTCCGTGTACGCCTGGCCCTTGTTGCCGGTCGGTCGCTCGGACCTTCTCTTTCGGATCACTCTCACGGGCGTGCGATAGGTTGCCGGTCATGACTGGACTCGGGCCCGTCGCCTGGCCACCTGCCCCGATCAGGACCGAACGGCTCGTGCTCCGCGAGTCCGAGGCACGAGACCGTGCGGCGTTCATCGAGCTGTTCGCATCGCCAGAGGTGCGCACCTACCTCGGTGGCCCTCGACCGCGCGATGAGCTCGAACGCGCGGTGCCTGAGGTGCCCGGGCGGCGCCCCGGCCTTTTCGTGATCGATCTCGACGGAGCGATGGTCGGCACGGTCACGCTCGATCGGCGCGGCGCGGAGCGTCCGGGTCACATCCGTCCGAATGGTGGAGAGGCCGAGCTCGGCTACATGTTCCTGCCGAAGGCGTGGGGATACGGGTACGCCGCCGAGGCGTGCGCGGCGGCACTCGACTGGTTCGCCGACGCGCTTCCCGGCGAGCCGGTGGTGCTCTGCACACAGACCGCCAACAACCGCTCGATGCGCCTCGCGGCCAAGTTGGGGTTCACCGAGGTGGAGCGGTTCGAGGAGTACGGCGCCGAGCAGTGGTTCGGCGTGTGGTCCCCGGTCACACCGTCCGGATGAACTGGTGCCCCGACAGGCGGCGTTCGCCCCGTCGAGGCGCCCGGCACGCTCCCCCAAGCTCTTCGAGCAGGGGGTACCCCCAGAGCACGCACCGGACGCCGCTCCTTGACGGGCAAACGTTGCCTGCGGGGCACTAGTCAGGCGTGGGAAGCCGGGTGGGGACCGTGTTGCTCACCTGCTGGAAAATGACCGAGGTGCGGAAGCCGGTGATCTCGCCGCGCTTGCTGAGCCGGTCGGTGAGGAAGGCGTGCAGGTGGTCGAGATCCTGCACGGCGACGTGGAGGAGGAAGTCGTCACCCCCGGAGAGCACGAAGACGTGGAGGACTTCCGGCAGGCCGCCGGCGAAGGCCTTGAAGGCGTCGATGACGGCGCGACTGAGGGGGCGCACCTGAACCGAGACGAGCGCCTGAACGCTGCGGTTGAGGGCTGCGGGGTCGATGTCGGCGTGGTAGCCGCGGATGACGCCCCGGCGATGGAGTGCCCGAACCCGCTCCAGACAGGTCGAGGGGGCGATGCCGAGTTGCCGGGCGAGTTCGCGGTTGGACTGCCGTGCATCTGTTTGGAGGAGCCGGACAATCTCCGAATCAAGTTCGTCCACGGTCGCCGAGGCTACCTCAGCTGCAACCAACTGTTCGGAAGAGACGCCATTCGAGGAGTCAATCGTGCAGCATGGCCCTCCTCGAATCGGACGAACGCAGAGACGGAGGACTCCGAGTCGCCGCTTCCACCACCGGGCTCGCCGGATTCGTCCACGTCGTCCTCGACGAGGACGGCCGCTGGGGCAGCCTCATCGACAACCTGCACGTCGTCCAGCACCGTCGGTGCACGGGCCTCGGCACCGCGCTGCTCTCCCGCGCCGCACGCGCCGTTGCCGAACGCGCGCGTGGCAGCGCCCTGTACCTGTGGGTGCTCGAACAGAACACGGCGGCTCAGGAGTTCCACCGGGCCCTGGGCGGAACCTGCGTCGAAAAAGCGCCGGTGTCGCCCCCCGGCGGTGTACCGTCCCGGCTCGCCGGTTCCCCTGCCAAGCTCCGCTTCACCTGGCCCGACGCCTCGTTGCTCGCGCAGACCGGTGGACGGCGAGGCGTAGCGACAATCCGGAGGGACGCGCCATGACCCCCGACGCGGGTACCGCCGTCGACCACTACGACCGGCTGCTCGCCGAGCACTACACCTGGATGCTGGGCGGCGACGTCCACCGGGTCGCGGACCGGCAGGCCGAGCTGCTCGCGGAACTCGGCCTGCCGGGAACCCGGGACGGCGGGCCGGCCATCGACCTGGGCTGCGGCTCCGGTGCGCAGACGCTGGCCCTGGCACGCCTCGGTTTCTCCCCGGTGATCGCCGTGGACACCAGCCGCCGCCTGCTCGACGAGCTCGTCACGTACGCCCAGGACACCACGGTCGTCCGGCCGGTGCTCGGTGACGTCCGCACCGTGCTGCCCGAGGCGGCCGAGCCGGGCACGGTCGCGGCCGTCGTCCGCATGGGTGACACGCTCCCCCACCTCCCGTCCAAGGCGGACGTCCCCGTGCTGCTCGGCCACATCAGCCGTGCCCTCGCCTCGGGCGGCCACCTCGTCGTCACCTACCGCGACCTCACGGCTCAGCTGCGCGGCACCGACCGCTTCATCCCGGTACGCAGCAGCGACGACCGGCTGCTCACCTGCTTCCTGGAATACCGCGACGAGGACACGGTGATCGTCCACGACCTGCTCCACACCCGGACGAACGGCGCCTGGCAGCAGCGGGTCGGCAGCTACCCCAAGCTGCGGATCGCGTCCTCCTGGCTGGTCGAACAGTGCCGAGCGGCGGGACTGGACCTCCGCCACGACGCCTCCGACTCCAGGGGCATGCGGATCCTGCACGCCGTAAAGCCCTGACGGGCATTCAGGGCACTCACCGGCACTCCGAACCGGAAAGGCGACCGGCATGAACTCCACCAGCACAGACACAGCGCCGACTTCGGCGACCACGGCCAGAGCCTGCGGGGTCCTCGTCGCGAGGACCGGTGTCACCCTCTCCTACGACGACCTCGGTTCCCCCGCGGGGGTGCCGGTCCTGTTGATCCACGGGCACCCGTTCAACCGAACCATGTGGCGTCCCCAGGTGGATGCGCTGGTGGACGCGGGGTACCGGGTGGTCGTCCCCGACCTGCGCGGGTACGGGGAGAGCACGGTCGTACCCGGTACGACGCTGCTGTCGGACTTCGCCCAGGATCTCGCGGACGTGCTCGGCCATCTCGGGCTGGAGCGGGCCGTGGTGGTTGGGCTGTCCATGGGCGGGCAGATCGCCATGGAGTTCCACCGGACACACCCCGAGCGGGTGGCCGCGCTGGTGCTGGCCGACACCTCGCCGGTCGCCGAGACCGAGCAGGGCAGGGCGTTCCGCAACGCCCTCGCCGATCGGCTGCTGGCCGAGGGCATGGATGGATACGCGGCCGAGGTGATCGACAAGATGATCGCGCCGCACCACGTGACCGGCCTGCCCGAGGTCGCCGGGCACGTCCTGGGCATGATGCGCGGTACCGCACCGGCCGGGGCCGCGGCGGCCCTGCGCGGACGGGCCGAACGGCCGGACCACCGCCGTACGCTGCGGGACGTGCGGGTACCGACCCTCGTGATGGTCGGCGCGGACGACACCTACACGCCGGTGGAACAGGCCGAGCTCATGCACGGGCTCGTCGCCGACTCGGCTCTCGCGGTCATCGACGACGCGGCCCACTTGCCGAACCTGGAGCAGCCGGAGCGGTTCAACGCAGCGCTGCTGGCCTTCCTCGACGCTCACCGGACCGCACTGGCGCCCCCACATCCGCTGCTCGAGTACCTTCTCGCCGCCGCCGAAGGACGCTTCCCACCCGCCGACGGGGCGGTCACGGTGCTGCCCGCGCTGCCGGGAGGCCTGGAATGCTCGGTCGCCTTCACCGGCCACGCCGTCGTCGCCACCGCGCTGCCCGCCGCACAGGTCCACGCCCACCAGCCCGACGGCTTCGGCGGCTCCCTGTCCCCGGACTTCCTGCGCGCCCTCGCCGGACCCACGGGCCGGATCGGAAGCGTCGACGCCACCCTCGTACATCGCGGCTCCGGCGGCACTCCCCGTCTGCGGCCGCTCACCGGTGCCGACGACCACCCCAGGGTGCGGTACGCCCGACAACTGCGCGCCGGCGTCCGGGCGTTCGGCGACGACCGGGGTCTGGTCACTCTCGCGGCGGGCCTCGCCGGGCGTACGGAACTCAGCATCGAACTGCATCAACCCGCGGACGGCGGTCGCGGACACGGCCGGGCGCTGCTCGCCGACGCCCTCACCTTGGTACCGGAGAACGAGCCCGTCTACGCCGCCGTCGCCCCGGGCAACGCCCGCTCCCTGCGGGCCTTCCTCGCCTCCGGGTTCACCCCGATCGGAGCCGAGGCCCTCGTCCGGCCGGAGCGGAGCCAGGCATGACGACGCCGCGCCCGCATACCGCGGGGTCCGCCGTGACACGCCGCAGCTACGACACGGTGGCCGAACGCTACGCCGCCGAGATCGGCGACGAACTCGAGGGCAAGCCCCTCGACCGCGCCCTGCTGGACGCCTTCGCCGAACTGGCCTCCGACGGGCCGATCGTGGACGTCGGCTGCGGCCCGGGCCATGCGACAGCCCACCTGGCCCGCCGTGGAGCCCGTACCTTCGGCGTCGACCTGTCGCCTGCCATGTGCGGCATAGCGCACCGCGCCACCGCCCTGCCGTTCGCAGCGGCGGACATGACCGCGCTGCCGATCCGCTCGCGGACGGTGAGCGGCATCCTGTGCTGGTACGCCGTGATCCACCTGAGCCAGTCCGAACGGGCCGCCGCCTACGCGGAATTCGCCCGCGTGCTGCGCCCCGCCGGCCATGCCCTCCTCGCCTTCCACACCAGCGACGGCGACAGCCGCCCCGGACAGGCCAAACACCTCACCGAATGGTGGGACCGCCCCGTCGATCTCACCTTCCGCTTCCTCGACCCGGTCGCCGAAACGGCGGCCCTCGCCCAAGCGGGCCTCACCCTCACCGCACGACTCGACCGAGCACCACACCCCGGACACGAGCACCCCAGCCGGCGGACCTATCTCCTGGTACGACGGCTCCCCCAGGCACAAGGACAGGCACCGCTGTAGCGCTACGCGCGGTGTTCGCCGCGCTCGCCCCGCTGGTGACGGCAGCAGAGGCCGGGGCCGTGCCGGTGGCCGTCCACCGGCGACGCGCTCGCGGTCCCCATGAGCGCCGCACACTGCGCCCGCTTGGCGCTGTCGACCATCCGGTCGCTGTCCGAGGCGGCGTTGGCCAGGCTCGCGCAGCACACGGTCAGCAGCAGGGCGCCCGCCAGGAAGGGCAGGCTTCGGCGGGCGGGGGGCGGCGCCAGCAGGGCCCGTACCCGCTGGGGCACCTCCCCGCCGGTCACGGCAAGGGCGGGGCGAGGTGCGCCGGCGGACGCGAGGGCGGCGTGGCCGACCGCGCGGGCGACGACCGCCCGGTCCCCGACCTGCGCGGCGGCCTCCTCGTCGGCCCAGCGCTCCAGGACGAAGGCGCCTGTGTCGGCCAGGGGACGCAGCAGCGGGTTCAAGGCGGCCGTGAGCCGCCACAGGCGCAGGAACAGGTGGTGTCTTGCGCGCAGATGGGCCCGCTCGTGCGCCAGCAGGGCCGCGCGCTCCTCGTCGCCGAGACAGCGCAGCATGCCCCGGGAGACGACGATCCGTCCGGGCCTGCCGGGCAGGGCGAAGGCCAGCGGAACGTCGTCGTCGAGCACGGCCAACTCCGTGCGACCGCGCAGCCCGGCACACTCCCGGCGGGTCCGCACGACCTGGCGCACCTGGCGGACAGCGGCCACGCCCAAGGACACGACGCTCGCGGCCAGGACCCAGGTGCTGACGGCCGCGACGACGAAATACACCGGGTCCTCGGCGCGCAGCGCGGTCACCGACCAGTGGCCCTCGGCCGCAACCTGGGGGATCTGCGCGATGCCGGTGAAGGCCAGCAGGGCCAGCGAGCCGGTCCAGCCGACCGCCATGACGAGCGCGGCGCAGGCCAGGGCCCAGGCGGCGGGTCGCGGACTGAGCCGTCGCGCGAGACGCGGCGCGAGCAGCGTGAGGACCGCCGTGCCGGCGAACGGTACGTAGACGCTGATCAGCACCGGCTCACTGCTTCCCTTCGGAGCCCTCGCCCCGGGCTTCGTGCCCGGACAGGAGGTGGTGCAGCAACTGCTCGTCCTGCGCGGAGAGTTCGGAGACGAAGCGGGTCAGCACCGCCTCACGGTCGGAACCTTCCTCCAGCAGCGATCGCATGCGCCGGGCCGTGTGCGACGCCTCGTCCCGGACCGGCGCGTAGGCGAAACCGCGGCCCTCCCGGTGCCGGACGAGCATGCCCTTGTCGTGGAGGCGGGACAGGATCGTCAGGACGGTGGTGTACGCCAGGTCGCCGGGCAGCCGCTGAAGGACCTGCCGGGCGGTCAGCGGGCCGTCGGCGGCCCACAGCGCGGCCAGCACATCGCTCTCCAGTTCGCCGCGCGCACGCCTACCGGATCTGCCGGCGGTCGCCTCGTCCCTCGGGTCGCTCACCATCCGCCTTTCCTCACCCTGCATCCGGACAGGCTACCCGGTCATCTCCTACTAGTTGTAGGAGGTATGCTCCGGGCTTCGAAGCACTCGCTACTACATCTTGTAGAGTTCCCCCCTCTCCCGACGGCCGGAGGACCAGCCCCATGCCCCACGCCGGACGCACCCTTCCGGACGCCGGACGCACCCTTCCGGTGCCCGCACTCACGGCCGCCGTACCGCGCCCACGGAGCGAGGCGACACCCTCCGGCCGGATCGCGATCATCTCCGCGAGCGTCGGCGCGGGGCACGACGGTGCCGCCGCCGAACTCGCCCGCCGCCTCGACCAGGACGGCTACACCGCCGACCGGCACGACCTGCTGGACCTGCTGCCCGCTCGGCTCGGCCGCGCCGTCCAGGAGGGCTACCACCGGATGCTCGTCCGGGCACCCTGGGCCTACCAGCGGATCTACGCCGGCACCGAGCGCGCCGGAGGCGGTGGCCCGGCGGCACGGGCGCTGCTGCGCTCCGCCGAGGACCGGGTGCTGCGCGCCCTGGCCCCGGGGACCGGCGCGGTCGTCTCCACCTATCCCGGGGCCAGCCGGGTGCTGGGCAACCTGCGCCGGTCCGGGCGGCTGACCGTCCCGGTCCTCACCTACCTGACCGACTTCTCCGTGCATCCGCTGTGGGTGGCGGACGGCGTGGACGTCCACCTCGCGGCCCACGCCGTACCCGCCGCCCAGGCACGGGCCGCCGGAGCCCTGGACGTACGGGTGTGCGGGCCGGTCACCGATCCGCGGTTCAGGCCCTGCGACACACAGGAACGCGACCGCGCGCGGGCCAGGTTCGGGCTGCCGCCGCACAGCCCGATCGCCCTGCTCGTCGCCGGGTCCTGGGGCGTCGGGCCGGTGCGGCAGGTGGCGCTGGAGGTGCGCGACTGCGGCGCCGCCGTACCGGTCGTCGTCTGCGGCCGGAACGAGACCCTGGCCGAGCAACTGCGCGCCGACGGCATCGAGCACGTCCACGGCTGGGTGGACGACATGCCCGGCCTCATGCACGCCGCCGACGTCCTCCTCCAGAACGCCGGCGGGCTCACCTCCCTGGAGGCTTTCGCCGCGGGCCTCCCCGTCGCCAGTTACCGCTGCATACCCGGCCACGGCCTGACCAACGCCGCCGCCCTGGACCAGGCCGGCGTGGCGGTATGGATCCGTGACCCGGCCGATCTCAAGTCCGTACTGCACGACCTGGTCGACGGTCCGCTCGGGACACGCCAGCGCGCGACGGGCCTCGCCCTGTTCGCCGGGACGCCGGACGAAGGCCCGGCGGCCGAGATAGCGCGCGTGCACCGCTCGGGGCCCTCACGACCGGACCCCCGGCCCGTTGCCCGCCGGCGCCCCACCCCCCGACGACTCGCCCCGACGGTCGCTCTCGCGTGCGCCGTGTGGGCGTGCGCCGTCGGCACCGGCGTCGCGACCGCGTACGACGGCCCGGGCCTGGTGCACGCCATCGGCCACGGCATCGACCTGGACGACCTCGCCACGCATCACGGCCACCAGCCGGAAGGACACCACTCGTGACCACGGCCCGCACACTGCGCACCGCCACCCTGACCGCCCTGCCCGTGCTCGCCGCCGCCCACGCGGCGCCCGTCCTCTCCACGTTCGGACCGCTGCGCAACCGCGTCCTGCCGCGCCTTTCCGGCCGAGGCCGCCCGGACCACGTCGCCCTGACCTTCGACGACGGCCCCGACCCCCGCTCCACCCCGCACTTCCTCCGGCTGCTCGCCGACCACGGCGTACACGCCACCTTCTTCCTGCTCGGCACGCAGGCGCACCGCTCACCCGGTCTGGTCCGCGAGATCGCCGGGGCCGGCCACGAGATCGGCATCCACGGCTGGCTGCACCGCCCGCTGCTGCTGCGGGGCCCACGGGCGACCTACGACGACTTCGCCCGCGCCCGCGACACGGTCGCCGCGATCACCGGGCGACGGCCCACCCTGTTCCGGCCGCCGTACGGGGTCATGTCCACCGCCGCCCACCTGGCGGCCCGCCGCCTCGGCCTCACGCCGGTGCTGTGGACCTGCTGGGGCGAGGACTGGACGGCCCGGGCCACCCCGGACTCCGTCCACCGCACCGTCACCCGCGATCTGGACGGCGGCGGAACCATCCTGCTCCACGACTCCGACTGCACTTCCGCCCCGGGCGCCTGGCACTCGGCCCTCGGCGCCCTGCCCCGCATCCTCGACACCTGCGCGGAGCGGGGCTTCGAGGTGGGCCGGCTGTGCGACCACGGACGGCCTGCGCCCGCACTCGTCGGATCCCCACACCACGGGCGGCCCGCGCCTGGCTGACGAGACGTTTGCTGCGCGGCCGGCCCATGCTGTCCCTGGCCACGACCTTTCTCATCGCGGTTGGCCGGTCCCCTGACACGTTTTGCATAGTGCAAATTCACGAAAAGGGGAAGCAATAAGAGCCATACCGGCCGCAAGGGGCGGAAAGCAGATGTCCGGCACCGCACCGAGGGGTGTCCCGCCCACACGGCGCCACCTTGAGCAGGTCGGCGAGCGCCACCAGCTTGGTGGCGCCCCGCGTGGACAACACCACCAGCATCCGGAACTGCGGGAGGGTCACCCGCTCCTCCACCGCGGCGAGGGAACGGGCGGAAACCGCCACCAGCAGGCGGGACGCCGTCAGCACCGCCCTTGTGACCGCATCGACGTCGTCCATGGTCCCCGCAGGGTGCTCTCGCTCTGGCATGGTTCCTTTCCACCGCGCCGAAGTCGCTGCGCTCCCCTGGGATGGGAACCTGTGGGCGGGCAGCATGCCGACAGCCAACCCCCGCGCGCGGTGAACCGGGCACGCCTTCGGGCACCCGGCTTCCGGCTGTCGCCGGCAACCGGCAGGCCGCATCACACGTCGTCCATCCGTTGCGGGAATCCGCGGAGCACCCTCACCGGTGTTCGGAGTTTTCGTAGTCGTGGCGGCAGCACGCGTCCCAGGCGGTGCCGCACTGTGTGCGAGCGCGACGGCACGTCCGTCCCACATTCGGCTCCAGCGTGCGGGCCGGCCGTGCCAGGCGCCACCACAGCGCCGCCGAACGGCCCGGCAGTTGCTCAGCGCTCCGAACAAGACCCGGGCGGGTCCTCGGCCCGGCCCACGAGGCGGCCCCGGCCCGGTCAGGACATCGGATCCAGGAACGTCAGCACGGAGGCGTCCTCCTCGATCAGCGGGGCGAGAGCGGTGTTGAAGGGGGCGCCGTACGGGGCCTTCAGGTGCGCCTGGAAGGCGTCCTCGTCCCGGTACACCTCGAAGATCCAGTATGCGCGCGGGTCGGCTGTCTTCGTGTAGACGTCGAAGGCGAGGTTGCCTTCTTCCTCGCGCACCTTCCGGGCGTAGTCCCGCAGCAGGCGGGCGACCTCGTCCTCCGCTCCCTCGCGGGCGGTGAACTCGGCGAGCAGGGTCTTCTGCACGGTGTGATGTCCTCCTTGGTGTCGGGGATCAGTAGCGGTAGGAACCGAGGTGCCGGACACGGGCGCGCTCCAGGTTCACCGAGCCGTTCTCGGCGAAGACCTGCACCCCCTGGGCGGCGGGGTCGGGGAAGATCTGGTCAGTGATCACTGCCTCGCCACTGCCGCCGAAGACCTCGACGGACGACCAGTCGACGAGGACCCGCAGTTTCACCTTGCCGTCCTTGGCCTGCAACGGTGCGCGCTGGACGCCGGGAAAGGCGCTGCTGAAGTCCACCGCGCCGGAGCGGGTTCGGTCGACGTACAGCTCCTGCGTCGTGGTGTCGTACCCGATGACGGTCTCCTGTCCGGCGCCGGTGCGCACCTTCAGCCCGAACCGTTCGGCGTCCCGGAGGGAGAAGGTCGCCTCGATGTCGAGCGCCTTGCCCTCGGCGGCGGGACCGATCAGCGGCCGCGAGCCGTTCGTGACGGTGACGTCGGCCGCGCTCGACGCGTCGCCCTGCCGCAGGGACGCCAGGCTGCTGACCGGCTCGCTGGTCAGCCGGATCCGGCCGTCGACGGTGCGCAGGGCCATCTCCCGGGGGACGCTCTGCGCGCTGCGCCAGGGAGAGGTGGGGATGGCGCCCCCGTACTCCCAGTCGTTCATCCAGCCGATCATGTACCGCTTGTCGCCCGGCGTGTTCTCCCAGGACACCGCCGCGTAGTAGTCCTTGCCGTAGTCGGCCCAGTCGGCGCGCTGCACGGCGGACTTGGCGGGAGCGTCCGCGGCGGTGAACTGGTCGGCCAGGATGTGGCCCCAGCCGCCGGTGTTCATGTCGACGATCTGGATCCGCGCCTTCTTGCCGGCCCAGGGGCGCATGTCGAAGGAGG
The DNA here is from genome assembly GCF_042891915.1 of Streptomyces sp. NPDC001848. NCBI lineage: Bacteria > Bacillati > Actinomycetota > Actinomycetes > Kitasatosporales > Streptomycetaceae > Streptomyces > Streptomyces sp. NPDC001848. Next base: position 49,820 of record NZ_JBIATP010000029.1, on the reverse strand, counting down.
CCCAGTCCAGGGTCTCGCTGTCGGAGCCGGTGGCGCTGCGGACGACCTGGCCGTCGACGACCAGGTTGACGGAGGTCTCCCGGGAGACCGGCTGCGCCCGGGTGTCGGACAGCGTGATCCGGTCGACGTTGAGGTGGCCCCAGCCGCCGGTGTTGTCGTCGACGATCTTGATCTGTGCCTTCTTGCCGGCGAGGTCACGGACGTCCCAGGAGGCCCAGTTGAGGGCCTCGTCGTCCTGTCCGGTGGCGCTGCGCACCACCTTGCCGTCGACGAGGAGCTCGACGGCGGTGGGGTTGGCTCGGCCGACGGGGTGGTTGCCGCCGCCGATGAGGAAGTCGATGTAATCCTTGTCGATGGTGAACTCGGGTGAGGTGAGGGTGCCGGTGGTGGAGTCGCCGTTGAGGTAGGTGTCGACCAGGCCGTCTCCCAGCCAGCCGGTCACCTGTTGCTGGTTGGGGAGGGTGCCGGTGGCCGGTGCGGTGCCGAAGGCGTCCCCGGTCGTCGTCCAGGCGCCGTAGGTGCCGCCCTCGAAGTCGGCGAGGACCGTCCCGTCGGGGGCAGCACCCCGCTCCAGGACGGTTCCGGCCTCGTGCGGGTGCCGTCCGCCTCCCACCTTGAAGTTCAGGTACGGCCTGTCGACGGTGAACTCCGGTGAGGTGAGGGTTCCGGTGGTGCCGTCGCCCGCGTGGAAGCTGTTGGCGAGCCCCTTGCCCTCGAAGCCGTCGACCGCCCCCTGCCCGGCGAGCGCCCCGGCTGCCGGTCCCTCGCCGAACGCGGTGCCGGTGGTCGTCCACGTGCCGTAGCCATCACTCTCGAAGTTCTGCACGACCGTGCCGGCGGGGGGTGTGTAGGTGCCCTGGTCCTGGGCCGTGAACCTCTTGCCGTCGAAGTCCCCGACGAAGTACTGGGCGCCCGAACCACCGGTGATGCCCCCGGGGTTGATGTTGACGACCAGGACCCACTTGATGTTCTTCTTGTCCCCGTCGACCGCGAGGGGGAACAGGTCCGGGCACTCCCACACACCGCCGGTCGCACCGGCGGGTCCGAACTCGCTCAGTGGCGTCCAGTCCTTGAGGTTCCTGGACGAGTAGAACCGCACCTTGTGCTCGGCGGACAGCGACACCGTCATCAGCCAGCTCTTCGTCGGCGCGTACCACTGGACCTTCGGGTCGCGGAAGTCGGTGGAGCCTATGTCGAGCACGGGATTGCCCTGGTACTTGGTCCAGGTGCGGCCGCGGTCGGTGCTGTAGGCGAGCGACTGGGCCTGCCTGCCCGTGTTCTTGAGGTAGCTGGTGTAGATCGCCACCATGGGCGGGTTCGTCGGGGTGCCGAATCCGCTGGTGTTGTGCCAGTCGACCACGGCGCTGCCGGAGAAGACCATCTCCTTGTCGTCGTACGACAGGGCGAGCGGCAACTGCTTCCAGTGGACCAGGTCGGTGCTCACCGCGTGGCCCCAGGACATGTCGCCCCAGGTGTTGCCGTTGGGGTTGTACTGGAAGAAGAGGTGGTACTCACCCTTGTAGTGGACGAGGCCGTTGGGGTCGTTCATCCAGTTCTTGTCCGGCGTGAAGTGGAACTGGGGCCGGTAGGTCTCGGAGTACGGCGGGGTGTCGGCAGCGGCGGCCCGAGGAGCGAGCGGGGCGGCGGACAGGGCGCAGACGGTCGCCACCGCCGCGATCAGCCGCACGCGGGCATGTCGGGGTACACGTCCAGAGCTCATGCTGTCTCCTGTGCTGCGGCCGTCCACGCGGCGGACTGCCGCACGGCGTGGACGTTCGGCCGGAACTGGCGCTCTGCGGCACCGTCGTCCCATGGCGCCGAGAAGGCGTGTCGTCTTTGCGTGTGATCCTTGCGTAGGCGGCATGTCATCGTTGACTTGTGTCATCGATGACATCGAACGGGCCCGATGATGGGCGCAGTTCGGCCGACGCGTCAACGGTTCGGCCGTGATTGCTCCGCAACCGCCCGTCGGCCCCTCACGCGTCGGAGCCTGGCGCCAGCCGCGTCGGAGCCTGGCGCCAGCCGCGTCGGAGCCTGGCGCCAGCCGCGTCGGCCGGCTCCGCCAGGGCGGAGCGGGACCGGCGTCCTGGCAGGTCAGAGCCGGGACCGGTGGTCCGCGGCGCCGGCCAGGGCGTCGACGACGCACGCTGCGACCACGCCGATCTCCCGCGGGCTCATGGGGGGATCCCCGCTGCGGACGGTCGGGCAGGTGTTGGGCAGCCGGGGCGCGGTAGGGAGCGGGTCGGCGACCGGAACGCCGGGGCGGCAGCCGTCGGCGTTGCCGATTTGTGACGAGCACAAGGCATTGACGTTGCCGGGAGGGGAGTCCATCATCCTCGGCAAGCAAGCAGTGTCAACGATGACATAAGTCAACGATGACACCTGGGGACGGCATGCTTCGATGCCGGCCGCGCCGCCCGCAATCCCGCAGGAGTCGTTCATGTCTCGCACCACTCGTCTGTCCCCGTCCCTCGTCAGAGTCGCCGCCTGCACCGGCATCGCGGCCCTCGCCCTGACGGCCTGTGGATCCGGCTCCGGCTCGGGCTCGGTGAGCGCGGGCTCCGGCTCGGGCAAGGGCGTCAAGGTCGGTCTGATCACCAAGACCGACACCAACCCGTTCTTCGTGAAGATGAAGGAGGGCGCGGAGAAGGCCGCCAAGGAGGACGGCGTCCAACTGGTCACCGCGGCGGGCAAGTTCGACGGCGACAACGCCGGTCAGGTCACCGCCATCGAGAACATGGTCGCCTCCGGCGTCAAGGGCATCCTGATCACCCCGAGCGACTCCAAGGCGATCGTGCCCGCGATCCAGAAGGCCCGCGCCAAGGGCGTCCTGGTCATCGCCCTGGACACCCCGCCCGAGCCGCAGAGCGCGGTGGACGCCCTCTTCGCGACCAACAACTTCAACGCCGGCCAGCTGATCGGTCAGTACGCCAAGGCCGCCATGAAGGGCAAGACGGCCAAGATAGCCACGCTCGACCTCGCGCCGGGCGTCTCCGTCGGCGTCCAGCGGCACAACGGCTTCCTGAAGGGCTTCGGCGCCACCGACAAGGACGTCGTCTGCTCCCAGGACACCGGCGGCGACCAGGCCAAGGGGCAGACCGCCATGGAGAACTGCCTGCAGAAGGCGCCCGACATCAACGTCGTCTACACCATCAACGAACCCGCGGCCCTCGGCGCGTACACCGCCCTGAAGGCCAAGGGCCGGGAGAAGGACGTCCTGATCGTCTCCGTCGACGGCGGCTGCACCGGCACCCAGGCGGTCAAGGACGGCAAGATCGCCGCAACCTCGCAGCAGTACCCGCTGAAGATGGCCGCCGACGGCGTCAAGGCGGTCGCGACATACGCCAAGAACGGCACCAAGGCGTCCGGCTACACCGACACCGGCGTCACCCTGGTCACCGACAAGCCGCAGGCCGGGGTCACGTCCAAGGACACCGGGTTCGGCCTGCAGAACTGCTGGGGCTGAGCCGCCCCCGAGGTCCGTTCGACACCGCCTCTTCCCGCAGCGGGGCGGCCGGCCCCACCCCTCCCCGACCGTGGGGCGGCCGCCCCCTTGTCTTCCGACAAGGACTTCGCATGACCGCCACGTCCACCACCACACCGTACGCCGAGCTCAAAGGCCCGACGACGGCCCGCAGACTGCTGACGGCGCCGACCACCGGCCCACTGGCCGCCCTCGTCCTGGCCTGTGTCTTCTTCTCCGTGACGACCGATCAGTTCCTCTCCGGGGGGAACTTCTCCCTGATCGTCCAGCAGGTGATGGTCGTCGGCACCCTCGCCATCGGACAGACCCTGATCATCCTCACCGCGGGCATCGACCTGTCGTGCGGAGCCGTGATGGCGTTCGGCAGCATCCTGATCGCCAAGACGGCGGCCGCCGGCACCCTGCCACCGCTGCTCGCCATCGCCCTGGGCGTGGTCGTCTGCGGCGGGTTCGGCCTGCTCAACGGGCTGCTGGTGCAGAAGGTCCCGCTGCCGCCGTTCATCGTGACCCTCGGCATGCTCAACGTGGCGTTCGCGCTGACCCACATCTACTCCCAGGAGCAGACCGTCACCAACCTGCCCGGACCGCTGACGGCCCTCGGGCAGACCTTCCCGCTCGGCAGGACCGACATCACCTACGGCTCCCTGGTCACCATCGCCCTGTTCCTGCTGCTCGCCTACGCGCTGAGCAACACCGCCTGGGGCCGCCACGTCTACGCCCTCGGCAACAGCTCCGAGGCCGCCCGGCTCAACGGCATCCGCAACTCCCGGCTGACCGTCGGCATCTACACCGTGGCGGGCCTGCTGTACGGGGTCGCGGCGCTGCTGCTGATCTCCCGCACCGGAGTCGGCGACCCCCAGGCGGGGCAGACCGACAACCTCGACAGCATCACCGCCGTGGTACTCGGCGGCACCAGCCTCTTCGGTGGACGCGGATCGGTCCTGGGCACCTTCATCGGCGTCCTGATCGTCGGCGTCTTCCGCAACGGACTGCAACTGATGGGCGTCGCCTCCATCTACCAGACCCTGATCACCGGCGTCCTGGTGATCCTCGCGGTGACCGTCGACCAGATCTCCCGGAAGAAGGCCCGATGACCGCCACCCCGTCCCCCACCCCCGTCCTGCAGGCCCGCGGTCTGGTCAAGCGCTACGGCCACGTCACCGCCATCGACGGCGCCGACTTCGACCTGCTGCCCGGCGAGGTCCTCGCGGTCATCGGCGACAACGGCGCCGGCAAGACCAGCCTCATCAAGGCCCTCACCGGCGCGTTGATCCCGGACGCGGGCGAGATACGCCTCAACGGCGAGCCCGTCACGTTCTCCGGTCCGCAGAGCGCACGCGCCCACGGCATCGAAACCGTCTACCAGGACCTCGCCGTGGCCGCCTCCATGGACATCGCCTCCAACATGTTCCTGGGCCGCGAACTGCGCCGCCCCGGCATCCTCGGCAGCGCCTTCCGCATGCTCGACAAGAAGCGGATGCGCCAGGAGGCCGCCGAGCACATGGCCGACCTGAAGATCGGCCTGCGGTCGCTCACCCAGGCGGTCGAGACCCTCTCCGGCGGCCAGCGGCAGGCCGTGGCGGTCGCCCGCGCGGTCGCCTGGGCCCGCACCGTCGTCGTCATGGACGAACCCACCGCCGCCCTCGGCGTCAAGGAGTCCGGCCAGGTCCTGGACCTCATCCGCCGGGTCCGCGACAAGGGCATGCCGGTCGTCCTGATCAGCCACAACATGCCACACGTCTTCGAGATCGCCGACCGGATCCACGTCCACCGGCTGGGCCGGCGCGCCGCCCTGATCAAACCCTCCGACTACTCCATGGCGGAGGTCGTCGCCATCATGACCGGCGCGCTCACCGTGGACGAGGCCGGCGGTACCGTCGTAGCGGACTCCGAGGCGGCCAAGGCCGCCGGGGTCCAGGCCAACTGACTGGAAAGTCTTGGCGGTTCCGGCCGGTCGAGCGGCCGGAACCGACGAGCCCGCACGGAACGGTCCTCCATGGCAGCGAACCGCCGCCCCACCCTGACCGACGTCGCCCGAGAAGTCGGCGTCAGCGCCAAGACGGTCTCCCGCGTCCTCAACGAGGACGGACCCGTCTCGGACGGGACCAGGCAGCAGGTGCTCGCCGCCGTGGCCAGACTCGGCTTCCAGCCGAACCTCATGGCACGCAACATCCGCGTCGGCGGACCCGACACCACCATCGGACTGGTCGTCCCGGACCTCGGCAACCCGTTCTTCGGAGCCGTGGCCGGTGGTATAGAGGACACGGTGCGCGACCGCGGTCTGACCCTGCTGATGGGCTCCTCCGCGGACGATCCCGTCCGGGAGCAGGCGCTCACGGACACGTTCCTCGCCCGGCGCGTCAGCATCCTGTTGGTCGTGCCGTCCGTCGGCGCCGACCACTCCCACCTCAAACCCCACCGCGCCGCGGGACTGCCCGTCGTCTTCGTCGACCGCCCGGGGACGGGCCTGTCCACGGACAGCGTCGTCAGCTCCAACCGGGCCGGCGCCCAGGAGGGCGTCGCCCATCTGATCGCGCACGGCCACCGCCGCATCGGATTCATCGGCGACCTGCCCGTCGGGCTCCACACCCGCCGCGAACGCCTGGCCGGATACCGCTCGGCCCTCCAGGAAGCCGGCCTCGCCTACGACCGGTCCCTGGTCACCAGCGCCCACGATCCCCAGGGGGCTGCCACCGCGACCTCCCGGCTGCTCGACCTGGCGGATCCGCCCACGGCCCTGTTCGCCGGCAACAACTTCGTCGCCCTGGGGATCGTCGCCGAACTCTCGCGCAGCAAACGGAAGGACGTGGCGGTCGTCGCCTTCGACGACCTACCGCTCGCCGAGGCACTGGAACCGGCCCTCACCGTCGTCGCCCAGGACCCCGGGGGAATCGGCAGGGCGGCTGCGGCCACCGCCCTGGCACGACTCGACGGCGACCGCTCCCGCGCCCGCACCATCACCGTCCCCACCCGACTGATCGTCCGGGGCTCGGGCGAGTGCCCCACCCCTGCGCCGCAAAGGCCGTAACCGTCTCGACAGTTCGGAGGAGGCCGGAGAAGGCCGGAGAAGGCCCATCGGGGCGGCCGGGGTGCCCGGGGCGCCACCGCCCCGGCGGGGCGGGGTGCCCGGGGTGCCCGCCGGTACCGGAACTCAGCCGGTGAAGAACCGCTTGTCGAGCGCGATGGCCAGCAGCTGGTCCATGCTCAGCGCGGGCTGCGGTCGCGTCACCGGAGCGCTCTCGGCGTACGAGTTGACCTCCCGCACCGCCACCCGGCGACCGTCCTTCCGCAGTGTGTCGACCAGCCACACCGAGGCCGAACCGCCCTTCTCCGAACGTCCCTCGACCTTCTTCACCTTGGTGCCGTCGGCCAGGGTGACGGCCTCGCACGCACCGGACACATCGTCGCAACCCATGTGCCCGGCCAGGTCCTTCATCCGGTCGTACTGGACGTCGACCTCCACCATGTTCTTCCCGTGTCCGTCGTCGTAGACCAACTGGACGAGCGCCTCATCCTCATTCACGTCCGACACGGTCCCCACACGGGGCAGGTGCGACTTCAGCACCTCGGTCAACCGAGCGCCGGGAACACGCTTGTCGCCGGTCGGGGCACCGGTGGACGGGGCCTGCTCCGGGGCTGCCGGCAGCGCGGCGATCGCCTTGTTCCAGGCCGGGCTGCGCACGATGGAGGTCAGCCGGTCGATCGACAGCAGCGGGTCGGCTCCGCCGGACGAGTCCTTCTCACCGCCGCCGCCGAACTCCTGCAGCATCAGCTCCGCCCCGTCCGACCTGGTGAGCACCACGTACCAGCGCTTCTGCCCGGTGTCACTGCCGGGGTAGGTGAACGACCTGGTGGCGGTGAGCACCGCGCCACCCGGAAGCTTCTGGACGGTGCACTTGTCGTACGGGCGCACCTCCACCGGGAGGCAGCCGCCCTGGCTCTGCTGCCGGCCGGCGGCGCCGGAATCCAGCCGCCTGATGGCGATGTCGAGGCCGGCGGACCCGTTCGCGGTGGAGTAGGTGAGCTTGGCGGTCGGCCAGACGACGGGGCCGTCCCCCCGGGCTCCGCTGCCCGAGGCCCCGGAGACGGTGCCGCCGGGCGGCAGCAGGCTCTTCAGCGTACGGACCATCTCCTCCCCACTGATGGACGACGGTGCCCGGGAGGGCGACTGCTCGGTGGAGTGCGCACGGCCGCCGGGCCTCAACTGCTCGGCCGAGCCACCGACCCCGCTGCCGAAGGTGTCCGTGACCATCAGGGTGCCGCCCGCGGCGACCACCGCGAACACGGCCGTCGCGGCGGCGACCTGGGTGGCGCGGATCAGCCGCATCCGTCGGCCCCGGGCGACGGAACGCCGCACCAGGTCGGCGGAGTGGGGCGGGAACTCGCCGGTGGCGCGGCTCATGGCGTGGGTCAGCCGTTCCTCGAAGTCCTCGTTGAGCGACATGGGGGATCTCCGTTCGTCTGGGGCGTCGGTAGGACCGGGGGCGGGGCGAGGAGCGCGCGCCGCCAGGTCGTGCTCTCATGCGGCCAGGTCGGCCAACTGGTCGCCGAGCAGGGCGCGCAGCCGCTGCAGGGCACGCATGCTCTGGGCGCGCACGGCACCCGGCGACAGATGGAGCACCTGCGAGGTCTCCTCCACCGAGCGGTCCTCCCAGTAGCGGAGCACCAGTACGGCACGGTCCTTGGCCGTCATCCGGGCCAGGCCGTCCAGCAGGGTCATCCGCAGCTCAGCGTCCTGCGCCGGGCCGGCCCCGTCGGGCAGCCGGTCGCTGGGGCGCTCGGTGGAGCTGCGGCGGCGGCGCTGGGAGAGGAAGGTCCGCACGAGCACGGTGTCGGCGTAGGCCACCGGGGATTCCACCCGGCTGATCCGCCGCCAGGAGCGGTACATCTTGGCGAGGGTCTCCTGAACCAGGTCCTCGGCGAGGTGCCAGTCGCCCGTGAGCAGACAGGCGGTCCGGAACAGAGGCCCGCTGCGGGCGGCTGCGAACTCCAGGTAGTCCGCGGGTGCTTCCCTCACCGTGTGTCCTTTCGTGGTCGGACGTCACCTGTTACACGCGGTGGGGGTGGTGGCGCGTTACGGGCCTGGGCGGGCTTCCCGCGGCTTGCGGCCTCTGGGATCCCCGCCCCTCGTCACTGGCCCACCCTCCCGTCGATGCACTCCCGCAGCAGATCGGCGTGCCCGCAGTGACGGGCGTACTCCTCGATCCTGTGCACCATCAGCTCCCGGACTGAGATCCCGTCCTTGCCCACACGCTCGCCCAGGTCCGGGTGCTCGGCCAGCGCGGCGTCGGTCGCGGCCTGCTCACGCTCCAGATCGGCGTACGCGGCGTCGACCAGGTCCTGCTCGGCGACAGCTCCGTCGAAGTCCGCGTCCCGCCTTCCGTACAGCTTCGGCAGCGGGTCACCGTCGCTGATCCAGCCGCGCCAGTCCCGTTCCACCTCGGCGAGGTGCCGGACCAGGCCGAGCAGCGACATCGTCGACGGCGGGACCGACCGACGGGCCAGTTGCTCCGCATCCAGGCCCTCGCACTTCATCCGCAGGGTCATGCGGTAGTTCGTCAGGAAGTGCTGCAGCGTCGCCAGCTCGCCGTCCGGACTGGGGCCTTCGCTGTCGCGGGGGTCGTCGTCCGGGTCGACCCACATGTCGGGGTGGACGGTTGCCTGGGTCCATCGCGCGGGCTGGTCAGTCATGCTTGGCATGTTCGTCGCTGAGCGCCCGGGCTCGCCACCGAGTTCTCGCTCGAGGTGACGCGGTGGTGGCGTCAGGACGAGACGCCGGTCTCGGATCAGCCCATGCTCTTGGCCCCGTCCAGGCACTCCCGGATGATGTCGGCGTGGCCGGAGTGCTGGGCGGTCTCGGAGATGATGTGCATCAGCACCCGGCGGGCCGACCACCGCTCGTCGCCCTGGGACCAGGGTGCCTTGGGGAGCGGCTGGGTGGCGTCCAGGTCGGGCAGGCCGACGACCAGCTCGTCGGTCCGGCGTGCCGCCTCGGCGTAGTCGGCCAGCCCATCCGCCAGCGTCTCACCGGGCAGCATCCGGAATTCGTCCGCCCGGCGCGCCCAGTCGTCCTCGCTCATGACGGTGAAGTCGCCCACGGCGGAGGGGCCGTCCAGAATGAAGGCGGCCCAGGTCTGCTCGACCGATGTGACGTGCTTGACCAGGCCACCCAGGCACAGCTCGCTGACGGTGGTCCGCCGTGCGGCCTGCTCGTCGGTGAGGTCACGGGTCGTGAAGCGGAGCAGCTGCCGGTGCTTGGCCAGGACCTCCAACAGGTCGGCGCGCTCGCCGGTGACTGCCGGTGCGTGGGCCTGATCGGGGATGGTCTTCTCGTCGAAGCTCATGGTCTCCGCCTTTCCGGGGGGCGTGTGGTCCTGGTGCGTGGCGGCGCATGGCGCGGCAGCGACAGTAGGGGCGATAGCGGCCAGATCCTGACCTATACCTCGACGAGATGCCCGTTGGAATCACACGCCGACCCGCCCCCGGCGCGACCTGTGCCCGGCCCTGCGAGCCGGTCAGTGGTGCCTCTGCGGAGGGCGAACGCCAGGTCGGATTCCCGCCAGCGTCCGACGCCGGTGCCCGCGATGCTCGACGTCATGAACCGACTTGAAGGAAGCGTGGCCTTGATCACGGGCGGAAGCCGGGGCATCGGTGCCGCTGTGGCGTCACGACTGGCCGAAGAAGGCGCGGACATCGTCCTGACCTATGAGAACAGCACGGAACGCGCCGCCGAGGTGGTGGAACATATCAAGGCCAGGGGGCGCCGGGCACGTGCCATCCGAGCCGACAGCGCGGTCCCCGAGGCGCTCACCGCGGCGGTGGACGAGGCCGCCGCGATGTTCGGCCGACTCGACATCCTGGTCAACAACGCCGGCGTCTTCCTCGTCGGCCCACTGGAGGACCTGGGGCCGAAAGAAGTCGACCGGACCCTTGCGGTGAACGTCCGGGCACCGTTCACGGCGTCCCAGGCTGCAGCACGTCATATGGGCGAAGGCGGCCGGATCATCAGCATCGGCAGCAATGTCGCCGAGCGTGCGGTCTTCCCCGGACTGGCGCTGTACTCGATGAGCAAGACGGCACTGGTCGGGATGACCAAGGGCCTGGCCCGAGAACTCGGCCCGCGCGGAATCACCGTCAATCTGGTGCACCCCGGCCCCACCGACACGGACTCCAACCCCGCCGACGGGCCGAATGCCCAGATGATCTCCGGCTTCACCGCTGTCGGCCGCTATGCGGAGGCGGCCGAGATCGCGGCCACCGTCGCCCACCTGGCAAGCGCGGACGGCGGCTACATCACCGGAGCCTCGATCCATGTCGACGGCGGCTTCACCGCCTGACCCGCGGGATCGACTCGCGATCCAGTTGAGGTAGCCGCCGCCATCAGGCGCCTCACCGGCAACACAGAGGGGCGTCAGGATGGCCGTAGCGGCCATCCTGACGAGAGGTTGTCATGCCGGAATCGCGCTTTTCGACTCGCCAGCCAGAGCCGTCTTGCGATGCTTGCCTGTCTGGGCGTGCGCATTGCCGCGCGTGACCCATCCCCGATCCTTGAGCTTCAACAGCGCCCAATACTTCGCCGGGCGTGTAACGGTCAGGTTGAGCAGGCTCTCCAGCGGCGTGTAGAGGACCCACGCCCAGAGCTTGCGGCGGGCGGAAAGTCCCGGCCGCATCGCCAGGTAGAGCGAGGTTTCGCCGTAGCGGATCACCATGTACGCGAGAAAGGCGAGGATCGCGTGCTTGCCCTGTCCGGCCCACATGACCGAGCAGAAGATCCACAACAGGACCACGGGCATCACGGACCACTGCACGAAAGCCAGCAGTGGAAAGAAGAGCTGCTTGCCCTTCAGGTTGGTCAGGCAGAACGGGAGCGCCTGCCATCCCGACTTGCCCCATCGAAGCCGCTGCCGGAACATCCCTCGCACGGTGGTCGGCATGTCCGTGTGAACCACAGCTTCATTGACCACCACCACGTCGCCCCGCAGCAGGGAATACATGGTCAGGCGCCGGTCGTCCCCGTTCGTGCCGGACGACAGGTAGTCATGCAGGTTGTCGAAGAGGATGGCCGAACGGTACAGGGCCAGGGCGCCCGACGTGGTCTCCACCGCACCGATTGCCGAGCGCGAGGTCCGGATCATGAGGCACGAGGTGCCGATGTTGAGGTCCGTCAGCCGGGTGAGCAGGTTCGCCTCCCGGTTGCGGACCAGGATCAGACCAGTGGCAGCCTGGACTTTCGGGTTGCTCATGGCCCTCAGCAACTGCTCCAGGGCATCGGGCTCGGGTTCCGCGTCCGAGTCAACCGTGAAGACGAAGTCCCAGTCGTCTCGTCGGAGCTTCTTCAGCACGTGCCCCTGAGCCACACGTTTGCCGCCATTGGGCGCCCACCCCCAGGACACCTTCGGATGTTCGAAAGGCACCACGGGGTGATCCACCGAACCGTCGTCCTGCACGAAGATGTGGTCCGGAGGCCGCGTTTGACTGAGCAGAGCCCGCACAGTCTTGTGGACAGCCTCGGGATCCGCTTCCTCGTACGAGGGCACGATGGCGGCCACACGACCGGGCGCCACCGGCAGATGGGTGAACTGGCGGCCCTTGGTGAAGGCAACCATGTAGAAGACGATCACCGCGTCACCGAAAAGCCAGTAGGCCAGGCCGAACGAGGTGTGCAGGCCACCTCCCAGCACGAAGTGGTAGGTCCCCGACCACACCGCGACCATGGCGGTCGCGAGGATGTACAGCGCCTTGCGCTGCTGGGCCTTACGCACCGTCGTACTTCTTGTTGCGCGTGGCGAATCTGTAGATCAAGGCACCAGTCAGGGTCAATGCCACAGATATCGCCAGCACGGTACTGAAGCTCAGGCTTTGACCAAAGACGATCAGCCCTGTCCCGGTCGCGGCCATGGTTCCACGTCCGTACATGGTCTTCCTCCCTTCCGGAGCGTCGATGACGCTCGATGTTGTCGGCCGGCGGCATGGCACCCGCCTTCCCAGCACGTGTGCGCCGGAGTCCGCCGCTTTCATCAGCCGAAGTGGCTGTCGGCGTCACCGAATTCCGCGGCATCGGGCCAATGAGGGGTGCCTGCTTGCGGCGGCCGTCTGCCTGTGTCCGGGGAACGCCGCGGTTCTGCTGGTGCTCTACAGCCGCTCGACGTGTGGGGCGGCCGGCATGACGCCGCGCGTGTCGAGGACGTATGCGGCTTCGTCTGCGAGCTGAGCCAAGTCGAATTCGTCGTGCGGCGTGAGTACGACGACAGCGTCGAAGTCGGCCACGCTGATGCCGCTTCCTTCGTCGGCGAAGGGAATGGCTTGGCAGTCGTCGTCCTGCAGATAGGGGTCGACGACGGTGACGTCCGCCCCCATGGCGCGCAGCCGGTCGATGACCTGCACGGCCGGCGACTGTCGGGCGTCGGCCGTGCCAGGCTTGTAGGCGGCGCCGAGGGCGAGAATGCGGGCGCCGTGCACACTGCGGCGGAAGCGGCGGTTGAGAGAGTCCTGCAGACGGCGCACCACGTAGTCGGGCTGGCTTTCGTTGATGTCCTGGGCCAGTTCGATGAGCCGGAAGGTCTGACCGTGCCGGGTCTTGACGTGGTGGCTGAGGTAGACCGGGTCGATGGGAAGGCAGTGCCCACCGACACCGGGGCCGGGCAGGAACTTGGTGAAGCCGAACGGCTTGGTCGCAGCCAGCTCGAGCGTGTGCCACACGTCGACGCCGAGCGTGTGGGCCATCCGCGAGAGCTCGTTGACCAGGGCGATGTTGACATGCCGGTAGGTGTTCTCGAAGACCTTGGCCAGCTCCGCCTCTTCCAGCCCGGAGGCCGGCACGGTCACCTCGGTGACGGAGTCGTAGAAGGCCTTCACGCGCTGCAGGCAGGCGTCGGTGAGCCCCGATACGATCTTGGGAGTGTTCTCCAGCCTCCAATCGGCGTTGCCCGGGTCGATGCGTTCGGGGCTGAACCCCACATGGAAGTCACGGCCGGCGACCAGGCCCGACCCCTCTTCCAGCAACGGAATGAGTACCTCCCGAGTGGTGCCGGGGTGCGTGGTCGACTCCAGAACCACGGTGGCGCCCGGCTCTATTCGGGCAGCCAGCACACGGGCAGCCTCCCGTACGCAGCTGAGGTCCGGGGCACGGTCGGTCAGCGGGGTGGGCACGGTGATGACCGCGACGTTGAAACCCTTGACGTCCTCGGGGTCCGAGGAAGGCGTGTAGGCGCCGGAGCGCAAGGCTCTGCGCAGGCGGTCCGAGTCGATGTCCTCGATGTACGAAGAGCCCGCGGCCAGACTCTCGCAGCGCTTCCGGTCGGGCTCGTAGCCCGTCACGATGTGTCCGGCCTCGGCGGCCCTCATGGCCAGGGGCAGGCCGACATAGCCCTGCCCGAGCACACAGATGTGCATGGTGGATTCCTCACCTTGAGCCGGCCCGCGGGCATGCGCGGGCCGGAAACGGCGCCCCTGAACGCGACTGCCTGTTCCTGAAGCAGGCAGCCGTGGCGTCGGGTACTGCGTGGATTGCGGTGCGGGAGCGGCGTACCGGACCCCCGTCGGGTTCAGCACGCGGCCTGCTCAGTCACCGCTTGTTCAAAGACCGGTCCAGGCCCCCTGCCCGGACGTGCGCCAGCCGCGCAAAACGATCTTCACAATTCCCCCTCATTTGTGGACCCTAAGAGTCCAGCAAGAGTTCCCCGCAGGGAACCTTCTTTACTGATTCGAAACCTATGAACTGCCTCTGAGTCGGCAACCAGTGGCGGCACGCCGTCATATTTCCTTGCCACAGGGCAAGTCAGACGCCTCATCAAGCCTCTCGGTGGGACGCCTCAAGCGTTGAGACCATTGCCCACCAAGCCCGGACACCCCTCCGACTCCACCTTGAGCACGAGAATCGATCTTCACAACTTCCCCTTTTCGTGTCGGTCAAGACTTCAATAACTTGCCGCCAAGCGGAAGGCGCGTTCCCGCATGGGGACGCCGCGACTGATGCACTCTCGGCCGGCGTGCGCCTCTGCGCGCGCCCCTGTACCACCTGTTTGACTCACGTGCGGCTCTTGGCCGGTGCCGACGCACGCCCCGGAGGCCGACATCGGACACGCCCGTGCCTGCAAGGCGGCGCGCTCCACACTGCGGTGGCGGACATAATCGAGGCATGGCTCTCTCCCACGGACCCGGCTGAGACTGCGTGAAGCTCGCTGAACCGCATCGACGACTCCTCGCCGACGTCCTCGCCGTGGGCGCGCCGTACGCTCTCGCGCTCGCCGGTGGAGACGCCGTTCGGGCGCACGGGTTGGTGGACCGGCCCAGCGGCGACGTGGATGTCGCCACGGAGAGCGCCACTCCCATGGAGGAGATCGCCTCCGCGGTCAGGGCCGGTCTGGAGGAACGGGGCTGGGACGTACACCCGCTGAGGTCGGATCCCCTCGCCGCACGACTCGGCGTCACCGAGCCGGCCACGGGTGAGGCGTGCGAAGTCCAGCTGCTGAAGGAAGCGCTCTGGCATCCTCCGGTCGTGACGGAACTGGGCCTGACCGTGTCCCTCGAGGACGTCGTCGGCATGAAGGTACGGGCACTGGCCGACCGGGGTTTCGCCCGCGACCTCGTCGACGTCCACGCCGCTTACGACCGCTGGAGCCACCCGGAACTCGAGGCACTCGGCCGCCGCCACGCCGGCGACACCCTTGACCTGACCGACCTGCAGGCCCGCCTGACCGGCGCCGAGTGGATCGACGACTCGGAGTTCGCGACCTACGGCCTCGACGGGACCGCGATCGCCGACCTGCGCCGCTGGGCCCAGCAATGGGCGGACGACATCGCGGAACGCCTCGCCGAAGGGCAGCCACCACACGACGAGTGACACGTCGCCCGCGCATCCAGCGAGGCGGTAGCGCGGCGTACATAACGTGCGCCCCTTGCGCACCCCCTACCACCGGTGACGTCACAGCGTTCACAGGGCAGCGGTGACGTGTCGTGTTCATCATGGGCGCAGAGCGGGCCTGGCGCATGTACGTGGACGCAGGGGGAGTTCAGCAGCATGGGCATCGATGGCAGCCGCCGTAGGAAGAACGCCTCGGCTATGAAGATGGTCGGCGGCCTCCTCGGCACGTTCCGGAAGGCGGCCGGGTACACGCAACGGTCACTCGCCCCCCAGGAGGTTCTCGTGGACGAGGGAGCACTCCCCCGGCCCCACCCTCACCGTCCCCCCGAGACTCCTGGGCCGGCTTCCTCCGTCTCGCGCGGGAGCTGACGTCGGGCTGCGGTGTGGAAGGGGCCCGTCGGCGGCGGGTCGCGGCCAGTGTCAGCGTCACCGACAGGGACGCCGCCGCCATCACCGTCATCGCCGGGCCCGGTGACGTCAGTTGCGCGATCCCGCCCGCCAGCGTCGCGCTCACCCCCTGCATCGTCAGCATGCCCGCCGAGTGCAGGCCGAGGGCGTGGCCGCTCAGATCCGGTGGGGTCAGGGTCATCAGGCGCTCCTGCTGGACCAGGCTCGCCGCGAAGCCGACCGACGCCAGGGCCGCGCAGGCCGCCGCCACCGGCGCCTCCGGGTGCAGGGCGAACAGCAGGTACGGGGTCGCGAGGAGCAGCAGGAACGGGATGCCGAGGCGGCGGCGCAGCGCGGGCGGGAGGAGGCGGCCCGCCGTCACGTCACCGACGAACATCCCGAACGCCGCGCACGCGAACAGCACGCCCGCGTGGTCGGGTGCGTAGGAGACGTAGAGCGATTCGCAGCCGACGACCAGGCCGTTGGGGATCCACAGCAGGAGGTAGGTCGTACGGCGCTCCGGTGACGACCACAGCAGGGCGTTGGTACGCCAGGTCTGTGCGACGGAGGGGCGGCCCGAGCTGCGCGGGGCCCTGCGGGTCAAGCCGAAGCGGGCCGTCGCAGCCGCCGCCAGGTACAGCGCGGACGCCGTCAGCAGCGTCGTACGCGGGGACAGGACCGCCAGCAGGACGCCGCCCGCCGCGTAACCGGTGATCTGCATCAGTCCGTTGATCACGTTGAAGGCGGAACGGCCCAGCAGATAGCCCTCCTTGGACAGGATCTCGTTGAGCAGACCCCAGCGGACTCCGCCGCCGAGCGACTGGATCAGGCCGAGGAGGAAAATCAGCGCGAAGATCGCCCCCAGTGGGAGGCCGGGGGTCGCCATGGCCGCCGTGCCGACCGCGAACCCGGCCGCGATGCCCGCCGTCGTCGCGCGCGGCGGCAGTCGGTCGGCCGCCGACAGCAGGGTCGTAGCGCCCACGACCTGAGCGAGTTGCGGGCCGAACATACTGATCGCGGACAGCAGGGGCGAGTCGGTGGCCCGGTAGACCAGCGTGCCGAGCGCCAGGCCGCCGAGCGTCGAGGCGGCCGTCTGTAAGGAGGCGGACAGGAACAGCGGGGTGAACTCCCGGGTGCCGAACAGATCGGTGTAGCTGCGCATGGATTGAGTGTGGGCAGGGGGTCGGACCGGCCGTTACTGTTTCGCGCGTGTGCGAAACGTCTGCCCGACCCCGAGTGTGAAGGCCCCCCATGGGCCTCTGGTACCTCAACGCCGACACCCTCGCCGGAAGCCGGTTCCTGCTCTCGCCGCTCGCCGAGGTGTTCGCCGCCCTGAAGCTGCTGCACACCGGCACCGCCTCCCACCCCGGGGAGCGCGCCTGGCTGGACGCCCACCTTCCCGCGTACCGGGCACGACTGGCCGCCGACCCCGTCACCGCGCTGCTGGTGAGCAGCGGGCTCGGCCCTGAGTGGATCGCCGACTTCCTCACGCCCACCCCCAGGGACGGGGAGAGCTTCGACGACGGCGTGGAGCGCGTCCGCTCGGCCTCCCCCGCCGACGCCCGGGCTCATCTCACCGTTTCCCTGCGCGGCCCGCTCCCCACCGCCCTCGACCGCGACGACCTGCCCGAACGCGCGGCCGACCTGCTCACCTACGTGTGGACGCAGACCGTACGGCCGTACTGGGACCGGCGGCGACGCGTCCTGGAGGCCGATGTCGTCGCCCGGACCGCGCAGCTGAGCCGGGGCGGCTGGGCCGCCGCCCTTGACACCCTGCGGCCGGGCCGGACCCGCTGGCTCGGCGGGAACCGGCTCCAGGTCAACCTCCACGAGTACCCGCCGCGCGAGATCTCCGGCGCCCAGCTGCTGTTCGTCCCCGTCACCCTACAGCGGGCCGGCTGGCTGTCCTGGGAGGAGCCCGACCGGTACGCGATCGTCTACCCGTGCGCGGGAGTACTCGCGGACGGGGCGCGCACGGTGGTCCCGGAGAGTCTCGGCGCGCTGCTCGGCCCCGCCCGGGCACGGGTGCTGGTGCTGCTCGACTCCCCGATGAGCACCAGCCAGTTGGTCGCCGTGACCGGGCAGGGGCTCGGCTCGGTCGGACGCCACCTCAAGGTGCTGCTGGACGCACGGCTGGTGGAGCGGCGGCGCGCGGGACGGTCGGTGCTGTACTCGCGTACGGCGCCCGGTGAGGTGCTCGTCACAGCGCAGCGGGGCTGACGGGCGCGTCACCTGGTGGCGATGCGGCGGAGTTAGCATCCGCCCATGACGACTACTGACAACAGTGCGGGTGCCTCTGTCCTCGATGTCGAGATCGGTGCGCTGCAGGGCGGTTCCGCGGACCTCTCCCAGTACGCGGGCAAGGCCGTCCTGGTGGTGAACGTGGCCTCCAGGTGCGGGCTGACCCCGCAGTACGCGGGTCTGGAGCGGCTGCAGGAACGGTACGCGCCACTGGGCTTCACCGTGCTCGGGGTGCCCTGCAACCAGTTCCTCGGGCAGGAGCCGGGAAGTGCCGAGGAGATCGCGGAGTTCTGCTCGGCGACGTACGGCGTGACCTTCCCGATGACGGAGAAGATCGAGGTGAACGGGGAGGGCCGGCATCCGCTGTACGAACGCCTGGTCGGCCACGCGGACGCCGAGGGGCACAGCGGGGACATCCGCTGGAACTTCGAGAAGTTCCTGATCGGGAAGGACGGCAAGGTCGTCGCCCGCTTCTCGCCGCAGACGGAGCCGGAGGCGGCCGAGGTCGTGGCGGCCATCGAGGGGCAGCTCGCGTAGGCCGGGTCGGCCGTTCCCCGCGGGCGTTGACCTTGCCCCTGGGGCAGGGACGAGCGTCTCCGTCACCGGGCGAACGGCGCCCGGTGACGGAGGCACGCCGCCAGGAATCGGGGGCTGACCAGGTGGACGAAGAGCTGCTCACCATCGGCGCGTTCGCCGCGCGGGCCCGGCTGTCGGCCAAGGCCCTGCGGTTGTACGACCGTCTCGGTCTGCTGGTGCCCGCACACGTCGACGAGGCCAGCGGGTACCGCTACTACCGCGTGTCCCAGGTGGAACGGGCCCGGCTCGTGGCCCTGCTGCGCCAGCTGGACATGCCGCTCGCCCGCGTGGCCGAGGTGGTCGACGCGGACGGGGACGAGGCGGCCGAGCGGCTCGCCGCGTACTGGGCGGGCGTCGAGACGCGGATCGCCGGACAGCGGACCCTTGCCGCGTACCTCCGTGGACGACTGTCGGGGAGGAGTTCCGAGATGTACGGGAAGTTCGTGGTCGAGACGGTGGACGTGCCCCAGCAGGTGCTGATCACCGAGACGCGGCACGTCCTGGCGGACGAGCTGCCGACGTGGATCGGGGCGTCGCTGGGGCGGCTGGAGGAGGCGGC
This sequence comes from Streptomyces sp. NPDC001848, assembly GCF_042891915.1. NCBI lineage: Bacteria > Bacillati > Actinomycetota > Actinomycetes > Kitasatosporales > Streptomycetaceae > Streptomyces > Streptomyces sp. NPDC001848. The sequence goes on along the minus strand of NZ_JBIATP010000029.1, from coordinate 30,710 downwards.
GCGGGAGTGCGGGGGCGTCGCCGGGGCGCCGTTCGTCGTCTACCACGCGGAGGTGTCGCCGGAGAGCGACGGGCCGGCGGAGGCGTGCGTGCCCGTCGTGGACGAGGCGGCGGCGCGGGCGTGGGCCGAGGCACGGGGGCGGGCCTGGCAGACGCGGGTACGGGTGGAGCCCGCCCGGCGGCTCGCGTACACACGGATCACCAAGGCACAGGTGGCGCATCCGCAGATCCTGGCGGCGTTCGAGGCGGTCGAGGCGTGGATGGCCGAGCGGGGGATGGCGTACGCGGGGCCCTGCCGGGAGGTGTACTTCGCTGACTGGGAGGCTTCGGGTCCGGAGGACGCGGTGTGTGACGTGGCGTTCCCGGTGGGGTGAGGTGGGAGGGCGGGGCCGTGAGGTGTTCGCCCCGCCCGCTCCTACCCCGGCCGGCCTCGACCGCCGGCCGGCTGGTCGTGGCTCCGTCCTCAACCGGCGGACGGCTGGCCGCTTCCCCTCAGCTCCTGCGGGCACGCGGTCCCCCGCGGCAGCTGATACGGCGCCGCCAAGCGGTAGGTGCCCGCTCGTGGGGCCAGGAGTTCTGTCCACTTGTCGCCCCAGATGTCCTCGGGGGCCTCCATCAGGCAGCCGTTGAGGTTGTCGTACGTCTTCGGGACGTCCTGGGCGCGGTGCTTCGAGGCCTCCGTCTCCTGCGGGGGCTTCACGCCCTTGCCCTGGGCGTCGACCAGGCCCAGCCACGGCGAGTAGGGCACGCGGATGAGCACGCGGCCCGCCTGCTTCACCTGGATCGTCAGTTCCCCCTGCTCCGCCCGGTCGACGACCGCCGGTGGATCCGCCAGCGGGGTCGGGTCGGTCACCGCGAACAGCTGCCAGTTGGCGTCGCCCCAGATCTGCTTCAGGTACGGCATGCCCCGCTGCACGAGCTCACGTTCGCGTTCACCGCCGTCGCCGTCCGGCTCGCCCTTCGGCAGCACCACGTAGTGCACGGCCCAGCGCTGCAGCCAGGCGTGGTAGTTCGCGGAGTTCAGCGTGTCGTCGTAGAAGAGCGGGTTGCGTTCCATGTCGGCCTGGCGGTTCCAGCCGCGGGCCAGGTTGACGTACGGCGCCAGCGCGGAGGCCTCGCGGTGCGAGCGCGCCGGGACCACCTCGACTCGGCCCTTCTCCGCGCCGACCACCTGGAGCTGGTGGACCAGCGGTGCCAGCTCGTGCGCCCAGGACGCCGCCGGGGTGGTGTGGACGATGTCGTCCACCGTCTTGACGCCGATCCAGACGACGAAGCCGGTGCACGCCACCACGATGGCGTACCACCTCCGGCTGCGCGGCACCGCGAACGGCAGCGCGGCGACGAGCACCACCCCTGCGAACAGCATCGCGAGCCGGGTGATGTTCGAGCCGATCTGGGAGCTGATCAGCCAGACGAGGAGAACGGACAGCCCGTACACCGCCGCCGTGATCCGTACCGTCTTCCACTCCTTCGGGACCAGGGAGAACGCCAGGACCGCGAAGGCGAAGGGCAGGATCGTCGACGCCCAGGTCATCGGTTGCGTGCCCGAGAAGGGGAACAGCCACGCGGACAGGGCCACGACGGCCGTGGGGGCCAGACCCAGCGCCCACGCGCCGGGGCGGCGCTTCTGCAGGAACAGCGCCACCGCGACCAGACCCACGAACAGGCCCGCCACCGGAGACGACATCGTCGCCAGCGAGGCCAGCGACGCCGCGCCGAGCGCCTTCGCCCAGCGTTTGTGACGCCAGCGGTACGGCCAGCAGAACACGGCCGCGGTCGCGCCCAGCGCGAACACCATGCCCAGGCCGAACGTCACACGGCCCGAGATGGCGTTGCACAGCAGTCCGAACACCCCGGCGAGGGCCGGCCACCGCGGCTCGCGGACCGCACGGCTGCGGATGAGGATCAGGGTCAGCAGGCCGGCCGAGGCCGTCCCGGCGATCATCATCGTCGTACGGACGCCGAGGACGGACATCAGATACGGCGACACGACGCTGTACGAGACCGGGTGCATGCCGCCGTACCAGGCGAGGTTGTACGCCGAGTCGGGGTGCCGGCCGACGAACTCCGCCCAGGCGTCCTGCGCTGCGAGGTCGCCGCCGCTGTTCGCGAAGGTGAAGAACCAGATGAGGTGCAGCACTCCGGCGAGGGCCGTGACGGTGAGGGCGGGATGGCGGCGGGCCAGGTCGGCCGCGCGGGAGGAGCTCAGACGGGCGGTCAGGGCGCGCAGGCGCCCCGGTGCCTGCGGAGCGTCCTCGGCGGGGGGTTCGGAGGCGGTGGCCGGGGGTGCGGGAACCACCGGTGCCGTCGGGGCCGAGGTCTGGACGGCCGGCCGGCCCGGGGGGTCAGGGGTGGGCGCGCTCAGCGGTATTCGCGGTCCGGGAGGTGCCCCGTCCGGGCGACGTCCCCGGTCGGCGTCGTCGGCGTGTGTCGGCTCCGCTGTGGCCACCTGAAGGCACTCCCCGTGTCCTGTCTTCCGTTCTCGGCCGCGTCCCGTTCGCTCCCACTTCACGGCCGCGTCTCCGCGACCGGCGACCTGTCCCGATTCGCGACGCTAGCACGCACCCCGCCGCGGGGCCCCGGGGTGGGGGCTCCGCGGCGGGGTGCTGTGGGGTGCCGCCGGGTGCCGGGTGTGCCCGGCACGGCCGGGACGGGCTAGCCGAGACGGGTCAGCTTGTCGGTGAAGCCCGGCTCGGCGAGGTCCCTCTGCAGAGCCACGGGGACCGTCACCGCATGGCTGGAGCCGTCACCGACCGTGAGTTTGCCGACGACCTTGCCGGCCTTCGCCTCGTGCGGAGGCGCCGTGCCGTCGTCACCGATCGACAGCTTCGTCCTCAGGCCGGGCCAGCCGACCGCCGTCAGGTTCTCGGTGGCCACCACCGGCGTCTTCCCGCCCAGCTGGTCGTCCACGTACCCGACGACCTCGCCCTTCTTCACCACAGTGGCGGTGGTCAGGCTCTGCTGGATGGTGTTGATGAGCTTCTGGCTGTTGGTCAGCGCGAGTTGCAGGCTGTCCCAGACGCGGCCGGTGTGGGCGTCCTGGTTGAGGACGGCGCCGTAGATCGTCCGTGTCCTGCCGTCGACCACCTTCGTCGCCGCCCAGACCAGGTTGCCGCCGGCCGGGGTCGACGAGCCGGTCTTCAGACCGATCACGCCGACCTGCCTCACCAGCAGGTCGTTGTTGTTGTATATCGGCTTGTCCAGGCCGGGGATGTCCGCCTTGGCCATCGCGACGATGCTGCGGAACACCTCGTTCTGCATGACCGCCTTGGCCAGCTTCAGCTGGTCGACGGCCGTGCTCACGGTGGTCTTGTCCAGGCCGCTCGGGTCCGTGTAGGTGGTGTGGGTCATGCCGAGCTTCTTCGCGGCGGCGTTCATCTTGCCGACGAAGGTGTTGTTGTCGGAGTCCCAGCGGGCCAGCAGCCGCGCGACGTTGTTCCCCGACGGGATCATCAGCATCTGCAGCATCTGCCGCTCGGAGAACTTCTGGCCCTTCCTCATGGCCGCCGTCGACTCGTCCTCCTTCTTCGAGTCGTCCTCGGCCTGCTGGTCGGCGGTGATGGTCGGGCCACCCTGGTTGCCCTTGAGCGGATGCTCCTGGAGCGTGACGTACGCCGTCATGATCTTGGCAACGCTCGCTATCGGCTTCGGGCTCTGCTGCCCCTCGGTGCCGATCACGCCGACACCTTCCACCTCCATGGCCGACTGACCCTGGCCCGGCCAGGGCAGGTTGAGCTTCCCGCCCTCGAAGGTGTACGTCTCGCCGGCCGTCAGTGCGAGGGTCGGGGTCGGCAGCGGACGGACCGCCTGTACGATCGCAAAGATGATCGCCAGCAGAACGACCAGCGGCGACCAGATCTTGATGCGCCGCACGACGGTGCGGACCGGAGTCTCCGGGGGCGGCGGGGTGTTCGTCAGCTCCGCGAGCAGGTCCAGCGGCGGCTTGGGCGGGATCGGCTGCTGGGCGGTGCGCTCGGGGCCGACCTGGGGCATGGCGGTGGTCGCGTCGGTGGGACCCGCGGCGGGCTTCGGCTCCGTGGACGTCGACTGCGTCGGGTTCGCCTGGGTGGTGGGCCGGGGCTCGTCGAGCGACTTCAACGGGACGAACTTGCTGGTGCGTTCGGCCTCGGACTCGATCTTGTCGGACTTGCTCGACTTGTCCGACCTATCCGCCCACGAGGGGCCGGACGTGTCGGAGGACGTGGCGGGCTTGGCGTCGCCCACCTTGAGCATGGTGGTGGGCTGGTCGACGGCGGGCGGCCGTACGGCCTTGAAGATGGCGGTGGGCTGGTCCACGGGGGGTGCCGGGTCCTCCTCGTCCCCCTTGCCGTCCTGGCCGCCCTTGCCGTCCTGGCCGTCCTTGCCGTCCCGGTCACCGGACTCGGAGTCGCCCTTTACCTCCCCCCCTCCCCTTTCGCCCTCTTCTTCTGTCTTTTCGGCTACTTCCCGCTTTTCCGGCTTCTCCTGCTTTTCCTCGGGCTTGGGAGTTTCCTCGCGTTTGTCCCTGACCTCGGGGGTCACCGGATCGGCGTCGACGCTGCCGTCGCCCTCCGCCTCCGGCTCGGAAGCGCCGGCGTCAGCTTCGGATTCGGCTTCGACATCGGCATCGACGGCTTCGACGGATTCGCCCTCACCCTCGTCGGCCGCACCTTCGGACTCGGCCTCCGGCTCCGCCGCCGACTTGCCCTCAGGCTCCTCCTCGGCCCTCTCCGCCGGCTTCTCCTCCTCGGCCTCGCCCTCCTCGGCGCTCCTCACCCAGGAGGCCAGCGACGCACGCCCCCGCGCCTCGCCTCCGGTGCCGTTGGCGCCGGAACTCGCCGAGTCCGCCGAGTCCGCGGGACCCGTGCCCTCCTCGACCACCTCGACTTCCTCGGCCTCCTCAACTGCCGTACCGGCGGAGCCACCACGCAGCGACTTGGTCGAGAGCACCGTCGTAGCCTGGTCGACCCGCACCTCCTCGCCGGTCATCGCGAGCCTGGGTTCGCGTCCGGCCCTGGCCGGCCCCGGAACCGGAGCCCCGCTCCCCGACGTCGTTTCCGCCGACGACCCCTGCTGCTTCGACCTGTCGGGGGACTCGCCCGCCACCGATGCCTCCTCCGTGCGCCGCGCACCCGCGTGCGCGGCTTGCCCAACCGTGAACCACCGCCCGGACACCGCTGCCCGAACCATGTACCAGTGTCCTGTGTGAGGGATTGACCCCTGCGCTAGACGAGAACGACATACCTACCGGTTCCACTACATTCCGGTCACGCACCCTCGACAGACCAATGTGAGAGGGGTCACCCTGTCTCTCATCCACGCGGGGAGGCATGGATGGGCAGGAGCCGCAGAACACTTCCGGAGGAGCTTCTGCTGCTGGCACTGGACCCGACCACGGGTACCACTGCACAGCCGCAGTCGCTCGACCTCGGTCTGGCCGGAGCACAGCTAGTGGAGCTGGCGCTGGCCGGACGGATAGCCCCAGACGGGGATCGTATCGCCGTGGTGGTGCCACGGCCGACTGGTGATCCGACTTTGGACACCGCTTTGGAGTTGCTGCGCAGGCGCGGTGCTCCGGTGCGGGCCGTCCACTGGATCGGCGGGCCCCGTCTCGGGCTCCGCCAGACCTACCTCTCGCATCTGGAACGGTGCGGCATGGTCCAGGCCGTGCCCGGCCAGATGTGCGGGGTGCTGCCGACGACTCGGTACCAGGCGACCGACACCGCCATCAGCCGGGAGATCAGGTCCCGGCTGGATTCCGCGATCCGTACCGGCGTTCCGCCGGACCCGCGGACCGCGGCGCTCGCCGCACTGGCCCACGCGGTCGGTCTCGGCAAGCACCTGTATCCGGGCAACGAGGGCCGCTCGTCCCGTTCCCGGCTGCGGGATCTGATCCGGCACGACCCCATGGGCGGCCTCGTGGCGCACGCCGTGATGGACGTCCAGAACGGCGTGGGCGCGCAGCCGCGCCGCAACCCGGCCGCGGGAACCAGGCCCGCACCGGAACCCGCCCGCGGCGTTCCGATGCAGCCGCGCCGCGGATCCATGGCGCGCGTCGTGGCCCACTGAGCCGAGGCCCCACGGCTCAGCGGAACCTCGGCAGGCCCCCTGCCCAACCAGCAAAATCGGTACGGCAGGACAGCGAGACCGCACGACGAGGCACCGCAAGCTGTCCCGAGACCCGTTCGGGAGCCGCCCGGCCGCGCGGGGTGGTCAGGCCGTACGTCCCTGTGCGACGACACGGCCCCACCGCCCCGCGCGGCCGCATGCGTACGCCCTACCGGGCACGGAGGCCATGAGAGGGCCGCCGCGTACGGGATTCCGTACGATGGGCGGCGGGCTGTTCGGTATCCGCGGTACCGCGGGCCCGACTTCCGACCAGGGGCCACCCAAGTGGCGTGCGATCGGCGCATATCCGCGGTTTCCCAGCGGTAGGAAGCACCTTGGTGGCAATCTGCTCAACAGCAGATACGCAAAGTAGAGGCACGCAGCCGGAGGTGCACGTCCGTGGCGTCGAATGTCAATCCCACCGTCCGACGGCGCCGGCTGGGCCAAGAGCTGCGCCGGCTCCGGGAACTCAAGGGTATGACCGCCGAAGAGGTCGCCGAGCGGCTGCTGGTGTCACAGTCGAAGATCAGCCGTCTGGAGAACGGCCGCCGCAGCATCAGCCCGCGTGACGTCCGGGACCTGTGCGGAGTCTACGAGGTCGAGGACCAGCGTGTCGTCGAATCGCTGATGGAGATGGCCCGCGACTCCCGCCAGCAGGGCTGGTGGCACGCGTTCGGGGACATCCCCTACAGCGTCTACATCGGCCTGGAGACCGACGCGGAGTCGCTGCGCGTCTACGAACCGCAGATCATCACCGGCCTGCTGCAGACCCATTCGTACGCCGAGGCGCTCATCCAGGGCGCGCTGCCCGAGACGTCGCCGGCCGACATCGAGAAGCGCGTCCAGGTGCGGATGCGCCGCCAGGAACGAATCTCCGCCGAGAACAACCCGCTGCGCCTGTGGGTGGTGCTGGACGAGGCGGCGCTGCACCGGCGGGTGGGCAACGACCTGGTCATGCGGGAGCAGTTGGAGCACCTGGTGGAGATGTCCCGGCTGCCGCACGTCACCGTGCAGGTGCTGCCCTTCGAGGTGGGGGCGCATCCCGGCCTCAACGGCCAGTACGCGATCCTGGAGTTCGCCGACGCGGCCGACTCGAGCGTGGTGTACCTCGAGGGCGTCACCAGCGACCTCTACCTGGAGAAGGCCCCGGATGTGCAGAAGTACGCCGTGATGTACGAGCATCTACGAGCGCAGGCCCTGAACGTGGAGCAGTCCCGCACGTTCATCGAGGACGCGGCCAAGAAGTACGTCTCCTCCTGAGGCTCGCGCCCGGCGAGCGGCGGATCTTACACCCCTGGGTAATTCGGGCGTAAGACCCCACTGGAATATGCCACCCGGACGAGTGAACGGCTCCTCCGGACGGCGATGTTGCCGAGTAGCGTCGATCACGCCACCAGTCAACAAGTTGGCGCGATTCGCAACGCGGTACCCGTGAGGGGCCCGCGATGCGGTCACAGCAACTCAGCAACTCGTACCGGAGTCAACATGGCTGTTCTTCAGGGGGCCACGGCAACGTGGACCAAGTCGTCGTACTCGGCCGGAAACGGCGCCTGCGTCGAGGTCAAGTCGCCCCTTCCGTCGGCCCTGCTCGTGCGGGACTCGAAGGTCACCGAAGGGCCCGTCCTGGCCTTCCCCGCCGACGCCTGGAACATGTTCGTGGCGTCGATCAAGTAGTGCCGGCCCGGCCCCACCACACCCACGAATGAGCCCTCTCGACTGGCCCGCCGTCCCGGCCGAGGGGGCTGTATTTTTTTGCGGCTCGGTTCGCCTCCGGGGCGCCTCAGTCGGTTTCCCGGAGCCGATCCACATACCGGTCCGTCCCCGGCACTGTGGGAATGAACGGCGCTACCAGCTCCACCCTGCCCAGCCCGCTCTCCGCGACCACCCCGTCCAGTCCCGTGAAGTGTTCCTCCCAGCACTCGCGGGGATCCTCCTCCAGGAACCACAGCAGGGTCAGCCGCGTCTCCACGCCCTCCACCTGTTTCACATACGTCATGCGGTCGCCCGGCAGCGGCGTCGGGCGGAAGACGGTCACCATGGCCGCCGGGGAGCCCGCCAGGCGCCGCGGCAGATGCCGGGTGCGCAGCCACTCCAGCAGACCGGCGCGCTGCTCGGGGCCGTCCGCGTCGACCACCTCCAGGACCAGGCCCGCGTACGGGTGGTCCAGCGCGTGAACGTCGCGCGGTCCGGCCGCGCCGTCCCGGTACACCGTCGTCTCATGGTCCTGGAACGCGGTGAAGACGTGGGTACGGTCCCGGTACACCCGCGCGTCGCGGTCGAGTCGCTTGTTGATGCTGACCGTCCAGCGCATGTGGTCGTCGTAGCGGCCGTCCGTGATCCAGTACGTCGACAGATAGCAGCCCGCCGTGACCGGCTGCGCGACCGCCGACTCCCGGGGATAGCGCAGGAGTTGCAGCTCGCGGGTGGCGACCCAGCGGCGGCCCGCGTACATCCACGGCATGGCCATGGCACCGGCGTAGTAGTGGTCGTCCTCGTACCAGCGGTTGTACGCGTACTCGTGCCCGGGGTGGGGTTCCACCATGGTGATCAGCGCGTGGCCCGGGCGGACGCCGTAGGGCCCCACGGCGGCCAGCTCCGCGTACACCTCGCTGCGCGTGTCCTCGCCGCCTGCGCCGTCCTCGCTCATACCGCTTCCCCTCTCCCCTTCCGTCCTCGGTCGGTCGGCCATACTCTGACGCTCCGTCAGGTAATCCGCCAGAGGTGGGAGGGCCCGATGTCACTGCTCCGGGGCAGCACCGTCGTCGTGTCGGGGGTCGGTGCCGGGCTCGGCCACCAGGTCGCCGCGGCCGTGGTGCGCGAGGGCGGCAACGCGGTGCTCGGGGCGCGTACGGAGGCGCACCTCGCCAAGACCGCCGCCGCCCTCGATCCGGTCGGCGCGCACACGGCGTACCGGGCGACCGACATCACCGACGAGGGGCAGTGCGAGGCGCTCGCGGCGCTGGCGGTGGAGAGGTTCGGCGGGATCGACGCGGTCGTCCATGTCGCGGCCTGGGACAGCTACTTCGGCGGCCTCCAGGACGCGGATTTCGCCACCTGGCAGTCGGTCATCGACGTGAACCTGTTCGGGACGCTGCGGATGACCCGGGCGTGCCTGCCGGCGCTCAGGACGTGCGGCGGCTCGGTCGTCTTCATCGGCACCCAGTCGTCGGTGGCCGCGCCCTCCCAGGTGCGGCAGGCGGCGTACGCGGCGTCGAAGGGGGCGCTGACCAGCGCGATGTACTCACTGGCACGGGAGCTCGGCCCGTACCGGATCCGGGTCAACACGGTTCTGCCCGGCTGGATGTGGGGGCCGCCCGTCGAGGCGTACGTGCGGTTCACCGCGCACACCGAGGGCGTACCGGAGGCGGAGGTGAGAAAACGCCTCAGCGACCGCATGGCGCTGCCCGACCTGGCCACGGACGGCGACGTGGCGGATGCCGCGGTGTTCCTGGCCTCCGACCGGGCGCGCGCGATCACGGGACAGTCCCTGCTGGTGAACGCCGGTGAGCTGATGCGATGACACGCCCCTGATGCAGGCTCCAGCCTCGTGAACGGACAAGCATGCACCCGGCCGGAAATCGCCTCTATCGGTCAAGTATATGGATACCTCTCAGCCAACAGAACGATTTTACCTCTCTTTGACCAGTACGTCGGTTGTCGTGCCCATGCACCGGAACCCACCATGGCCGGGCAGTCCGGCAGGGAGGGAGGGGCACATGAACGGGTTCGACTGGGCCGTCCTGGTCGCGTACTTCGGCGTGATGACCGCGATCGGCGTCTGGTCCCACAAACGTGTGGACGACGTCGGCGACTTCTTCACCGCGGGCGGCAGGATGCCGTGGTGGCTGTCCGGCATCTCCCACCACATGTCCGGCTACAGCGCGGTGATGTTCACGGGATACGCAGGCATCGCCTACACCTACGGCATCACCTCCTACGTCACCTGGGCCCTGCCCATCGCCATCGGCGTGCTGCTCGGCGCCAAGCTGTTCGCACCGCGCCTGAACCGGCTGCGCTCGCGGCTGGGCGTGGCCTCGCCGCTGGAGTACCTGAAGGACCGCTACAACGTGCCCACGCAGCAGGCGCTGGCCTGGTCCGGCATCCTGCTGAAGATCGTGGACGTGGGCGCGAAGTGGGCGGCGATCGCCACACTGCTGAGCGTCTTCACCGGAGTCACGATCACCCAGGGCATCATCATCACCGGTGGCATCACGGCGGTGTACTGCACGATCGGCGGTCTGTGGGCCGACGCGCTGACCGAACTGGGCCAGTTCGTCATCCAGTTGCTGGCGGGCCTTGCCATGCTCGTCATCGCGCTGCACAAGATCTCCGAACTGGGCGGTCTGTCCAAGGCGCTCGACTCGCCGAAGCTGGACGGTCACGGGCACGGGTTCGCGGGCCCGTACATGACGGTCTTCTTCATCGCGTACCTGTTCATCAAGCTGTTCGAGTACAACGGCGGCATGTGGAACCAGGCCCAGCGCTACATGGCGACGGGCAGCGCGAAGCAGGCGACCAGGTCCGCCCTGCTGTCGGCGGGCCTGTGGTTCGTCTGGCCCGTCATCCTCTTCATCCCGATGTGGCTGTCCCCGCTCCTGGTCACCGCCAAGAAGCCGGACGGGTCGGACGCGTACGGCCTGATGACCGAACAACTGCTGCCGCACGGGCTGCTGGGCCTGGTCGTCGTGGGCTTCTTCTCCCACACGATGGCCATGTGCTCCTCCGACGCCAACGCGATCGCGGCCGTGTTCACGCGCGACGTGGTCCCGGTGCTGTCGAGGGCGGCACGCGCGTGGAACACCCGGACCGGCCTGATCGCGGGCCGGGTCACCACGGTCGCGTTCCTCGGTCTGTCCATGGCGGTGGCCACACAGGTCAACTCGCCCACCTTCAAGGACATCATCACGGTCGTCATCAAGTGGGTGGCCGGCCTGATGGGCCCGATCGCCATCCCGTTCATCCTGGGCATGCTGCGCCCGTTCCGGAAGTCGGGCCCGACGGCGGCGCTCACCAGCTGGGCGGCCGGCCTGCTGGCGTTCTTCCTCGTCAACTACAACCTGGACTTCTCCGATCGCACGGGCGTGAAGCTGGAGTACCAGGTGGCGGTACCGATGGCGATCTCGCTGGTCCTGTACGTCCTGATCGGCCTGGTGAGGCCGGAGGACACGCCCGAGCGGGACGCGCTCATCGAGAAGATCAACACGGACGACGACGGGGCGACGGCGACGGTGCCGGCTGCGGGCACCGCCGGCCCGGCGTGGGGGTCCCCCCGCTCGAGCGAAGTCGAGAGTGAGGGAGTCTGAGGACGAGGGGGCGCCGCCCCGGGCGTGACTACGCCCGGGGGTACCGCTCCAGCCACCCCGGCGCATACCCCGTAGGGCTGTGCAGCGCGGCGCCCTGCGTCATCTCCATCGCGAAGTCGTCCGCCAGGACCAGCATCGTGGGACGGCCCTCCAGTTCGGCCAGCCAGGCCGGCGGGAGGGCCGTCTCGCCGTGCAGCGCGCCCAGCAGGCCACCGGTCAGGACCGCCGCGGCCCCCGAGGGACCCCCGTGGTTCACGGCGAGGCAGAGCGCGTGCCGGACGTCCTCCCCCACCAGCGCGCAGTACACGGCGACCGCCAGCACCCCGGCCGCCGTACCGTCCCCGGCCAGCTCCTCGATCCGGTCGGGCGTCGGTATCCCCTGCCGTACCGCCCCCAGGGCGTGCTGCAGGGCGTCCGCCACCTGCTGGTGCCCCGGCCGTGGGGCGAGCAGCGCCAGAGCCCGCTGCACGCCCGCGTCCAGGCCCTCCCCGCGCGCCAGCGCGTGCAGGATCACGGCGTACGCGCCCGCCGCGAGGTACGCCGTGGGGTGCCCGTGGGTCTGCGCCGCGCACTCGACCGCCAGTTGCAGCACGAGTTGCGGCTCCCAGCCGACCAGCAGCCCGAACGGCGCGGAGCGCGCCGCGGCCTCGGGACCCTGATCGCCCGGGTTCTTCGGCGCGTCCAGCGTGCCCATCGTGTCGTCGCCGAGGCCGAGCAGACAGGCCCGGGCCGGTGAGCGCCGGGCGTACAGCCACTCCTCGCGGGCCAGCCAGCCGTCCTCCTTGCGCCGCTCGTCAGGTCCCCAGTCCCGCTGGGTGGCCGCCCAGCGCAGATACGCCCGGTGCAGATCGGTCGGCGGATGCCAGGCGCCCGTGTCACGGCGGACCTGGGCGCGGATGAGCCCGTCCACGGAGAACAGGGTGAGCTGGGTGTGGTGCGAGATCGCGCCACGCCTGCCGTGCCCGAACGCCAGGTCCGTCAGCCCCTGGGGCCCGTACGCCTGCCGGATCTCCTCCAGGGTGAGCCCGTCGACCGGCGCGCCCAGGGCGTCGGCGACAGCCACACCGAGCAGCGTGCCGCGCACCCGGCTGCGGAAGTCCTGCTGCTCGACGCGCCCCCAGACGGCACCGGCTGTCGCACCCACCCCAGGCCTCCCTCACGGCACCGCACGCACGTCGACGCCCAGCACTGTAATCGAGCGGGAGCGGTCGGCTCAGGGCCGCGCAACGTCGTGCACACCACACTTCCCGGACCGCCCGAAAATCCCCTGTGAGCGGCCGAAAGCCGTCTCCATAGTTGGATCATGGCCGAAACAACGAGAAGCCCCCGCACCCCGTCCGCACTCCCGCTCGCCGCGACCCTGCTCACCGGCACGGTCGCCCTGTACATCGCGCTCGTGGCGTTCGGGAACATCACGGACTTCGGCACCAACCAGCAGTTCGTCCGGCACGTCCTCGCCATGGACACCACCTTCAAGGACGACGACCTGATGTGGCGCGCCATCACCTCGCGCGCCTGGGAGGACGCCGCCTATGTGGCGATCATCGTCTGGGAGACGGTCGCCGCCCTGATCCTGATCGCCGCGACCTGTCTGTGGGCCCGCCGCCACCCGCGTGCCCGGTGGCTCTCCGACATCGGCCTGCTGATGCTCCTGCTGCTCTTCGGCGCCGGGTTCGTCGCGATAGGCGGCGAGTGGTTCGCGATGTGGCAGTCCAAGACCTGGAACGGCCTGGACGCGGCGGTCCGGGTCATCGTCCTGACCGGGGTGGTGCTGCTGGTGACGCATCTGCCGGGGGCGGCTCGGGAAGACGGCTGAACGGTCCTCGACGAGGCCCCCGGCACATGGTGGTGCCGGGGGCGACTCAGTTCTCCAGCACCGGCAGCAGCTCCGGCAGGTGCCCGTCCGAGGCCGCCGCCGCCCGCCGTCGTTCCTCCGGGACCTCGCCGTAGAGCGTCGTGCGCGGCCTGGCCGGGCGGCCCGCCGCCTCCGCGACCGCGATCAGTTCCCGGATCGACTTGTAGGAGCCATACGACGAGCCCGCCATGCGGGAGATCGTCTCCTCCATCAGGGTGCCGCCCAGGTCGTTCGCGCCGGAGCGGAGCATCTCCGCCGCGCCCTCCGTGCCCAGTTTCACCCAGCTCGTCTGGATGTTGGGGATGTGCGGGTGCAGCAGGAGCCGCGCCATCGCCGTGACCGCGCGGTTGTCCCGCATCGTGGGGCCCGGGCGGGAGATGCCCGCCAGGTACACCGGGGCGTTGGTGTGGATGAAGGGGAGGGTGACGAACTCGGTGAAGCCGCCCGTCCGCTGCTGGATCCGGGCGAGGGTGCGCAGGTGCCCGAGCCAGTGGCGGGGCTGGTCGACGTGGCCGTACATCATCGTTGACGAGGAACGGATGCCCAGTTCGTGCGCCGTGGTGACGACCTCGATCCAGGTCGCCGCCGGCAGCTTGCCCTTGGTCAGGATCCAGCGGACCTCGTCGTCCAGGATCTCCGCCGCCGTGCCCGGGATCGTGTCCAGGCCCGCTTCCTTCGCCGCCGTCAGCCACTCGCGGATCGACATGCCGGTCCGGGTCGCCCCGTTGACCACCTCCATCGGGGAGAAGGCGTGCACATGCATGTCGGGGACGCGGGACTTCACCGCCTCGGCGATGTCGAAGTACGCCGTCCCGGGCAGGTCCGGGTGGATGCCGCCCTGCATGCACACCTCGACCGCGCCCACCTCCCAGGCCTGCTGGGCGCGGTCCGCGACCTGCTCCAGGGAGAGCGTGTAGGCGTCGGCGTCGGTGCGGCGCTGCGCGAACGCGCAGAAACGGCAGCCGGTGTAGCAGACGTTCGTGAAGTTGATGTTCCGGGTGACGATGTAGGTGACGTCGTCGCCGACCGCGGACTTGCGCACGTCGTCCGCGATGCGGGTGAGCGCGTCCAGCGCCGGGCCGTCCGCGTGCAGCAGCGCCAGCGCCTCGTCGTCGTCGAGCTTCGTCGGGTCGTCGGCCGCCGTGCGCAGCGCCGCCCGTACGTCGGCGTCGATGCGCTGCGGCGCCATGCCGGGCGCCGCAGCTTCCCGTAGCGCCTCCCAGTCGCCGTACACCTCGTCGAAGTCGTCCCGCCGGTCGCCCGTACGGCCGTCGGTGTCGATGGTGCGGTGCAGGTCGGTGCGTCCGGCCGCGACGAACACCTCCTCGGGCTCCTGCCAGGAATGCCCCTCGACCACCGCGTCCTCCCGGGCCAGTCCCGTCTCCGGGTCGGCCAGCGCCGCCACGTGGGGGCGCAGCCTGGGGTCCAGCCAGGGCTCGCCGCGCCGTACGAACTCCGGGTAGACGCACAGTCGTTCGCGCAACGTGAAGCCCGCCGCCGCGGAACGCTCCCGCAGCCGCTCGATCTGCGGCCAGGGCCGCTCGGGGTTCACATGGTCGATGGTCAGCGGTGACACCCCGCCCCAGTCGTCGATGCCGGCGCCGATGAGCCGCTCGTACTCGTCGTCGACGAGGTTCGGCGGTGCCTGCAGACAGGCGGAGGGGCCCATGACGTGCCGGGCCACGGCCACCGTGGCGACCAGTTCGTCCAGTTCGGCGTCCGGCATCCCGCGCATCGCCGTGTCCGGCTTGGCGCGGAAGTTCTGGATGATCAGCTCCTGGATGCCGTGGTAGGCGCGGGAGACCTTGCGCAGCGCGAACAGCGACTCGGCGCGCTCCTCGTAGGTCTCGCCGATGCCGATGAGGATGCCGGAGGTGAACGGGACGGAGGAGCGGCCGGCGTCCTCCAGGACACGCAGGCGGACCGCGGGTTCCTTGTCCGGGGAGCCGTAGTGGGGGCCACCCGGCTCCGACCACAGCCGCCTCGCCGTCGTCTCCAGCATCATGCCCATCGACGGGGCGACCGGCTTGAGCCGCTGGAAGTCGGTCCAGGACATCACGCCCGGGTTGAGGTGCGGCAGCAGGCCCGTCTCCTCCAGGATCCGGATGGAGACGGCCCGTACGTAGGCGATGGTGTCGTCGTAGCCATGCGCGTCCAGCCACTCGCGCGCCTCGGGCCAGCGGTCCTCCGGCTTGTCGCCGAGAGTGATCAGGGCCTCCTTGCAGCCCTGCGCGGCGCCCTTGCGGGCGATGTCGAGGACCTCGTCCGGGGACATGAACATCCCGTGCCCGGCGCGGCGCAGTTTGCCCGGCACGGTGACGAAGGTGCAGTAGTGGCACTTGTCGCGGCACAGGCGGGTCAGCGGGATGAAGACGCTCTTGGAGTACGTGATGACGCCGGGCCGGCCGGCGGCCTCAAGGCCCGCGTCGCGCACCCGGGCGGCGGACGCGGCCAGGTCCTCCAGGTCCGCGCCACGGGCCTGGAGCAGCACCGCCGCCTCCGCCACGTCGAGCGCGACACCGTCCCGGGCGCGTTTGAGGGCGCGACGCATGGAGTTCTCGGTGGGGCCGGTTCCGGAGGTCGCGGAAGTCGTCATCCCTTGAGCATACGTACGCGGTGATCGGGTCATACAGGGCGTGCGTGTGTCGGCGGGCGGCTCGGCCGTTACAGGGTGTCACGGGCGGCGTGTCCATCCGCTGTTCCGCCGGACGTGCCTGCCGATCGGCTTCCCGTGCACCGGAGTTCACGGCTGAACACGACAGTGGTGTGCGCCACCCCCTGCACCACTCAAGTCATCCGACCCGTTGGGAGCCACAGCATGTGCGAGGAGGACCACGGCAACGGCAACGGCATGGGAAGACGCGCGCTGTTCGTGACGGGTGCGGCCGCCGCGCTTACGTTGGGGACCGTGAGCTTCTCCCCGGGCCCCGCCGCCGAGGCGGCCGACAACCAGGAGACGAGGACGGTGCGCGGCACGCTGCCCACCGGCTCCCCCGACTTCGTGTACCTGCCCGTCGACGTCCCCGAGGGCGTCCGTGAGATCAGGGTCGCCTACACCTACGACAAGCCGTCCGTCCCGGCCGGCACCCAGGGCAACGCGCTGGACATCGGCATCTTCGACGAGCGCGGCACCGAACTGGGCGGCAAGGGGTTCCGCGGCTGGTCCGGCGGCGCGCGCAGCGAGTTCTTCCTCCGCGCGGACGACGCGACCCCCGGCTACATCCCGGGCCGTATCCGCCCCGGCACCTGGCACATCGCGCTGGGCCCGTACACGGTGGCGCCGCAGGGCCTGACGTACGAGATCACCGTCACGCTCACCTACGGTGAGCAGGGCGAGACCCCGCAGCCGGGGTACCCGCCGTCCCGGGCCCGGGGCCGGGGCCGGGCCTGGTACCGCGGGGACTGCCATCTGCACTCCTGGTACTCCGACGGCCGCCGCACGCCCGCCGAGATCGCGGCGCTGGCCCGGGCGGCCGGACTGGACTTCATCAACACCTCCGAGCACAACACCCACTCCTCGCACGCCCACTGGGCCGACCAGGCGGGCGACGACCTGCTGATCATGACGGGCGAGGAGGTGACGACGCGCAACGGCCACGTGCTGGCGCTGGGCATCGACCCGGGCACGTTCGTCGACTGGCGCTACCGGGCCCGCGACAACCGCTGGGCCCGCTTCGCCCGGCAGATCCACCGGGCGGGCGGCCTGGTCGTTCCGGCGCATCCGCATGCCACCTGCGTCGGCTGCGGCTGGAAGTTCGGCTTCGGCGAGGCGGACGCGGTGGAGGTGTGGAACGGGCCCTACACCCCGGACGACGAGGTGACGCTCGCGGAGTGGGACAACACGCTGGTGGCGGCGGTCCGGGAGAGCCACGGCCGGTGGCTGCCGGCGATGGGCAACAGCGACGCGCACCGCGACCCGGACGCGGTGGGCACCCCGCAGACGGTGGTCCTCGCCGACGACCTGACCCGCGAGGCCGTCCAGGAGGGCATCCGCGCGGGCCGCTCGTACGTCGCCGAGTCGAAGAACGTCTCCCTGACCTTCACCGCCTCGGGCGGCCACGGCGAGCAGGCGGGCATCGGCGAACGGCTGCGGGTGGACCGCGACACCCCCGTCACGGTCCGCCTGGAGGTGCGGGGCGCACCGCGCTGCACGGTCCGCTTCGTCACCGACCAGGGAGTGCTGTTCACGAGCGGCCCACTGCCGGTGACCGGCTCGGGCACCGCCGAATGGCGTACGACACCCGCCTACGCGGCGTACGTCCGGGCCGAGCTGCGGCACGAGGCGGCGGCGGGCCCGGTGCCGGGGGCACTGGCCGCGTTCACCAATCCGATCTTCCTGGGCGGGGCGTAGACATCCGCAGGGCGCGCGGCTGTTCTCCGCGCGCCCCGGTCCCCGGTCTGCGAGACTGCGCGGAGTGCCCAGCACTGTCCCGCTGTCGAGGAGAGCGAGGGACGATGTCGGACTTCGCCGACCGCAAGTACCGTGCGGTCACGGCGTTCCAGCGCCGGATGAACCCGGTGCTGCGCCGCCTGCCCCTCCAGACGGTGCTGGAGACGACGGGCCGCGTGTCCGGGCTGCCGCGCCGGACCCCGGTGGGCGGCCGCCGCGTCGGGAACTCCTTCTGGCTGGTATCGGAATACGGCGAGAAATCCCAGTACGTCCGCAACATCCAGGCGAATCCACGCGTCCGGGTGCGCATCCTGGGCCGCTGGCACACGGGCACGGCCCACCTGCTCCCGGACGACGACCCCCGGGCCCGCCTGAAGCAACTGCCGCGCATGAACAGCATGGCGGTACGGGCCCTCGGGACGCAGCTGCTCACGGTACGGGTGGACCTGGACGGCTAGGGTCTTTCGATCGGATCAACCCGGCCACACGATCGCCTGCAGCTCGCTGTACGCGTGCAGGGCGTAGGAACCCACGTCGCGGCCCACCCCGCTCTTCTTGAAGCCGCCGAACGGCGCCTCCATGTTGCGGCCGACCGTGTTCACACCGACGCCGCCCGCGCGCAGCCGGTGCGCCACGCGGAAGGCGCGGGCCACGTCGCCCGACCAGACGTAGTCGATCAGGCCGTAGTCGGAGGCGTTGGCCAGGTCGACGCCCTCCTCCTCGTCGTCGAAGGGGAGCACCACGACCACCGGGCCGAAGATCTCCTCCCGCACCACCCGCATGTCGGGCGCACAGTCCGCGAGGAGGGTGGGGGCGACGTAGCAGCCGCGGTCGTGCGGAGGCCGTTCGCCGCCGGTGACCAGCCGTGCGCCCTCCTTGCGGCCCAGTTCGACGTAACGCTCCACACGGTCCCGGTGCGCCGCCGAGATCAGCGGGCCCACCACGGTGTCCCGCGCGCGCGGATCACCGACCTTCAGACGGCGGGCGTACGCCGCCAGCCGGGAGACCAGCCGGTCGTACACGCCCCGTTGCGCGAGCACCCGTGTCGGTGCCGTGCAGATCTGGCCGCTGTAGAAGGAGAACGTGGTGCCGATTCCGGCCACCGCCGCGTCCAGGTCCGCGTCGTCGAAGACGAGCGCCGCGCCCTTGCCGCCCAGCTCCATCAGCTGCCGTTTCATGGACCGGCCGCACACCTCGGCGATGCGCTGCCCCACGGCCGTCGAGCCGGTGAAGCTCACCATGTCGACGTCCGGGCAGTCCACGGCCGCCTCGCCCACCTCCGGGCGCGCCCCGCTGACCACGTTCACCACGCCCGGCGGCGCGCCCGCCTCCTGAAGAGCCTCGGCCATGCGGTACACCGACAGCGGGTCCTGCGGGGCCGGCTTCACGACCACCGTGTTGCCCATGGCGAGCGCGGGCGCCACCTTGCCCGCCGGGTTCGCCCAGGGATTGTTGTACGAGGTGACGCAGGCGACCACGCCGACCGGCCGGCGCACGGCGACGGCGCCCATGACGGTCGCCGGGCCGAACGGCCCCGCCTCGTTGATCTGCGGCGGCAGCGGCTGCTCCACCGGTTCCACCCGCGCGTACCGGCGGAAACGCGCCACCGCGACCCCGACCTGCATCCCGCGGGCCGTGCCGGTCGTCGCGCCGCTCTCCGCCTGCGCCAGCTCGGCGTACGGCCCCAGCCGGCCCTGGATGACGTCGGCCGCCCGCGCCAGCACCGCCGCCCGCTCCTCCGGCGGCGTCCTCGACCACGGCCCGAACGCCTCGCGGGCCGCGGCGCAGGCCGCCCGCACCTGGTCCCGCGAGGCCTCCGGCGCCCACCCGACGATCCCCTCGGTCGCCGGGTCGGTCACCCGGTAGTGGCCGTCGTCCGGCTCCACCCACGCGCCGCCGATGAACAGCCGCTGCCGGTCGGTCACGTGGTGCTCACCGTCCTGGTGTCCCGCCCGGAGCGCAGCACCTTCCCCGGTACGGCCCCGGTCACCACGTCGTCCCGGATCGCCTCGACGCCGTTGACCCACACGGCCCGTATCCCGATCGCCCGCGAGTCCAGCCGTGGGCTGTCCCCCGGCAGGTCGTGCACGAGGACGGCCTGCCCGGCGTCGATCCGCTCCGGGTCGAAGAGGACCAGGTCGGCGTGGAAGCCCTCGCGCACCCGGCCGCGCTCCCGCAGCCCGAAAAGCTGCGCGGGGTCGTCCGTCAGCATCTTCACGGCCTGCTCCAGCGGCACCAGCTTCCGGCCGCGCAGACAGTCCCCGAGGAACCGGGTGGTGTACGGCGCCCCGCACATCCGGTCCAGGTGGGCGCCCGCGTCGGAGCCGCCGAGCAGGACGTCCTCGTGCCGCCAGGTCTCGGCCCTCAGAGCCCAGGAGGCGGGGTCGTTGTCGGTGGGCATGGGCCACAGGACCGTACGCAGTTCGTCGTTCGCGCAGATCTCGACCAGGCAGGCGAAGGGGTCCTGGCCGCGCTCGGCCGCGATGTCCTTCACGACGCGCCCGGTCAGGCCCTCGTTCCGCGCGCTGTAGGTGTCCCCGATGACGTACCGCCCGAAGTTGGTGAGACGGCGGAGGACACCGGCCTCCTCCGAGGAGGCGTGCCGCAGCATCCCGGCCCGGACCTCGGGGTCGCGCAGCTTGGCGATCCGCTCGGGCACGGGCAGGTTCAGGATCGGCCCCCAGCCGGGGATCAGGTTGAGGGCGCAGAAGGTGCCGAGGGACATGTTCATCGGCGTGAGGATCGGCATGGTGAGGGCCACCACCCGGCCGCCCGCCTTGCGGGCCCGCTCGCTCGCCGAGAGCTGGCGCGGCACGCGTTCGGGGACGGCCGCGTCGATGGTGAGGACGTTCCAGTTCAGGGGCCGCTCCGCCGTAGCGCTCATCTCCACCAGCAGGTCGATCTCCGGGTCGCTGAACTGGTCCAGGCAGCCCGCGACGATCGCCTCGATCTGGGTTCCCGCGTGCTCGCCCACCGCCTTGGCGAGCGCCAGCAGCTCCGCCGGCCGTGCGTGCCGGGAGGCGACCGGCTTCCCGTCACCGTCGGAGTGGGTGGAGGACTGGGTGGTGGACAGCCCCCAGGCGCCGGCGTCCATCGCCTCGTGGAACAACCGGAGCATGGCGTCCAGTTGCTCGTCCGTCGGCTGCCCGCCGACCGCGTCCGGGCCCATCACATACCGCCGCAGCGCGCAGTGCCCCGCCATGAAACCGGCGTTGACGGCGATCCGTCCCTCCAGGGCGTCCAGGTACTCCCCGAAGGAGTGCCAGGTCCAGGGCGCCCCCTCCGCCAGGGCGACCAGGGACATGCCCTCCACCTTGGACATCATCCGCCGGGTGTAGTCGGCGTCCTCGGGCCGCGCCGGGTTCAGCGGGGCGAGGGTGAACCCGCAGTTGCCGGCCGCGACCGTGGTGACCCCGTGGTTCAGGGACGGGGTCGCGTACGGGTCCCAGAACAGCTGGGCGTCGTAGTGGGTGTGCGGGTCGACGAAGCCGGGGGCGAGGACGAGACCGGTGGCGTCCTCCGAGGTGCGGGACTCCTCGGTGACCGCGCCGATGGCGGCGATACGGCCGTCGCGTATGCCGACGTCGGCGGTGTACGCGGGAGCACCCGTCCCGTCCACGACGGTCGCGCCCTTGATGACGTGATCGAGCATCCGCCGCACCCCTCAGGCAGCCTGACGGAACCGGCTGGTCCGGTGAACCGGATCCGTGTCGATCTTCGGGATCACGTGCTCGCCGATCAGCCGTATCGTCTGGAGCGTCTCCTCCTTCGGTATCCCGACCGGCAGCCCGAAGCTGAGCTGGTCGGCGCCCGCCTGCTCCCACCTCTTGCACTGGCGCAGCACCTCGTCCGGATCGCCGCAGATGAGCAGCTCCTCCTCGATGAGCAGTTCGAGGAATTCCTCGGTGTACTCGGGGAGCGTCTCCGGCCACACGGGGAAGCCCTCGGGCCGCGGAAAGGTGTCGTGGTAGCGGAAGACTAGGGACGGCAGGTAGTGCAGTTCGCCGTTCAGCGCGATGCGGATCGCCTCCTCGTGCGTGGGCGCGCAGATCGCGGTGCTCGTCACCATCACGTTGTCGTTGACGAAGTCCCCGACGGGCTCGGCGTCCACGACCGCCGTCTTGTACTGCTCCAGCACCCACTCCATGTCGGAGACCTTCTGCACGCTGAAGCCGAGCACCCCGAGCCCCTTCTTGGCGGCCATCGCGTACGAGGACGGGGACCCGGCGGCGTACCACATCGCGGGGTGCGACTTCCCGTACGGCTTGGGCAGCACCTTGCGGGGCGGCAGCGACCAGTGCTTCCCCGTGAAGCCCTGGTACTCGTCCTGGAGCCACATCTTCGGGAACTCCGCGATGGTCTCCTCCCAGATCTCCTTGGTGAAGTTCATGTCGGTGATGCCGGGGAGGAAGCCGAGGATCTCGTGGGAGCCGGCGCCGCGTCCGCTGCCGAACTCGAAGCGGTTCCCGGTGAGGTGGTCCAGCATGGCGACCTTCTCGGCGACCTTCACCGGGTGGTTGACCTGGGCGAGCGGGTTGAAGATCCCGGAGCCGAGGTGGATGCGCTCGGTGGCGTGCGCGAGGTAGCCGAGGAAGACGTCGTTGGCGGAGAGGTGCGAGTACTCCTCCAGGAAGTGGTGCTCGGACGCCCAGGCGTACTTGAAGCCGGACCTGTCCGCCTGGATGACGTACTCGGTCTCCTCCATCAGCGCCTTGTGCTCCGCGAGCGGGTCGGTCTCGGCCCGCTTGCCGACGTATCCCTGTACGAAGAGCCCGAATTCCACGGAGGTCACCGTCCCCACGAGTATCTATCTGACGGATCGTCAGCTTGGCTTGCCGCCGACTGTCGCACCGCCCCGCCGGCCCGTCAATAGCTGATGGGTCGTCAGCTGCGTGGTCAGACGACCGAGACCCCGGCCAGCCATCCGCCGTCGATCACGAACGGCTGCCCGGTGATGTACGAGGAGTCGTCCGAGGTCAGGAAGAGGGCGAGTTTCGCCACCTCCTCCGGCCTGCCTATCCGGCCGAGCGGCACGAGCCTGCCGTACACCTCGTCGAGCGCCCTGGACATCTCCTCGGCGTCCGCGCTCGGGTCCAGCTGGGCCGGATTGGCCATCGGGGTGTCGATGGCGCCCGGGCACACGGCGTTCACCCGGATCCTGTCCGACGCCAGCTCCAGCGCGGCGACCCGGGTGAGGCCGAGCACGGCGTGCTTGGTCGCCGCGTACGTCCCGACGGCGGCCATCCCCGTCATCGCGGTGTAGGAGGCGGTGTTGACGATGGTGCCGCCGCCGGCCGCCGCGATCTCGGGAGCGACGGCCCGGATGCCGAGGAAGCAGCCGACCTGGTTGACCTGGACGACGCTCATGAACTCGTCCAGGGGCGTGTCGAGAAGCGCGTTGAACCGCAGGATGCCCGCGTTGTTGACCAGCCCGTCGATGTGCCCGTACGCCGCCTTCGCGGCGGCCACGGCGGCGGCCCAGTCGGCCTCACGGCCCACGTCGAGATGGACGTACGACTGCCCCAGCTCCTTGGCGAGCGCCTCCCCCTGGTCGTCGAGCACGTCGGCGAGGACCACCCGGGCCCCCTCCGCCGCGAACAGCCGCGCCTCCTGCTCGCCCTGCCCGCGCGCCGCCCCGGTGACGATGACGACGCGCCCGTCCAGCTTGCCCATGGGAGCTTCCTCCTCAGTCCAGGCGGGGCGCGACCTCGGCCCCGAACGCCGCTGTCTGGTCGATGAGTTCGGCACGGCTCCGGCTGCGGAACCGCACCTGGATCTGGTCCACGCCCATCGCGCGGTAGGCCCGCAAGGACTCGGCGATCGCCTCCGGGGCGCCGCCGATCGTGCGCGACCCGACGTCCCACAGGGGGTGACCGATGTACAGGGGCTCGGTGATGGCGCCGACGGTGAAGGGGCCGTCGAGCCCGGCCCGTTCGCGGAGTTCCCCGATCCGGGCGATCTGCGCGGGCAGCCGCTCGCGCGGATCCCCCTGCGGCAGCCAGCCGTCTGCCCTGAGCGCGGCCCGGCGGACCGCGGCGGGCGAGGAGCCGCCCACCCAGAGGGGGACGCGCGGCTGAGCGGGCCGGGGCCGCTGCCCGAGCCCCTCGAAGTCGTACGCCTTCCCGTGGTGGACCGGGAACTCATCGGGCCCGAGCGCGGCCCGCAGCGCGTCGATCGTCTCGTCGAGCAGGGGCCCGCGCCGCCCGAAGTCCACCCCCAGCGCCTCGAACTCCTCCCGCACGTGCCCGGCCCCCACCCCCAGGACGAGCCGTCCCCCGGAGAGGTGGTCGAGGGTCGCGTACTGCTTGGCCGTGACGAGCGGATGCCGCAGCCCGACGATCGCGACATGGCTGAGCAGCCGTACGCGCTCGGTGACGGCGGCGAGGTGGGCGAGGGTGGCCACCGGGTCGTACCAGACCGTGCCCATGGCGGGGGCGAGCCGGCGCGGGATGGCGACGTGGTCGCAGCAGGCGACGTAGTCGAACCCGGCGGCGTCGGCGGCCCGGGCGACCGCGACGAGGTCGCCCGGGCCGGCCCCGGCCTCCCAGGGCTCGGCGTAGAGCGTGGACCGGGACTGGACCGCAAGCTGCATCCCGTACCGGAGCGGCCCGTACCGCAGGGGCCCGCTCAACGCGTACCGCCCGGCCACAGGCCGTCCTCCGTCAGCCCCAGCAGCTCGATGGCGTTGCGCCGCACGATCCGCTCGACGACGTCCGGCTCCAGGTGCCCCATCTGCGCCTCGCCGACCTCGCGGGACTTGGGCCAGGTGGAGTCGGAGTGGGGATAGTCGGTCTCGTACAGGACGTTGCCGACCCCGATGGCGTCCAGGTTCCGCAGGCCGAAGGCGTCGTCGAAGAAGCAGCCGTGGACGTGCTCGGCGAACAGCTCGGACGGCGGGCGGTGGACCTTGTCGGCGACGCCGCCCCAGCCGCGGTTCTCCTCCCAGACGACGTCCGCGCGTTCGAGGATGTACGGGATCCAGCCGATCTGCCCCTCCGCGTACATCACCCTCAGGTTCGGGAACCGCTCGAACTTGCCGCTCAGCAGCCAGTCGACCATCGAGAAGCAGCAGTTGGCGAAGGTGATCGTGGAGCCGACCGCGGGCGGGGCGTCGGCGGACGTGGACGGCATCCGGCTGCTCGACCCGATGTGCATCGCGACGACCGTCCCGGTCTCGTCACAGGCGGCGAGGAAGGGGTCCCAGTCGTCGGTGTGGACGGACGGCAGGCCGAGGCGGGGCGGGATCTCGGAGAACGCGACGGCCCGGACGCCGCGTCCGGCGTTGCGGCGCACTTCGGCGGCGGCCAGTTCGGCGTCCCAGAGGGGAATGAGGCAGAGCGGTATGAGGCGCCCCTGGGCCTCCGGCCCGCACCACTCCTCCACCATCCAGTCGTTGTACGCCCTGATGGACAGCAGCCCGAGCTCCCGGTCCTTGGCCTCGGTGAAGGTCTGCCCGCAAAAGCGCGGGAAGGTGGGGAAGCAGAGGGCGGACTGGACGTGGTTGACGTCCATGTCGGCGAGGCGCTGGGGGACGTCGTACGAGCCCGGGCGCATCTGCTCGTAGGTGATCACCTCGAGCCTGATCTCGTCCCTGCCGTAGCCGACGGCGGTGTCGAGGCGGGTGAGGGGCCGGTGCAGGTCCTCGTACACCCACCAGTCGCCGAGCGGGCCCTCGTCACCCGGGGCGCCCATGACCGGGGCGAACCGGCCGCCGAGGAAGGTCATGTCCTTCAGGGGTGCGCGGACGATACGGGGGCCGGTGTTCCGGTACTTCGCCGGGAGGCGGTCCTGCCAGACGTTCGGCGGCTCCACGGTGTGGTCGTCGACGGAGATGATCTTCGGGAAGGCGGTGTCGGCCGCCGCTGAGGTCTCCATGCCGCTCAAGGTAGCGCTGATCTGACGGAGCGTCAGCTATCGCGGACGGGGCGCTCGGGATATGGGGAGAGCATGTGGAAACCTTGTGACGCACTGCACGGTGACCTGTGATCGCCGTCTCCCACGGCTGACGCATCCGCCATGAACAAGGCAAACTGGCCTCTTGGTCGTGGACGGTTCGGCAGGGGGCCAGGGGGCAACAATGGACGGTGTGCCGCGAGTACCTGAGCAGCGGGGTCCCGAGGATTCGGCGGCACTGCGCTTCGGTGTGCTCGGACCGGTGCGCGCCTGGCGCGGGGAGGAGCTGCTGGCCACGGGTTCGCCGCAGCAGCGGGCCCTGCTGGCCGCGTTGCTGATGCGCGAGGGCCGTACGGCGACCGCCTCCGAACTGATCGACGCGCTCTGGGGCGACGATCCGCCCCCGCGGGCGCTGGCGGCGGTCCGCACCTACGCCTCCCGGCTGCGCAAGGT
Source organism: Streptomyces sp. NPDC001848 (assembly GCF_042891915.1). Taxonomy (NCBI): domain Bacteria; kingdom Bacillati; phylum Actinomycetota; class Actinomycetes; order Kitasatosporales; family Streptomycetaceae; genus Streptomyces; species Streptomyces sp. NPDC001848. Next base: position 4,730 of record NZ_JBIATP010000029.1, on the reverse strand, counting down.
GCTCTCCCCCGGTGTCCTGCTCAGCGAGTCGGGCGGCTACGCGGTGCGGCTGGGCGAGCCCCGCTCCCTGGACCTGGCCGCGGCCCAGGAGCTGGCCGCGGAGACCGAGAAGGCGAAGAACTCCGGGGATCTGTCCCATGCCCGGCGCGTCCTGAGCGAGGCGCTGGCCCTGTGGGACGGGGAGCCGCTCGCCGGAGTGCCCGGCCCCTACGCGGAGGCACAGCGGGCCCGCCTGGAGGAATGGCGACTGCAACTCCTCGAATCCCGCCTCGACATGGACCTGGAACAGGGCTGCCACGCGGAGGTGGTCTCGGAGCTCACGGCCCTGACGGCCGCGCACCCCCTGCGCGAGCGCCTGCGCGAACTGCTGATGCTGGCGCTGTACCGCTCCGGCCGCCAGGCGGAGGCCCTCGCGGTCTACGCGGACACCCGGCGCCTGCTGGCCGACGAACTCGGCGTGGACCCCGGCCCCGACCTGAAGGAACTCCAGCAGCGCATCCTCCAGGCGGACCCGACCCTGGCGGAACCGTCGGCACCGGCGCCCGAGCCCTCCGCCACCCCCGTACGCCCGGCCCAGCTCCCGGCCACCGTGCCCGACTTCACGGGCCGTGCCGCCTTCGTCGCCGAACTGAGCGAGGTGCTGGCGTCGGCGGAGGGCCGGGTGATGGCGGTGTCGGCGCTGGCGGGCATCGGAGGCGTGGGCAAGACGACCCTGGCCGTGCACGTGGCCCACCAGGCACGCACCGCCTTCCCGGACGGCCAGTTGTACGTCGACCTGCAGGGCGCGGGGCCCCGCGCGGCGGAACCGGAGACGGTCCTCGGCGCCTTCCTGCGCGCCCTGGGCACCGCGGACTCGGCGATCCCGGACTCCCTGGAGGAACGCTCGGCCCTGTACCGCTCGGTCCTGGACGGCCGCCGGGTGCTGGTCCTGCTGGACAACGCCCGCGACGCCGCCCAGGTACGCCCGCTGCTGCCCGGCACGGAGGGCTGCGCGGCCCTGGTCACCTCCCGGGTCCGCATGGTCGACCTGGCGGGCGCACACCTGGTGGACCTGGACGTGATGTCGCCCGACGAGGCGTTGTCGCTGTTCACGAAGATCGTGGGCGAGGAAAGAGTGGCCTCGGAGCGCGAGGCCGCCCTGGACGTGGTCGCGGCGTGCGGCTTCCTGCCGCTGGCGATCCGCATCGCGGCGTCGCGCCTCGCGGCCCGGCGCACCTGGACGGTGTCGGTCCTGGCCGCGAAGCTGGCGGACGAGCGCCGACGGTTGGACGAACTCCAGGCCGGCGACCTGGCGGTCAAGGCGACGTTCGAGCTGGGCTACGGCCAACTGGAGCCGGCGCAGGCGCGAGCGTTCCGGCTGCTGGGCCTCGCGGACGGCCCGGACATCTCGCTGGCGGCCGCCGCAGCGGTCCTGGACCTCCCGCTGGAGGAGACGGAGGACCTGCTGGAGTCCCTCGTCGACACCTCTCTGCTGGAGTCGGCGGCCCCCGGCCGCTACCGCTACCACGACCTGGTCCGCCTCTACGCGCGTGCGTGCGCGGAACGGGACGAACATCCGCCGAGCGAGCGGGATGCGGCGATGTCGCGGTTGCTGGACTTCTATCTGGCTACGGCGGCGGGGGTTTATGCGATCGAGCGGCCGGGGGATCGGCTGGTGGATCACCTGGAGGCCACGCAGTACCCGGGACTGACCTTCGCCGACCGGCATGAGGCCCAGGACTGGCTTTACTCTGAAGCGAACTGCCTGCTGGCATGCGCGGGTCAGTCCGTAAGGAAGGGCGACCTGCGACGGGCTGTCGACCTTCTTTGGGCGGCGAAGGACCTGGCCGAGTCCGGCGCCAACGCCCGTGACTATGAGGCAGCTGCTACGGCGGCGCGCGATGCCGCTCAGGCGGCGGGCGACGTGCAGGCCGAGGGACGAGCTCGGACGACGTTGACAGACGCCCATCTGGCGGCCGGGCGATTCGCCCAAGCCGACGAGGAGGTGAGCCAGGCCGCGGCTCTGGCACGGACGATCAGTGATCCGGCCCTCAGCAGCTGGGTTCCGAACCATCGTGGCGTGATCGCGGTCTATCGCAGCCGGCACGCCGAAGGGGCCGCCTATTTGCAGGAGGCCATCAGCAACTTCCGGTCGGACGGCAACCTGGCTGGTGAGGCCAGCGCGCTGTGCAACCTCTCGCGTTCGCACCTCGCCATGGGATATACGAAAAGCGCGATCGAGCTCGCGCGGCAGGGCGTCAGCATCTACGACCGTCTCGGCCATACCCTGCGGGGCGCCAACGGCCGCTATGCCTTGGGGCTGGCGCTCGCGCAGGCCGAAGAACTCACCAACGCGGTCGAGCAGTTGAACGAGGCTCTCGAGGTCTTCCGAGACAGCCGCCAGCGTCTCTGGGAGGGCATGACGATATTCCGGATCGCCGAGATTCGACTCAGCGAGCGAAAGTCCGCCCAGGCTGCCGCTCTCGCAGAACAGTCACTCGCCGTACTCCGCGGCATCGGCGGGGACTGGCGGCGAGGGAACGTACTCACCATCCTGGGGCGAGCCCTACACAACATCGGGCAGTTGGACCGTGCGCAGGCCTGTTGGCGCGAAGCCCTGTCCATATACGAGGATCTGGACTCCCCGGAGGCTGCACAGGTGCGGAGCCTGCTCACTCCCGTGACCACCGCGTAGTCGGACACGGGCCGCGTTCATCGTTCGTTTATCGCCTCACGGCACTCTGAATGCCGTCGTTCCGTCGCGTCGGGGGGCAGACGGATCGCCATTGAGGCCGACCGCTAAGGTGAACGGCCCTTACCAGCCCGTCCGGCGGCCCTCGGGGGAGTCGCCGGGCGGGCATCGTCCCCAGAGCCACAGGAGTTGAACATCATGGCCGAAGAGAAGAAGACCGACGGCACCGTCAAGCCGCTCGACACCCACATCACCGACGCCGCCGCCGGCACCGTCAACCCTCTCGACACGCACATCACCGACGCCAAGGCCGACGACGGGACGATCAAGCCGCTCGACACCCACATCACGAGCGAAGAGGCCTGAAAGACCAGCACACAACGGGGATCGGCCGCGGCGGCGCGGAGGGGGAGCCGTCGCGGCCGATGCATGTCCGGAGCAAGGCTGTCACCAATCCTTCGCACTGGAGGAAGAGCAGCTACAGCAACGGCAGTGGCGACGACTGCGTCAAGGTCGCCGACGGGCTCCCCGGCGTAGTCCCCGTCCGCGACTCGATGGGCCCGCAGGAAGAGGGCCCCGTACTCCTCTTCCGCCCCTCTGTCCGTGCCGCTTTCCTCTCCTCCTCGAAGCGCTGACCCAGACCCCGGAACCGGTTGGCGGATTGGGGCCACGAGGTTATCCACAGGGGGCCATGGATCAGCCAGGCTTTTGCGATCTTGGCCGAATGAAGCGAGCGCCGCTGAAGGAACTGGCCAAGGAGGGACTGCTCCTCACTTCCCATGCCCTTGAGGCCGGTTGGCCTCGACGAAGCCTTGTGCGGGTGCTTCGGGACGAAGGCTGGATCCACATGCGGAACGGCGTCTGGGCGGAGCCGGGGTGCACACCGGATCTCCGCATACGGCTCCGCGCGGTGCAGCTCCTCAATCCCCGGCTCGTCGTGAGCCACCGATCCGCGGCCGCCCTCTGGCTCATCGAGACGCTCACTCCGTCGACCGCTACGCCGCTGGAGTTCATCGACCCGGAGCGCACCCACCGCCCGGAGGGCAAGGGCGTACGCGTGCACCGCTCCGCCCTCGGACCGGGGGAGGTGATGGAGCGGCGGGGCCTGCGGATCACCGCGCCGGTGCGTACGGTCACCGACCTGCTTCGGGCCGGCCCCAGGGATGACGCGCTCGTCGCCGTGGAGTCGGCGCTCACCTACCGAAGGGCCGGAGGCGTCCGCCGCGCCCCGCTCACCACCCTCGACTCGATCAAGGCTGCACTCGAGGTCCCCTCACGAGGGGCGGCCAGAGCTCGTCGGTGGCTGCCCCTGTGCGACCCTCGCGCCGGGTCACCGGCAGAGACGATCGCCCGCCTGCGCCTGTACGACGCCGGGCTCCACCCCGAGTCACAGGCCGAACTCCTCACTCCCGCCGGCCGCCGTGTCATCCTCGACTTCCTCTTCCGCGCCGAGGGGCTGGCGGTCGAGATCGAGGGATACGCCTACCACGGCACCCGGGAATCCCATCGACGCGACGTCGCCCGCTTCAACCAGATCGTTCAGTGCCCCGAGGTCCGCAGCATCCTGCGTTTCACCGCCGAGGACGTGTTCCACCGCCCTGCGCTGATGATCGAGCAGGTTCGCGCTGCCCTGGCTGCAGCCGGGGCTAGGCGAGTGAGTGCTGTCGGGTGAGAGGGAGGGCGGGAGAGCGGGCTTCGACTCCTCGGTGGTGGCGAGTGGCGCAAGCCCATTCCCACTCCCGACTCGGTGACTGGCGGGATTGTGCCAGCCACAGGACAAAAAACCTGGCAGCGAGCACCCGGGCATAGCACAAACCCTCCAATTGCCTGACCGAGTGAGGCCCCAGAGGGCTGCTGTGACCAGCGAGGCCCGCCCGCTGCCCCCTCAGCGACCGCGCCACCCCCCACCCCACCCCACCCACGACCCACCGCAAGCCGCCAAGCCCACCCGGCATGCATGCAAGACGCGACCGCGCCCCCCAACCCCGGGCACAACCCACCCAACAACCACCCCCACCCCCGGCCAGCCCCCCACTACACCCCCGGCCGCCCGCACGCT
>NZ_JBIATP010000028.1:26369-93575 GCF_042891915.1 Streptomyces sp. NPDC001848 | reverse complement strand
GCGGCCTGCTGGAGGTAGGTGCCGCCGACACTGGCGACCTGAGCGGTGGCGACGCGCTCGTCCTGGAACTGGATGTCGGAGGCCTGAGCCAGGAAATTCCTGACCTCGTCGTCACCGCCGACCAGCGCGGCTTCGGCGGCGGCGCGCACGCCGGGCCCGCCGGTCTCCCACAGCCGCACCACCTTGGCGCGGTCGGTGTCCGGAAGCGCACCGCCGATTCCGCTGTCTGTCGGAGCGGTTCCGTCGGCCGTGGCCGGGGAGGGTGCCAGCAGGCCCAGTACCAGCGCGCCGGGCAGCAGGCCCAGACACAGCACGCGCACCGCGTGCTGTGCTCCTGCCGTCACGCGCCGCGGGCGTCGTGGATGTCTCACTGCGGACTCTATTCGTCTCATGTTTATGGGGGGTTGTGTGCACCGGCTCGCGCAGGCACCTGCACTGATCACAGGCCCGTGCGCGAGCCGGGCCCGAGGGGCGGCCCGTCGGTGTTTGGCGGATCCGTTCCTCGAACGGTGTGTGGAACGTCAGTTGGCCGGTACGAGCTGTACTTCGTCGTGCAGGCCCTTGGCGTCGGCGCCGGTGAAGAGGCTGACGTGCCCGTCGCTCCAGCGGACGAGGATGTCGTTCGCGGCGGTGTTGGCGGTGAAGGCGCCCGCGGCGACCACGGCGGCGTCCTTCCACTCCGAATTCCTCGGCCGGATCCTGATCTCACCGGGCAGGCTCTTGCCGGTCAGACCGGGGTAGAGGGTGGCCTCACCGTCCGACCAGCGCACGAGGAGATCGTCGGTGGCCATGCCGGTGAAGGAGCCTGTGCTGAGCTGACCGGCGTAGGTCCAGGTGGTGTTCTTCGCGACGATCTGCCGTTGCTTCGCCAGACCGTTGGCCGCCAGGTCGCTGAAGAGGGAGACGTGGCCGTCCTTCCAGACGACCAGCAGGTCGTCGCGGTGGCCGCCCGATGTGAAACGGCCGGCCACCAGCAGACGCGCGTCGTTCTTCCAGGCGGGGGTGTTCCGCGGGGCGAGCTGCTTCTCACCGTGGAAACCCTTGGCATCCACCGTCGCGTACTGGGTCACCTCGCCGTCGTTCCACCGCACGACGAGCCCGTCCGCGCCGCCACCGGTGGCGTTGATGCTGCTGAGCGAGACGGCATTGGCCCAGATACTCTTGCGGCGCGCCAGCTGGTATTCGGCGGCGAAGGGATGGGTGGGGTCGTTTCCGTCGGCGCCCTGGTAGAGGGTGACCTCGCCGTCGTCCCACAGGACGATCAGATCCATATGCCGGGTGCCGCCCGCGGAGCCGCCGGTGTAGTAGCCCGCAGTCATGGTCACGGCGTGCTTCCAGGTTGCCGCCTTCCCCAGGGAGTACGGCAGCAGCGGCGGTTGGTAGGCGCCGTGGTCGTTGTGGACGGCGTTCTGGGCGTCGTCGTAGAGCTGGAAGAACCGGTCGCCGTACAGGGGGCTGTAGGTGATCCGGTTGTACAGCGGGTCGTTGGTGTCCACGTCCGGGCCGCCTTGCATGAAGCCGCCGACGTTGCCGATGATCTGCCCGGTGTCGCCCGACGCGTCGATGGAGGAGAACCACGGCCCGCCGGAGACCCCGCCCCACATGCCCGCGCAGTCGATCTGCATCTGGTTGTAGGCCGGCAGCGCGATCGTGCGGACGCCGGGGCAGCGGAAGGCGCGGTCCTGCGGGTTGTGATCGACCCTCGGGTAGCCGATGACGGTCACCTGGTTGGCGAACCCCGGTGTACGAGCCAGGGCGTTGGCGCCCACGACGTCCTCGACGTTGCGCCCGCCGTCGTCGGCGAGGCTCGCAAAGGCGAAGTCCAAATCGGAGTTCCGGCTCTTGTCCGAGGCGTACTGTGCGTCGCGGAACCACTCCCTGACCGGCCACACACCGTACGGCTGGTCCGCCGCCGGCTTGGTGTGGTCGTACATGGGGATGAACGCCGCCCTGTTGCCGACGCAGTGCCCGGCCGTCAGGAGCAGGTTGTGCCCTGCGCTGCGCACCACGCTCGCCGTGCAGTAATGGGCATTCATGTCCTTGTCGGTGGTGAAGAGCACGCCGACGGACTTCATGCCGTCGAAGAATTCACCGCTGCCCCCGGCGGCGACCGATGACCTCTTACGCGGCGCCGTCCAGCCGTGCGGCCGGGCGGCCCGGCTTGAGGGGTCGGTGGCCGACGCCATGCGCTGGGAGGTCCAGAACCGGATCGCGTCCCGCACTGTCCAAGCGCCATCATCAGCGGGCGCGATCGTGGTGGAAGGCGACGCCACGGGCGAAGGAGCGGTGGCCATGGACGCGGGCAGGGGCTCCTTCGTCGCGGATCTGCCGGAGGCGGGTGCTGACGCGGCCAGTGCTGTTCCAGCTGTTCCAGCGTCGAGCAGCACCAGTGCCCCGCACAGTGCGGCGGCAGGCCAAAATCGTATTCGTCTGTTACTCAAGTAAAGCTGCTCCAGTCAGGCACGCCGGAGGGCACGCGGGCCTCCGGTCTGTGTTGAAGCGACGACCGCGGCCACGTACGAGCCACTTCCTCGTCTGTGATGACACCTGTCCCTACGCGGAGTTCAGCAAGGCGCGGACGTAGCGCTGTACACCAGATACCGACGCGTCGGCCGGCGGCCGGGCGAGGCCGCTCAGGCCGTGCCCGGCCGCGGCAACCGAGGGCCGGTCCACCGTTCGACGGGTGCGCCCCCGGCAAGCCGGATCGTGAAGCCGCGCCAGAGCTGCGTCAGTTGGCCGGTGCGAGTTGGACTTCGTCGTGCAGGCCCTTGGTGTCGGCGCCGGTGAAGAGGCTGACGTGCCCGTCGCTCCAGCGGACGAGGATGTCGTTCGCGGCCGTGTTCGCGGTGAAGGCGCCCGCGGCGACCACAGCGGCGTCCTTCCACTCCGAATTCCTCACGCGAATCCTGATTTCACCGGGCAGGCCCTTGCCGGTCAGTCCCGGATAGATCGTGGTCTCCCCGTCCACCCAGCGCACCAGCAGATCATCAGTGGAGTTGCCGGTGAACAACCCCGTGGTGAGGTCCTCGGCGTAGGGCCAGGTGGTGGTGTTCTTGGCGACGATCTGCGTCTGCTTGCTCAGTCCGTTGGCCGCCAGATCAGCGAAGACCGACACGTGGCCGTCCTTCCAGACGGCCAGCAGGTCGTCGCGGTGGCCGCCGGGCGTGAAGCGGCCGGTGACCAGCAGACGCGCGTCACTCTGCCAGGCGGGAGTATTCCGCGGGGCCAGCTGCTTCTCGCCATGGAAACCCTTGGCATCCACCGTCGCGTACTGGGTCATCTCGCCGTCGCTCCAGCGCACGACGAGCCCGTCCGTGCCGCCACCAGTGGCATTGACACCGGTGATCGAGACGGCGTGAGTCCAGATGCTCTTACGGGGCGCCAGCTGGTACTCGGCGGCGAAGGGGTGGGCGGGATCGTTGCTGACGCCGCCCTGGTAGAGGGTGACCTCACCGTCGTCCCACAGCACGATCAAGTCCGTGTGCCGGCTGCCGCCCGCCGAGCCGCCGGTGTAGTAGCCCGCAGTCATCTGCACGGCGTGCTTCCACGGCGCGCTGGCGAAGGTGGTGCTGTAAGCGACCTGCTGAACCCAGCCCGCCAGATCATCGACCCGGGCAGCCACCGCCCCGGTACGGGTCTCCGCCGCATCGGTACCCAGACAACCGCCCTGGAAGGAACGGCTGCTGACGCCCACGACCGCGGTGCGGCCGTCGGTGGTGGTCAGCACCGGACCGCCGGTATCGCCCTTGCAGACGGCGGCGCCGTCCGACTTCCCGGCCAGATCGACCGTGGTGGCACCGACGTTCCGGGTGGTGAAAGCGGCGGCGTGCACCTGGTCGGGCACCCACGCGTCCTTTGTGCGCCCATAGCCTGCGGCCTGTACCTCGTCGCCCACACCGGGCGCCGTGGCCGCCACCGGGATCGGGGTGATGCCGCTGACGGGCTTGGCCAGCTGGGCCATCACCACGTCCCGGTCCGTACGGGGCGCGAGGTTCACCACCTGCTGCACGGTGCCGTCGATGGCAGCCGTCGTCTTCAGCTTCGGAGCGCCGGGGGCGAGGGGGCCGCCCGGGGTGTCGGCGAAGCAGCTCGCGGCGGTCAGCAGCCACTGCGGGGCCACCAGGGTGGCCGAACAGCCGCGCTGCCCGTCGATGTCGAGCCGTGCGGTGGCGGTGGACACCGCGTCAGAAGCCTGCGGGCCCGATATGGCGGCCGCGGGCGTGCCGGACAAGGCGGCGACAGCCAGCGACGTAGCGGCGATCAGACCGGAAGTCCGCGCGGTGCGCGGACGGAAGCCAGACATGAATGTTCCCCGTTTTCATGTGAGATCGGTGAGAAGAAGGACGGGTCGGTCGGTCAGCCCGTGACGTGCAGTTCCACCAGGACAGTGGACGTACCCCCGGCGGTCCCCTCACCGACGCTCTGATAGCCGTTCTTCGCCACGCTCACTGTCTTGGCCGGCGCCGACGGGTCCCCCTGCGGCTTCAGATCCGCGCTGATCGGATGATCCGCGGTCTCCAACGCGATGACGTGTGGGAGTTCCAACGTGAGATAACCGGTCTTGGCTGTCGCCTTGAAGCAGTAGGCCCCCTGCGGGTTCCCACCCTGGCCCTGCACGGTGAGGACCCTGATCTGCTGAGCCGATTCATCACACGCGGCAAGGGTGATGTGCCCGTCCCCCTTGATCAGCTTGATGCCCTTGTCATGCTGAATCTGATCCGCGTTCGGGTAGGCGAAGTCCTCCACCGCGGACGGCGGTGTGTCGTTTCCCGACGGCGGCTGCGGGTCCGCAGAAGCGATCAGCGGTGTGCCCACAAGCGCCACGAGTACAGCAGCCCCCGCGACGGTGACCATCCTGCGCATACGAGGAGTCACCCGAAATCCTTTCCAGGCATGGGTGACAGCACATCCGCGTCCCCCACACACAGACGTAAAGCAAAAATAAGTGGTCGGCCTCGACCCTAAAGCAGCGTCAGCAGTAAACCAACGTAACAACACTCACACGCAACTCACGGAACCTGCACCGCAGATTCACAGTCGGGGAATGCGCGTAGCGTCACCGGCATGACGCATCACCCGCGTCATAGTTGCCCACTAAATTTCTTTTGAAGTCGCCGTCGCGACCAGTCGGCTGCCGCTTGGCGTGTACCGGCGGCCACCCGGACTTCTCCGCTACCGGAAGCAACGGCACCAGTTCCGTAGCCGCCGCCAACCGTCTGCTGTCGGAAGGGGCGGCCGAGCGCGGACGCCGCGCGCCTGGAGGCCCTGGCGTCTACCGTCAAATGATCTTCGGGGGGTGGTCACGGTGGGGTGATACGTCGCCATGAACGGTCCGAGGCCGAGTGGGCGACCGGAGGGTCCTCAACGGGATCGTGTGGAAATTCCGGACCGGCACGGCCTGGCCGGACGTGCCCGAGCGGTACGGAACTGGGCTACCCTGCACACTCGCTGCCGCCGGTGGGCCAAGGACGGCACCTTCGAGCGGATGCTCCGGGCCGGGCAGGCCAAGGCCGACACGGCCGGGGACATCGAGTGGCTGGTGTGGGTCGACTCCACGATCGTCCCGGCCCACCAGCACGCGGCCGGAGCGCGAAAAGGCGGCTCCGCATCCCGGGGCTTGGCCGGTCCAGAGGCGGTCTGTCCGGCAAGATCCACCTGGCCTGCGACGCTCTGGGGCGACGTGCTTCAACCGCCTCAAGCAGTGGCGCGGCATCCCACCCGCCACGACAAGACCGCCGAGTCCTACCAAGCAGCCGTCACCCTCGCATCGCTGCTGAGGCCGGCGTGACATTTGACGACAGCGGCCTGGCGCACCCGGCGCGGCAACGCGGACGCGGCCCAGGAGGCGACGTCGATCGAAACGTTTGCGTTTCGCTGGCTGGTTCCCTACCCTCGTGACGGTGTACGAAACCGTTTCGGACAGAAGCTGCGGACACCGTCGTCCTTCCCCGCTGCCGAGGTTGAGGCACTGAGCCACTCAGCTACTGAATCACTCAGCTACTGAGCCACTCGGCCAGGCCTGAGCCACTCAGCCACCGAGCCCTGAGCACCGAGCCACCCGGAGCCCTTGAGCCCCGCAAGAGGGATCACATGGAATTCATCCAGACCGACGCTGCCCCGGCCACAGATTCCGGCCAGACCCACCACCATGCCCAGCCGAAGCACCGATGGTGGGCGCTGGGCGTGATAGCCCTCGCCCAACTCATGGTGGTGCTCGACGCCACGATCGTGAACATCGCCCTGCCGTCCGCCCAGCAGGACCTCGGCTTCGACAACAACGGACGGCAGTGGATCGTCACCGCCTACTCGCTCGCCTTCGGCAGTCTGCTGCTGCTCGGCGGCCGGCTCGCCGACCTCGTCGGCCGCAAGACCACCTTCCTCATCGGTGTGGTCGGCTTCGCCGCGGCCTCCGCACTCGGCGGTGCGGCCGGCGGCTTCACCATGCTGGTCGTAGCGCGCGCCATTCAGGGCCTGTTCGGCGCCCTGCTGGCTCCCGCCGCGCTCTCCCTGCTGACCACGACCTTCACGGACGCCAAGGAACGCGCCAAGGCGTTCGGCGTCTACGGCGCCGTCGCCGGTTCCGGCGCCGCCGTCGGTCTGGTCCTCGGCGGCCTGCTGACCGAATACCTGAACTGGCGCTGGACGCTGTACGTCAACGACGTCATCGCGGTCTTGGCGCTGGTCGGCGCGATCACCTTCATCACCGGCTCGGCCCCGTCCCGGCGGCCCCGGCTGGACATCCCTGGCGTGATCCTCGTCTCCGGCGGCCTGTTCGGCGTCGTCTACGGCTTCGCCAACGCGGAGACGCACCACTGGAGCAACTGGATGACCTGGGGCTTCCTGGCCGTGGGTGGCGTTCTCCTGCTGGTGTTCTTCCTCTGGCAGGCCCGGGCGAAGCACCCGTTGCTGCCGCTGCGCGTGCTGGCGGACCGCAACCGCGGCGCCGCCCTGTCCACCGTGCTGATCTCGTCCGCCGGCATGTTCGGCGTCTTCCTCTTCCTCACCTACTACCTGCAGTCCACACTGGGCTACTCGCCGGTTAAGAACGGTGTGGCCTTCCTGCCGATGGTCGGCGCGCTGATGGTGATGGCGCAGTTGGCCACCAACTGGCTCGTGCCGAAGATCGGCCCCAAGGTGATCGTGCCGATCGGCCTGCTGCTGGCCGCGGGCGGCATGGTCTGGCTGACCCGCCTGGGCCTGCACAGCGGCTACGCCGCCCATGTACTGCCGCCCCTGCTGCTGATCGGCGCGGGCCTCGGCCTGTCGATGCCCGCGGCGATGAGCTACGCGACCCTCGGCGTCCAGGCCGGCGACCAGGGCGTGGCCTCGGCGGCGATCAACACCACGCAGCAGGTGGGCGGTTCGGTCAGCACCGCGCTGCTCAACACCCTGGCCACCAGCGCCGCGACCGACTACGCGAAGCACCACATGACCGACCCGCTGGTCAAGGCGAACGCCGCGCTGCACAGCTACTCCACCGCCTACTGGTGGTCGGCGGGCTTCTTCGCCTTCGCCGTGCTGGTGACGGTGCTGCTCTTCCGCCGCAAGCCGGCCCCCGCCCCCGCCGCCGGCACCCCCACCGTCACGGCCCCCGGGGCCGCCCCGGAGGCCGCTCCGCCGCCCGCCGAGCCCCTGGCCGCCGCCGCCACCGCAGCAGCCGGCGACGCTGCGGACTCCGACGGCCCGGGCGTGATCCACGGCCAGGTGCGGGACGGTGTGGGCGCACCGCTGGCCCGCGCCGCGATCACGGTGCTCGACCCGACAGGCCGCCAGGTCGCCCGGTCCACGTCACGTGAGGACGGCTCGTACACCGTAAACACCTCCGCACGCGGCAGCCTGGTGCTCATCGGCTCGGCGGCCGGGCACCAGCCGCAGGTCGCCACGCTGTCCCTGAACGGCGCCCCGATCGCCTACGACCTGGTGATGCCCACCGGTACGGGCACCCTGTCCGGCACGGTGCGTGACGCGGCCGGAGAGGCGCTGTCCGGCGCCCTGGTGGTCGTCACCGACGAGCGAGGGGCCGTGGCGTCCTCGACGACGACCGGGCTCGACGGCGCCTACCGGATCGCCGACCTGCTGCCCGGGGACTACGCGCTCACCGTCACCGCTCCGGGCCGCCGCCCGGTGGCCGACCTGGTGACCGTCACTGCCGAGGACGTCCACCACACCATCGAACTCCGCCCCGCCGCCGACGTGCGCGGCACGATACGCACGCGCGACGGCCGTACCGTGGAGGACGCCCGGGTCACTCTGCTGGACGCGGAGGGCAACGTCGTCGCGGCCCGCTCCACCGGCCCCGACGGCACGTACGCGTTCACCGACCTCTCAGGCGACGAGTACACGGTGGTGGCCAGTGGCTATCCGCCGGTGGTCACGTCGGTGAAGATCGACGGGGCGGGACGTGAGCAGGTGGACGTGTTGTTGGGGCACGAGGAGGCGTAGCTCACGGCTGGTGAGGCGGCCGGTCCGAACTGCCCCGCGGGGGTGGTCCGGGCCGGCCGCTCGTTCCGTGCCGAGGCAATCGGCGGTGAGCTGAGCGAGCGTGCCGAGGTTCGACAGGAGCTGTGCTGAGACGCCGCCCCCGAGTGGGCGGCTCGACCGTCGCGGAAAAAAGGGCCTTCCGTTTTGGCTGTCGGAGGCGTAGGTTCCGGTTACCCCGCGATGGCGCCTTTCGAGGCGTCGGCCCGCCGGTCCCGGGAAGGCGGGCCGCGCGGGGGCCAACTTCCGGTACCGCCGGGCGGACCAGGCCCGCTCGGCTGTGAGAGGCTGCTCGGCCACGCTCTCGGCGTCGTCAGGGCGTGGACCGGCGCCGGCCATGCTCCGGCGGCCGCGCGGCGATTCCCGAGGCTCCGCCCGACGGGCGGGGTCTGGATCGTGGATTGTGCCCATGATCGAGGAGACGTCCCCCGAACGGTTACAGCGGTCCACAAGACGGAGGCACGCTGCCCCGAAGAAGGCGAAAGGCGGCGGAGTGCTGCGTTCGTCCGCGCTGATGGCGGCGGGCACCGTGGTCTCGCGTGCCACCGGACCCGCCCCGGCCTCGACGCCCCGGCGATCCGCCGCTTCCGCCTCTTCGACGGCCAGGAGACCTACGTCAGCCCGGAAGGTGTGCCGGCCGACATAGAACCTCTCGACGGCACCCGCCTCCTCGTCCTGCACCCGCCGAACGGCAACCACGCCCTGGGCGTCGGGCGAGTGTTCGAGCACATGACGCCGGCACTCCGTCTCGACCGGATCCTGGAACCGGCCGAGACGCAGCACTGGCTCGCCCGGCCGGCGCCCGCCGTTGAGAACGACCTGATGGCCACGTCGAGACCGCAGTACTCCGGGCCCGCACCGCCCTGGCATGCGCCTGCCACGACCAGCGACTCGCCGCCACGCCGACCGCTGGGCCGGCACCCGGGCCCGCTCTTGCGGGTCAGGGGGTTGGCAGAGCAGCTGGCCCATACGGCCGGTCAATCAGGGGCGGTCCAGACCCCATGTCTGCAGGGCGTAGGGCCGGCCCTTCTCCTCACCCCTGATCAGCGGCACGTCGAGCAGTCTGAAGCCCGCCTTGGTGGCCACGGCGACGCTGGCGGCGTTTTCGGCCTCCAGCTCCAGGATCACCTGCCCGGCGCCCAGTTGCTCGAAGGCGTACGCGGCCATCACCCGCACCGCCCGCGCCGCCAGCCCCTGGCCGCGGTGCGCCGGGCCGACCGCGTAGCCGAGCTCTGTGCCCTCGGGGGCGCGCCGCAGCATCACCTCGCCGAGCGGTGCGCCGCCGTCGACGGTGATGGCGAGCAGGATGGCCGTGCCCTCCGCTCGCAGCTGCCGGTCCCGGTCCAGTCGTGCGCGGGCGGCCGCTTCGTCGAAGGGGGAGACGATCGGTGTCCAGTACGCGATGTCGGGGTGGTCGAACAGCTCCGGCATCGCGGACAGGTCCGCCTCCGTCCAGTCGCGGAGAACGAGACCTTCCCCCGAGAGCTCGATGCGCTCGGGAAAGGGAGTGGCGCTGCTCATGGTGGGGCCTTCCTGACTTGTTCAGAACAAGGCAGGGTAACTGGGGGCAGGCAACGGCTCACCGGCATTTCCGGGGACTCTCGAACCCGGCCGTGATGTCCGCCAGTACCGCCGACGGCTCCCGTCACGATTGGCATCCGTCCACGACCAGCGCGAGCACCCACTCACCCGCTCACAACACGCGATCAATGCGCTCACCAGCTGCCGAACTGCCGGCAGTGGTCGACACTGGTCACCGCTGAGCGCCCGTCACGGTCCCAGGACGGCCCGGGAGGGCGCTCGCCCGTCCGAGAAGTGTGCCAAGCCCTCACCCCAGACAGACCGTCCCTACGGCAACCGGCCTGGCCGGCCCGCTGGTAGCGGTCAGGGCTCCAGGCTGCTCAGATCCCGACGAAGAACCGTACGAGCTGCTCGGGTCGCATCTCCGTGCGCTTGCCTGGCCGCTTGATAGTCCGCCGATGGGATGGTGCGACCCGAGGCAAGCACCTCACGGACCTCCCGCAGCGAGAGGTAGGACGCGTCGATCGCCGCTGCCACTTCTTCGGTGGCCGTGAGTATCAGACGTTCTCGGGCCTCGTCACATCCCGACGCCTGGAACGCCTGCCTGATGCTGGTGGCCCTGGCTTGTGGGCTCGCATGGTCCTGGTCCGCGGCCAACCGCATGGCCTCGTGCGCGCGGCGAAAGGAGACGAGACAGTCGACGTACGCGGTCCGCCGATCTTGCAGCCTGCTCGCCCTGGTGGTGCGTCGCCAACGCACGTGGTCGCCGGCCAAGGTGGCTCCCACACCAAGCACGGCGCCAAGGCCGGTCCCTACCAGGCTTCCCCACTCCACGCCGGCGATCGTGCCACACAGACGAAAGACTTGGGGCTCCCAGCTGCGGAAGCGGCGATCACTCGTGGCCGGTTCGGGCGCTGACCTGGCGAACGGCCCCCAACTGTGGCCTCGTTGTCGAGCTTCGCTGGGGTGCTGCGGGCGGTCCGTGATCCAGAGGTTGTTCGACGGGCTTCCAGCGTCACCCCCGCCTGCGGCTGTTGGCTTCCGTCAGGGCATGCATGTGGGCGACGCATTTGGCCGCCCGGAACACGCCGTCGCGACACAACGGCGCTCACCACAGCGTTGGGCAGAAGCCGGCCGACGACCACGGACGTCCGGGTCGGGCCGTGTCCGGTGCCTGCCCGCCGGCCCTGCGAACCACCTGCGCAAGCCGTTGGAACTGGCGCGGACGGAGCCCGGTGAACACTTCGACGAGCTCGCGAGGGTCCGTGGCTGCCGAGACGGTCGAGTCATGGCGTGGCCGCGACCGTCAGGGACGCGGGGCTTTCTCGCCGTGCACGGCTGTGTATTCGGCTGCGAGCCAAGGGCTACGGCGGCAACCAATATCGGTGCAGCGAGGTCTCATGGATATGAGCCTTCGTTTCACAGTGCCGGGTGCGACACGACTCAGCATGGTCCGCCTGCTCGGGGTGGGCACGGTCGTGATCGGTGCGGCTGCCGGTTGCACCACCCAGCCGACCGTGTGCCCGGCTTCAGCGGTGTTGGCGGTCCCCTCCGTCCAGCTGAACGTCTCGGCCTGGACGCGATCGCACCCACAGGCGACAGTGCGAGCCTGCGCCGACGCTCACTGCGTGTCGTATCCAGCTGGGGAAGTCGGAGCACAGCTGCACGTCCCGACTTCGCCCGGCACCGACCCACGCCGCATGGTGACCATCACCCTCACCGCGGACCAGGCGGGACACCAGGTGCTCCGGACCAACACCTTGGTGCGGCTCGTGCACCACACCACGCACGATCCGTGCGGACCACGCGACTGGTGGACGGCGTCGGTCACTCTCACCGCGACGGGACAGCTCCAGCCGGGCTGATGTACCGGACCTACGGCCATAGTTCGGAGGACGACGACGTACACGTATGACAGCTGACCACCTGGCAACTTCCAGGCCGGGGCCTCTTCGTCCCGAACTCGCGGCAAAAGGCCGCCACCGGTGTGGCCGTGAGAGGAAATGGTGCAGGTCGGCGGCGTCTGCAAGAGTGCGCGCGTGATCGGTGACGTAGCCGAAGTTCCGGCACTGCTGGGGGACATCGGAGCCACTGTGTGGGTGGACGGCGGTTGGGCGTCGATGCTCTTCTCGGTGAAACAACGCGAGAGCATTCCGACCTCCACCTTGTGGTGCTCCTTGACGAGATCGGCCTCCGACCGGGCGCTACTGCATGCTGCGGCAGGGGTGCGGTGGCGTAGCGGACCGCTGGGGACCGTGGACGTACGCCGTCATGGATGTCAGCTGTGGATGTCAGGCAGGCCGAGGCACGATGCTCACCGCGCGGTAGTCGTACCCGTCCTGCTTGAAGCCAGGGGCTTCCCATGTGAGGTCGACCTGCTGTCCGGGCGACAGCGTGCGGAAGCCGGTCGCCTGGATGTGGGAGTAATGGCCGAAGCAGCCGCCGGGGGTCTCGGGGGAGTCGAGAACGCCCCACCCTTCCTCGTCGTCCCACTCGCGGACAGTCGCAGTCACCATGGGCGGAACCCTACGGCTTCGTCTGCGCCGACGCGCCTGGTATCAGGCTCGGGAACTGGCGCCCGTCCCATGCCCATCCCGCCCCAGCGCGGGGCCGCCCCGGCGAGAGGGGCGCCCGCCCGGCCTGCTGAGCCGGTTCTGCGCGGCGGCTCTGAGGAAGAGTAGGGGAGCGGCTAGTCGTGGTTTGAGCCCGCATCGTCGCGAGAACAACAGGGGCCGTCTGTTCACCGTACGTCGATCACGGGGCTCTCGACCCGCCGCGACATCTGGGGGCCGGTGCGGTAGCCCAGAGGGCTCGCGGCATGGACGGATCGGGCGCGGGTCACCAACTGCTTTTGGAAACGCCGGGGAGCTCGCCCGCGTGGGCCATCTCGCGTACGCGGATGCGGGACAGGCCGAAGTCGCGCAGGTGGCCGCGGGGGCGCCCGTCCGCGGAGTCGCGGTTGCGCAGGCGGGTGGCGCCGGCGTCGCGGGGCTGTCGACGCAGTTCCCTCTGGGCGGCGGCGCGGTCCTCGTATCCGGTCATCGATGTCGAGATCTCCTCGGCGAGCCACCCCTTCTACACCGGCACCCAGCGAGTCCTGGACACCGCGGGGCGGGTCGAGCGCTTCGAGCGGCGTTACGGACGCGGACGGAGCAAGCGGTGAGCGGGGGCCAGGCGCGGCTGCCGGTCGCGATCGTCGCCGGGTTGCACGCCGACGCCCGCCGGCCAGCCGTCGAGGAGATCCTGCGTACGGTCCCCGGCTCGGTCGCGCTGCACCACGATCTGACGTCCGCCGTCGACAGCGCGGTGCACCGCACGGTGCGCGACGCCGCCGGCCTGCTGGGCAGCGGCGACGCACCCCTGGTGAACGACTGCGCGTGCTGCGCGCTGCGCGAGGACCTCGTCCCCGAACTGCTGCGGCTCGCGGAGGAGGGCAGGTACCGGCCGGCCGTCGTGGAACTGTGGGACTCCGTCGAACCCCAGGGCATGGCCCCGGTCATCGCCGCCGCAGGCGCTCCGCTGGCGCTGACCGGAGTCCTCACCGCGGTCGACCCCGCACTCGTCCTGCCGTACCTGTCCAACGGCGACGACCTGGCCGATGCCGGCCTCGCCGCCGCCCCGACCGACCAGCGCACGGTCGCCGACACCTTCGCCCGGCAACTGGAATACCCGACGGTCATCGCCCTCGTTGAGGGCACGGCCCGCCGCACCGGCGCAGGTGCGGCGGGCCGTGGGGTGCGACGGGTCAGCGGCGGCCCTCCGCCCGCGCCCGGGCCCAGGAGGTCTCGCGCAGCAGGCGCAGGCCGTTGAGGCCGACGATGACGGTCGAGCCCTCGTGGCCGAGGACGCCGAGGGGCAGGGGGAGGGTACCGGCCAGGTCCCAGACGACCAGGCCGGAGATGAACACGGCGGCGATGACCAGGTTCTGCACGACCAGGCGGCGGGCCCGTCGGGAGAGGGCCACCACGGTGGGCACGGTGGCCAGTTCGTCGCGCACGATCACCGCGTCGGCGGTCTCCAGCGCCAGGTCGGAACCGGCTCGGCCCATGGCGATGCCGGTGTGGGCGGCGGCCAGGGCGGGCGCGTCGTTGACTCCGTCGCCCACGACCAGCACCTTGCCGCCGGCCTGCTCCAGTGCCTTGACCGCGGCCACCTTGTCCTGGGGGAGCAGTCCGGCGCGGACGTCGGTGATGCCGACCTCGGCGGCCAGGCGGGCGGCGGCGCGGGGGTTGTCGCCGGTGAGCAGCATCGGGGCGGTGCCGGTGAGCGCGGTGAGGGAGGCGACGGTGGCGACGGCGTCCGGCCGCAGGCGGTCGGCGACGCCCAGGACTCCGGCCGGCGTGCCGTCGGCCACCACCAGGACCGCGGTGCGCCCGCCGTCCTCGAGTTCGGCGGCGACGGCAGCGGGCGCGCCCTCGGCACCGGAGAGCAGCCGGGCGGGGGAGCCGACCGCGATCTTGCGGCCGTCGACGGTGGTGGTGACTCCGACGCCGGGGGTCGAGGTGAAGTTCTCCACGGCCGGCACGTCGAGGCCGCGGGCGCGGGCGACGTCCACGATGGCGCGGGCCAGCGGGTGCTCGCTGGGGTGTTCCGCCGCCGCGGCCAGGACCAGCAACTCCTCCTCGTCGACGCCGGAGCCGGGCAGCGGCCGGATGTCGGTGACGCGCGGGGTGCCTTCGGTGAGCGTGCCGGTCTTGTCCAGGGCGACCGCGTCGACCTGGCCGAGGCGTTCCATCACCACGGCGGACTTCACCAGCACGCCGTGTCGGCCGGCGTTGGCGATGGCCGACAGCAGTGGCGGCATGGTCGCGAGGACGACCGCGCACGGCGAGGCGACGATCATGAAGGTCATGGCCCGCAGCAGCGAGCCGGTCAGCGCGGCGCCGAATGCGAGCGGCACCGCGAACACGGCCAGCGTGGCCGCCACCATGCCGATCGAATAGCGCTGTTCGACCTTCTCGATGAACAGCTGGGTCGGTGCCTTGGTCTCGGACGCCTCCTCGACCATCTGCACGATCCGGGCGATCACCGAGTCGGAGGCGTCCCGCTCGACCCGGACGCGGAGGGCGCCGGTGCCGTTGAGGGTGCCGGCGAACACCTCGTCGCCCGGCTCCTTTCCGACGGGCAGCGGCTCACCGGTGATGGTGGCCTGGTCGACCTCGCCGGCTCCCTCCAGCACCCGGCCGTCGGCGCCGATCCGCTCGCCGGGCCGCACCAGGAGGATGTCACCGACGACGAGGTCGGCGCTGGGCACGGTCTCCTCGCCGCCGTCGGCGCGCAGCCGGGTCGCGGTGGCGGGAGCCAGGTCGAGCAACCCGCGTACCGAGTCGGCGGTGCGGGCGGTGGCCAGTGCCTCCAGAGCACCGGAGGTGGCGAAGATGACGATCAGCAGGGCGCCGTCCATCACCTGGCCGACGGCGGCCGCGCCCAGAGCGGCCACGATCATCAGCAGATCGACATCGAGGGTCCTCTCCCGCAGCGCCTGCAGTCCGGCCAGCGCGGGCTCCCAGCCACCTGCGGCGTAGGCGAGCCCGTACAGCGATCCCCACACCCAGGTGGGTGCGCCGGTCAGCTGCAGTGGCAGGGCGAGCAGGAACAGCACCGTGGCCGCTGCGGCCCAGCGGGCCTCGGGCAGCGTGAGGACCCGGGTCCGCCGCCGGGGAGTGGCGTCCGGGCGCTTGGTCGCGGCGGGCGCGGGCCGCTCGGTCAGGGTGGAAGACATGACGGGAGAAACCCTTCGGGAGGGCGGGACGTACCAACCCAACCAACATACAGGTACATATGAAGATCTCTTCAAGCATCGCTTGTATGATGGCGGTCATGGGCCATGGAGCAGCTCCCGCCGACAACCCCGTCCCGCGCACCCGCCTGGACGCGGACAGTGCCGCCCGGGTGGCCACCACCCTCCAGGCGCTGGCCACCCCCTCCCGGCTGCTGATCCTCTCCCGCCTGCGGGAGGGCCCCTGCGCCGCCACCGAACTGGCCACCGAGGTCGGGATGGAGCAGTCCGCCTGCTCGCACCAGCTGCGCCTGCTGCGCAACCTCGGCCTGGTCGTGGGCCGGCGCCAGGGCCGCTCGGTGATCTACGCGCTCTACGACAACCATGTCGCCGAACTCCTTGACCAGGCCGTCTACCACATCGAGCACCTGCGCCTCGGGCTCAGCGACGCCGCCCACGCAGACCGGGCGGAGGAGGCCGCCCTCGGCGTGACCCGCTGAAGCCGTCCACGACCGTCAGGGCAACGTGGAGGGGCCCCTGTCCGGGGCCGGCCTCGAAGGAGGATTCGTCGAGCATGTCCTTGACGATCCACTGAGGGCTTGCTGCTGGACGTGTGCGTCACGAGGCGAGTGAACGGGGTCACCCGTCGCCGTGGCTGAGGTCGCCCGGGTCTGCCGGCGTGCCCAGGATTTGAGGGCCTTCGTGGCCGGGCCCCGCACGCTCCTCGCGGGCGAGGGCCGCGATGGTGCCTCCGGCCAGGATGGTGAGACGGCGGCCGTCACTGAGGTGGTGGTGGACCCGGTAGGTCTCGTTCTTCGTGGCGTTGTGCACCCGAAGGCGGGGTTCGGCTCCGGGGGCGAGTGCGGCGCGCAGGTCGTCCAGCCGGAGCAGGTCGCCGGCATCGATGCGGTGGTAGTCGGTCGGGTCGGTGAACTCCAGCGGCAGGACGCCGAAGTTGGCCAGGTTCTGCCAGTGGATACGGGCGTACGAGGTGGCGATCACGGCACGCAGGCCCAAATGGCGTGGGGTGATGGCGGCGTGCTCGCGGGAGGAGCCCTGGCCGTAGTTCTCCCCGCCGACGACGAAGTGCGGGCCGGGCCGACCGTCGCCGGCCAGTTCGGCGGCGCGCCGGGGGTAGTCGGGGTCGATGCGGGTGAAGGTGAACTCGGCGAGCTTGGGAATGTTGGAGCGGTAGGGCAGCGCCTTGGCGCCGGCGGGGGAGATCTCGTCGGTGGAGACGTTGTCGCCGCACTTCAGCAGGACGGGGCCCTGCAGCACGTCGGGGAGCGGGTCGAGATCGGGCAGGCCGGAGATGTTGGGTCCGCGTTCCAGCTCGATCCGTGCGGCCTGCTCGGGCGGCAGCGGGGGCTCGAACATCGCGCGGTTGACCGACGCGCGCTCCGGCAGACGCACCCGCGGGTAGGGCACCCCCTCCCGGGCCGCCCACTCCCGGGGGTCGGTGATCTCCCCGGCGAGGGCGGAGACGGCGGCCGTCTCCGGGGAGCACAGCCAGACCGCGTCATCCTCGGTGCCGGAGCGGCCGGGAAAGTTGCGCGGGAAGGTGCGCAGGCTGTTGCGCCCGGGGGCGGGGGCCTGGCCCATGCCGATGCAGCCGAGGCATCCGGCCTGGTGGATACGGGCCCCGGCGGCGATCAGGTCGAACGTGGAACCCGTCCTGGTCAGGTCTGCGAGGATCTCCCGGGAGGTGGGGTTCACGTCGAAGCTGACGGCGGGGTGGGTCTGGCGGCCGGCGACGACGGCGGCGGCGACGGCGAAGTCGCGCAGCCCGGGATTGGCGGAGGAGCCGATGACCGCCTGCCCGATCGGTTCGCCCGCGACCTCGCGCACCGGCTCCACGTTGCCGGGCGAGGTGGGGCGTGCGACGAGGGGTTCGAGCGCGGAGAGGTCGATCTCGTCGGTGAGGTCGTAGACGGCGTCCGGGTCGGCGCTCAGCTCCCGGAAGTCGGCCTCGCGGTCCTCCGTGTGCAGGAAGTCGCGCACTGCGGCATCGGAGGGGAAGACGGAGGTGGTGGCCCCCAATTCGGCGCCCATGTTGGCGATGACGTGCCGGTCCATGGCGGTCAAAGAGGCCAGGCCCGGGCCGTGGTACTCCAGGATCCGGTTGACCGCGCCCTTGACGCCGTGCCGCCGCAGCATCTCCAGCACCACGTCTTTGGCGCTCACCCAGTCCGGCAGGCGGCCGGTCAGCCGGATGCCCCAGATCTCCGGCATGGTGACGTGCAGCGGCCGTCCGGCCATGGCAAGTGCCACCTCCAGGCCGCCGGTGCCCAGGGCGAGCATGCCCAGCGACCCGGCGGCGCAGGTGTGGGAGTCGGATCCGGCCAGCGTCTTGCCGGGAATGCCGAAGTACTGCATGTGCGTGGGGTGCGAGACGCCGTTGCCGGGCTTGGAGTACCAGATGCCGAAGCGACGGCAGGCGGAACGGAGGAAGGCGTGGTCCTCGGCGTTGCGCTCGTCCGCCTGGAGCAGGTTGTGGTCGACGTACTGGACGCTGACCTCGGTACGGACCCGGTCCAGGCCGAGGGCCTCGACTTCCTGCATCACCAGCGTGCCGGTGGCGTCCTGGGTGAGCGTCTGGTCGATCCGCAGCCCGATCTCACAGCCTGGCTCCATCCGGCCGTCGACGAGATGACCGGCGATGAGCCGGTGCGCCAGCGTGCCGTGGGAGAGCGTCACAAGGCCCAGACTGCGCGCCCGGCTCCCGAGCGGCAAGCCGACACCGGTCCCCTGCGAACAGCCTGGAAGGTGCCCGAGCGGGCACGGGGCGTGTGCTTGCCCGCTACGGCTGTTCCGGGGCCTGCCCGGGGCCCGAGAGTGTCCCTCGAGCCCCAGAGGCACGATGGCCGGCAGACCTGCTCCAGGGCGCTGTCGAGCCGGGCACCGAGGTCAGCGCGCGTGATCGGCCAGTGAGAGAAGCAGGTGCGCTGCGGTTTATGCTCGCGCGACCTGGAGAACGGCGCGGGGCCGATCAAGGTGTCCGAAAGGTGGCTGTGGTGCAGCGCAAGGTCGTGGTGTGGGGTGGGATCGGCGTCGTGGTGCTGGCCGGAGCCGTGGCGGGCGGGCTGCTGGCCGCAGGTGGTGGGGGTGCGGCGCCGAGAGCCCGGCAGTACAGCGCATCCGACGCCTGTTTGCTGACCGACAGTCACGGCGTGACGGGTGCTCAGGCGGCGTTGGTGTGGGCCGGGATGGAGGACGCGTCGCTTGCGACCCGTACGAAGGTGACCTCGCTGCCTGTGTTCGGACCGGCTACGGTGGCGAACGCGGTGCCGTATGTGAACAGCTTGGTGCAGCGGCGCTGCGACGTGGTGCTCGCGGTAGGTGACACGCAGACCGCGGCGGTGGAGCAGGTGGCCCCAAGGAACCCCAAGGTTCGCTTTGTGGTGGTAGGCGGGGGCCGTGCCCGACGCAATGTCGCGGTGGTCTCCGGTTCATCGGGGGTACGCGTTGCGGTGGCCCATGTCGTGAGGGATGCGACGAAAATGTGACCAAGTTGCGTTTGGTTTCCGCATGTTGACGTAAGCGCAAAGGCCAGTTCCTTGATCGCAAAGTCTTGATCTAGACATGACGCACCCTCTGGCGGCGGGGTGATCAGTTCCAGGATTCTCGGCTGACTTTCATGCCGATCCTTCTGGGAGTTGTCATGCGCTCTCGCCCGTTCCGCCGCTCTGCCCGGTGGATACGGCTGCGGCGTCGCCTCAGGCGAGCCGTTGCCGTGCTGGTGTTCGCGGGACTGGCGGTGATGCTGACGGGCCAGGACGCGCCGGCTGTGGACCGAGGCTGGCCTGCGCTGTCGATGCCGACGCTGTCGGACGTCGCGGCCTGGTTGAGGAACCCCGCGTCGCCGCGGTGGGGGCATCTGCCCCATCAGGCGTCGGGTACGGCGGCGGGGCGAGGCCACTACGCATCGGCCGCGTCGACACGCTCCGGACGAGGCGCCGGTCACAGACCTGGACCCGGCAAGGGCGAACTGCCGGCCTACGCCCCGTACGCACGGAAGGCGGCTGAGGGGCCGAGCGCCGTTCACCGGGGTTTCGACGCCAGGACGAGCAAGCGTGTGGCGTCGAAGTCGACGGCGACGTCGGACTACTACCGGAATGCGGACGGTTCCTACACCCGGAGGTTGGCCCAAGATCCGATCAACTACCGGGATGCGGCGGGGAACTGGCAGCCGATCGACACCGGCGTGCAGCGTGGCTCGGACGGGCGCTGGCATGAGAAGGCCAATTCGATGGGCGTGGACTTCGCGCCGTCCGCGACCGACTCCGCACTGGTGCGCGTGGACAACGGGAACGGACACGTCTTCTCCTACCGCCTGCAGGGTGCCGCATCGGCGGCATCGCAGGTGTCCGGCTCCTCGGTGACCTACCCCCACGTGCAGCCGGGGACGGACTTGGTGCTCCGGCCGACCGCGGTCGGCATGAAGGAGTCGATCGTCCTGCACACCGCGCGCGCGGCCAACTCCTGGACGTTCCCGCTCGACCTCAAGGGTCTGACACCCGTCCTGGCCAAGGACGGATCCATCGAGTTGCGCGACGCCTCGGACAAGCGGGTCGGGGAGATCCCGCCCGCTTATGCGTACGACTCGAAGGTCGACCCGAAGTCCGGCGAGCGCGCCACCACCCACGCCGTCAGCTACAAACTCACGCGGCAGCAAGGCCGTACCGCGCTGGTGGTGACGCTGGACCCGGCATGGCTGCACGCGGCGGGACGTGTCTTCCCCGTGACGGTCGACCCGTCCTACGACAACGCGCAGGCGACCACGACCTACGCGGAGTCGCAGAACCCCGGCGATCACTCGATGGAAGCGGTCATCAAGATCGGCTCCTACGACTCCGGCACGCACGACGCCGTGTCCTACCTCTCCTTCCCCGCTCTCGGCCTGGACGACTCGAAGGTGTCGGTCTCCGCGGCGACACTGAACCTGTACGACGTGTGGGCGTCGACGTGCACCGCCGAGCGGTTCGATGTGGCCCCGGTGACCAAGGCCTGGACGCCGTCGCAGGTGACCTCCTACCCCGGGCCCTCCTACGGTTCCTCGATCGGCAACGCCACGCCGACGGTCTCGAACGCCTGCGGCAACACCGGCGGAAACCTGGCGACCGGCAACTGGGTTGCCGTGAACCTGTCGACCAGCCAGTTCAACACCTGGGCGTCGGCCTCCGGCGCCACCAACGACTACGGTCTGGCCGTCTACGCCTCGACGACGGACAACCTGCACTGGAAGCAGTTCGGGTCGATCTACGACGACGGCTACCAGCCGTATCTCGCGCTGACCTACACCGGCGCGATGCTGCCCGAGATCGTGAGCTCGAGCCCTCCGAACAACGCTCCGGTGCAGACGCTCACCCCCCAACTGTCCGCGACCGGCCAGATCGATCCGAACCTCGCTGTGAACCCGAAGTACGACTTCCAGGTCTACGACACCTCGGGCAACAAGATCGTCGATTCCGGCACGATCACGGCGAACTACTACAACGTGCCGGCCGGGAAGCTGACCTGGGGCAAGACCTACTACTGGTTCGTCGAGTGCACCGACGGCACCAACTGGTCGTCGGGGCCGAACTGGCAGGCCATGACCACGCAGGTGCCCCAGCCGGTGGTCACCTCGGGGTTGTCGCAGAACACGGACGGTCACGGCTACAGTCCCGCGATCGGGAACTACACCACCTCGGCCACGGATGCCAACGTGGCCACGCCCGGTCCCTCGCTGTCGGTGGTGCGCGACTACAACTCGCGGGACCCGCGCACCGCGGGAGCCTTCGGAGCGGGTTGGTCGACCGTGTTCGACGCGAGGGCGACGGAGCAGTACGACTCGTCGGGTGCGGTCTCGAGTGTGCAGGTGACCTATCCGGACGGGTCGGTCATCGGGTACGGGAAGAACTCCGACGGTTCGTTCTCACCTCCGCAGGGCCGGTTCGCCACCTTCAAGAGCGTGACCGGCGGCGGCTACACGCTGACCGACAAGAACGCGACGGTGTACACCTTCACCCAGTCGCTCGGCTCGGGCGCGTACGGGATCACGTCGATCACTGACGCCAATGGCCGGGCGGAGAACTTCACCTGGTCCTCGGGCGAGATCACGACCGTGACATCGGTGGCCTCGGGTCGGGTACTGCACCTGACCTGGTCCACACCGT
Organism: Streptomyces sp. NPDC001848; assembly: GCF_042891915.1. NCBI lineage: Bacteria > Bacillati > Actinomycetota > Actinomycetes > Kitasatosporales > Streptomycetaceae > Streptomyces > Streptomyces sp. NPDC001848. The sequence continues at coordinate 71,699 of NZ_JBIATP010000028.1, read as the reverse complement.
CCGGTGCGAAAAGTGCGCATGTGGCCACGGTCTCGACCGACCCGGTGACCGCAGGGAACTCGTCGACCGCTTTGACCTGGACCTACAGCTACAGCGGGGACCAGCTGACGAAGGTGTGCTCCCCGGTGGACACCACGGGCTGCACCCAGTACGGCTACGCCTCGGGTTCGCAGTACTACAACGAGACCCTGGACGAGGGCCCGCACTCGTTCTGGCCGCTCACCGAATCCTCGGGAACCACGGCGAACAGCGCCGTCCTCGCCCAGGAAGGCAATGACGACGGCACCTACAACAACGTGACGCTCGGCCAGTCGGGTCCGCTCGCCGGCAGCACCGCCACGGCGGCCGGCTTCAACGGGTCGTCGTCCTATGTCGCCCTGCCGAACCTCAACCTCGGGAACTCCTCCTCCCAGTCGGTCTCGCTGTGGTTCAAGACCTCCACGGCTTCGGCGGGCGTGCTGTTCTCCTACTCCGACATGCCGATCGAGCCGAGCGCGACGCAGGGTAACTTCACCCCCGCTCTGTATGTCGGCAGTGACGGCAAACTCAACGGCCTGTTCTGGTACGGGTCCACCACGACGCCCATCACCACCTCGGCATCGGTGGCCGACGGCAAGTGGCACCATGTCGTGCTGGCCGGCTCATGGACCGCGCAGACGATGTGGCTGGACGGCAAGCAGGCCGGAACCGCCGGGGGATACGGGTCGTTCGGCTTCACCGGCAACATGCCGTGGCTCTTCACGCATCCCTATCTGGGGACCGGCTACCTCGGCTCCACCTGGCCCGATGAGCCGCACCAGAACTCCTCCACCATCTACGCCACGTACTTCAATGGTTCGATCGGGGACGCGGCGTATTTCGGCCGGCCGCTGGTCCAGGCCGACGTGTCGATGCTGTACAAGGCGGGTACGACGGCGGCCGGCCTGATGAGCTCGGTGACGCGGCCGTCGGGCAAGGCGTACGCGTCGGTCGGCTACGACGCGGTCACGGGTGCCGTCACGAACCTGACGGACGACAACGGCGGTTCGTGGTCCATGGCCGCACCCACCGTGTCGGGCTCGAGCCAGGTCTACCGCGGCGCCGTACTGGGAGCAGGGCCCACCACCTACTACCGGCTGGGTGAGTCGGCCGGCGCCTCCCAGGCGGTCGACGAGGTCAACTCCGGTCCGGCGACGTACAGCAATGTCACGCTCGGTGCGTCCGGCCCGTTCTCGGACAAGACCGCAGCGCGGTTCAACGGCACCTCGTCCTACCTGCAACTGCCTTCAGCGGCCGACACCGTGACGACGGGCCCGAACTCGGTGGAGATGTGGTTCAACATGCCGTCGGGCAACACCGCCGGTGGTGTGCTCTTCGACCAAGAGCAGTGCGCGATCAGCAACAACCCGGTCGGCTGCGGAGGTTACGACCCGGCACTGTATGTGGGAACCGACGGCAAGCTGCATGCGAAGTTCTGGGACAGCAACGGGACCTCCTCACAGATGGTCACCAGCACTTCGGTCAACGACGGCAAGTGGCACCACGTCATCCTGGCCGCCTCGACCAACGCACAGGTTCTGTACCTGGACGGCAACAAGGCCGGAAGCACCTCCGGCACGCTGTCGGCGACGGGCCAGGGGTACACCTACATCGGCGCCGGCGCCGCAGGCGGCAACTGGGCCAACCACCCCACCAACACCCTCGGCTACTTCCCCGGCTCCATCGCCGAGGTCGCCTTCTACCGCACCCAGTTGACCGGTCAGGACGCGGCGACGCACTATGCGGCGGGCCAGCAGTCGGGCGGGCTGACTCCGCTGGAGACGGTCAAGGTCACCGACCCGGGCAGCAAGACGGACACCTACCAGTACGACCTGTGGAACGGTGACCGGCTGGTCGACCAGATCGACGGGCTCGGGAACAAGACGTCGTACGGGTACGACACCGGCGGCTTCCAGCACACCGTCACCAACCCGGACGGCGATGCGACCACCACCGGTCACGACGTGCGCGGCAACACGGTCTCGACGACCACCTGTCAGAACCAGGCCGGGCAGAAGTGCTCGACCTCCTACATGACCTACCTGCCGGACGACACCTCGACGCAGCTGTCCCCGAACGCCCAGAACGACCTGGTGGCCACGTCCCGGGACGGCCGTTCGGCATCGGCGACCGACAACACCTACCTGACCTCCTACAGCTACGACTCCTCCGGCAACCGCACCGGGGTGACGACTCCGGCGGTGGCGGGCTTCCCGAACGGGCGCACCACCACGATCTCCTACACCGACGGCACCACCATCGCCGCGGCGGACAGCGGCTACGCCCCCAAGGGCCTGCCGTACAAGACGGTCTCGCCCGGCGGGGCGACCACCACGATCGGGTACTTCAAGGACGGTGACATAGCCTCGATCACCGACCCGGACGGCCAGGTCACGAAATTCACCTACGACAACATCGGCCGGATCCTGACCAAGACGGTCACCTCCGACAGCTACCCGAACGGCCTGACCACCTCGTACGCCTACGACGGCGTCTCGCAGGTCACCTCCGAGACGGACCCGTCGGTGACCGACCGGGTCACCGGCGCCGTCCACCAGGCGCGGACCACCACCGTGTACGACGCGGACGGGAACGTCACCTCGCAGACGGTGGCCGACCTCAGCGGCGGTGACGCCTCCCGGACCGTGTCGTCGACGTACAACACCCACGACCAAGTGGCCACCGGCACGGACGCGGCGGGCGGGGTCACCACCTACACCTACGACGGTTACGGCAACCAGGCCACGGTGCAGGACCCGAACGGCAACACCCTCGCCTACGCCTACGATGCGAACGGTCATCTGCTGAGCCAGACGCTGAAGAGCTACACCGGCGACCCGGTCAACCCCCAGGCCGCGCAGGACCTGGTGGAATCCTCCCGCACCTACGACCCCGCCGGACGGTTGCAGTCCATCACCGACTCGATGGGCAACACCACCTCCTACACGTACACCGACAACGGGCTGACCGCGACCATCACCAAGTCCGATCCGACGGGCAAGCAAACCTACGTCCAGCAGTCCGACACCTACGACGCGGCCGGAAACCTGACCCAGCAGGTCACCAACAACGGCGCCACGACCACGACCTCCGTCTACGACGCCGCCGACCGCGCCACCTCCACCTCCGTCGACCCGACCGGAGTGGACCGCACCACCACCGTCTCCTACACGCCCGACGACAAGGTGGCCACCAGCACCCTCAGCGACGCAACCGGTGCCACCCACACCACCAGCTTCACCTACGACCCGATGGGCCACCTGACCAGCAGTTCCGTACAGGAGGACGGCTCCGGGCACCCGGTGGTGTGGTGGCCGCTGACGCAGACCTCCGGTACGACGGTCACCGACAAGTCCGGCACCGGCAACACGGGCAACCTCAGCGCCACCGGGGTGAGCTGGTCGAGCGGGGCCGCCTCGTTCTCCGGCGCGGCGGGTGAGTCGATCTCCACCAACGGGCCCGCGTTCAACACCGCCTCCTCCTACTCGGTCACCGCCTGGGTCAACCTCGCCTCCGCGGGCACCGGCTCGGACCAGACGGTCGCCGCCGCGTTCGGCGCCAGCGCCACCGCTTTCTCACTCGGCTACAAGGCCGCCACCCAGGCGTGGACGGTCAACCTCGCCGCCACCGACACCGCCGGCACCACCGGCTCCTCCATCACGGCCGCGTCCAACAGCGCGACAGCCGGCACCTGGACCCAGCTCACCTACGTCTTCAACGCCTCCACCGCCACCGGCACCCTGTACGTCAACGGCTCCCAGGCCGCCACCGGCAGCGACAGCAGTCCGTGGAACGCCTCCCGCTCCTTCGTGGTCGGCGACGGCAAGTACAACGGCACCACCACCAACCCGCTCAACGGCCAGGTCGACAATGTCCAGGCGTATGCGCGGGCGCTGAGCGCGAGCGAGGTCTCGACCCTGTACTCCGCCGGCCGCACCGGCGGCACCACCGCCTCGACCAGCCAGGCCACCACCAGCTGGCAGCTCGATCAGCGCGGCCTGCCGACCTCGATGACCGACCCGGACAGCAACGTCACCAACTACACCTACGACGAGGCGGGACGCCTCGCCGTGACGAGCGCCCCCGCGGTCAACGTCGAAACCGGCGGCGGCACCCCGAGCCTGGCCCACCCGACCACCACGGTCGGCTACGACACCTTCGGCGAGCAGACCGAAACCCAGGACCCCGACGGCAACACCGTCGTCACCGCCTATGACGCCGACGGCCGCAAGGCCGCCCGCACCCTGCCGTCCTACACCCCGCCCGGCTCCACCACGCCGATCAGCAACGCCACCACCAACTGGACGTACGACAAGGGCGGCAACGTCACCAAGGTCACCGACCCGCTGAGCAACGCCACCTCCTACCTGTACGACCAGCTCGGCGACGTCGCCAAGGTCACCGACGCGGACAACGGCGTCACCCACACCGTGTACGACACCAACGGCCAGGCCCTGTCGGTCACGGACCCCACCGGGGCGCAGACCCAGGCCACCTACGATTTCCTGGGCCGCCCGCTGACCTCCACCGTGCTCGAGCGGTACCCCAGCACCGCCTCCTACACCACGACCAACTCGTACACCGCCTCCAGCAGCAACCCCGGCGGCGCGTTCCTCGCCTCGACCACCAGCCCGGACGGTGTCTCCACCTCGTACGGGTACGACAACATCGGCGAGCAGCTCCAGGTCACCGACGGGGCCGGGAACACCACCCAGTACGCCTATGACCTGCAGGGTCGAAGGACGGCGGTCACGCTCCCGGACGGTACGCGCAACACCGTCGGCTACGACCAGCTCGGAGACCCCACGCAGGTCCAGGCGCTGGACACCGACCACACCACGGTGCTGAGCACCCGGTCCGCCACGTATGACGCGGCCGGCCGGCTGATGTCGGCCACCGATCCCAGCAACCACACCACGACCTACACCCGTGACGCGCTCGGCAAGGTGACCGCCGAGGTCCAGCCCGTCAGCGCCACCCACTCCATCACCACCTCCTTCGGCTACGACGCCGCCGGAAACGGCACCCGGTACACCGACGGACGCGGCAACCCGACCATCTACAGCTACAACTCCTGGAACCTGCCCGAGTCGACCGTCGAGCCGTCGGTGACGACCTCGACCTACAGCTACACCACCGCCGCCGACTCCACCTTCACCACCGCCTACGACGCCGACGGCCGCCCGGTCACCCAGACCCAACCCGGCGGCGTCAGCGTCACCACGGCGTACGACAACCTCGGCAACGTCACCTCGCAGTCCGGCACCGGTGCCGACGCGGCCACCGCCACCCGCTCCTTCACCTACGACGCCGACAACCGCATGCTCACCGCGGCCACCGCCGCCATCGGCACCACCACCGCGGCCACCAACGAGACCTTCACCTACAACGACCGCGGACAACTGCTCACGGCCGGCGGCTCAGCCGGCTCCAGCTCGTTCGCCTACAACGGCGACTCCCTGCCCACCTCCCGCACGGACGCGGCCGGCACCACCAGCTACGGCTACGACACCGCCGACCGGCTGGCCACGCTGACCGACCCGGCGACCGGCACCCAGCTGTCCTACGGCTACAACTCCCTGTCCCTGCCCACCACCGTCACCTACGGCAGCGGTGGCGACGTCCGCACCTACGGCTACGACCACCTGCACCGCCTCACCAGCGACACGCTCACCGCACCCGGCGGCGCCACCATCGCCTCCATCGCCTACGGCTACGACAGCAACGGCAACGAGACATCGAAGACCACCACCGGCCTCGCCGGAGCCTCGTCGAACACCTACGGCTACGACTGGGCGAACCGCCTGACGTCCTGGAACAACGGCACCACCACCACGGCGTACGGCTACGACGACTCGGGCAACCGCATCCAGGTCGGCTCGAACGTCTACACCTACGACGCCCGCGACCAGCTCACGTCCGACGGCACCCACACCTACACCTACAGTGCCCGCGGCACGCTCACCCAGCAGACCTCCACCTCCGGCACCGTCAACGTCACCTCCGACGCCTTCGGCCAGCAGGCGACCCAAGGCACCCAGACCTACCTCACCGACGCCCTCGGCCGGGTCATCACCGACACCTCCACCAACGGCCCGAACACCACCTTCAGCTACACCGGAGCCGGCAACAGCCTCGCCTCGGACGGCACCAACACCTATACCTGGACCCCCGGCGGCTCCCTGATCGGCATCGGCACCGTCGGCGGTACGACCAGCACCGCGACCCTGGCCTTCGCCGACCAGCACACCGACGTCGTCGGCAACTTCTCGGCCAACGGCACGGCGATGACCGCCTCCACGGCGTACGACCCGCTCGGCAATGTCACCGCAAGCGGAAACACCGCGATGGCCGGCAAGCTCGGCTACCAGTCCGGCTGGACCGACAACGCCACCGGCAAGGTCAACATGGCTGCCCGCTGGTACAACCCGGCCACCGGCCAGTTCATGAACAAGGACACCGCCTCCCTCAGCCCCATCCCGAACTCGGCTGCGGCCAACCCCTTCGCCTACGTCGACGACAACCCGCTCACCCGCACCGACCCGACCGGCCACGGCTGGTGGAGCGACATCACCGGGGCCGCATCGGACGCCTGGAACACGGCGAGCAGCTGGGCCTCCGACGCGTGGGACACGGCGAGCAGCTGGGCCTCCGACGCGTGGGACACGGTCTCCAACTGGGCATCGGACGCCTGGCACACCGCCACCAGGTGGGCCTCGGATGCATGGGACAGCGCCGTCTCGGCGTTCGACGACGTCATCTCCTCCCTCGATCGCGAGATCGCGCAGCTCGATCGTGAGATATCCCAGCTCAGCGCGCAGGTCTACGACGGATATCGCGCAGTCTCCCGCCGAGTGTCCCGTGGCTGGCACGCGGCGACCAGATTCGCCGGTAACGCCTACCGCGGCACAGTCAACGTGGTGACGACCGCCTACCACGCGGCCGCCCGTGCCGTGCGCACCACCGCGACATACTTCAAGAACCACGCCGCGGCGATCGCCTCCTTCGCGGCCTCCACCGCGGTCTTCGCCGGATGCGAGGCCGTCCTCGGAGTCAGTACCGGTGGTGTCGGAGCCGTCGTCGGCGCAGCCGGATGCGGCGCGCTGGCCGGCGCGGTCGGCGGAGCCGTCGACCAGGGCACGAAGTGCATGGACGGCCAGTCCGGCGCCTGCTCCGTAGGGGCCTTCGCCGAATCCACCGTGCTCGGCGCGGTCGGGGGCGCGGTTGGTGGAGCCCTCGGCGGATCCCTCGGCGGCAAGTTGGCCGAGTCCGCCCTCGGGGAGGCACTGCCCTCGCTCGTCACCAACACCCTCGAAGGTGCAGCCTTCGGAGGCGTCTCCGGAGCTGTCACCGGAGCCGCCGCCTACGGTATGAACTGTCCCGACAGCGGGACCGGTTGCTCCTGGAGCGGGGCCGCCGACGCCACCCTCAGCGGAGCGGCGGACGGCGCCATCGGTGGGGCCTTCGGTGGAGCGGTCGGAACCGGTGTGGCCGCGGCCAAGGCGAGAGTCTCCGGCGGGGGTGGCGAGCCGGCGTCCTCCGAGGTCCCCGAGGAAGAGGCCGGGGGAGCCTGCCCGACCCCCACCAGCGAGGACAGCGAGCCTCACAGCTTCACGGGCTCGACCAGCGTCGTCATGGCCGACGGCTCCGCCAAGCCCATCGACCGGATCAAGGTCGGCGACAAGATCAAGAACAGTGTCCCCGGTCAGCCAGGAACCCAGACCCACACCGTCGACAAGGTCATCGTCACCCACACCGACCACGACTTCGTCGACGTCACCATCGCTCAGGCAAGAGACACGGCGAAGCCCACACCGACCTCACTGCGATCTCGCCTGCTGGGCAAGGCAAGGCTCGGCCTCGCCGGCCTGGCAGCAGCCACAACAGTCCTGGTCGGCGGTCAGCCCGCCATGGCGGCCGGCCACCACCACGAGGGTGCCCACGCCGCTGCCACGGACATCGCCGTCCATGGCTCAACCCTGACCACCACCTTCCACCACCCCTTCTACGACGAGACGCAGTCCTCCTTCGTCGCCGCCGACCACCTCCGCATCGGCGACCTCCTCCAAACCCCCACCGGCATCGCCGAGGTCACCGGCCTCCGCCTCTACCACGCCGACACCACCACCTACGACCTCACCATCGACGGCCTCCACACGTACTACGTGGAAGCCGGAGACATTCCGGTACTCGTCCACAACTGCAACACCACGATTACCGCTCGGCAGGTGAGTCTCATCAGGGAGGGACCACATGCGAATGAGTCGGTACCCGCAACCGGCGCAGAGGTGACGTCGACCCAGTCGGAAGCCATGCAGGGGCTGCCCTGTCATTCTTGTGGCGAGGCCCCTGAGGACGTCACGATGGTTGGTGACCACCAGCCGCCGACGGGACTCGCTCCCGAGGCCTCGCAGAATCTGTTTCCGCAGTGTCCTGAGTGCAGCGGAGACCAGTCGAAAGCGGTCGTGAGGGCGCAAAAGCTGATGCGTGATCACTTCAACATGCCGGACCCTAAAGTTCCTGGCTACTATGAGAAACTGCTGTCAATTCTGGACAGCCACACCAGCGGATAGTCCGGAAGGGTCGACGGGGGTCGCCTCATTGAGGCGGCCCCCGTGCCGTGGAGTCAAGGGAGCAGGACATGAAAATTGCGGCTGTCCAGATGCTGGTCAACAACCCGCATGTGATCTTCGGCTCCGACGAGGTGGTGGAGGACTTCTGCGAAATCCCGTCACCTCAGGCGAATGTGGAGCAAGGTGGCCACCTTGCCGCTCGTACGCGGGCTCAGTCGGCGCCCGTGCTGGTTCACATCTGGCGCGGCCCCCACCCGGATGTGGGCACCGTCGTATTCGACGGATCCATCTATTTGCCCGACGGGTCATTGTTTGTTCTCGATGTCGAACGTCTCACGGTGTTTTCTCGCAAGTGCGGAGCTCCCGGGGTTCGCCGCCTCACCGTCCGCGTGGATGAGGTGGGTGAAGCGTCCAGAGTTGATCTCGTGCTGGACGGCGGGGAAAATCGGATGGAACTTACCAGGGTCCGCGAGTACCCTGTACCGGCCGTCGCGGGTGTTTCCGCTCCTCTCGCTGCCGCCGATATTCTTAACCTTATCCTTTCGGATTCCAACTTCCCGGAAGCGCGCCTCATCAATGCCGTGGATCTGGTGATCCATGAGTGGCTGACGGACACCTCTCCGCGTTCCGCTGTGCTTCGCTCCGCCAGGATCAGGCAGATCGTGGAGTGGATGCGGTGGCTGTTCCCGCTCGATCCCTTGGAGGAGCTCAAGCGGGTCGGCGGTGTGATCGACCAGGAGGTGGCCCGTATCACTGAAAGTGATGCTGGGCTTGCCGTCAGAATCGTAGAAAACTCATTGGTCAACCTGACGAGGTGACGCCGGACGGACTCTTCTCGCGAAGGCCGGGCGGACGGGCGGATTTATCTGCCCTACGAGTGGTTTCCTTCAAGCGTTGACTCCTGCGGAAAGCTCTGGTGCGCAGCCTCAACGGCTACGAGCACGACCCGGCCGCCCCGCGAACCCTGCAGAACCCGTGGACCCGTGAGCGGGCTCAGGAATGGGCGGACGCCCGGAACCACTTCCGGGAGCCTGTCTTCATCGAAGGCCACCCCTACGCCCACCCGCGGGTCTCCGTTCCCAACCCTCCTCCGGCTGAGATCCAGATCGACGGTGAGACCCTGCACCTCGCCCACTACGGCACCAGAGGGGCCCACTACAGCCGCACGCCCCCTCCCGTGGAACGGATCCCCCAGTCCTGAGTGGGGCTAGGGGATGAGCGGCGGGGCAGTTGACGCCGCTGGGGGAGTACGTGACGTTCCACGGTCGCCCTAGGTGATCGCCCTGCCGGCACAGCCGGCCTTGGCGTCAGCCTGCCCAGGAGAGTGGACGAGGCCGTTCGCCAACACGAGCCGTATGTCGCGGAGGGCGTTGAGGTCGTCGAGAGGGTTGCCCCCCACCACGATGAGATCGGCACGGTAGCCGGGGCGCAGGCGTCCCGTGTCGTGGGCGAGCCCGAGGGCTCGGGCGGCCTCCACGGTGGCACAGGCGATGGCTTCGGTCCTGGACAGGCCGATGTACTCGAAGAACTCCAGGCCGGCCACGAGGCCGTCGACGCCGGAGCGTGGAACTCCGGCGTCGGTGCCGGCGATCAGCCGTACACGCCGTTCGGCCATCCGGCGTGCCGGAGCGAAGAGCTCCCTGGCCCGTTCGGGACCGACCCGCTCTGCGAAGGACCGCCAGTTGGGGTGGGAGGCGGGGCAGACGGAAATGTCCTTGGCGACGAGCTGGGCGAGAAGGTCTTCCCGCAGGTCCATGCTGCCGTCCTTGCCCATCCACGTGCAGTGCTCGATGGTGTTCACCCCTGCCGCGATCACGTCGGCGATGCCGGCCGTCCCGTGCGCGTGCGCGGCGACCGGCAGTCCGGCCCGGCGTGCCTCGTCGACGGCCGCGGCGAGTTCCTCCGGCGTGAACTGTGTCTCCCAGACGGCCGGGCCGCCGGAGGTCAGACCGCCACCGGTGGCCATCACCTTGATGAGATCCGCGCCCTGCTGTGCGGCGGCGCGCACCGCGTCCCGGATCCGGTCGGGGCCTTGGACCTCGCCGCCGAGGAACCAGCAGTGCCCCTGCGGTGAGGTCAGTGGCGTACCTGCCGCTACAACGCGCGGCCCGGGCCGCCGTCCGGCTGCGATCTCGTCCCGCAGCCGGACGGCGAGACCGCCGCGGTCGCCGAGGTCCCGGACGGTGGTGACACCGAAGTCGAGGAGTCGCTCGGCACGGCGCGCCATGCCCTCGAAGAGCGTCGCGTCGTCGCTCGCACGCAGTGCGGCCACCGGATCGGGACTACCGTCGAAGGCCAGGTGGACATGGCAGTCGATCAGCCCCGGGAGCAGTGTGGCATCCGGGAAGGACAGCACCCGGTGGTCCTGGCCGGCGCGCTTCTCGACAGTGGCGCGCCGACCCGCCGCGACGACGGTACGGTCGGAGATGAGCACCGCACCGTCCTCGACGTACTCGTCGTCTGTGCCGAACAACAGGTGTCCCGCAGTGATGAGAAGTTTTGTCACGACAACTCCTGTCCTGATCCATGGTGGTGCGTGTGCCGGCGATCCCGGGTGCCGGTACGTGTTCCGCGGCGGCTCAGCGCGTCCGAGAGCATGACGAGCTCGCGCACGTCGGCGTCCAGTCCCGGGGCGGGCGGAATCGCGACGGCGATCGCGTCGCAGGGCACCTCGCGGCCCTTTGCCTGGTCCTGCAGGGCGACGCACAGTTGGTCGGCCAGGTACGCGGCCGATGCCTCGGAGAGGCCGGTGGCGGGCAGCACGGCCTGCGTGAGGTAGGGGCTGATGCGCACCAGCCCGTCGCGGCACTCGATGGCCCGCCGGTAGTAGCGGCGGTCCAGCCCGCGGGGCCGCGGCAGCCCCCAGGGCTTGGCGCGGGTGTGGTGCAGGGCGTCCTCGGGGTACGCCTCGTGCAGCATTCTCCACAGCGGATACAGCCGGCGGTACATGACGCGTCGCTGTCGGCGCAGCCGCATGACCGTCAGACGAGCCCGGGCGGCCGGGTAGCCGATGCCGAGCAGGAACAAGGGGATGGCCACGGCGATGAGGTGGCCGGAGATTGCCGTGATGGCCGGGGCGACGGTGACTCCCTGCCAGCGTATGACGGTCAAAACCCCACGGACCACGCTCGCGGCGGCCATGATCGCGAGGGCGGTCGCGATCATCCACAGACCGATGGCCAGGGGGCGCTGGGAGCCCCGCGCATAGCGCTGGGTCCAGTACAGGGCCGTGGACAGCGCGTACACCAGATACAGGTTCGCCACGGTGTAGAAGGCCGCCAGGGCGGTGACTCGCAGGTCGGCGCTGTCGTAGGGACTGCCCGTGTCCTGGCCTGCGGCGGCGATCGTCGCCAGTGTGGTGCCGAGCACGGCCAGTCCCAGGGGGAGCGCTTCCCAGCGGGCCCGTATTCGTCCGGCGCGGGGTTCCGTCGCGGAATACAGGTAGAACAACATCAGCCAGAAGACCATGCCGAACGCACAGACGTTCTGCACCAGGCGGGGTGCTCCTGCTCCACCCAAGCGGCGGATGACTTCGGCCGCAGGGGGCAGCGCCAGGCCGAAGGAGGCGGCCGCACTGACCAGGCAGAAGGTGACGGCACGCAGCGTGGTGTCCTGCGGAGCCCTGACGAGCCGGCGGATCTTCCAGCCCAGGATCAGGACGAACGCCGTGGCGATGAGGATGCCCAGACCGGTCACTGCCAGCCCTGCCGATCGACGAGTGCCGACCGGACGCGGTCGACCGAGGGGTCGGCGGACGCCGGCGCGTCGATGCAGTCCAGCACCGAGGCCCATTCGAGGATGATGGTGGCGACGAGTTCGGCTTCCCGCTCGTGCTTCTCGGCGTATGAGGAGCGGCGCAGCGCCTTGTTGACGACATCGGTCGAAAGATCGGGTAACTGCCGTTCCAGGTACGCGTCGTCCGACTCGGAACCCTGGTGATCCGCCATGATGTGGCCGATCTCATGCAGGATGATGTGGTCCTGGTGGACCTTGCTGGTTTCGAGTTGGTAGAAGACGTAGTCCGCCGAGGCCGACGCGATCCACAGGCCGAACGGGCCGGGCACCGGCAATGGGTAGGGCATGAGCTGGATGGGACGTCGACGCTGTTCGCCGAGCAGCCGACAGAGGGCCTCCACATCCAACGGTGGCTTGACGTCGAGTTGTTGAAGCATTCGCCTGCAGCGTCGGCGCAGCTTCCATTCCTGCACGACAGTGTCCCCCGGGTCCTGATGGTCCGATTGCCGCGGTCCGTACGGCGATCACGGAGAACATACGGCATCGCGCCGTCAGGCAGGTGGATTCCCGCGTTCCGCCTGCTCCAGTCGATAGACGACGTCGAGGAGGTCCATGACCTGCTTGCGGCGCTCGTCCGACAGCTGGCCCGCACGCATGGCCATGAGCTTCACATCGCCGCCCTTACCGGCCTCCGCGAGCCGCGCCTGCGCCTCGGCGAGCTGCTGCAGTTGCTGCGAGATGCGGTCACCGGCATCCGGATCGAGGAAGTAGGCGGTGGAGACCCCGAAGAAGTCGGCCAGGGCCTCCAGGTGCCTCAGGGTCGGGTTCGTCTTCGTGCCCCTCCGTAGCTGCCAGATGTAGCTCTGCGAGATCGTGACGCCGTTCGCCCTGATGGCGGCAGCCACCTGCTCGTTGCTGTACTCGCGTCCACCTTCGGGGCGGACCGAGGCGAAGAGCTGGTTGATCTTGTCCGACAGACTGCGTTCGGACCCGTGTGTCATCACGCCTCCTCGCCATGCCCCTGGGTTTCTACTGAGGTGAATGGGTGTGGAGTCTACCGGAGTTACAACAGTTGAAAGAAGTCGGTCCCTGCGCTAGCGTCCGGTTCGGCGTTGCAACTGAGGTGAAACCCATTCGAGTGGATCTTGTTCCTGAGCCAAGGTCCGGCCGGGCCCGGTACCGGGGGAGTCGGGGGTGTGATGCGGGAAGGCGGCCTCGGCCAGGAGGTGCATCGCGTACCCATCCGTGCCCTGACGGGGGTGAGTTCGCCGCGCACGTCCGGCGCGGATGGCGAGCATGCCCGAGCGCTCGCCCAGCTGGACGTCCCCCTGCCGCCGGTGGTCGTGCACCGGGGGACCATGCGCGTCCTCGACGGGGTGCATCGGATACGCGCGGCTGAGCTGCGCGGTGCCGACGAAGTCGACGTCCGCTACTTCAACGGCGGGGAGGACGACGCGTTCATTCTCGCGGTGCAGCTGAACGCGGCACACGGCAAACCGCTCTCCTTCGCCGAACGCACCGCTGCCGCGGAACGGATCATCGCTGCCCGGCCGGACTGGTCCGACCGGAGGATCGCTGCCGTAACGCATATGGCCCCGAAGACCGTGGCCGTCATCCGCAAGCGTTCGACTGAGGACGGTATTCGGTCGAACACCCGGGTGGGCAGGGACGGCCGGGTCCGCCCCGTCAATCCGGCCGAGCGACGCGTCCTCGCTGCAGAGCTGCTGGCGAAGGAGCCCGACGCTTCCGTGCGTCAGATCGCGCGGCGGGCCGGGATCTCCCTCGCGACCGCGAGCGATGTGCGCCGGCGTGTGCTCGACGGGCGTGACGTGCTACCTCCCAGGCTCCAGCAGCGTGCGACAGCGGCCGGGTCGAGGGCAACGGAGTCGAAGTGGTCCGCGCCCGTGGAGGAAGATGGCGGTCCGCGCGTGGCCCTGGCGCCGGAGCTCCCCGATGGAGCCGCCATAGTGGAAAGCTTGCGTCGGGACCCGGCCGTGCGCCTGTCCGAGCCGGGGCGCAGACTCCTTCGGTTGCTGAGCGCCCATCCGGCGGAGCCGGCTGGATGGTGGCAGCTGGTGCGCGCAGTGCCTTCGCATCGCGCTGACCTCGTGGCGCGGGTCGCGCGCGGCTACGCGGACGCGTGGCTCCAGGTCGCCCGGAGCCTTGAGGGAGATCGCTGATCCGCATTATCTGTGATACGGCCGGCGACGCCGGAGAATTCTCGGGAGAGAAGAGTATCCAGCATTGCTGATGCCGGACCGTCGAAGCCTGTCCATGGCTTCTGGCATAACGGTTCGCACTGAGGGTGAGAACGCATCGCTATTGGACGGTAGTTCGCGTGTCGTGTTGATATGTGCCCAGGTGAGATGAGCTATCGCCTCGACTAATTGACCTGAGCCAGGGGGCTGTCCGTGGGAACCGTTGACAATACGGAAGAGATGCACCGTCTCTTTGACAAGACGGCTGAAGTGTACGATCAAAGCGGCGTAGAATTCTTCGGTCCCATCGGTCGACGGCTGGTGGAATTCGCGCAGCTTCCGGCCGGGGCTTCCGTTCTGGATGTCGGCTGCGGTCGCGGTGCCGCCCTCTTCCCGGCGGCGGACGCCGTCGGGGCGAGCGGCGAGGTCGTCGGCATCGACATCTCCGAGGAGATGATCAGGTATGCCACGGACGGCGTCCGTGAACGCGAACTCGGCAACGTGACGCTGTCCGTCATGAACGGTCAGTCCCCCGACTTCCCCGCCGGGCGGTTCGACGCGGTGATCGGCAGCTGCTCCCTCTTCATCTGGACCAAGGGCGAGGACGACGTCCGCCCCTACGCGAAGCTGCTCAAGCCCGGCGGCCGGTTCGCCACCGCGGCGCCGTCCTTCTTCGGCACGCTGCAGGGCAAGTGGTCGCTCTTCCCGGACGCCGTCAATGACCTGCTCCTGCCCTACCTGCTGCGGTCGGTGAAGGCCAACGGCGCCTACGACTCCCAGTTCGCCAACGCCGGCGCCAACTGGCTGGGCACCCCGCAGCTGATCGAGAAGACGCTCACCGGGGCGGGCTTCGTCGACGTGGACATCACGGAGGAGGACTTGCCCGTCGTCTGCACCTCCGGCGAGCAATGGGTGGAGTTCACCTACACCACCGGTATGCGGGGCATGTGGGAGCGGATGGAAGAGAAGGAGCGCGACGAGGTCATCCCGGAGGTGGCGCGTCGGCTGGACGGCCTGAAGGACGACAACGGCCTCATCACGACTCCTGTCCCGATCGTCTACATCCGCGCCGCGGCGCCGGGCGCGTAGCCGCGCGGTCACCGGCGAGCGGGTGGCAGACGTCCGTTCGCGAGACGTGGGCGCCCGGCCGCACCGGTCCGGGACACTCGTCGACTGCTCAGCATGGGGGAAAGCAAGTGAGTTCAGCAATCTGCGTTGCCTGGCCGGTCACTGCCCGGGATGCCGAACTGACGGACATCGAGCGGGCCATGGGGACGGAAGCCGGTGTCCTGCTGACCGGCGATCTTGGAGTGGGCAAGAGCACGCTGCTGCACGCCGCGCTGGATCGTGCCCGCCGCGGCGGTGCGCAGATCGTGCGCCTCGACCAGCTGGAGCGGTCCTGGCACTCCCTCCAAGCCCGGCTTCCCGTCGGCCGCCGGCCACGCCTCGTGATCACGGCCGACGACCTGCGATCGGCCGACACCCCCGCACTCGTCCTGACCGAGCAGTTGGTGACCGGAGGTCAGGCCCTGCTTCTGGCCTCCGCGTCAGCGAGCGGCCAACTGCCGTCAGGCGTGCGGCGATTGCTGATCGACGCACGGATCCGCAGGGTGCACGTCGAGCCCTTCGGGCGAACGGGCGCCGCGAAGGTCCTCACCGCACGGTTGGGCGGCCCCGTCACGGTCGACACCGCCGAACGCCTGTGGGACCTGACCCGCGGCAACGCCCTTGCTCTGCGGGAACTCACGGAACAGTCCCTCGCGGAGGGCAGCCTGCGCGTGGTCAGGGGAAGCTGGCAGTGGCAGGGACTCAGCAAGCTGCCCGGCAGCCGCCTGACCGACCTGGCTGGTCTGCTGCTCGGGGATCTGAACCCGGACGAGCGGGAACTGGCCGACATGCTGGCGCTCGCCGGATCACTCGAGGCCGGGCTGCCGGCCGTCACCGAACTGGGCGAGGCTGCCGAGTCGTTGAACCGGCGTGGCGTCGTGGTGACGGAGCGGACCGGAGCCCGGCTCTCGCTGAGACTGTCGTACCCGCTGTGCGCTTCGGTGCTCCGGGCGGCCCTGCCCGAGCTCACGGCACGCAGGCTGGGACTTCGCATAGCCGACGCCATCGAGGCGGCAGGGCGACGGCGCTCCGAGGACACGGCGCGCGTCGTGACGCTGCGGCTCGCGGCGGGTCGGCAGGCGCCCTTCGCGCAGCTGCGGACCGCGATCGAGGGCGCCCTCACGAATGAGGACTTCGCCACCGCCGAGCGGCTGTGCCGCACGGCTCTGGACACGGTGGCGGGCACCGGGGCCGATCAGGCCGACGGGCCCGACGCGGACGCGGAACTCGCCCTGCTGCTCGGCGAGTCACTGGCTGGGCAACGCCGCCACGTCGAGGCGGACACGCAGTTCCGGAGGGCGACACGGGCACGAGCGGCCGCAGGCCCTGCCCCCCGGCTGCTGCGCGCGCGGGTCCTCAACCTCGCCGTCGGTCTGCGCAGACCGACGCAGGCTGAGGCAGTCGTGGCCGAGGCGATCGGGAGCCCGGGTGCAGGCGGGGCCGATGCCTGCGCCGAGTCACTCGCGCTGGTACGTCTCTTCGCCGGCCGTTTCGACGAGTTGGCGTCGGCGGCCGTGACCGAAGGCACCGCGCCCGTCACCGCGCTCGCCTTGCACTTGCGGGGCGCGAGCGAGACGGCCCTGTCCCTGCTCGACCCTGCCACTGCGGCCCGCCGTGAGACGACGTGGGACCACCTGTTCGTCAGGGCCTGGATCACTCTGCATGCCCGAGGCGTGGCCGAGGCCACTGCGCTGCTCGACCCGTTGCGCGCGCACGCGACCCGGGGCGGGCCCCGGCACCGTGCGCAGCTCGCCCTGCTGGAGGGAAGCGTCCATCGTGCCGCCGGCCGGACGGTGCAGGCGATGGAACTGCTCCGGCGGGCAGCCGCCCATCGGGGCGCGGGTGAGTGGTTCGCGACCAGGGCGTGGCGGCTCGCCCAGCTGGCGGGTGCTCTGGCCGAGCACGGGGAGAGCGCACAGGCGCTGTGCCTGCTGGACGAGGTCCGCTGCGCGCAGGCCGAGGAGCTCGCCCATCCGCTCGTGGCCGACGCCGTCGAGTTGGAGAACGCGGTTGTCGCGGCCCGGCTCGGGGACAGCACGGCCGCGGTGCGCCGGGCGCTGGGCGTCGCGGAGCGGGCCACGGCCGCCGGCCGGGTCGTCCAGGCGCGCACGGCACTGCACCTGGCCGCGCGAGCGGGGGCGGCCCGCCGCGCCGTCGCGCTGCTGCCCGAGGGTCCCGCCGAGGCGGAGCGCGACGCGCTTGTCATCCGCCATGTCCGCGCGCTCAGCACGGCCGACGGTGACGTTCTGGACGAGGTCTCGGAGCGCTTCGCCGCCTTGGGCCTGCTGCCTCTCGCCGCGGAGGCCGCCGCGCAGGCGTCCAGAGCGCACCACGACCGCCGCAGGGCCCGGGCCTCCCGGGCCGCCAGCACGGAACTGTCCTCCCGCTGCGACGCCCGCCCGTACCACCAGCCGACCGCGATCGGGCGACCCGAGACGCCGGCCGATCCGTCCCTGACCGCCAGGGAGCGGGAAGTCGCCGCTCTGGCCGCCGCACAGCTGTCCAACCAGGAGATCGCCGACCGCCTGGTGCTGTCGGTGCGCACAGTGGAGAACCACCTCTACCGTGCCTACGGCAAACTCGGGGTCACCTCACGCTCCGAACTTCCGTACCGTCTGGGGCTGAGCCCCGCCCGGCCGACTCGCATCGCCTGAGCCTGCGCCGTCGTGGGGACCCCGGCCACCGGGTCCCCACGACGTGTGTCTCAGCCGGAACGCTCGGTCCTCGCCGACAGTTCCCGGCTGATGCGCTCGTTCCACCACCCGAACGTCGGCTGCTCGGCCATCTCCTGGAACGTCACCGTCAGGCCCGCCCGGCGCCACTGGGTGATGAGGCGCATCATCTGCAGCGAGCCGAGCCCCAGCCGGATGAGGTTGGCGTCGTCCTCGATCTGCTCGGGGGCGAGACCGATGAGGGAACCGAGCGCCGAACGCAGCTGCTCGCCCGTGGCGGGCACCGCGTCCGGCTGGTTGCCGCTGCTGGTCATGGTCGGCTTCTCCCTCCTGCCCTACACCGCTCAGGCAGCCGGCTCGGAGAGGATCTCCACCACCAGGCATCCGGCCTCGAAGCCGGGGCTGCCCGTGAAGAGGAGCACCTTGTCCCCGGGACCCACCAGGCGGGTGCTCCAGGCGTGCTCCAGTCCGATGAAGACATCGGCGGGCCCGATGTGGCCGAGGCGCTTGGTGTGGTCGAAGATGCCCTGCTCCAGCGTGAAGCCGACCGGCTCGAGCCACTGGTCCCGCAGCGCCTCGACAGTGGCGCTGGGATGGATCACCCGGCTGACCTCCTCGGCGGTGATACCGGCATCCTTCAGAGCCTCGTCCAGCGCCGTCTTCAGCACCTCGCCGGGGTGCACCATGGGCGGAGTGTTGCCGCCGGCCCACTCGCCCATCCAGAACGCGACACGGGAGTCGTAGTTCAGTTCCCGGCCGACCGTCACGGCAGGCGGGAAGATCGGCTCGTTGCCCCGGTGCACCGCCTCCATCGTCGGTGCCGAGTGCGTGCCCACGGACAGCACCTTGGCGAACCCGGAGACGCGGGAGACGACTGCGGCGGCGGCGCCGTCGCCGAAGATGGAAAGGCTGGAGGTGGTCCACCGGTCGACCAGCGGTGCCGAGTAGTTGTCCGCAGCGGTCACCAGGACCGCCGACCGCTCCGGCTCGCAGGCGAGACGGTGTGCCGCGAGGACGACGGAGGAGAGCATCCCCTGGCACCCGTGCTTGAGCTCCATCGCGGTGATGGGGGTGCCCAGGGCGTTGGCGAGGACGTAGTGCGGCGGAGACCAGCCGTCGGGGCCCTGGTGGTAGGCGGAGCTGTGCACCAACGCGCCGAAGTCCTCCGGGGCATGGCCCGAGCGCTCCACGGCGGCCTTGGCGGCCCGGACCGCCATGTCGGGGGCCGACAGGTCGCCGGCGACCGCCACCGACTCCAGCCCCGACGCCTCCCGGACGGCCGCGTCGTACCAACCCTCCTGCACGGCCTGTTCGGTCGTCACCAGATCGGGCACATAGGTGCCGAGGCCTGCCAGGTAGGTGCCCTCGAACTTCATCGTCGATTCCCTCCGACGCACTGCACACGGATGCGGCGTGGCGTGCCGCGCACACCGCCGTAGGCAAGGCGACCACGCCGCGTTCGGGCACGCCTGAGTAACGGCTACTCAGATTCCGGCCGCGCGCGGATGCCGGGCGTACGGCGGCGGAGCGGTCCGCCGCAGGTGGGGGACCGGCTGTGACGCAGTTGTGTCAGGCAGCGTCAGGTTTTGATGTTGTTTTGTTGAGGCGTGTGCAATGAACGTTTGTTATGGTGCTGAGACGTGATCAGGGGGACTTGTCCACTGCAACTGACCGTGCAGTTGGCAGAGGTTGTCATCCTTCGGAGTAGCGCTTGAGAGAACTGGCGCGTCCGGCATGACAATCGCGCCCGGCCACTCCATGAAGTCTATGTTTTTCTTGTGCGGACTTTTCACAGGGGGAGACAGTGAGCCGTACTGGCCTGATGGAGGCTCATCGACCGGCGACATTCCGGGCGGCGAGGGTATTGGCGAGTGAATTGGATACGCAGGCTGCGGGCGGAGACGCTGCGCAACCGGCGCCCACCTGGCGGGTCCTCGTGGTCGAGGACGACGGTGAGGACGCGGAGCCCCTGATCAAGGGCCTGCAGCGGCACGGCCACGAGGTGCGGTTGGTGCAGACGGGCGCCGAGGCGCTGAAGTCCTACGACCGGGCGGACATGATGCTGCTGGACTTCGAACTGCCCGATCTGGACGGCCTGGAGGTCTGCCGCAGGATTCGCTCGACGAGCACCGTTCCGGTCATCGCCATTACCGCTCGAGGAACCGAGCTCGACCGAGTTCTGGGATTGCAGTCCGGTGCGGACGACTACCTCGTCAAACCTTATGGATTCCGTGAGCTCATGGCGCGCATGGAGGCCGTCATGCGTCGCGTCAAGGCCCACGAGGTCACGCCGTCCGTGATTTCGAACGGCGGATTGCGGATCAACGCCACCACCCGGCAGGTCTGCCTCGACGGCCGCCGGATCGACCTGACCCGCAAAGAATTCGATCTTCTCTACCTGCTCGCCTCCCAGCCCAACACCGTCTTCCCGCGCAAGCGCATCATGCAGGAGGTCTGGGGCGGCGACTGGTCCCGTCGCACCATCGACACGCACGTCAGCAGCCTGCGCAACAAGCTGGGTAACAAGGACTGGATCCTGACCGTTCGCGGCGTCGGTTTCCAGCTCGGTGGAGTCTGACTCCCGACGAACCGCTCCGGGGTCGGCGCCGGCCCCGGGCAGGCCAGAGCGGCTCAGGGACCCGGCTGAGCTGGGTACTTGACACACGCCTGACACCGCTTTGACAAGAACTCCGCGCCATTGCACAGCTTTTCCTGACGGTTCCTGACCTCGCCCTGAACGAGTTTGACTTGAATCGGGCTCGTTCAGCGGCGAACCTTGTGTGCATCAGTTCCGGTGTCCGGTATCCCGGGCCAGGCCTCCACTGTCGACGCGTCGCGGGCACGCACCGGTGGTCTGTGAATCCCCGCCTTTTCCTGGACGGTGTGCGGCGCCTGCCGCTCCTTTCCGGTCCTTCTGCCTGCCTTCCGGACCCGTCGAGCCCTGTGAGCCACCCGTGGGCTCAGAAGGAGAGAGAACCTTGCACACCACGTTGATTGTGGCGCGTATGCACCCCAGCGCAAGCGAGGACGTCGCCAAGCTGTTCGCCGACTTCGACGCCGGCCACATGCCGCACCGCATGGGAACGCGCCGTCGGCAGCTGTTCTCGTACCGGGGCCTGTACTTCCACCTGCAGGACTTCGACGGCGAAGACGGCGGCCGGCGGATCGAGGAGGCCAAGACCGATCCCCGTTTCGTGCGGATCAGCGACGACCTCAAGCCGTACATCGAGGCCTACGACCCGCAGACCTGGCGTTCGCCGGCCGACGCCATGGCCACCCGCTTCTACCACTGGGAGGCCCGGTCGTGACCGGAAGACGTGTCGCCATCACGGGGATGGAGGTGCTCGCCCCGGGCGGCCTGGGTTTGTCGCGGTTCTGGAGCCTGCTCAGCGAGGGGCGCACAGCGACCCGCGGCATCACCTTCTTCGACGCCTCGCCGTTCCGCTCCCGCGTCGCCGCGGAAATGGACTTCGATGCCGAGGAACACGGCCTGACGCCTCAGGAGGTCCGCCGTATGGACCGTGCCGCGCAGTTCGCAGTGGTCGCGGCTCGCCGGGCGGTCGCCGAGAGTGGTGTCGAGCTGGATGCGTACGACCCGCATCGTGTCGGGGTCACCCTCGGCAGCGCCGTCGGTGCCACCATGAGCCTGGACCGCGAGTACCGGGTGGTCAGCGATGGCGGCCGGCTCGATCTGGTGGACCACCACTATGCCGTTCCCCACCTCTTCGAAGCGATGGTGCCCAGTTCCTTCGTCGCCGAAGTGGCCTGGGCCGTCGGCGCCGAGGGCGCTTCGGCGATGGTGTCCACCGGCTGCACCTCGGGCATCGACTCGGTCGGCCACGCGGCGGAGCTGATCCGTGAGGGCAGCGCGGACGTGATGATCGCGGGCTCCTCCGACGCACCGATCTCACCGATCACGATGGCCTGCTTCGACGCCATACGGGCGACCACCCCCCGCACCGACGACCCTGCGACAGCCTCGCGTCCCTTCGACGCGACCCGGGACGGCTTCGTGCTCGGCGAGGGCTGCGCGGTGTTCGTGCTGGAGGAACTCGACAGTGCGCGACGGCGCGGAGCCCATGTCTACGCGGAGATCGCGGGCTACGCCACGCGCAGCAACGCCTACCACATGACCGGACTGCGCCCGGACGGCGCCGAGATGGCCGAAGCAATCCGGGCCGCCTTGACCGAGGCCATGCTCAACGCCGAGGACATCGACTACATCAACGCCCACGGCTCCGGCACCAAGCAGAACGACCGGCACGAGACCGCCGCCTTCAAGACCAGTCTCGGCGAACATGCCCGGCGCACACCGGTCAGCTCCATCAAGTCGATGATCGGGCACTCGCTGGGCGCCATCGGCTCCCTGGAGATCGCCGCCAGTGCACTGGCCATGGAGCACGGGGTCGTGCCGCCCACGGCCAACCTGACCACGCCGGACCCGGAGTGCGACTTGGACTACGTCCCGCTGACCGCCCGCGAGCAGACCACGGAGGCCGTCCTCACCGTGGGCAGCGGATTCGGAGGCTTTCAGAGCGCCATGGTGCTGACCCGACCGGACCGGCTGAAGGGCAGGGCGGCATGAACGCGCGGGCAGTCATCACCGGGCTCGGGGTGGCCGCGCCCAACGGTCTGGGAACCCGCGACTTCTGGGCCGCCACCCGGGTCGGCAAGAGCGGCATCGGCAGGATCACCCGCTTCGACCCGGACGGCTACCCGGCCCGTCTGGCCGGTGAGGTCCCCGGCTTCGTGGCCGAGGACCACCTGCCGGGCCGTCTGCTGCCGCAGACCGACCGGATGACCCAGCTGGCGCTCGCCGCAGCCGACTGGGCCCTGACCGACGCCGGCGTCGACCCGGCGGAGCGGTCCCCGTACGACATGGGGGTGATCACCGCGAGCGCCTCCGGGGGCTTCGAGTTCGGTGAGGGTGAGCTGCGCAACCTGTGGAGCCGGGGCAGCCGGTACGTCAGCGCGTACCAGTCCTTCGCCTGGTTCTACGCCGTCAACAGCGGCCAGATCTCCATCCGCAACGGTATGAAGGGTCCCAGCGGGGTCGTCGTGAGCGACCAGGCCGGAGGTCTGGACGCCGTGGCGCAGGCGCGCAGGCAGATTCGCAAGGGTGTCCCGCTGATCGTCACCGGGGGAGTGGACGCCTCGATCTGCCCCTGGGGCTGGGTCGCCCAGATGGCCGGCGGACGGCTGAGCACCCGCCAGGAGGCCTCCCGCGCCTATCTGCCTTTCGACGAGGAAGCCAACGGGCATGTGCCGGGCGAGGGCGGGGCGATCCTCGTCATGGAGGAGGCCGTGGCCGCGCGGGCGCGCGGTGCCAGGGTGTACGGGGAGATCGCCGGGTACGGCGCCACCATCGACCCCGCGCCGGGCTCGGGGCGCCCGGCGGGCCTGCGCAAGGCCATCGAGCTGGCGCTCGCTGACGCGGATCTGGAGCCGTCCGGCATCGACGTGGTCTTCGCCGACGCCGCCGGTGTCGCGGAACTGGACCGGACCGAGGCGGAGGCCATCGGGGCGGTCTTCGGACCGCGCGGGGTACCCGTCACCGCCCCGAAGACGATGACCGGCCGGCTGCACTCCGGGGGCGCCGCCCTGGACCTGGCGACGGCGCTGCTGTCCCTTCAGGACCAGCTCGTTCCGCCCACTGTGCACGTGGAGCCGGCCGCAGGGCACGCCCTCGACCTGGTCGTGTCCCAGCCGCGCCCCGCACGCCTGCGCACGGCGCTGGTGCTGGCCCGCGGGTACGGCGGGTTCAACTCCGCCATGGCCGTACGCGCCGCCTAGGGCCCCTCGTTCGGATCACGCCGGACGCGCGGGACCTGGCCGCGCTGCCCCACTGCCCCACGGCATGAGGGCACCCCCAGCGGCGCTGTCGTCGTCGGTCCCGGACTCGCCCTCGCTGGAACACGCCGGCCCGGGAGGACCCCGCCGCGTCGACCCCCGGCCCCGCCGTGCAGCTCCACGCACCGGGCCACGCTCCCTGACCCGGCCTGATCCCGACCAAAGACCCAAGATCACACATGTGCTGTCCCGACGGACGGTGCCTCCAGCCGATACCGAGCAGTGAGAAGGAAGCGACATGCCCACCACCGAGTTCAGCCTGGCCGACCTCAAGCGGATCCTTGTGGAAAGCGCTGGTGACGACGCCGAGTTCGACCTCGACGGCGACATCCTGGACCGGACGTTCAAGGACCTCGGCTACGAGTCACTGGCTCTGCTGGAGACCTGCGGCCGCATCGAGCGCGACTACGGCGTGTCACTCGACGACACGGTGCTCGCCGAGGACGCCACCCCCCGGCTGGTGATCGACACGGTCAACGGACTGCTCGCCGCCGCCTGAAGCGGCGTACGTCGGCGGCTCGAACGTCGAGAGTGACAGGTTCAGCAATCAACCATCGAGCAGGAGAAGGAGCGGGTATGACCGAGCAGGAGCCGCGGGTCGCCCTGGTCACCGGTGCGACCAGCGGTATCGGACTCGCCGTTGCACAGACCCTGGCGGCCTCGGGTCACCGTGTGTTCATCGGCGCGCGCACCGCCGAGAACGTGACCACCACCGTCAAGTCCCTGCGGGAGAAGGGACACGACGTCGCGGGTGCCGCCGTGGACGTGCGCCGGGACGCCGACGTGCGGGCCTTCGTGCGTGCCGCCGTCGAGCGGTTCGGCACGATCGACGTCCTCGTGAACAACGCCGGCCGCAGCGGCGGTGGAGTCACCGCCGATATCGACGACGAGCTGTGGCACGACGTCATCGACACCAACCTCAACAGCGTCTTCCGGATGACGCGTGAGGTGCTCAACACGGGCGGCATGCGGGCCAAGGACCGGGGCCGCATCATCAACATCGCCTCCACGGCCGGCAAGCAGGGCGTCGTGCTCGGGGCCCCGTACTCCGCGTCCAAACACGGCGTGGTCGGCTTCACCAAGGCCCTGGGCAACGAGCTGGCACCCACCGGCATCACGGTCAACGCCGTCTGCCCCGGCTACGTGGAGACGCCGATGGCGCAGCGCGTGCGCCAGGGCTACGCCGCCGCCTACGACACCACCGAGGAAGCCATCCTGGAGAAGTTCCAGGCCAAGATACCGCTCGGACGCTACTCCACTCCGGAAGAGGTGGCCGGCTTGGTCGGCTACCTCGCCTCCGACACCGCCGCGTCCATCACCTCCCAGGCCCTCAACGTGTGCGGCGGTCTGGGCAATTTCTGACACCACTACACAGACGCCGTACGAGAGGAAGCCATGGCAGCCGAGGGACTGAGAGAAGTGGAACACGGGATCACCGTCGAAGCCCCGGCGATGGCCGTGTTCAGGCTCATCGCCGGGTTGGAGAACTGGCCCCGCATCTTTCCGCCCACCATCCACGTCGAACAGCTGGAGTGCGACGGTGACCGGGAACGCATAGCGATCTGGGCCACCGCCAACGGTGAGGTGAAGAACTGGGCGTCGCGCCGCACCCTCGACCCGGAGGCCCTGCGCATCGATTTCCGTCAGGAGGTCTCGGCACCACCCGTCGCCGCGATGGGGGGTGCCTGGATCGTGGAACCGACCGGCGCGGACGCCTCCCGCGTCCGGCTGCTGCACGATTACCGCGCGGTGGACGACGACCCCACCGGGCTGGAGTGGATCGACCGGGCCGTGGACCGCAACTCCCGATCCGAACTCGCCGCCCTCAAGGCGAACGTGGAACGCGTGCGGGCGGAGGAGGAACTGGCCTTCTCCTTCGAGGACACCGTGGTCGTGGACGGGTCGGCGAAGGACCTCTACGACTTCGTCAACGAGGCGCACCTGTGGCCCGAACGGCTGCCGCACGTCGCCTCCGTCGAGCTGCGGGAGGACAACCCCGGGGTGCAGAGCCTGCGCATGGAAACCCGCGCCAAGGACGGCTCGACGCACACCACGCACTCGTACCGTGTCTGCTTCCCGCACCACAAGATCGCCTACAAGCAGGTGACCCTGCCGGCACTGATGACGCTGCACACCGGGTGCTGGACCTTCGTCGAGCGCGAGGACGGCCGGGTCGCCGCCACCTCCCAGCACTCCGTCGTCCTCAACCCCGCGAACATCGCGCGGGTACTGGGCGAGACCGCTGGTACGGCGGAGGCCCGCGGCTATGTGCACGGCGCGCTGAGCGCCAACAGTCTCGCCACGCTGGGGCATGCCAAGGAGTACGCGGAAGGCCGTTCTGCACGGTGAGTTGACATTCCTCTGACATTCCCGAACCGGTCCCCGCAACTGTGTGACGAAGCTGACCGAGTATGACGCTGAGCTGAATGTCTCATTCTTGTGCGGAAGTCGGGCCGAGGGAAGAATCGAGCCAACGACCTTCATTTCTCGTCCCTATTTCTCAAGACTGGGAGAGCAGGCATGCCGGAATCCGCTCCGCAAGGCTTCACCGACGAGCGCGAGCTGCGTCGGATCAACCGCGCGACGGTGGAGAAGTACATGGCCACCAAGGGGGAGGACCGCCTCCGTCGGCATCTGCTGTTCACCGAGGACGGTGTCGGCGGCCTGTGGACCACCGACACCGGCGCCCCGATCAGCATCAACGGCCGCGACCGGCTCGGCGAGCACGCCGTATGGTCCCTGAAGACCTTTCCTGACTGGGAGTGGTACAACGTCGAAATCTTCGAGACCCAGGATCCGAACCGTTTCTGGGTGGAATGCGACGGACACGGGAAAATTCTCTTCGCGGACTATCCGGCGGGTTACTACGAGAACCACTTCCTGCACTCGTTCGAGCTGGAGAACGGCAAGATCAAGCGGCAGCGGGAGTTCATGAACCCGTTCGAGCAGTTGCGTGCGCTCGGAATTCCCGTTCCGGAGATCAAGCGCGCAGGCATACCCACCTGACTGGCCACCACCGCCCCGTAGGAGTCATCCTGTGGACGACGTGCTGCGCGACATCCGAGGCCGCGAGGCCCTGCAGCAGCCCGACTGGCCCGACATACCGCACCTGGCCCGGGTGAGGGCCGAACTCGCCACCCGGCCCGCCCTGGTGAGAGCCGAGGACCTGGGGCGCCTGCGCGCGGGGCTGGCCCGGGTGGCCGCCGGCGAGGCCCTGATCGTGCAGGCCGGGGACTGCGCCGAGGACCCGGCGGAGTGCGCCGTCGGCGACGTCTCCCGCAAGGTCGCGCTCCTCGAACTGCTCGCCGGTACCCTGCGCATGAACACGCACAAACCGGTGATCCGCGTCGGGCGCATCGCAGGCCAGTTCGCCAAGCCCCGCTCCCGGGCCACCGAGACCCTCGGGGACACGGTCCTGCCGGCCTTCCGCGGGCACATGGTCAACGGACCGGAACCGGACCCCGTCTCCCGACGCCCCGATCCGGGCCGCATCCTCACCGGATACACGGCCGCCGGCGAGATCATGGAGCGTCTGGGCTGGAGCCGGAGTTGCGCCGGGCCGGGCGAGCCGGACCCGCTCGGACCGCCGGTCTGGACGAGCCACGAGGCGCTGCTGCTGGACTACGAGATCCCCATGCTGCGCACCGATGGCCAGGGCACCCTCCACCTGGGATCCACGCACTGGCCGTGGATCGGTGAACGCACCCGGCAACCGGACGCGGCGCACGTGGCCCTGCTCGCCGCGGTGAGCAACCCCGTGGCGTGCAAGGTCGGCCCGTCGATGCGTCCCGCAGAACTGCTCGACCTGTGCGAGCGATTGGACCCCGGCCGGGAACCCGGTCGGCTCACCCTCATCGCGCGCATGGGCGCCGACCTGGTCGCCGGACGGCTGCCACGGCTGGTCGCCGCGGTGCGGGAGGCGGGCCACCCGGTCATCTGGCTGTCCGACCCCATGCACGGCAACACGGTCACCGCCCCCGACGGGATCAAGACGCGGTACGTGGAGACCGTGGCCCGCGAGGTGACGCTCTTTCAGGAGGCTGTTTCGGCAGCCGGGGGAGTGTGCGGTGGCCTCCATCTGGAGACCACCCCGAACGACGTCACGGAATGCGTCATGCACCAGGGTGAACTCGACCACGTCGGTGACAAGTACACGACCTTCTGCGACCCGAGACTCAATCCGCGGCAGGCCCTTTCGGTCGTGGCGGGCTGGCACGCATGACTCCGAACCCTCCGTCACACCTCTCATAGCAGTCACTGGAAGGCGAGGCCATGGCCGGCATCCCCCCGATCGAGCCGTACGCGATACCCACCGCGGGCGATCTTCCCCCCAACACCGCCCGGTGGGCGCCCGACCCCGACCGCGCTGTCCTGCTCCTGCACGACATGCAGCGCTACTTCCTGGCGCGGTTCCCCGACACCGTCCGCGAACCGCTCATCCGCAACGCCGCCGAACTCCGGAGCCGCTGTGCCGCCGCCGGCGTACCGGTGGCGTACACGGCCCAGCCGGGCAGCATGACCGAGGAACAGCGCGGTCTGCTGAAGGACTTCTGGGGACCGGGGATGCGCCGTGTCTCCGACGACCGCGCGGTGCTCGACGAACTGGCCCCGGCGGACGGCGACTGGCAGTTGACCAAGTGGCGTTACAGCGCCTTCCACAACTCCCCGCTGCTGCAGCTCATGCGGGACGCCGGACGGGACCAGCTGATCATCTGCGGTGTCTATGCCCACATCGGGGTCCTTGTGACCGCCATCGAGGCGTTCAGCAACGACATCCAGCCGTTCCTCGTCGCTGACGCGGTCGGCGACTTCTCCGCCCACCACCACCGGATGGCGCTCACCTACGCCGCCGAGTGCTGCGCGTCGCTCGTCCTCGCCAAGGAGGTCTTCGCATGACCCAACGACCCGGCGGACTGCTCGATCGCATCCTCGGCGACCGCCCCGCCGCCTACGCCCTCCTGTACCGGCCCGAGGCCGCCGGTCCCGGCGTGCTCGACGTACTCGTCGGCGAGGTGTCGACCCCCGCCACGCTGGCCGACATCCCCCTGCGGGAGGCCCCGGCCCGCCCCACACCGGCCCACCACGAGGTCCTGACCGTCATCCCGTACCGACAGGTGGCCGAGCGTGGCTTCGCCGCGGTGGACGACGGGGCCCCGCTGATCGCGCTCACCGTCACCGCGCAGGAGCGCGTCCTCCTCGCGGAGGCACTCGCCCGGCTGCCGCAGGTGCCCACCGTGCTGAGCGGCGCGCACTTCGACGTGGACGACGACGCCTACCAGTCCGTCGTGCGCCGGGTCGTCGACGAGGCGATCGGCACCGGTGAGGGCGCGAACTTCGTCGTCAAGCGCTCCTTCGTGGCGGACATCACCGACTACGGCGAGCACAGCGCCCTTTCCTTCTTCGCCCGGCTCGTCGCCCAGGAGACCGGCGCCTACTGGACGTTCCTCATCCACACCGGGGAGCGCACCCTCGTCGGCGCCTCGCCCGAGCGGCACATCAGCCTCGACGACGGCACCGCCGTGATGAACCCCATCAGCGGCACCTACCGCTATCCGCCTGGCGGGCCTGTGCTGTCCGAGGTCCTGGAGTTCCTCGCCGACCGCAAGGAAGCCGACGAGCTGTACATGGTCGTCGACGAGGAACTGAAGATGATGGCCCGGATCTGCGGGACGGGCGTCCGCGTCCGTGGACCCTATCTCAAGGAGATGGCACGGCTCGCGCACACCGAGTACTTCATCGAGGGCCGTACTCGGCGCGACGTGCGTGAGATCCTGCGGGAGACCCTGTTCGCGCCGACCGTGACCGGCTCCCCGCTGGAGAGCGCCTGCCGGGTCATCGAGGGCTTCGAGCCGCGCGGACGCGGCTACTACAGCGGTGTGGCGGCCCTCATCGGCCGCGACGCGCGCGGCGAGCGCACGCTGGACTCGGCCATCCTCATCCGCACCGCGGACATCGACGCCACCGGCCGGATCAGCATCGGCGTGGGCGCCACCCTCGTCCGCCACTCCGACCCGGCCGCCGAGGCCGCGGAGACCCGGGCCAAGGCTTCCGGTCTGCTCGCCGCCCTCGGGTCGGGCGGGAGCCGCCGTTTCGCCGCCGATTCCCGGGTACGGGCCGCCCTGGAGCGGCGCAACGACACGATCGCCGGTTTCTGGCTGCACGACACCGACGGGCGGCGCGTCCCGGCCGGGGATCTGGCCGGCCGTCGGGTACTGATCGTCGACGCCGAGGACACGTTCACCTCGATGATCGGCCACCAGTTGAGAGCCCTGGGGATGGACGTGACCGTCCGCCGCTTCGACGAGGCGTACGCCTTCGACGCCTACGAACTCGCTGTCATGGGCCCGGGCCCCGGCGACCCCGGCGACACCGGTCACCCCAAGATCGCGCACCTGCGTCAGGCGGTGCGCACCCTGCTCCGCGCGCGTCTGCCCTTCGTCGCCGTCTGTCTGAGCCACCAGGTCCTCAGTCTGGAGCTCGGCTTCGAGCTGGTCCGCCTGGCGAGCCCCCACCAAGGACTGCAGAAGGAGATCGACCTCTTCGGCATCCCTGAACGGGTCGGCTTCTACAACACGTTCGCCGCCCGCAGCGCGACCGACAAACGAGACGTGCACAACGTGGGCGTGGTGGAGGTGTGCCGCGACCCGCGCACCGGGGAGGTGCACGCCCTGCGCGGCCCGCACTTCACCTCCCTGCAGTTCCACGCCGAGTCGGTCCTCACCCGGGAAGGTCCGCGCATTCTTGCCCACGCGGTGCGCGACGCACTCGGCATCTGACCCCTTCACACCACGAGGCCAGCCATGTACCACTACGCAGTCGTCGACGCGTTCGCGACCGAACCCCTCAAGGGCAACCCGGTCGCCGTCTACTTCGACGCCGACGACCTGACCGCCGACCAGATGCAGCGCATCGCCCGCGAGATGAACCTCTCGGAGACGACGTTCGTCCTGCGACCCAAGGCGGGCGGCGACGCGCACATCCGCGTCTTCACGCCCGTCAACGAGCTTCCGTTCGCGGGCCATCCCCTGCTCGGCACCGCCATCGCCCTGGGCAACCGCGGCGCGGTGACGCAGCAGCTGAAGCTGGAAACGGCCATGGGTGTCATCCCGTTCGAGCTGACCCGGGACGGCGAGCGGGTGACCGGCGCCTGGATGGGGCAGCCGGTACCGGTCTGGGAGCCCTTCGACCGGCGGAAGGAACTGCTGGCCGCGCTGGGCGTCCGGGACACCCGGCTCCCGGTGGACATCTACCGCAACGGCCCGCGCCACGTTCTCGTCTGCCTCGGCAGCATCGAGGAACTCTCGGCGCTGCACCCCGACCACCGGGCTTTGGCGGAGTTCCCGGACATGGCTGCCAACTGCTTCGCCGGTTCCGGCACCGAGTGGCGCAGCCGGATGTTCTCCCCGGCATACGGCGTGGTGGAGGACGCGGCCACCGGGTCCGCGGCCGGCCCCATCGCGATCCACCTCGCCCGCCACGGACTGGTTCCCTATGGGGAACACGTCGTGATCACCCAGGGCGTCGAGATGGGCCGGCCCTCGCCCATGCACGCGATCGCCCGCGGCGAGGGCGACCAGGTGGCCTCCGTCGAGGTGGGCGGCGACGGCGTCGTCGTACTCGAAGGCACCCTGCGGTTGTGAGGACGACCGCGATGCCCCTCATCACCACCCGGCGGACGGAGCTTCACACATGAGCAGCACCAGGTCGGAAAGTCTCACCGCCACCGTGCGGATGGAGTTCCCGGAGTTCGAAGAACCCCCGGCCGAGCCCATGGGGCTGCTGCGGGACTGGCTCGACACGGCCGCGCAGCAGGCCGTCCGCGAGCCGCGTGCGCTGGCCCTGGCCACCGCCGACGAACGCGGCCGGTCTTCCTCACGGATCGTCGTGATCAACAAGGTGACCGACGGCGGGTTCGTCTTCATCACCCACGCCGACAGCCGCAAGGGCCGCGAGCTGGCCGTGAACCCCTGGGCGTCGGGCGTGCTCTACTGGCGTGAGACCAGCCAGCAGATCATCGTCGCCGGGCCGGTGACCCAGCTGCCAAGGCCCGAGACCGAGGCCATGTGGTACGCGCGGCCGGTGTTCACCCACGCCATGACGACCGCCTCCCGGCAGAGCCGGCCGCTGGACGGCCCGGAGCAGGTGGCGGAGCTGCGCCAGCGGGCGCTGCGGCTCGGCGCGAGCGGACAGCCGTTGGCCTGCCCCGACACGTTCGCCGCCTATGAACTGCGCTTCGCCTCCGTGGAGTTCTGGGCCAACGGGACCGACCGGCTGCACGAGCGGCTGCGCTACGACCGGGTCGGCGCAGGCTGGAACGCCGTACGACTGCAGCCGTGACGGCCGCGCCGGACACGCGGGGGCACCAGCGCACCCACGCGACCCCTGGACAAGAGACCTCATCGACGTGAAACGCGAGAACACCATGCAGGGATCCGCCCCGCCCTTCCTCCACGCCGGGTTCCACGCCTCGGCCCGACGCCACCCGGACCGTCCAGCCCTGACCCTCGGCAGGCGCACCTGGACCTACGCCGAACTGGACGCCCTCGCCCGGCACTGGGCCGCGGCCCTGGTCGAGGCGGGCGGTCGGCCCAGGAGGGTGGGCCTGCTCGGCCACCGCAGCATCGTCACCTACGCCGGCTTCCTGGCCGCCCTGTACGCCGGGGCCACGGTGGTCCCCCTGCACACCAAGTACCCGGTGGCCCGCAACAGGGACATCCTCGAACGGGCCGGCGTGGACGTGCTGCTCGCCGACGGCGGGGCCCTGCCCCGGCTGGGCGAACTGCTGACCGGGCTGCGCGACGCCCCGGCCGTGGTACTGCCCGAGACCGCCGGGATCCCCGAAGGCCTTCCGGGCGGTGTCCGCGTCCTGGCCGGGCCGGAGGTCGACACCCTCACCCCGCCGGCCGACCCCGCGTTCGGTGACCCCCACGGCATCGCCTATCTGCTGTTCACCTCCGGCTCCACGGGCCGCCCGAAGGGCGTGCCGGTCTCGCACGCCAACGTCACCTCTTTCCTGCGCGCCTGCGGCGAGCGATACGACTTCACGGCCGAGGACCGCTTCACCAACACCTTCGACCAGACCTTCGACCTGTCGGTCTTCGACCTGTTCGTGGCCTGGGGCAGCGGCGGCTGTCTGCTGCCCATGGACACCTTCGACCTCATGACGCCGCTCGACTTCGTCCGGGACAACGCCGTCACGGTCTGGTTCTCGGTGCCCTCCGTGGCCGTGCTCCAGCAACGCCGTGGACTGCTCGCGCCCGGCTCCCTGCCGTCGCTGCGCTGGAGCCTGTTCTGCGGTGAGGCGCTGCCCGTGGCGACCGCCCAGGCCTGGCAGGAAGCCGCGCCCGGCTCGGTACTGGAGAACCTGTACGGCCCCACGGAGGCGACGATCGCCTGTCTGGGCCACCGGTGGGACCGGCGTGCCTCACCCGCGCAGGCGGTCAACGGCACTGTCCTGATCGGCACACCCTTCCCCGAGATGGCGGCCGCCGTGCTCGCCGCGGACGGCAGCCCGGTGCCCGACGGCGAGGTGGGCGAGCTGTGCCTGTCCGGCGCCCAGGTTTTCGGCGGATACCTGAACGCCCCCGAACTGACCGAGCGAGCCTTCCACGTCACCGCGCCCCACGGTGGCGCGCCCGACCGCTGGTACCGCACCGGGGACCTGGCCCGCGTCACCGGGGACGGCCAGTACGCCTTCGTCGGACGCCTGGACTCGCAGGTCAAGGTCTTGGGTCATCGCATCGAGACCGGTGAGGTCGAGGCTCACCTGCTCCGTCGGCCAGGGGTGGAACAGGCCGTGGTGCTGGCCGTGCCGGGCGACGAGGACGGCGTGACCGTGCTCGCCGCGGTGCTCTCCGGCACCGGTCTGGACGTGGCCGAGGTGGACGAGGGACTGCGCGACGCCCTGCCTCCGTACATGATCCCGCTCACCTACCATCCGCTGGACGAACTCCCGCTCAACGCCAACGGCAAGGTCGACCGCACGGTGTTGCGCGAGCGGGTCGTCTCCGGCGAGCTCAAGGCGTATCCGCTGTGACGGCGGACGGCCGCGGCGCGGTGCGGGGAGCACGACAGGAACGAGGAGGGTTCGACATGAACGGCGCCGCCACGGCGCAGACGCTGGCGGACCGGGTGCGCGGTGCGGTGCTGCGGCCCTCTGACCCGGGGTTCGACGCCCGGTGCGCGGGCTTCCAGACCGCCCACCGGCACCGGCCGTCGGTCCTGGTACGGCCTGCGGTGACCGAGGACGTCGTCGTGGCCGTCGCGCACGCGGCCGAGCACGAACTGTCCGTGGCCGTGCAGGCGACCGGCCACGGTCTGTCGGCCACCCTCGACGGCGGTGTCCTCCTGGACACCGGCGGTCTGACGGGCGTGACCGTGGACGCCGCGGCCCGTACCGCCCGGGTCGCGGCGGGCACCCGGTTCGCCGAGGTCGTCGAGGCCGCATCCCGCTACGGCCTCGCGCCGCTGAACGGATCGTTCCCCGGCGTGGGTGTCGTCGGCTACGTACTGGGCGGCGGACTTGGCCTGCTCGCCCGGCAGTTCGGATACGCCGTCGACCATGTGCGGGCTGTGGACGTCGTCACGCCCGATGCCCGGCCACGCCGGGTGACCGCCGACCGGGACCCCGAGCTCTTCCGGGCGCTGCGGGGTGCGGGGGCCAATTTCGGAGTGGTCACCGGTCTGGAGATCGATCTGGTGCCGGTGAGCCGCCTCTACGGCGGCGAGCTCGTCTTCGACCTCGCGCGCACCCCCGGCCTCCTCGCCCGTTATCTGCGCTGGACCGAGGCCCTGCCCGAGGAGCTGACCTCGTCGGTGTCGCTGCTCGCCTACCCCGACCTGCCCCTGTTCCCGCCACGGCTGCGCGGCCGGCGCGTCGGTCACGTGCGGATCGCGTACACCGGGGACGGTGAGGAGGGTGCCCGGTTGGTGGCGCCGCTGCGCGCGGCCGGGCAGTTGCTCACCGACACCGTCGCCGAGATGCCTTACACGGAGTGCGGGGCGATCTACAACGACCCGGCGATGCCGCACGCGTACCTGGGCGACAACGTCCTGCTGCGGGGCATCGATCCGACCGAGGCCGATGCGGTGACCGAACTGGTCACCGCGCCAGGACCCGTGCCGTGCGTGGTGGACGTACGCCACCTGGGCGGGGCCCTCGGCCGACCACCCGCCGTGCCGAACGTCGTGGGCCACCGGGACGCCCGCTACCTCCTGCGGGTCCTGACGCCGCTCCTGGGGGCGAGCCCGGACCAGGCGGTCGAGGCGCAGCACCGGGTGCTCGACGCGCTCGCCGCGCGGCAACGGGTGGGCGGCCGCTGCCAGAACCTCGTGTACGGACAGGTGCCAGGCTCTGCCGACGACTTCTGGGAGCCGGCCGACCACCAGTGGCTGACGGGGCTCAAGTCCCGCATCGACCCGGCCAACCTGCTCCGCTGCAACCGGAACATCCCACCGGACCGAGCGTGTTGATCCACCTCCTGAACGGCGCCCCGCCCTGCGGGGCGCCGTTCACGTATCGGCCGCTAGTCCGCGGACGGCTGCAGGGCCAAGCCCAGTCCCGCGAGCGACGGCAGTGTGTGCTGTCCCTCGACGACGGCCTCGATGTCGAACCACTCACGGAACTCCAGGGGGCGGCCGATCAGTTCACCGGCACTGCGTGGCAGTCGGGCCCGTGCCGTGGCCGCTGCTTCCGCGGACTCCCAGAGGAACACCGCTCCCCAGCGGTTCTTGTCCGGGTCCGAGACCCACACCTTCAGCAGTAGACCCGGTACCTCCTGCCAGGCCCGCTCCTCCTCGCGCAGGAACGCGCGCAGGCTCGCGGCGGTGTGCTGGGTGTCGGTGAGGTCCCACCAAGCGATCATTGCCTTCATCGGGCCAGCGTACGAATGCCCGATCGCCCCTCACCGGTCCGCTCCACGAAAACCCCTGTCCTGCACGTGAATTGAGTAGCGGATACTCAGGCAGCTGGAGTCCCGCCTTGATCGAATGCGGTGCAGAGGCAATTCGATGTCGAACACCGCGACAAACGACGACGCCGGCTGCGGCCGGCGGTGGCGACCGGGAGGACGCGTGGCGCGTGCAGAGCTGTCGATCCTGGACCTGCCCCATGAGGCGAGTCCGGATCCCGACGAACTCGTCCGGGCCGCGATGAAGTGGCACTTCAGCCCTGAGACGGGCACGCCGTTCTGGCTGCGCCGCGCGGCGACGCTGGACTTCGACCCGCTGTCCGACGTCAAGACCCATGCGGACCTCAGGCTCTTCCCGAACGTCGCCAACGAGCTGCGTGACGTCCCCGCCGCCGACCTGGTGCCGCGGGGGTACGGCAAGAGTCCCGACATCGTCGGCGTGTACGAGAGCGGTGGCACAACCGGCGCGCCCAAGCGCGTGGTCTGCCCACGCGACTGGCTCGAGAAGCTGGTCGGCTGGAGCAACGCCAACCTGGACGTGCACGGATTCCCACGCGGCGTCGACTGGCTCGGCATCACCCCCTCCGGCCCGCACATCGTGGGGGAGATCTTCCGTCGGTCCGCCCACACCCACGGCCGGTACGGCTTCCAGGTCGACCTGGACCCGCGCTGGGTCAAGCGTCTGATCGCCGAGGGCAAGGGCGGCCAGGCCGACGCCTACGCCGAGCACGTCGTCGACCAGGCCACGCACATACTGCGCACCCAGAACATCGGCGTCCTGACGGTGACCCCGCCCCTGCTGGAGCGCATCGCCCAGCGCGAGGACCTCGTGGAACTCGTCAATGCCAAGGTGCGGGCCATCCGCTGGGGCGGCACCCAGATGGACCCCGACACGGCCCAGCTGTACCGCACCGAGATCTTCCCCGACACCGTGCTCTACGGCCACTACGGCAGCACGATGATCCTCGGCATCGCCGGTGAGCGGCACGGCACCCCGCCGGGAGAGCCGTGTGTCTTCGACACCTTCTCGCCGTACATCACCTTCGAGGTGGTGAACCCCGAGACCCGGCAGAGCGTCGCCTACGGCGAACGGGGCCAGGTCGTGATGCACCACGTCAGCAAGGCGCTGCTGCTGCCGAACAACCTGGAGCGCGACACCGCGGTCCGCGTGCCCGCGCTCGAGGGCAGGATCGGGGACGCGGCCGCGGGCATAGCGCCCGTGGCCCGCTTCGACGACGAGGTCGTCATCGAGGGCGTGTACTGATGGGCGCCCAGCAGCTCCCGGACCGCGCTCCTGCCGGGACGGCCACCGGAAGCCCTGAGGCAGCCGAGGTCCCCGTGCTGGACGCGCTGGGCCCCTCCGGCCCCTACCGCGCCCACACCCGCCAGGACGTCACCGATGTGACGGGTTCGGTGATCGCGCAGCTGAGCCTGGCGCCGGCGCTCTACGTGCGCCGCACCATGAAGGCGCTGCACGCAGCCGTTCCCCTGCCCGCCGCGGAACGGGCCGCCGCGCTGGCCCGCGCCGCCGAGTTGTTCGGCACCGCGACGCTCGGCGGTCTGACCGTGGAGGCGTACGAGCGGGCCGTCACCGCGGTCTCCGGGCTTCCGGCCCGCGTCGTGCGGACCGCCACCCGCACCTGCGCCGAGCGTGTCGGCCAGTCCTACCGCAGCGCGCAGCTGGCCCGCCCCTCCGGTGCCGTCTCCGACTGGCGCGACCCCCTGGCCCGCACGGGCCAGGCGGTGTGGAGCCGGCGCGGGGAGGTACTGGCCGTGCACGTGCCGGGCAACCACCCCGGCACGCACGGCTTCTGGCCCGAAGCCCTCGCGCTCGGCTACCGCGTCGCGGTGCGCCCGTCCGCCCGGGAGCCGTTCACCGCCCACCGGCTGGTCCTCGCGCTGCGCGAAGCCGGGTTCGGCGGGGATCAGGTGGCGCTGCTGCCGTGCGGCCACGAGGCCGCGGACGCCATCGTGCGGGAAGCCGACCTCGCCTACGGTGGCGACGAGATCATCCGCGGCTACGCGGACGACCCGGGCGTGCTCTCGCTACAGCCGGGCCGCTCGAAGATCCTGCTGACCGCAGGCACGGACTGGCGCGACCATCTGGACATGATCGTCGACTCGGTCGCCCAGCACGCCGGAAGTGGATGTGTCAACGCCACCGCGGTCCTCGTCGAGGGAGACCCGGCACCGGTGGCGGGCGCGCTCGCCGAGCGGCTGGCCGCGCTGCCCAGCCTGCCGCCCGGCGACGACAAGGCCCGGCTACCCGTCCAGCACCTCAAGGCGGCACGCGCCCTGGAGAAGTTCGTCCTCGACCGGGCGCGGGGCAGCCGGGCCTGGCTGGGCGGCTCCGGTTTCGTCGACGAACTCGGCGACGGGAGCGCCGTCCTGCGCCCCGCCGTCCACCAGGTCGACGCCCCGGACGCCGCCCAGATCGGCGTCGAGGTGCCCTTCCCCTGCGTCTGGGTGGCGCCGTGGAGCCGTGAGGACGGCATCGAGCCACTGCGCGACACGCTCGTCCTCACGGTCGTCACCGAGGACGAGACCCTTGTCGACGCGCTGGTCGCCGAGCCGACCATCAGCAACCTGCACATCGGCAGCCACCCCACGCACTGGCACCGCCCCGGACTGCCGCACGACGGCCACCTGGGCGAGTTCCTGATGCGCAGCAAGACCGTCTTCCGCCGCTGAGCCGAAGCGAAGAACCGGGCAGTGCCACGGCCCGGTTGCCCACCGTCAGTCAGCAGCCGCTGCAACCCCAGGGAGCGTTGTGTCCCGTCGCCTGTTCACCTCCGAGTCCGTGACCGAGGGTCACCCCGACAAGATCGCTGACCAGATCAGTGACACGATTCTCGACGCGCTGCTGCGCGAGGACCCCTCCTCCCGGGTCGCCGTCGAGACGCTGATCACCACCGGCTTGGTGCACGTGGCCGGCGAGGTGACGACCAAGGCGTATGCGGACATCGCGACCCTGGTCCGCAACAAGATCCTCGAGATCGGCTACGACTCCTCCAAGAAGGGCTTCGATGGCGCCTCCTGCGGTGTGTCGGTGTCCATCGGCGCGCAGTCACCGGACATCGCGCAGGGCGTGGACACCGGTGGTGCCGGAGACCAGGGCCTGATGTTCGGCTACGCGACCGACGAGACCCCGGAGCTGATGCCGCTGCCGATCCGGCTGGCCCACCGCCTGTCACTGCGCCTGACCTCCGTCCGCAAGAGCGGCACGGTCCCCTATCTGCGCCCCGACGGCAAGACGCAGGTCACCATCGAGTACGACGGCGACAAGGCCGTCCGTCTCGACACGGTGGTCGTCTCCTCCCAGCACGCCTCCGACATCGACCTGGAGTCGCTGCTCGCCCCGGACATCCGCGAGTTCGTGGTCGAGCCGGAGCTGAAGGCACTGCTGGAGGAGGGCATCAAGTTGGAGACCGACGGCTACCGGCTGCTGGTCAACCCGACCGGCCGGTTCGAGATCGGCGGCCCGATGGGCGACGCGGGACTGACCGGCCGCAAGATCATCATCGACACCTACGGCGGCATGGCCCGCCACGGCGGCGGTGCCTTCTCCGGCAAGGACCCGTCCAAGGTGGACCGCTCGGCCGCGTACGCGATGCGCTGGGTCGCCAAGAACGTGGTCGCGGCGGGCCTCGCCTCCCGTTGCGAGGTCCAGGTGGCGTACGCGATCGGCAAGGCCGAGCCGGTGGGTCTGTTCGTGGAGACCTTCGGCACGGCCAAGGTCGACGCCGAGAAGATCGAGAGGGCGATCGACGAAGTCTTCGACCTCCGCCCGGCTGCGATCATCCGCGACCTCGACCTGCTCCGCCCGATCTACGCCCGGACGGCCGCCTACGGCCACTTCGGCCGTGAGCTGCCCGACTTCACCTGGGAGCGCACCGACCGGGTGGACGCCCTGCGCGCCGCGGTCGGCAGCTGAGCGGACGAGACGGCGACAGGAGCGCGTTCATGCGTATCGCGGTGACAGGGTCCATCGCCACGGACCACCTCATGAACTTCCCGGGCCGGTTCACCGAGCAGCTGCTCGCCGACCGTCTCGACCACGTCTCGCTGTCCTTCCTCGTGGACGACCTGCTCGTACGGCGTGGTGGTGTGGCCGCCAACGTCGCCTACGGCCTGGGCTGCCTGGGGCTGAACCCGCTGCTCGTCGGTGCGGTGGGCAGCGACTTCGAGGAGTACGGGCAGCTCCTGGAGAAACACGGTGTCGACACAGGCGGGGTACGGGTCTCGGCCGAGCGGCAGACCGCCCGGTTCCTGTGCCTCACCGACCGGGACAACAACCAGATCGCCGCCTTCTACGCGGGGGCGATGACAGAGGCCCGGGAAATCGACCTGCGCTCCGTCATCGGGGACGGCACTCGCCCCGACCTGCTGCTGGTGTGCGCGAACGACCCCGAGGCCATGGCCCGCCACACCCGGCAGGCGAGGGAACTCGGCATCCCCTTCGCCGCGGATCCTTCCCAGCAACTGGCCCGGCTGACGGGCCCGCAGGCGAGCGCACTGATCGACGGCGCCGAGTGGCTGTTCACCAACGAGTACGAGGCCGCGCTGCTCGCCGAGCGGACCGGCCGCTCGCCGCAGGACATCCTCGGCCGGGTCGGCGCCTGGGTGACCACGCTCGGCGAGCGGGGCGTCCGCGTCGCGCGCCAGGGCAGGCCCGAGCTGCTGGTGCCCGCGGTGCCCCGGAGCCACGTCACCGACCCCACCGGCGCCGGTGACGGCTTCCGCGCGGGCTTCCTGGCCGCCGTCGCGCGGGGCCTGTCCCTCACCGATGCCGCCCGGATCGGCTGCGCCGTCGCCTCCTGTGTGCTGGACAGTGCCGGACCGCAGGGCTACACCCCGGACGGGGCCCTGCTGCGGCACAGCGTTCGGCAGACGTACGGCCGGGAAGCGGCCGCGCGGCTGGCCCCGGTGCTGGGGGGCGAGGCATGAGCCTGCGCGAAGTGCTCACCTCCAGGGGAGCACCCTCCTTCTCCTTCGAGTTCTTCCCACCCCGGACCGCCGACGGCACCCGCACGGTGTGGCGGACGCTGCGCCGTATCGAGGCGCTGGCGCCCACGTTCGTCTCGGTCACCTACGGCGCCGGCGGCTCCTCGCGCGACCGCACGGTCGACCTCGCCCACAGGATCGCGACCGAGACCACCATGCGTCCCGTGGCCCATCTGACCGTCGTGGGGCACTCGGTGGCCGAACTGCGCCATATCATCGGCCAGTACGCCGAAGCGGGCGTCAGGGACGTCCTGGTGCTACGCGGCGATCCGCCGAGCGGCCCGCGCGCTCCCTGGGTACCGCACCCCGAGGGGTTCACCCACGCGCATGAACTCGTCTCCCTGGTGAGGGGGATGGGCGACTTCAGCGTCGGTGTGGCGGCCTTTCCCGAGCGTCACCCGCGCTCGCCCGACTGGGACAGCGAGATCCGGCACTTCGTCGACAAGTGCCGGGCCGGCGCCGACTACGCCGTGACGCAGATGTTCTTCCACGTCGAGGACTATCTGCGGTTGCGCGACCGGGTGGCGGCCGCGGGCTGCCACGTGCCGATCATCCCGGCGATCACGCCCGCCACGGACGTCCGTCAGATCCGGCGCTTCGCCGAACTGAGCGAGGCCGCCTTCCCCGAGGAGCTCGCCCGGCGGCTCGACGAGGCCCGCGACCGGCCGGCGGACGCGTACCGCATCGGGGTGGAGTACGCGACCGCCATGGCGCAGCGACTGCTCGCCGAGGGAGCACCGGGCCTGCACCACATCACGCTCAACCGGTCCGCGGCCGCCCGGGACATCCACCGGGCCGTGCTGTCCGCAAGGCGGTCGCCGGTCGCCGGTCATACGGCGGCCGCCGCATAACCGGCGTTTCTGCGGGCTGCGGCAGGTATTTATTGGACACTCCCGCAGAAGCAACGGAAGATGAATGGGAAGCCGCTGAGAACGGCGATTCAAGGGGGATGAGCACAATGGGGCCCGCAGGGCGCTCTGATGCGACCAGCATGGACACCGTCGCCGGAATCTGGCGTGATGTTCTGGAGATTTCCGAGGTCGGGTTCGATGACAATTTCTTCGACCTCGGCGGGCATTCACTTCTGCTGCAGATGGTCCAGAGCGGAATTGCCGAGCGCACCGGCAAGGAGATCGCGCTCATCGATCTCTTCAACCATCCCACCGTCCGGTCCCTCGCCCACTTCCTCGACAGCGACGGAAACGGGGCCGGCAGTGGCGGAGCCCGCGGCGGGCGGCGGACGGGCGGACGGGGTAACCGTCTCGCCGGGCGCCGGGCGCGACTGGGCGGCAACGACTCACAGCCCCGAGGAGAATTCGGTGACTGACCTCGACGACCAGGACGGCGAGAACGAATTCATAGCCGTCATCGGCATGGCCGGCCGCTTCCCAGGAGCCCCGGACGCCGACGCCTTCTGGGAGAATCTGGTCAATGGCATCGACACCATCACCCGAGGTGCCCCGCAGGTGTATCCGGGGAGCGGCGCAGACGACCCCGTCCAGACCTACACACCGGCCCGCGGTCTGCTCGACATGCCGGAATGGTTCGACGCCGAGTACTTCGGTTATTCGGCGCGCGAAGCCTTTCTGATCGACCCGCAGCACCGGGTGTTCATGGAGTGTTCGGTCGAGGCACTGGAGAACGCCGGACAGGATCCCGACCGCTTTCCCGGAGCGATCGGCGTCTACGGCGGATCCACCGAGACCTCGTACGCCGGGGCACTGCTGGCCCGGCGGGAACTGCTCGGCGACATCACCGAGGACGAGATCCTGCTGGCCACCTCACCGGACTTCCTGGCGTTGCGCACGGCCGAGCGACTCGGCCTGCGCGGCCCCGCCATCGCCGTCCAGGCCGCCTGCGCCACCGCGCTCGTGGCCATTCACACGGCGAGCCGGGGACTGCTGGCCGGCGACTGCGACATGGCTCTCGCGGGAGGCGTCGCCGTCCATGTGCCGCCGAAGCGGATCGCCTGGACCGGCCCGGACGGCACCTTGGCGCCGGACGGCGTCTGCCGGGCCTTCGACGCCCGTGGCGAAGGCACCGTGGCGAGCAACGGCGTCGGAGTCGTCGTCCTCAAGCGGCTGGAGGACGCCCTTGTGCACGGCGACCCCGTCCGCGCCGTGCTGCGCGGATCGGCCGTCACCAACGACGGCGCCGACCGCATCGGCTTCACCGCACCCAGTGTGCGGGGCCAGGCCGCGGCGGTCCGTGAGGCCCAGCAGGCGGCCGGCGTTCACGCCAGAACCGTCACGTACGTCGAGGCGCACGGCACGGCCACCCCGCTGGGCGACCCGATCGAGATCGCGGCGCTGACCCAGGCGTTCCGTGAGGACACCGACGACCGGGACTTCTGCTCCGTCGGGTCGGTGAAGACCAACATCGGTCACACCGACGCCGCCGCCGGAGCCGCCGGATTCCTCAAGACCGTCCTCGCGCTGGAACACGGCGTGATCCCGCCCAGCCTGCACCACACCGCCCCCAACCCGCAGATCGACTTCTCCTCCAGCCCGTTCCGTGTGGCCGACCGGCCGCAGCCGTGGGAAGGCGCGGGCGGCATCCGGCGCGCCGGGGTGAGTTCCTTCGCGGTCGGCGGCGTCAACGCTCACCTGGTGCTGGAGGAGGCTCCCGCCCGGCCCACGACGGACTGCGCGCGCTCGGCACAGCTGTTCGTCCACTCCGCGCGCACCCCTTCGGCCCTGCACGCCCAGGAACGCCGGCTGGTCGAGTACCTGAAGCGCAACCCCGGTCTCGCACCGGCCGATGTCGCCTGGACCCTGCAAACCGGTCGCCGTGAGCACCCCTACCGGTCCTTCCGGATCGTCGGTGCCGGCGAGGCTCCGGCTGCGGACGGCGAGGGCGCGGCGCGGACGGCCGGCCCGGCGCGCGAGCGCCCCGTCGCCTTCCTGTTCCCGGGCGAGGTGGCGCCCGCCGAAACGTGGCGGCTGCACTCCACCGAGCCGGCGTTCCGGGATGCCTTCCGGGCCTGTCTGGACGGGCTCGATCCCGAACTCGCCCGGTCCGTCAAGGACGTGGCGCGCGGCCTCGACTGGCCGGACGACCCGGTCGTCCGGGACGCGTACGTCTTCACCGTCGAGTACTCTCTCGCCGCGCTGTGGCAGCGGTGGGGCGTGCGTCCGGCCGTGGTTCTGGGCACCGGTGCGGGGGCGGTGACCGCGGCGGCGGTCGCGGAGGTCTGCACCCTGCCGGACGCGCTGCGCCTCGTGGTCGACCGGGCCCGCTCGGCGCAGAACTCGGAAGCAGGCGGCCTCGCGGAGTCGCTGCACGGCATCGCCCTGCGCGCGCCCCGTGTCCCGGTGGTGCTCGCCGGCGACGGCACCTGGCACGAAGCCGGGACGGCGGCCGACCCCGACCGCTGGGCGCGAGCGTTGCAGGGGCGGCCGTCCGTGGAACCGGCCCTCGCCACCCTGCTCGCCGACCCCGAGCGGATCCTGCTGGAGGTCGGCGCCGGTTCCCGCCTCACCTCGCTCGCGCGGCAGCTGCCCGGCGGCGACGACCGCCACCTGCTGCTCGCGGCGCTGCCCGGCCTTGAGTACGAGGGCGCCGACGTCCTGCCGGTGCTGTACGCCGCGCTCGGTCGGCTCTGGCTCGCGGGTACTCCGGTCTCCTGGGAGGGCGTGCACGACGGGGACCGCCATGCGAAGGTTCCGCTGCCTGCGTATCCCTTCGAGCGCCTCCCCTACGTGATCCGGCACCCGGACGAGACGGAGGCCGAGGTCGCCCGCGCGATGGGCACCCGCCCGCCCGAGCCTGGCAGGAACCACCTGGTCGACGGCACACCCGAACTGGACCCGGCCGACGACACCCACGAGGACCACATCGCCGAAACGGGCGGCAGCCCCGGGACCGACACCCCTGTCCGCCCGGCCGGTGA
This sequence comes from Streptomyces sp. NPDC001848, assembly GCF_042891915.1. Classification (NCBI taxonomy): domain Bacteria; kingdom Bacillati; phylum Actinomycetota; class Actinomycetes; order Kitasatosporales; family Streptomycetaceae; genus Streptomyces; species Streptomyces sp. NPDC001848. Next base: position 26,741 of record NZ_JBIATP010000028.1, on the reverse strand, counting down.
CGCGCCGTTGGCGGTGGTGTTGCGGTTGTTCGGGGAGGCGTTGGGGCTGCCGGACATCGGGCCGGAGGAGAGTTTCTTCGATCTGGGTGGGGATTCGCTGGTGGCGACGCGGCTGCTGGGGCAGTTGCGTGCGGTCTATCCGGTGGAGATCTCGATGCGGGAGCTGTTCTCGGCGGCGACGGCCGCGGACCTGGCGGCCCTGATCGAGAAGGAGCTGGCCGGGTCCGGTGAGGGCCCGGTTGCGCAGGCTGGAACGGATGCGGGGGTCTGTGCCGGCCCGGCCGGTGACGCGCCGTTGGCGGTGGTGTTGCGGTTGTTCGGGGAGGCGTTGGGGCTGCCGGACATCGGGCCGGAGGAGAGTTTCTTCGATCT
>NZ_JBIATP010000028.1:0-26272 GCF_042891915.1 Streptomyces sp. NPDC001848 | reverse complement strand
GGTCTATCCGGTGGAGATCTCGATGCGGGAGCTGTTCTCGGCGGCGACGGCCGCGGACCTGGCGGCCCTGATCGAGAAGGAGCTGGCCGGGTCCGGCCAGGCACTGAAGCGGAACGAGGAGTTGTCATGAAGGGCAGCACCCGAGCGGCGACCACCGCGGTGACCGCGGCGGGCAATCGCTGGCTCGCCGGCCGGCAGCCGCGCACCGACACCACCCTCGACCTGTACTGCTTCGCGCACGCGGGCGGCTCCGCGGGCGAGTTCCTGCGCTGGTCGGCGGACCTGCCAGGGGTACGGGTCTGGGCGGTGAAGATGCCCGGCCGGGCACCCCGCCAGGACGAGCCGCCGTACACCAGGATGACCGCCCTGGTGGACGACCTGGTCGAGCAGGTCGACTTCGGCCGACGGGACTTCGCGTTCTTCGGTCACAGCCTCGGCAGCATCGTGGCCTTCGAGGTCGCCCGCGCCCTGCGCAGAGCCGGCCGCCGGCAACCGCGCCGGCTGCTGCTGTCCTCCGCGCAGCCGCCGCCCATCCCGCTCGGGCCGATCACCCACACCCTGCCGGGTGACGAACTGCTGGCCGAGGCGGAAAGCCGCTGGGGCGGACTGCCCCAGGTGATTCACGAGGAACCCGAGCTCAAGGAACTCGTCATCGGCTACTTCCGTGCCGACGCGGAACTGGCCGAGACGTACCAGTACGTCGACGAGGAGCCGCTGGACGTCCCCATCACGGCGTTCGTCGGCGACGAGGAGGACGTCACCTTACTCGACTGGCACGTCCACACCAGAGAGGCCTGCGACGGCCATGTCCTGCGCGGAGGGCACTTCTACTTCCGCGACCCGGAACAGCAACAGGCCCTGGTGCGCCTCATCCGCCGCGCACTGGATGTGGACCTGCAGCCGGACGCCGGCGAGACCGGACGGACCGAGCGGACAGCGACGGCGGAGGAGTAGGGAACCGTGATGCGCTACACGACCTTTGGCCGGGGCACGGGCCTGCGGGTGTCCGAGTACGCCCTCGGCACGGCGAACTTCGGGACCCTCTGGGGTGGCGGGGCCAGACGGGAGGAGGCCCGAAGCATCTTCGAGCGCTTCGCCGAGGCGGGTGGAACCTTCCTCGACACGGCCGACAACTACCAGATGGGCGAGTCGGAGCGGCTGCTCGGCGAATTCCTGGGCTCCGACCGCGACCACTTCGTGGTGGCGAGCAAGTTCTCCCTGGGCGCGGGCCGGCCGCGGGTCTCCACCACCGGCAACAGCCGTAAGAGCATGCGCAGTTCGGTCGAGGCCAGCCTCAAGCGCCTGGGCACCGACTACATCGACGTCTACTGGGCGCACCTGCCCGACGGCGTGACCCCCGTCGAGGAGATCCTCCAGGCGCTGGACGACCTGATCCACGCCGGCAAGATCCTCTACGCCGGACTGTCCAACTTCCCCGCCTGGCGGGTCTCCCGGGCGGTGACCATGGCGGATCTGCGCGGTCTGAACCGACTGGTCGGCATCCAGTGCGAGTACAGCCTCGCCGAGCGGGGCGCCGAGCGGGAGCTGCTGCCCATGGCCGAGGCCCTGGGACTGGGCACCGCCCTGTGGGCGCCGCTGGGCGGCGGACTGCTCACCGGGAAGTACCGCAAGAGCCGTGACGGCCGACTCAGCGACTGGGACGGCCTCGCCATCCGGTTGGAGGACAGCGAGGAGCGCACCGCCGTCATCGACACCCTGCTGGAGATCGCCGAGGAGACGGGCGTACCGGCCGCCCAGGTCGCGATCGCCTGGCTGCGCGCCCGTGCGGCTCGGGCCGCCACGGCCATGGTGCCGGTCATCGGGCCGCGCACCACCGACCAACTGGAGGACTACCTGGGCGCCCTTCGACTCACGCTCGACGACGCCCAGTTGGCCCGGCTCGACAAGGCCGGCGCCATCCGCCCAGGACAGCCGTACGAACTGATCGAGGGAAGCAGGGACGCGGTCCTGGGACGTCAGTCCGCCCGCTTCAGCGCTCCCGGCGTTCCGGTGGCGTGACTTCGGCATGAGCATCGAGGACGCGAACATGGACAGGGAGGGCCGCGGCGACATGACCGCATGGGAACCGGCCGACGGCGAGGCCCATGTCGCCGTCATCGGGATGGCGGTGCGCTTCGGAGCGGCCGACGACCTCGACACCTACCGGGAACTGCTGCGCGGCTCCGGCGGCGCGGACCCCGCCGTGCCGCTGGTCGACGCCTATGCGTTCGACAACCGGTTCTTCGGCATCTCTCCGCGGGAGTCCGCGCTGCTGGACCCGCAACAGCGGATCCTGTTGGAGTGCGCTCACCGCGCGCTGGAGGACGCCGCACACGACCCTTCGGGCGACAAGCGCGTCGTCGGCATCTACGCGGGCGGCAGCAGCACCGCGCACGCGGCGCGGTTGCGTGACCGCACCGACCGGTTGCCGTACCTGGACGACCGTCAGGTGCGAGCCTCCACCGGCGCCGACTTCCTCGCCGCGCGGGCCGCCTACCGGCTGGGGCTGACCGGTCCGGCCGTGTCGGTTCAGGCCGCCGGTGCCACGGCGCTCGTGGCGGTGCACACCGCGGTGCAGGCCCTGCTCGGCGGCGAGTGTGACCTGGCACTGGCCGGAGCGGTCACGGTCCGCACGGAGGAGGACGGCGCAGACGGCGCCGGCGGCTGCGCGATGGTCGCGCTCAAGCCCCTGGAGGCGGCCGTGGCGGACGGCGACAGGATCTACGCGGTCGTCCGCGGCACGGCCGTGGGCCGCTCCGGCCCCGGCGAGTCCGAACAGCAAGGACGGGAGCGCATCGCCCGCGACGCGCACCTGGTGGGCGGAGTGGACCCGGAGACGGTGACGGCGGTCGACGCGGCTCCTGCCCTGCACGTCACGGACGTCGCACCCGGCATGGCCGCATTCGTTCGCGCCGTCCTCGCGGTGTACGACCCCGAGCCGTCCGCGGCCACGGCGGCCCGTCCGCGGCGGGCGGGGGTGAGCGTGTCCGCTCCCTTCGGCTGCCATGCCTGCGCCATCGTCGAGGAGCCTCCCGCCCCCGAGGAGCGGCCGGATGAGGCGTCCTCACCGGATTCCTGGGACTGGCAACTGCTGCCGTTCTCGGCCAGGACCTCCACCGCTCTGGCGGATACGGCAGCCCGGCTGCGCGACCATCTGCAGCGGTCGGCGGACGTCGCCCTGCGCGACGTGGCCTGGACCCTGCAGACGGGACGCACCGCCCATGCCCGCCGGGGCTGGGTCGTGGCCCGCGACGCCGCCGAGGCCGCCCAGGAACTCGGCGGTGTGAAACTCCCCGGGGCCGCCACGGGGCCCGCGTCGGCCGGGGCACCGCCGGTGGTCTTCACCTTCCCCGGACACGGCGGCCAGCACCTGGGCATGGCCCGGCAGCTCTACCGCACGGACCCGCACTTCCGCACGGACGTCGATGCCGGTGCCCAACTGGCGCGGGCCGAGCTGGACCTGGACCTGCGCGCGGTACTGAACCCGGTCGGCGTGGAGGCGGAGGAGGCTGCGCGACGCGCACTGGCGGACGGCGGCATCGCCCAGATCGCGGTGTTCGTCGTGGAGTACGCGCTGGCCCGCGCCCTCATGCGGTGGGGTGTGCGCCCGGCCGCGGTCGCCGGGCACAGCCTCGGCGGATACGCCGCCGCCTGCATCGCCGGTGTGGTCTCGTTCCCGGATGCCTTCCGGATGGTGGTCGACCGTACCCGGCTGCTGCTGACCATCGCGCCCGGCGCGATGGCGGCGGTACGGATGCCCGAGCACGAGCTGCTGCCGCTGCTGCCCGAGGGGGTGGACATCGGTGTGATCAGCGGCCCGGACCAGGTCACGATCACCGGTCCGCGCACACTGGTGGAGCAGTTCGTCGAGGATGGCAAGGGCAAGGGCATCGAGACGCGTCTGCTGAACATCCCCGGCGCGGGCCACTCCTCCCTCGTGGAGCCGGTGCTCGGGGAGTACGCCGAGCGCCTGAAGTCCGTGGAGTTCCGGTCGCCGCAGATCCGGGTGGTCTCGGACAGCACCGGAACCTGGGCCGATCCCGAGCGGATCGCCACCGCCGGCTACTGGTGCGACCACATGCGCGGCACGGTGCGCTACCACGACGTCCTGCAGACCCTCGACGCCTACGAAGGGTGTGTCCTGCTCGAAGTCGGACCCGGCACGACCCTGACGTCTCTGGCGCGCCGCCACGCCGGCTTGCGAGCGGGCCACCTCGTCCTGCACACGCTGCCGCATCCGACCGATCCGACAGCCGACACCCGGACAGTGCTGGACGCGCTCGGCGCGCTGTGGGCCGCCGGCACCGACATCGACTGGAGCGCGCTGCACACCGGCGCCCGGCCCCGCCGGACCGGCCTGCCCGGACACCCCCTGCGACGCGACCGGTTCCCCCTGCCCACGGGCTGATCACGACCGATGCGCTCGACCGCGACGCCGTGCGTGGGCACGGCGCCCCCGGCCTGCCACGAGGCCGGATCCATGACAGACCAGGAGAGCAGTGATGACGAAGAAGCTGTACGAGCTGGGTGAGATGCCGCCCCTCGGCGACGTTCCGGAGAAGATGTACGCCAACCTCATTCGGCCGGAACGTTTCGGCGAGCCGAGGAAGGCCTTCGAGACGGAGGTCATCGACACCCCCAGGCCCGGCCGCGGTCAGGTCCTCGTCTGGGTGATGGCCGCCGGCATCAACTACAACAACGTCTGGGCCGGTCTGGGCCACCCCCTCGACGTCATCGCCGCCCGGCAGAAGCAGGGCGAACCGGAAAACTTCCACATCGGCGGGTCGGAGGGCTCCGGTGTGGTGTTCGCGGTCGGCGAGGGTGTCTCCGGCGTGTCCGTGGGCGACGAGGTCGTGCTCTCGGGCGGGCTGTGGAACGAGCAGGGAGAGGACATCCGCCTCGGCGTGGACCCCACGCTGTCGTCGAGCCTGCGCGCGTGGGGCTACGAGGCGAACTACGGGTCCTTCGCACAGTTCGCCCTGGTGTCGGACTACCAGTGTCACCCCAAGCCGAAGAACCTGACCTGGGAGTCCGCGGCCGCGTTCATCCTCACCGGCGCCACCGCCTACCGTCAGCTGTTCGGCTGGGCACCCAACACCGTCAAGCCCGGTGACCCGGTGCTGATCTGGGGCGGCGCGGGCGGCCTCGGCTCCATGGCGATCCAGCTCGTGCGCAACGCGGGCGGCATCCCGATCGCCGTCGTCTCCAGCGAGGAACGGGCGGAGTACTGTCGTTCCCTCGGCGCCGCGGGCGTGATCGACCGTACGCGGTTCAGCCACTGGGGCCGTATGCCCGACCTCAGCGACACGGCTGCCTACGCGGCCTGGATGAGCGAAGTCCGCGCCTTCGGCCGCAGCTTCTGGGAGGCCCTCGGAGAACGCCGGGCGCCGAGGATCGTTTTCGAGCACAGCGGCCAGGACACCATCCCGACATCCATGTACCTCTGCGACATCGGCGGCATGGTCACCATCTGCGGCGGCACCTCCGGCTACGCGGCCGATGTCGACCTGCGGTTCCTGTGGATGCGCCAGAAGCGGCTGCAGGGCTCCCACGGCTTCAACCCGGCCCAGTGCCGCGCGGTCATCAACCTCGTGGCCTCCGGTCTCCTCGACCCGTGCGTGTCCCGGGTGTTCGACTTCGACGGCATCGGCGAGGCCCACCAGCTGCTGCACGACAACCAGCAGCAGCCCGGCAACATGGCCGCCCTGGTCAACGCCCCCCGAACGGGCCTCACCACTCTCGCCTGACCACTCAGGTCACAGCCTCAGGCCCGGCCGCACGGATGCCGCCGGGCCCGGTTCTCTTTCCTGCACCCGCTCCCCTTTCCCCCTCCTCCTCAGGTCCCACGGTGCCCCTTCGACGAACGGACGGTCATGAGTACTGAATCCGAAGCCGGACGACAGCCGTTGACCCTGCCAGGCCTGCTCTCTCTGCGCGCACGGACGACACCCGGACAGCTCGCCTACGTCCACCTCCGCAACGGCGAGGAGGTGGGCGAGCAGATCACGTACGCCGCACTGCACACGGCCGTCCTGGCCCGGGCCGCCGTGCTCGCACGGGTAGCCCGGGGAAGGCGCAACGCAGTGCTGATGTACCCGAGCTGCCTCGAGTTCGTCCAGGGCTGGCTGGCCTGCACAGCCGCGGCGATCGGCGGGGCTCCCGTCCAACTGCCCACACGCCTGCACGGCGTACGGCGGCTGCGCACCATCGCGGACGACGCGGGCACCACACTGGTGCTCACCACCCGGGAGAGCCGTGACCGCATCCTTGCGGACTTCGGCGACCTGCCCGAACTGGCCGGTCTGGAGTTCGTCGCCACCGACGAAATGGTGGGGCACACCCCGCCGGACGCCCCCCGAACTCCGCTGCCGGAGGTACGGCTGTCGGACGTGGCGCTGCTGCAGTACACCTCCGGCTCCACCGGCTCACCCAAGGGCGTCATGGTCACCCATGCCAACTTCTGGGCCAACGCCTGGGAGACCGACGCCCTCTGGCCGCTCGGAGACGACGGCGTCATCGTCTCCTGGCTGCCGTTCTTCCACGACATGGGCCTGCTGCTCGGCGTCGTCCTGCCCCTGTGGTCGGGGCGTCCGGCGTACCTGATGGCACCGGAGGCGTTCATCCGCCGCCCCGCCCGCTGGCTGGAGGCCCTCTCCCGCTACGGCGGAACCCACTCCTCGGCGCCCAACTTCGCCTACGACCTGTGCGTGCGCGAGAACGCCGTTCGAGGGTCGCTGGATCTCTCCCGTTGGCGGGTGGCCATCAACGGCGCCGAGCCCGTGCGCACCCACACCCTGCGGAACTTCGCCGGGAAGTTCGCCCCGTACGGCCTGGACCCCCGGGCCTTGTGCCCGGCCTACGGGCTGGCCGAGAACACCCTCAAGGTCAGCGGCAGCCCGCAGGACAGCGAGCCGGTGACGCTCGTCCTCGACGCCGGCGAACTGGGGCGCGGCCGGGTGCGGGTACTGCCCGCCGAGCCGGAGGACACCGCCGGCCGCGCCATGGTGGTGAGCTGCGGGCGTACCGTCGGCAGCAGCCGGGTCCGCATCGTGAACCCGCACACCCTGCGGGCCGCGGGCCCCGACGCGGTGGGTGAGATCTGGGTGTCCGGACCGTGCGTGACGGCCGGGTACCTCGGCCGCGACGCAGAGAGCGAAGGCGTCTTCCGCGCGGTCATCCGCGGTGAGGAGGCAGCCGGCACCTTCCTGCGCACCGGGGACATGGGGTTCGTCCGGCACGGCCAGGTCTATGTCACCGGTCGCCTGAAGGACCTGATCGTGGTCAAGGGCCGCAACCACTACCCGCAGGACCTGGAGCACACGGCCGAGACCGGTCACCCGCTGCTGCGCCCGGGGTCCGCCGCCGCGTTCGCGGTCGACACCGGTGAACGGGAGGCGCTGGTCGTCGTCGTGGAGGGCGACAACCGCGTGCTGAAGTACGCAGGCGTGGAGGAGGTGGCGCAGGCGGTGCGCACCGCGATACGGCGCGACCATCGCGTCGACGTCGACGAGGTGGTGCTGATCCGCCGCGGCACGCTGCCGAAGACGACCAGCGGCAAGGTGCGCCGCCGCAGCTGCCGCGAGCAGTACGAGACCGGACGACTGGCACGGCTGGGCGCCCGCCTGACACAGATATGACGTTCACTGCACCGGGATTTGTCGCTGCGTGTAGTTATTGACCGGTAATGACCCGGGAATCGGCTGCTGTTGGGAGCAGGCCGCCGATACGATCGTCCTATGGAGTTGCGTCAGCTGGAATACCTCGTGGCCGTGGCGGAGGAGGCAAGCTTCACGAAAGCCGCAGCGCGCGTATTTGTGACCCAGCCCTGTGTCAGCGCCCAGATCAGGCGACTCGAACGGGAGCTGGGACACGACCTGCTCGACCGCGGTGGCCGGACGGTGCAACTGACAGCGGTCGGCGCCGCTGCCCTGCCCCACGCCAAGGCCGTGCTGGCGGCCCTGGACGGGGTGCGCGGCGCGGTGGACGACTTCGCCGAAGTGGTGCGCGGACAGGTCACCATCGGCTCGGTGGCCTCGTCCCTCGCCATGAAACTCCCCGACGTCATCGCGGACTTCGGCGAGCAGCATCCCGAGGTCGAGATCTCGCTGATCGAGGGCACCGCGGACCAGCTGGCGGAGGCGGTGCGCGGCGGCCGGGCCGACGTGGCGATCATCGGTGTCGGCAGCGAGCCACCCACGGGGCTGGAGTCCCAGGTCATCGCAGACGAGTCCCTCGTCGGTGCGGTGAGCGCCGATCACCCGCTGGCCGACTGGACGAGCATCTCCGTCGAGGACGTGGAGTGCTACCCACTGATGTGCCTGCCCCAGGGCAGCGGCCTGCGCGCCGCGGTCGACGCGGCGTGGGCCGAGGCGGGCATACGGCCGCGCATCGCGTTCGAGGCCAGCGACCCCAAGGTACTGGCGCAGCTTGCCGCACGCGGACTCGGCATGGCGGTCCTGCCCGAGCGGTTCGTGTACACCCATGCGCCGGAACTGCACCGCGTGGAGATCCTCAGTCCGCAACTGCGGGGCCGCCTGGCACTCGTCTGGCGGGCCGCCGGGCGCCTTGGACCGGCGGCCCGTGCCCTGCTGACGCACGCGCGCGCCGCGCTCGCGTAACTCCTGACTCCGGAAGAAGACAGTGAACGTAGTCGACCTCGCGCGCCTTCAGTTCGCCACCACGGCGACATTGCACTTCCTCTTCGTCGCTCTCACGCTCGGACTGGTGACGGCGGTCGCCCTGATGCAGACCTTGGCGACCCGGACACGCGATCCCGAAACACGCAGCGCCAGGATGCGCCGCGTCACCTTCTGGGGCGGGCTGTACGTCATCAACTACGCGCTCGGGATCGTCAGCGGCCTCACCCAGGAGTTCCAGTTCGGACTCAACTGGTCCGGGCTCTCCCATGTCATGGGCAACATCATCGGTGCGCCCATGGCCGCCGAAACCATTGTCGCGTTCTTCCTCGAATCCACATTCCTGGGAATGTGGGCTTTCGGATTCGGCCGTATTCCGGCCCGTGCCCACCTGGCACTGATCTGGCTGGTCACCCTCACCGCCTACGCGTCCACGTTCTGGATCATGGTGGCGAACGGATTCATGCAGCACCCGGTGGGGTACCGCACGAGTGGTGGCATCGCCCGCGTCACCGACTGGGGTGCGATCCTCACCAACAAGGCAACCTGGTACGCACTGGCGCACATCGTGGGCGCGGTGGCCCTCCTCGCCGGGATGTTCCTCGCCGCGGTCAGCGCGTACCACCTGCGCCGGAACAACGACGTCGCCTTCTTCCGGCCGACGTTGGCATGGGGCGCGATGACCGCCGGCGTCGGCGCGGTGGTCACGGTGGCCGCGGGCTTCGTGCACCTCGACGCGCTGCAGGACTACCAGCCCGCCAAGTACGCCGTCCTCATGGGGGAGTCGGGCAGCGAGCTCGAGAAGGTGCGGGCCGCTGCGGCGGCCCAATACGGCCCGGGGGACTGGCTGCCGCCGGCCTGGGTGGGCGCCGCCTCCATGACGATGCTCGTCATCGGGGTGCTGCTGGTGCTGCTCGTGTGGATCCCGGCAACCGCCCTGCGGGGCGGCGCCGATGCGCCGTTGTCCCACAAGCGGTTCCGGCTCCGGCTGGCCATGGCGTTGCTGCCCCTCGGCTTCCTCGCCCTGGTCTGCGGCTGGCTCAGCCGTGAGGTGGGACGCCAGCCATGGATGGTGACCGGTGAGCTCACGGTGCGCCAGGCAGTCGGCGACGTCTCCGTCGCAGGCATGCTGGCGTCGTTCGTGGCCTTCACGGTCGTCCTGCTCACGCTCGCCCTCATCGACTGGGTGCTGATCTCCCGCTTCGCGCGACTGGGGCCGGGCCACGGGTTCCTGGACCAATTCGATCCGGCCCCGGAGGCCGGTCCCCGCCCGGGCCGTGCCGAAGCCCACCCCTCCTACTGACCCATTCGATCCAGCCAACGAGCGCGAAGCCGACGGGAATGTGCTGTGGACGTCTTCTGGTATGCGCTGGTCGGGCTGCTCCTCGCGGGATACCTCGCCCTGGAGAGCCTCGATTTCGGAACAGGACTGCTGTTCCTCACCGTACGGGAGGAGCGGGACCGCGAGCGCCTTCGTCGCGGGGTGGTACCCCTCTTCCTCGCCAACGAGGTGTGGCTCGTGGCCTTCACCGGCCTACTGCTCGGCGCGCTGCCCGGTCTGGAGTCCGGGTTGCTGCACGGGCTGCGGTCGTACCTGCTGGTGCTGCTGACCGCATGGTTTCTGCGCGACGCCGCGCTGTGGTTCCGCACCGCGCATCCCGGAGACCGTTGGCGGCGCGGCTGGGACGCCGTGCTGCCGGCCGCCAGCCTGGTGCTCGCCGCGGGCTGGGGACTCGTCCTGGCCACCCTGATCCGCGGGCTGTCCACGGACGGCCGGGGACAGGCCGTCGGCACGCTCGGTGACGCGCTGCATCCGCTCGCCCTGCTCTGCGCGGCCCTGACCGTGGTGGCGAGCCTGCGCCAAGGCGCGCTCCACGCGTGTCGTGCGCAGCCGGACGGCGCGGTCCGGCACCGGCTGACGCGATTGGCCCGGCGGCTGGCCGTGGCCCTCGCCCCGCTGGTGCTCCTGGCGGCCGTGCTCGGCGGTCTGGACGGGGGCGATCTGCCGGCCACGGCGGTGCTCGGCGCGCTGGCGGCGGCCTGCGTGTACGTCTCCGAACGTGCCGCAGCCGCGGGCATGTTCGGCCGGGCCCTGGTGTGGGGCACGGTGCCCTTGCTCGCGCTGCCCGTCACGGTGGGCCTCGTACACGGTACGACCGTGCTGGCGACGCGCTCCGGCGTCGGCGCCGTCGCGTTGGCCGATGCGGTCGCGAACTCCGCCTCGCTCACCCTGCTGACGGTGACGGTCCTGCCCGCCCTGGTCGCCGTGGCGCTCGGGCAGGTGTGGATGTGGCGCGTCTTCGGCGGGACCGGTCGGCCGCCCTCGTAACCGTACGTCGGTGGCGCGGCGGAACGCTGAGGAGCCCGCCCCGTTTGAGTACCCGGTACTCATGTCCCTGCCTGCCGCAGCGTGATCATCTGAGCGTGATGACAAGCGGAGCGGCAGGGGTACTTCGCCCCGACTCCGCCGAGGTGCGGGAGTTGCCGCAGGAAGGGGAGCGAAGTGAGTGCTGATCGCCCCGTGCGACGGTTGCGGGAAGCCTCGTGTCGCACACCCCGGAAGGGGGCGTGAGCCGTGTCGGAATCGACGCCGTGGGCGCGGCGGGCCGAGGGCACCGGTCTCGCCCGCGCCGCCCGTCGGGCCGCGGAGGCCGCCGCACGTCACGCCGGGGCGGCCGACGTCGGACGGCGACTCGATCCGGCCGTCGTCGCCGAACTGATGGCGGCGGGGTTCGCCCGCCACTTCGTACCCGCCGTGTGGGGTGGCCGTGAGGGCAGTTTCTCCGAACTGCTCGCCGCTGTCGCCACGGTGGGCGAGGAATGCGCCTCGGCCGCGTGGATCGCCGCGCTCGGCGCCGCGATCCCGCGGATGGCCGCCTACCTACCGGAGAAGGGCCAGGCCGCGGTGTGGGCGGACGGGCCCGACGTGCTGATCGTCGGCGCCCAGGCGGCCAACGGAGTGGCCGAGGCCGCGGACGGCGGCTGGCTGGTGCGCGGCCGCTGGCCGTACACGAGCGGAGTGGAGTACGCCCACTGGGCGCTGGTGCGGGCCCAGGAGAGCGGCGGCGAGAAACCGGTGCGCTACTTCGCCGTCCCGCGGTCCGGCTTCCGCTTCGAGGACACCTGGCGGTCCGTGGGCATGCGCGGCACCGGAAGCCACGCGCTCGTCATCGACGAGGAGTTCGTACCGCCCGAGCGCACGTTCCGCCAGGACGACCTGCTGCGCGGCGACAGCGGTCTCGTGGCCCGCTGCCACCAGGTGCCCTTCTCCATGGTCAGCGGTCTGTCCTTCGCGGCACCGGCACTGGGCGCCGTGCGCGGCCTGCTGACCCGGGACCGCCCCTTGTTGCGCCGCCTGGCCATGGGGCCTGCGGGCAGCCCCGGCCAGCTGGCGCTGCTGCGCGCGCGGGGTGAGCTGGACTCGGCGCAACTGCTGCTGGAGCGGGCGGCGAGACAGGCCGACAGCGCGCCGATCGAGCCCGGCAACGTCGCCCAGGGAGGGCGGGACTGCGCCATGGCCGCGCGGTTCCTGGCATCCGCGGCCGACCGGCTGTTCCGGGTGGCGGGCACGGCCGCACACCAGGAGGACGAACCGTTCCAACGCGTATGGCGGGACGTCACCTGTGCGGTGAGCCACCGGGCCCTGAGCGAGGAGACCCATGCGGCGGCGTACGCGGAACAGCTGACCGCCGTACGGACGAATTGACCCCACCCGCCCGATCCACCCATCTATCACTGAGGAGTGACACCGGCATGGTGAGCATGCAGGACATCGACCCCGGCAACCCCTACCGCAAGCAGCTGGAGCAGGACACAGGGCCTGTGGTGCTGTTCAACACGTTCGTCGTGCCGCAGGACGAGATCGAGCACTTCATGCGCGGGTGGACGGCGATCTCCGCGTTCATGAAGCGTCAGCCGGGATTCATCTCCACCCAGCTGCACCGGACCGTCGGCAGCGACAACGTTCTGGTCAACGTGGCCGTGTGGGAGTCCGCCGAGACGCTCCGCAACGCCGTGCAGAGCAAGGAGTTCCAGGACATCCACCACAGCCAGCCCGACGCTCTGGTCTCGCGTCCGCTGCTGACCGAGCGGGTCGCGGTGCCCGGAATCTGCCTCGGATGACCGCGACCGCGCACACGGAGCCGGACCGGGACGATCCGTTCAAGACGGTGCTGGTGCCGCGCCTGGCACCCGGCCGGGACCGGGCGGACGCCCAGGACCGGATCGTCACCCGGCACGGCCGGCTGGTGCTGAGCGTGCCGGCCTTCCAGAGCCTGTTCAGCCGGTACGCGATGAACCGTGTCCTGGACGGGACGAACGGGGTCCCGGATCCCGCATCGCCCACGCTGTACACACCTGACGCGGCGGCCCTCGCCGTCGTCGAGCACGTGGGTCCCTCTCGCCGCGCTTATCTGCGGGCCCGCGAGGACCCCGATTACCTGGCCCGGGTGCGACCCGAGGAGGAGTACCTGGACCGCGAACTGCTCACCGGGCGGCCCTCGTTGTACGACGTACGGTCGGAGACGGTGTTCGGGGCCCCCGAGCCGGGAGGGATCAGGATCTTCGACTTCGTCAGGCGGCGTGCCGACGTACCGGCCGATGCGTTCTTCGCGGCCCTGCGGGCCGACGGGGACCGGCTCGGCCGTGACACCGAGTACCGGTCCGTGGTCACCCACCGAGTGCACGACCTGGTGGTCGAGGGGCTGCGGGGAGCCGACCACGACGTCATCGTCCAGACCCGGGTCGACGGTCCGGAGGGGCTGCGTCGACTCGCCCGGCTGCGGGAGCGGCTCAGGGCGGCGCAGGCGGAGTACGCCGACGCCGATGGCAGCTTCTCGCTCGTCACCCGGGAGCACCTCTTGGTGCCGTAGGGCGCCGTACGGCGATCGAGATGCGCGAAAAACATACGTGAGGTAGTCGCCTCCGAGATCGTGGTCGTGGGCGCCGTGGCTGAGCATGTGCCACGGCCCGCGCGATGCCGGCGAACGTGCGGACCTTCTTGCGGCGCCGCCTGCCCGGTCCCGGGACGCGGATGCAGACCTTCACGTCCGCCTCGCCGATCTCGATTCCGGTACGTCGTCCGTGGACCACATTCCGGGGAGCGTCCCCAGGAGATCCGATTACTCAGCCAGCAGCCAGGGCCGCCCCAGAGAGCTGGACGGCCACTCCTGGTGAGCCACTGAAGGCAGGACCCCACAAGTCACATCCGGCCCTCCCGGGCCACCTGACACCTTACGGAGGCCCCATGTCCCTCGATGCGCGGGACGATCAGGCAGAGCACGTCACGGCATCCGGAGCGCCGAGGGCGCGCAGTCGGCACCCCGGCATCGCCCTGCTCATCCTGGCGACGACGCAGCTGATGGTCGTCCTCGACGGCACCATCGTGAACATCGCCCTGCCCAGCGTGCAGACCGCACTCAACATGTCGGCCGACCAACTCGCCTGGGTCGTCAACGCCTACGCGATCGCCTTCGGCGGCCTCATGCTGGCCGGTGGCCGGGCCGGCGACCTGTTCGGCCGACGCAGGACCTTCCGTACCGGCATCGCGCTGTTCACCCTCGCCTCGCTGCTCGGCGGCCTCGCGCCCAACGCCGGCCTGCTGATCAGCGCCCGCATCGCCCAGGGCGTGGGAGCCGCGATCGCCGCTCCCACCGCGCTGTCACTGATCGCCACGACCTTCGCCGAGGGCAGGGAACGCAACCGGGCCCTGGGCGTCTACGGCGCCATGGCCGGCCTCGGCTCCACCATCGGGCTGCTGCTCGGCGGCGTCCTCACCGAGTACCTGGACTGGCGCTGGGTTCTGTTGGTCAACGTTCCCATCGGTGCCGCCGTACTGGCCGGCACGGTGGTACTGGCCGACGGCGGACGCGAGCGCGGCAGGCTCGACGCCCCCGGAGCGGTCACCGGCACAGGTGGCATGCTGTCCCTGGTCTACGCGATCACCCGGGGCGGCCGCGAGGGCTGGGGCGACGGTCTGACCGTCACCTGCTTCGGCGTCGCCGCCGTACTCCTCGCGGCGTTCCTCGTCCTGCAGGCCCGCGGTCGGCATCCCGTGCTGCCGCTGCGCGTGCTGGCGAACCGCAACCGCGCGGGTTCATACGGCGTGATGCTGCTCGTCGGCACCGGAATGTTCGCCACTTTCTACTTCCTGACGCTGTACATGCAGCAGGTGCACGGCTACAACGCCGTCCACGCCGGGCTGGCCTATCTGCCCTTCAGCGTCGGGATGGGGGTCACGGCCGGCATCGTCTCCAAGCTGGTGGCGAAGGTTCCGCCCAGGCTGGTGACCGCTCCGGGACTGTGCATCGCCGCGGCCGGAATGCTCTGGTTCTCCACCCTGACCCCGGACTCCTCGTACGCGACCCACCTCGCCCCCGCCATGTTCGTGACCGCCGTGGGCCTCGGCTGCTGCTTCGTGCCGATGACCCTCAGTGCCGTCAGCGGCATCGACAAGCGTGACTCCGGCATCGCCTCCGCACTGCTGAACACCTCCCAGCAGCTCGGCGGTGCGCTTGGGCTGGCGTCCCTGACCACGCTCGCCACCAGCGCCGCCGACGACCGCCTCCCTCATGCCGCGCAAACCTGGCTGGTCGCCGTTCACACCCACCGCCGGGACCTCGTGGCCCGAGCCGTCGAGGCCATGACGCACGGTTACACCAGGGCGTTCGCCGTCGGCTCCGTGGTCTTCCTGACGGCCATGCTCATCGCCGCGCTGGCCATCAACACCGGCCCGCAGAAGGCGAAGGACGAGCCCTCGGCCACAAGTACGGTCTGATCCCGGCGAAGGCAGGACCACGGTGCTCGACACGAACGACGCGCCAGGGAACGCAAAGGCGCGCCCACCGGCAGGCCCATCCTGGAAGCGGCCGGCAAGGAGTTCGGGCGACTCGGCTTCGACCGGGCCACCGTGCGGGGCATCGCTCAGACCGCCGACATGAACAAGGCCTCGCTCGTCGAGTATCCCGGCACCAAGCAGAACCTCTTCCAGGAGGCCCCGCGCCGGCACATCCGAAGGAATGCGGCGCCTTCGGACACGTGCTCTTCACCAGGCCTTGCCGCGGCTGCTGCGCAGACCAGCAGGATCGAGGCCGGCGAGTACCAGCGGCCCCGCCGGGAGCGCGGATTGGGAACCGCTTCCAGGAAGACGCGCAGGTCAGGCACATCGATTGGGTCAAAAGGACCCAGCTCGGCCAGCACAGCGGGGATCGGGGAAGGTGAGACAGCGGACACGGGAACCTCTTTGATCACTCGGCTTCGACACCTGAATGATCACGGACCCGTGTCCGCTCCGTCATCCACCCCAACCCGCCCCAGCCCCGGACAGGTTGGCCGATCCCGGGAACTTGCACCCGCCCTGGTCGAGATCGGCCTTGAAGAACCGAACCGTGCGCGGAGTGACGGTGCCGAGCAGAACACGCAGCCGCTCTTCGGGCACCACGCGCTTCAACCGCAACGGAACAGTGATGTCCAACCCGTGGATCACGTCACGCCCCAACGCCGCGGCGATCCCGCCGACCGGTGGCTTCCACGGGTGATCCGCGTTGTCCCGGAGAAACGCGGCGAGTTCTCCATGCTCAACTCCAGGTATTGGCTTGGCCAGAGGCGCTCAAACTGTTTGTCAGTTCCTGGCTCCGAATACGTAAAGGATCCTTTCCGGAGGAACGCTCCCCGGGCCATGCTGACGGCTGTCCGGACAATCGACGAGGAGCGTGATGAGCGGGCAGTTCGGGGTGGATCCCGCCACACTGACGGAGCTGGCGGGTAAGTTCGACAGGGAGGCGACGGGACTCGGCGGACCGATCGAGGGCTTCGCGGCGGGCGCGTCCGAGATCGGTCAGGCGTTCGGCCTGCTCGGTGTCTGCGACGGCGCGGCGGAGAAGTACGGACAGCTGCTCAGCCACACGGTCAAGGCGCTGGGCTACCTTCCTGACGTACTCAACAGTGACGGAGACCGGCTGCGGGTCAACGCGGCCAACTACGCGGACGCCGACCAGACAGCCGTCGGCTATCTCAGCGCCGCCGTCCGGCGCCCGGGAAGCCCGGCATGAGCGTCAACAGCTGGATCGACGGCAAGGTTCTGGAAGTCCTCGAAGCGTTCGGTGTGGAACTCCCGGGCGGCGACGGCCCCACGCTGCGCTCCGTCGCCCGACACTGGGACACCATGGGTACCGAGCTGGGCGATGTCGTACGAGCCCTTGACGCCGCGATCGCGGGCGTCGACAAGGAGGGCTGGCACGGCGAGGCGCGTGACGCCTTCGAGAGGCACTGGCGGGAGCAGCGGCGGGTCGTCCTTGAGACCGCGGGCAACTTCCATCACGTGGCCGATGGTCTGCGGGCGTACGCCACGGAGGTCGACGGGATCAACGAGGAAATCATCGACATCTGCGTCGAGATTGCCGAGATGGAGGTCGCCGGCGCCGCGCTGTCCTTCTTCACCGGCTTCCTCTCCGACCTCGTCGCCAACACGGCCGTGGCCGAGCGGGTCGCCAGGATCGTGGACCTGGTCAAGCTGTTCACTTCGGCGGCGGAGAAAGTGACCGCTCTCCTGGAGCGGTTCACCGGGCTCAGTGCAGAGACCGTCGCCACCCTTGAGCGGGTCCTCACGACCGTCGCCAGGATCAGCGCGGGCTTCACCAAGACCGGGCTGGAGAGCTTTGTGACCAACTTTGCGGCCGACTCGGGCAGCCTCATGCTGAACCAGGCTGTCCAGGGGCAGCCCGTGACCGTCGGCGCGGACCTCACCGCCGGCAGCCGCGCCGCGGCCGGTACGGCGGCGTTCACCGCGGTCGCCGGAACCGCGGGAGCGCGCCTGACCGGGACGGTGGGGGACATCCTGCGCGGCGACGGCCTCCTCGGTACGACCGTCAACGGCGCGGCCGGCAATGTCACGGGCGGTCTCACGGCCGACGTCATCGCCGGCCAGGACCCGTCGACGATCGGCCAGGACGCGCTCACCAACGCCGCCACGGGTGCCATAGGAAACGCCCAGAACCACGGCGTCAACCATGCCCTGGAGCAGCACGGCAGCCTCGGCGGAGAGAACCTCAGCGACCGCGGCAAGCTCGCGGACGGCGCCTTCAAGAACACCGTGGGAACCACCCTCAACACGGGTGTCTACGCCGCCGGCTCCGGTATCGAGTCCGACCTCCAGGACCTGATGAAGGATGAAAAGAGCGAGTGAGAGTACCGATCGCCACCGACCTCGCCGCGGTGTGGACCCCGAACCCGGACCACCCCTACACCTGGGCCAAGTTCTTCGGGCTGCTGGCCGTGGTGTTCGGCTGTGCGATCGCGCTCGTCGGGGTGTACGCGGTGCACAGCACATGGCGCGGCCTCGACCCGCCGCGTCGGCGCAAGCAACTGCTTCCGCTCACCCTCACGGCCGGCGTCTTCCTTGCCGTCGGCCTGGCGGTCGCGGCCTTCGGGGTGTGGCTGTTCTGACCGCGACCCCGCCGGCCCTGGCACGGCGCCTGAAACGGGTAAGGGCCAGTTCAGAAGAAACCGCCTGAGCCGGCCCTTCCATCTCTGCCGCCGGCAGGATTCGACCCTGCGACACGCGCTTTAGGGGAAGGGGCAGGGGAATCTCGTCGGTGACCTGCGACTTCAGCGACTGGGTTAGGGGGCACGGATGTACCCCCACGCTCCCTTGGGGTTCCCTCCTTGTAATAAAGAGTGAGAAACCCAAACTGGCTGCGGGCGATGTTGTAGATTCGAGATTGGAGTTCGAAGGCAGCCCACAAGAGCGGATCGCGGACGCGACTCATGACGTCCTGGCGGGCTGCATTCCGAGAAAGGGCCGCAGTCTGACGTTCCAATTCTGCAGCGAAAAGTGTCTGCCGCCGACTGGCCCGCTTATGGCGACGCTCGCTAAGGTCACAGCGCCCGAGACCACAGCAACCAAAAGGTCAGTACTCATGATACGGACGATACGCGGCTGCCTTGAGCGAGGAGATGAGTCCGCCTTCATGGTCCACGACCACCCGCTCCAACCATCGCACTGACCGGAGCCAGACATGCCCTGCGGGCTTACGGGGCCACCTCCGGCCTGAGCAGGCAGCAGGGGACGCGTTTGGGACGTGGCTGCGCGACCCCTTCGTCCCGAAGCAACTCGGGCGGGTGCCCGACCTGGGCTGGTGTACCTCTCACCTGCTGCAATCATCCGCAGACGTCCGCGCTCGTCCGCCGTTGTCTGTCGGCGTTGTCACGCCGTTGCACACTCACCCGCACTTCATGCCCCGCCCCTTGCTGCGCCTGCTCCGCGGCCTACTTGAACCAGTAGCGGACGCCGTGGTGGTGGGAGCAGGTGCCCTGCGAGTGCCGCGAGTAGGACAGCGTGGCATCCACGCACTTGGCGGTCTCGTACTTGTCCTTGGGCTTTTGGTGGTGTGTCCAGCCACACACGCCCGTGGTGTGCTGGACGCAGTGGTGGGCGGTGTTGGTGGACGGCAACGTCGCCGCGGATGCCGCCGGTGCGCTGAAGAAGACGCCGGCCACGGCGACAGCTATGGCTGAGGCGGCAAGACGAGCACGCAAAGGGACCCCCCCTTTTTGAGTCGGACAAGTGCAGGGGGACTGTATATGGGTTTCAACCCCCACGGAAGCCGTGGGGCCGGCTCGCGACGACGGCACCCGAGCTCTCGGCTTGGGAAGCTCAGGTGCTCTAGGGGCGGGCGCACTACTGACCTGCGGTGAAGTGGTATGGGCTCCTGGTGGGCCCAGGCTGATTCCCCGCCATTCCCCGTGGTTCCCCGCACGATCTGGCACGCCCCTGGCACGCGCCCCGTCCGCGGTTAGTTCAGGTTCGTCGGCCCCTGCCGCCGTCCAATTGCCCGAACAACCAAAACCAGCACCGTGACGGCCAGTACCAAGTTGAGGGTGTCCACGATCACGACGACGGGGTGGGACGCGACCAACAGTCTCGGCATTTCAGCGCTGATCATCCCCAGCCCTATCAGGAGGGGGAGCCATGCCCGGAAGAAGCGCGTGCCCTGGTCGGGATTCGCTCCTTTCCGACCCTTGGTCCGTTCCATCCACCTGCTGCCGAGCCCCAAGAGCAGGAGCGCGCACCCCATCGCGAGTACGGAGAGGTCCATGAACCGCAGCATGACAGCTCCCTTGATCGACGGGAGGATCATCTTCTTGTGAGGCGACCACGGTCAAGGGGCGGCCCACCTTGCAACCTGGCATCTTTGGGTCCGGGGAGCTGTGCGCCACACCCCGGGCGCCCAGGCCTCTGTGCCACCCGCTTTAGGAGTTCGGTCAGGGGAAGGCTCGGGAGTGGAGCCGCACGGGCGTTCCGGCCGAGCCTGACTGCGCAAGTGCGTCGGTGTGCACAGTCGTTGATGTCCCTTGTGGATGTCAGCGCAGTCTGGGGCCTGTCCGGCGGATCATGTGGATGGGGCATGAGACACCGATGAGCGCCGCGGTTCCCGCAGAGGCACCGGGTCAGTGGTGACCTCAGCGGCTGTGGCGGCCATGCGGCCGCCGGCGCGGGCCGCCACTGGTCCGGGGCTCCTGTCTTTCCGCTGCGTGTGGATGATCGCGTGTGATCACCGGTTGGTCGGGCTCCCGGACGCGGCTGACTTCGCCATCTCATGACGTTGCTGCCACGGTCACGATCACTGCGCCGTGGGGTCGTCGTAGTCGTCGAGAAAGGGGGTGTGGCGTTCGGTGAGTGGGCCGACGCCGAGATCTTCACGCATGAGCTTGCGCATCCTGGCGGCTGCTTTGCCGCGTGCCTCCCAGCGGGCGCGACCCTCTGGACTGCTGACGGCAGTGCCGTCGACGTAGCCGTCGCAGATGCTTCGCAGGCAGTGGAACACGCTGTTGGAGGCCTTGACGACGGGTTGGGGCGCGATGAGCCACATCCGTTCCGACGCGATGGCTATGTCTGACTCCCGAAAGGCGTCGCGCAGCGCACGCGCCCGCTCGTCGTCGGAGGGGTGCTCCCGCTCGGCCAAGGCCCGCAGGGTCTCACCGAGGACCTTCACGGTGGTCGTGTACTGCGTGTAGACGTCGAGCCGCAGCCGAAGACCTTCTTTGACATCCTCGTGCTTCCACCGGTTGCGATCGGCGATGAGAGTAGCGACGATGCCGATCGTGGCCCCGGCCAGGGTGGAGAGCAGTGGCAACCAGTCCATGCGGGCCAGCTTGGGCCATCCCGTGACAGCGACACCAGGTGGGCGGCTCGGGCACGCTGGTTCGGAGGCTCCGCAAGGCGGCCGTACGGCCACTGGGCGCACCGGGACCGGCTCCGGCAGGCGAGGCGAGGGCCACGTGGACGTCAACCGTCCCGTATTGCACGGGCGTTGGAACGCTGTCCTGCTTGAAGACCTGTGAACCCGTAATACAGCATGCGCGCCCCCCAACCCGGCCTGTCCCCACAGGCCGACACATCGGGTCCACAGCTCGTACGGCCTCGAGCGCGGACAGTCAGGAGACGGAGCGTACTACTTGGCCAGGCCAACGACCCCAAGCGATGGGCCCTCCACGGTCCCGCGGAGCTACTGCATGCTCGACCCCACGGGTGCCCTATGAGGCAGTGGACTCCGAGGAGTGGCCGACTGCGGTCATTCTCTGCTTTTGCGCG
Source organism: Streptomyces sp. NPDC001848 (assembly GCF_042891915.1). Taxonomy (NCBI): domain Bacteria; kingdom Bacillati; phylum Actinomycetota; class Actinomycetes; order Kitasatosporales; family Streptomycetaceae; genus Streptomyces; species Streptomyces sp. NPDC001848. The sequence goes on along the minus strand of NZ_JBIATP010000028.1, from coordinate 5,047 downwards.
GGTTGGGCACGAGGCGTGCCGCCTGAGGTGCGTCCAGGTCTGTCCGCCAGTGTGATCCGGCTGCCCGACGACAACCATGCCCTCGTACATGGTGCCAATGGTGGCCTAAAAAATCGAACACATGATTGAATTTGGTCATGCGATCGTTTCCCGCCGACCTCTCCCGGGCGCAGCAGGAGTGGAGCGTCACCTACCGGCAGCTCGCCGAGCGGCCCGGCCGTACCGAGCTGCGTCGGCGCCTGTACCGGCTGTCGGCTCGGCTGTTCTTCCATCCCTACTGGCAGCAACGGCGTCCAAGCCCCACCGCGTGGCAGGAGCTGCGTGACCTGGGTCGGTCAGGCCGGGTCGTGAGTGAGCGGCGTCAGCAATGACGCGCTGGAATGCGGGGCCGCATGTCCCTGATGATCCTGAAGGCATGTCCGGTCCGATTCGCGTGATCGTGCATCCGCCGTCGCCCAGGGGTGGCCGGCGCGTGCGCGTGGATGGCGAGATCCTCGGGCTGGCTCACAACGTGGCCGACGTCGCCGAGTTCCTCCGCCGCGCTGGGCTGGAGATCGATCCGGCAGAGGTGGCAGGGGCGCCGTGGGTCGACTGGCGCGGAGTGGGGCCTGAGTGCTGGGGGCCGGAGACGTCCAGTTGATCACTCCGCGGCTTCCGCTGTTGGCCCGGGCATTTCACGTGGTCAGTAGCGGAAACGAGCCGTTGCGCCGTCGACGTGAAGGAGGAAGGCGTCGGTCGGCGCGGTGCCGTCCGGAGGCATGAGGGTCATGCCAAGGTCCTTGACTCCCTTCCATGCACGGGGGATGCGGAGAACATCGGGTGCGTCTCTCTCCACCGTCGCCTGGGTCCATTCTTCGAAGGTGGGCCGGATGGCCTCCCACTCAGGACCGGCCGCGAAGTGGCAGTGGAACCAGGGGGGGTCGATGTAGTCGAGCGTGGGAGTCGCAAGGACAACCTCACCGCGTTTGAGCTGCCAAGGCCGAACGGTCAAGGCTCCTCCCAACGTGATGTTCCTCGGCACGGTACCGCGCCGAGGAACATCACCTTCTGATCCGTAGCTCTAGCCGGATCGGTCAGCGACGGCCATACCGGCCGCGCTGAGGCCATGGAAGAACATTGGTGGACGGGGCCGGTTGCTGGGGTTGCGGTGCTGCGCTGCTGTCCAGCGAACGGGCCGGAAGTCTGTTCCGCCGGCTTCCTCATCGACCGCGAGCAACCGCGTCTTCCGGCAGGTCTGTGACAGCACCTCTACCGAGGTGAGTACATGCCCCTCCTCCTGGACGTCATGCTCCTCGCAAAAGTCGATCTCATCCGCACGTTCGCTACCGACGACGTCGGCGTAGTCCTCCGGATCGGCCTCCAGCAGCGCCCAGGAGACAAGCTGGCTTCCCCGCTCTTACCGAACGTCAGGCGGTTCCCGCTACCTACGCGGCGTAGCTCGAGCCCGAGCAGGCAGCAAAGGGTGAGCCGCAGAGTCGATCCAGCCGCGTTGCCCCGGTAGTGGTACCGGACGCGCTTCCTCAGGTTCTGCGTGCTGGTCCGGGTGGGCATGTGGCGCGGAGCTGTGCCGACGTAGAGCAGTCGTCCGGGCGCCAAGTCGGGGTGGGGTGCCTGCCTCCTTGAAACGCCGCCCGTAGACTCCGGCCGCTGCTGGTACAGGGCATTGCCGAACCAAGACCTCTCGCGCCGACCACAGCCGTGCAGGACTGGTGAGGGCGGTCGCGTCCATGGAACCTCCAACGCTGGAAAGCACGTTGGGCGCAGGCTACTTGGCGACAACGACAGCAGACACTGACGGCGGCATGGCCGGCGCCGACCGGAGAAGTCCTCAGCCCGACGCAGATGACAAACGCGCCCCCATCGGGGAGATGGGGGCGCATTCGTGCCTTCGCCTACTTGAGCGCTGTGCCACCTGAGTTGTGGTAGGCGATGGTCTTGCTGATCAGGTTTCCGCCGTCGGTCTCGGCCGTTGTCTGTTCCTGCTGCCCTGGACCGAACAGCAGCCCGGCGACATGCGCGTTCGCCACCTGGTCCATGTGCGCGAAGAACCAGTCCACCTTGTCGTCCTTGTAATGGTTGAGGGTGTTGTTCTGCGCCATGTTGCCCACGGGGATCTGCCACAGGACCACCGGCTTGCCCACGGACTCCGCCATCGTCTTGTAGAACCCCATGGCGGCAGTGGCCTTCTGGTCGGTCCAGAAGGTGTCACGGCCGCCGTGGGCCGGCTGCGCGTACCAGCCTGCGTCGCGGTCCGACACGTCGGAGACCAGGAAGTCGGCGTTCTGTGCCCCGAGGCTCGCGTAGTCCTTGACACATCCCTGGGTGTTGTTCTGCCAGTCCCAGCAGGTGAGGTGGAGGCCCACGGCGGTGTTCGGCGCGTACTTGTGCGCCATCGCGATCAGGCAGCGGGAGAGTCCGGCGGCGCTGTTCTCCTGCGATCCGCAATCGGTCGGATTCGCGGCCGAGACCTGCGCGGCAACCTTGTGCGGATCGCCGAGCGACCGGACGTAGCCCCAGAAGTCGGGTTCCAGGTCGATCATGTCGTTCGAGTTGCCGATCTTCTGGAGGAAGAAACGGTAGTCGTTCATGTACCGGGTGAGCAGGTCCGCCCTGTTGATGGCCACGACCTCGCCCGGACCGTCGCCCTGGCCTGCCGCATCCCCGAGGTCGCGCAACGAGTACCAGGTCCAGAGCATCTTCTGCGGGCGCGGGCGGCCCTTGTACGTCGCGTGGGCCGCCACGGTGTCCCGCCAGGTCACGTAAGTGCCGGGCGCCGTGGTGCTGCCGTTCCAGCAGCCCCACCAGCTCGACCACGCGGCCTGGCAGAGCGACGCCGAGTAGTAGGCCGACGAGGGCGCGGGCTGGCTGTGCACATAGGCGTAGCGCACGTCGAACGGCGCGGCGGTCGCCGAGGCGTCAGTCATCGAGCCGCCGATGAGCACCGTGCTGCTGCCCATGAAACGTGTCGTCGAGCTGCCGCCACCAGCCTCGGGAGACGACGGCGACGACGGGTGCGAGCCGCTCGGAGCCTGGCTGGTGGGAACGCTGCCGCCCGGCGCGGTGGGCGTACCGGTGCTGCCCGTACTCCCGGCCGGGACGAGTTGCCACTGCTGATCGGCGCCGCCCCGGTCGCGGTTCTGGACGACGTCGCCCCCGTCGGCCTTGGCGGCGTTGCGGACATCGACAGCCATGCCACTGAAGCGATTGACCAAACGCACGTAGCCGTGCGGCGACTTGGCCAGTTTGAACTGCTGGTTGGTGCCGTTCAGGTCTTTCCACTGCACGATGGCGGAGCCGGCGGTCTTCGACCAGCCGAGGTCGTCCAGCACCTTGCCGGAGTTCCGGTTCTGCAGCCGGTAGTACCCGTCACCCGCGTCGATGAACCGCCACTGCTGGTTGGCCCCGCCGTGGCGCGCCCACTGCACCACCGCCGCGCCGTCGTTCGTGGCGAAAGCGCGGTCGTCCAGCACCTTGCCGCTGTTGCGGTTGACCAGCACGTACCACTTCTTCAGATCCAGGGTTTGCTGGGCCGAAGCCTGGCTGACCACGACAGCCGAGCCGGCCACGACCACCATGACGAGGCCCGCCCAGAAACCCCGACGCGCGAGCAACCGACGGCCACGATGCTTCGGGCGACCACCGCGGGCGTGGCCGTCGGCACGGCGGCCGCCGACGCGGGACGCCACCGATGACGTGGGTGGGCCGGGGACATGTCTGTGCTGTCGTTCAAGGGACATGTCTGTGCTCTCTTTCAGCCGTTGCATCTGACCGGACCACTTGGCCGGACAACGCTGAGTGGTCCCAGAGGCCGAAAAGGTTGCCGCGAAGAGTCACAGATCTTTTTCGCCTTGACCGCTTCCCGTTCGCTGCGGAGCGCGGCACGTCTGACGCCGGCGGTGGCGAACGCCTGATGGCTGCTCCCTGCCCTGCCGCTTACCGCGTACCACGCCCGCTACTGGACCTCCCCGTGGATGAAGATTGAACCGCTCCGGGTCTGATGGAGGCTCGATTCCCTGAGAGGATCGAGTCATGGCACGTCCGTCCCCTTACCCCGCTGAGCTTCGCGAACGAGCGGTGCGCATGGTTGCTGAGATCCGACCGAACTACCCGACTGAGTGGGCGGCGATGAAGGCGGTCGCGGCGAAGCTGGGCATCGGTGCGGCAGAGACGGTGCGGACCTGGGTCCGCAAAGCCGAGGTGGACGCCGGCCAGCGGCCCGGCACGACGTCCGAGGAGGCCGCGGAGATCAAACGCCTGCGGGCCGAGAACGCCGAGCTTCGACGGGCGAACGAGATCCTCAAAGCGGCTTCGGCTTTCTTCGCGGCCGAGCTCGACCGGCCGTCGAAGCGCTCGTAGTGTTCATCGACGCACACCGTGAGGTGTTCGGAGTCGAGCCGATCTGCCGAGTCCTGACCAGCCACGGACTGAAGATCGCGACGAGCACCTACTACGCCGCCAAGAACCGCACACCCAGCGCCCGATCGGTCCGCGACGCCGAGCTGAAGACGCAGATCAGCCGCGTCCACACGGACAACTTCAGCGTCTACGGAGTGCGGAAGGTCTGGCGGCAGCTGCACCGCGAAGGCATACCGGCGGCCCGCTGCACCGTCGCCCGGCTGATGCGCGACCTCGGTCTCCAGGGCGCCCGACGAGGGAGGAAGATCCGCACAACTCTCCGCGACGACGGCCACGAGCGGGCCGCTGACCTGCTCAGGCGCGACTTCACCGCGTCTCGCCCGAATGAGCGGTGGGTCGCCGACTTCACCTATGTCGCCACCTGGTCCGGGATCGTCTACGTCGCATTCGTCGTGGACGTGTACTCCCGGGCGATCGTCGGCTGGTCCGCCGCCACCAACAAGCGGGCCAAGCTCGTCCTCGATGCCCTCGACATGGCCTTGTGGCGCCGCGACCGCGCAGGAACTCCCGCTGGACCGGGACTGGTGCACCATTCAGATGCGGGCAGCCAGCCCGGATTCAACCAGTCGTTGCAACACCGGCTCTGACCGGCGACTTTAGCTGATCGTCTAGGGCTTCCGCAGGAGTCTTC
>NZ_JBIATP010000027.1:382-99433 GCF_042891915.1 Streptomyces sp. NPDC001848 | reverse complement strand
TCGGCTTTCCTCCGGGCGCTTCCCTTCGGTGTTTCCGACTCTATCAGATCTTTCCGATCCGATTTCCTCGGTGCTTTCCGGCCTTTCGGCCTTCCAGCTTTGTTGACTCTATCAGATCCCTCAGTTCCCTTCGGGGCCTGATGCCCAGTCAACCGGGCTTGTCATCGCGGCCCTTGGGCCGTTCCGACGTCTCCAACCGTAGCGGATCTCTCCGGCAATTCCCAATCGAGTGGATCGGGGTCGCCGTACCCAATGGAATCGAATTTCGGGCACGCCGAAATTGACCCGGTCGGGAGATCGTGCTGAGTGGTTTTTTGCCGCTGAGGCGGCAGGAGGTGCTGCCGCAGAACCGTTACGGCCCCGTGGCAACCCGAAGAACCTTACGGATCGCGGGGTGGACTGTCAAGCCTCCCCGGCCTGGCGCTGCGTCAAACCTCCGGTAGGCGTCAGTCGAGGTCGCTGAGCCGGCCGCCGGCGTCCGGCTGCGCGTCCTCCACACGGCGCAGCAGGCGCGTCAGCACGTCGCCCAGGACCGTGCGCTCCTCCGGTGAGAGGTCCTGGAGGAGGTCTTCCTCGAACCCGGAGGCGAGGCGCATCGCCTCCAGCCACTTCTCGCGGCCCTCGTCGGTCAACTCGACGATGACGCGGACGCGGTTGGCCTCATCGCGCTCCCGGGTGACCAGGCCTTCGCTGACCATGCGGTCGATGCGGTGGGTCATCGCGGCCGGGGTCAGGCCGAGCCGCTTGGCGAGGTCGCTCGGGCCCATGCGGTAGGGGGCGCCGGACAGGACGAGGGCCTTGAGGACCTCCCAGTCGGTGTTGCTGATGCCGAGTGCGGCGGTCTGGCGGCCGTAGGCGACGTTCATGCGGCGGTTGAGCCGGGACAGGGCCGAGACGATCTTCTCCACCTGCGGGTCCAGGTCCTGGAACTCGCGCTGGTAAGCGGCGATCTGTTCGTCGAGGGTCGGCTCGCTCACGCCGGGGGTGTCACCCATGGACGCAGTATGACACGCCCTCGCTTGGCATCGAAGTCCTTCAAGGTGTACTGTTCAACATCGAACTTTAGTTTCGAAGTCTTCAGGGTTAACCGCTTCAGAGGTAAGAGCTCCGGCTCTCGGTGGCCCGCTTCTCAAGGAAGGTGAAAGTGACCAGGGCGATGGGCGCAGCGATGCGCCGGATCCATGTGGGTAACGCACTCAGCGCGTTCGGCCTCGGCTTCACCGTCCCCTATCTCTACGTCTATGTGGCGCAGGTGCGGGGTCTCGGTGCCGTGACGGCGGGTCTCGTACTCGCCGTCTTCGCTGTGGCGGCGCTGGTCGTGCTGCCGTTCGCCGGGCGGGCCATCGTCCGGCGCGGCCCGCTTCCGGTGCTGCTCGCCGCCCTCGTCCTGGCCGCGGTGGGCGCGCTGAGCCTGGGGGTCGCGACCGGCGCGGTGAGCGTGCTGCCGGCGGCGGCGCTGCTCGGGGCCGGGCAGGCGGTGATGCAGCCGGCGCTCGCCACGATGATCGTCGACTGCTCGGTGACGGAGACGCGGTCGCGGGCCTTCGCGGTGCAGTTCTTCCTGCAGAACCTGGGGCTCGGTGTCGGTGGGCTGATCGGCGGGCACCTCGTAGACGTGTCGCGGGCGGCGTCCTTCACGCTGTTGTTCGCGATCGAGGCGGCGATGTTCCTGCTGCTGGTCGTGGTCATGTCGACGGTCCGGATGCCGCGGGCCCCGAGGATCGAGGAGACCGCGCCGCGGGGCGGTGGTGCGAGCTGGCGGCAGTTGCTGGGGAACCGGGCCATGGTGCAGCTGTGTGTGCTGGGCTTCGTGCTGTTCTTCGCCTGCTACGGGCAGTTCGAGTCGGGGCTGAGCGCGTACGGCGTGGAGGCGGCCGGGATCTCGACGTCCACGCTGGGCACGGCACTGGCGGCGAACACGGCGACGATCGTGGTGGCGCAGTTCGCGGTGCTGAGGTTCGTGGAGCGGCGCAGGCGGACGCGGGTGATCGCGGCCGTGGGGCTGATCTGGGCGGTGGCGTGGGCCGTCGCGGGATATGCGGGACTGGGTCACGGCAGCCGCGAGATGGCGACGGCCGCGTTCGTGTCGACGTACGCGCTGTTCGGACTGGGTGAGGCGATGCTGTCGCCGACGGTCGCGCCGCTGGTGGCGGACTTGGCGCCGACGGGGATGGCAGGGCAGTACAACTCGGTGTTCGCCCTGGTGAAGCAGTTGGCGCTGGCGGTGGGGCCCGCGGTGGGCGGTCCCCTCGCGGCGGCCCTGCCGGGGCCCTACGTCGTGACGTTCCTGCTGTGCTCGCTGGGCATCACGGTGCTCGCGGTGCGGCTCGGGCGGCTGCTGACGCCGGCGCAGAACAGGCCGTCGCTGGGGAGGAGCCGGGTGGTGGCACAGGGCGGCGCGTCGGCGGAGCCCGCGTCGGCGCGCACCTGACGGTTCCCCCGCCAGGAGCGCGGCCGGAGTTCAGCCGCCGGTCCTCGGCAGTGCGAATTCGCACCACACCGCCTTACCACCCCCGGGCGTCCTGCGTGACCCCCAGTTCGACGCGATCGTCGCCACGATGGCGATGCCCCGGCCCGCCTCGTCCGCCGGTTCCGCGCGGCGGCGCCTCGGGAGGTGGTCGTCGCCGTCCGTGACCTCGATGATCAGGCGGCGGTCCGTGCGACGCAGGCGCAGCCGCATGGGAGGTGTGCCGTGCTGCAGCGAGTTGGCGACCAGTTCGCTGGCCGCCAGCACCCCGAGATCGTGCAGGTCCGCGGGGAACCGCCAGCTCGTCAGCACCCCGGAGGCGAACGCACGCGCGCGTGGTGCCGCCTCCACACCGCCCAGCAGTTCCAGCGCGGCGTTGCGGAAAAGCTCGCCGTCCGGCCCCGTGCGTGCCGGGTGCTGGAGAACCAGGACCGCCACGTCGTCGTCGTGGCCCGCCGTGACGCCCGCGGAACGCACCAGGCGGTCGCAGATCACCTGGGGTGTGCCCGTGGCGCCGGCGAGCGCGTCCCCCAGAGCCGCGATGCCTTCGTCCAGGTCGGCGTCCCGGCGCTCGACCAGGCCGTCGGTGTAGAGGACGGCGGTGGATCCGGGCCCCAGGGGTACCGAGCCCGAGGCGTGCATCCAGCCGCCGGTGCCGAGGGGCGGGCCGGTGGGTTCGTCGGCGCGCAGGACGTTGCCGCTCTCGTCGCGGACCAGGATCGGCAGGTGGCCTGCCGAGGCGTACACCAGTCGGCCCTCGTTCGGGTCGTGGACGGCGTAGACGCAGGTCGCGATCTGGTTGGGGTCGATCTCCGCCGCGAGACCGTCGAGGAGCTGGAGAACCTCGTGCGGGGGCAGGTCCAGGCGGGCGTAGGCGCGCACCGCCGTGCGGAGCTGGCCCATCACCGCCGCCGCGCGGACGCCCCTGCCCATGACGTCGCCGATCACCAGCGCGGTGCGGCCGCCGCCGAGCGTGATCACGTCGTACCAGTCGCCGCCGACCGCGGCCTCCGTGCCGCCGGGCTGGTAGGTGGCGGCGATGCGCAGGTCGTCGGGCTGTTCGAGTTCCTGGGGCAGCAGGGAGCGCTGCAGGGTGACCGCGGTCCGGCGCTGCTCGCGCTCGCTGGCGCGCAGCCGTTCGGCGGCCTCGGCGTGGTCGGTGACGTCGGCCGCGAAGACGAGCACGCCCCGGGCCTTGTCGTCGGGTGCGTCCACCGGTGTGCAGGTGAACGTGTACGAACGGCCGCCGGGCGCCTTGCGGGACTTGACCGTGCGGGGCCTGGAGCTGCGCAGCACCTGGTCCAGGAGCGGGAGGAGGCCCAGTTCCTCCAGCTCGGGCAGTGCCTTGTGCGCGGGTTCGCCGATCGGGCGGGCGCCGAAGGCTGCCGTGTAGGCGTCGTTCACGTAGGCGACGCGGTGGTCGGGGCCGTGCACCAGGGCGACGAGGGCCGGGATGCGGTCGAGGACCTCCCGCGCCGGCAGCTCGTCGAGGGCGGGCACGCTCGGCGTGTTGTCGGTGAGCCGCTCGGCGCGGGCCACGGGCACGGAGCCGTCCCGCCGGTCCGGTGAGACCGCGTGCTCGGTCCGCGCTGCGGCGCGGCGCTGCGTTCCGGGGAGCCGGGCGCTCCAGCGCGTGAAGTTCACCGATTCCTTGCCTCGTCGTTGTCGTCTCCGGCCGGCTCCGGATCCGGGCGGGGGTCCGGGGGCCGGTCCCCGCGGGTACGGCGCTGTGGGGAAAGCCTGGTGGGTGCGCCAGGGCGAGGGTCGGCCCGCCCAGGTCGTGGACCAGTCTGGCCGACCGGACCGACATCCGTCAGACGTCGGTGCTTCCGGCGGAGTTCCTGGGTCCGCTCAGTTCGACCCCTTCGGGTCTGAAGAATGCTTTCCACCGGCGGCCAGTTCGAACTCCGCACGGGGATGTTCGAGTGAACCGAGCGACACGATCTCCCTCTTGAAGAGGCCCGCAAGCGTCCATTCGGCCAGTACGCGCGCCTTGCGGTTGAAGGTGGGCACCCTGCTGAGGTGGTACGTGCGGTGCATGAACCACGCGGGCCAGCCCTTCAGCTTGCGTCCGTAGACGTGTGCGACCCCCTTGTGCAGCCCGAGGGAGGCCACCGAACCGACGTACTTGTGCGCGTACGTCTCCAGGGGCTCGTCGCGCAGCGCGTGCACGATGTTGTCGCCGAGCACCCTGGCCTGGCGCAGCGCGTGCTGGGCGTTGGGCGCCGTCTCCCTGCCGGGCTCCTGTGCGGTGACGTCGGGCACGGCGGCCGCGTCTCCCGCGCCCCACGCGTGCGTGACGCCGTCCACGGTCAGCTGCGGGGTGCACTTCAGGCGCCCCCGCTCGTTCAGCGGCAGGTCGGTCGCGGCGAGGACGGGGTGCGGTTTCACACCGGCGGTCCACACGACCGTGCGGGTCGGGAAGCGGGAGCCGTCGGAGAGGACGGCGACCCGGTCGGCGCAGGACTCCAGGCGGGTTTCGAGGCGTACGTCGATGTTGCGACGGCGCAGCTCGGTGACGGTGTAGCGGCCCATCTCCTCGCCGACCTCGGGCAGGATGCGGTCGGAGGCCTCCACGAGGATCCACCGCATGTCCTCGGGCTTGAGGTTGTGGTAGTAGCGGGCTGCGTAGCGGGCCATGTCCTCCAGCTCGCCGAGCGCCTCGACGCCGGCGAAGCCGCCGCCGACGAAGACGAAGGTGAGGGCCGCGTCGCGGATCGCGGGGTCGCGGGTGGAGGAGGCGATGTCCATCTGTTCGATGACATGGTTGCGCAGGCCGATGGCCTCCTCGACGGTCTTGAAGCCGATGCCGTGCTCGGCGAGACCGGGGATGGGCAGGGTGCGCGAGATGGAGCCGGGGGCGAGGACGAGTTCGTCGTACGCGATCTGTTCCGTCTGCCCGGTCTCCTCGGTGGCGAGCGTGGAGATGGCGGCGGTCCGCTTGGCGTGGTCGATGGCGGTGGCCTCGCCGATGACGACGTGGCAGTCCGTGAGGACGCGGCGCAGCGGAACGACGACGTGGCGCGGCGAGATGGCGCCGGCGGCCGCCTCCGGCAGGAACGGCTGATAGGTCATGTAGGGGTCGGGCGAGACCACCACGATCTCCGCCTCGCCGCGGCGGAGTTCCGCCTTCAGCTTCCGTTGCAGGCGCAGCGCCGTGTACAGGCCGACGTAGCCGCCGCCGACGACGAGGATGCGCACACACTTCGGGTGTTCGGGGGGTGTCGCCCGGTGGAATGCAGCCGTCACCTTCCCATGAGGCACCCGACGCCCGAGTTTGTCCACAGCCCCGGCAAATTGTGTGACGGGACGGACCCGTGGGGCAGGGTTGGCCGAATTGCCGGAGTGGAGGAAGCGTGGCAGGTCAGCGGGGGTGTGACCGGTACGAAGGAAGGTGCAAAGGGGATGAATCCGGCCTGTACTCCGATCGTGGGGCGACTCGCGTGGGAGCGCGCCCCTTCTGAATTGACTCCCGCTCAACTATGTTCGTCCTTTGACGGGGTGTAGGGGGGATGCGCTCGGGGCCCGCGACGGGCGGGCCCGGTCACGTACGACGCCTGTTCCGTACGCTCCGGTTTCCAATGGCGGGGAGAGTCTCCGGGGGGAGACGTCAGGACCGGGGGAACACTTATGCACATTCAGGACTCTCATTGGTCGTCCGCGTCCGCCGTCGTAGCGGCGGGCACGGTGAGCGCGGCGGCGGACAACGGACGCGGAGAGGGTTCGCGTACGACGCCGCTGCGTGTGGACGCACAGCGCAATCTGGAGCACGTACTGCGCGCGGCGCGCGAGGTCTTCGGCGAGCTGGGGTACGGCGCGCCGATGGAGGACGTGGCGCGGCGCGCGCGAGTCGGCGTCGGCACCGTGTACCGGCGCTTCCCGAGCAAGGACGTATTGGTGCGGCGGATAGCCGAGGAGGAGACCTCCCGGCTGACCGAGCAGGCCAGGGCGGCGCTCGGTCAGGAGGAGGAACCGTGGTCGGCGCTCTCGCGCTTCCTGCGCACGTCGGTGGCGTCGGGCGCGGGACGGCTGCTGCCGCCGCACGTGCTGCGGGTGGGGGTCGTCGAGGAGGGCACGGAGGAGTCCGAGGCGGGGGCGGTGGACGGGGCCCGGGTGCCGCAGCAGCGGTCCGAGTCGGCCACCGAGCTGCGGCTCGTGGAGCAGCGGCCCGTTCCGGAGCCGGACGACGCGGGAGCGGCGACGCTGCTGGAGGTCGTCGGGCAGCTCGTGGAGCGGGCACGTGCGGCGGGTGAACTGCGGTCGGACGTCACCGTCTCGGACGTGCTGCTGGTGATCGCGACGGCGGCGCCCTCGCTGCCGGACGCCGCCCAGCAGGCGGCGGCCTCGGCCCGGCTGCTGGACATCCTCCTGGAGGGCCTGCGGTCCCGTCCGGTGTGAGCCGGGCCGGCCGCCGCGCGTCACGCGGGGCGGCCGCCGCGAGCGCCGCCGGGCCCCCTCGTCGGGAAGCTCTTCGACCCGGGGTACTCCCAGCGCCCACCCGTGCCGCCCTGGGGGTCCCCCAGGCCGTTGAGCTATTGGGAGAGGCACGACTGAGCTGCGGCAGCTCGCGGCTGCGGCGGTTGCCGCCCGCCCACAGTCGAACGGCCCTACGCGCCCGCCCCCAACGCCCTGCCCCGCGCGGAGATCCCCGCCGGGACCGCACGCGCGCGTGCCGGGGTTCCTGTCCAGCAGGTGCCCCGGCGGGCCAGGAGGCGGCGGAGCCAGAGTTCCAGGGAGACCAGGTCCGCCAGGCCGTCCAGGGGAAGGGGGGCGCCGTCGGCCGCGGCGCGCACCGCCTTGCGGACCACTCTGGCCTCCACCAGGCCCGCTTCCGCCAGAAGGGGCGTGGAGAAGAGGTCGACGAGGGAGTTCGCGGCGAGCCTGAGGCCCGCGCGGACCGCGGCCGCCGAGGAGCCGTGGGAGGGAGCGCCCCAGCCGGGTGGCAGACCGCCGACGCCCGCGCCCTCCAGGACCGTACGCAGGATGGCCGCCCGTGCCCCCGGCTGCACGCGCAGGGTCTCGGGAAGCGCCCGGCAGGCGCGGACGACCTGGTTGTCCAGGAAGGGGGCGTGCAGCCGCTGGGAGCGGATCTCGGCGGCCTGTTCCAGGACGCGGAGGTCGGTGGCGTGCCGCGCCAGTGCGGCACGCGCGCGGTGATCGCCGGGGCGCTCCCCGGGGCCCACGCCCGGCCGGCCCGCCGATCCTTGGAGGCGAACCGATACTTCAGCCAGCGCCTCCCCGGTCAGCCAGCGCGCCGCCGGCCCGGGTCTCGCCCAGGTGAGCGCGGCGAGCGACGCGCCCACGGCACCCCCGGGCTCCTCGAACCGCCGCCGCATCAGCCGGTCGGCGAGTGCGTCGACGCCGGCCCGGTACGGAGTGCGGGCCAGCTTGCGGGCCGCGCTGTACACGCGCGCGGGGACCATCACCGAGCCGTCCGCCTTCGCGAGTGCGGCCATGGGCCGCACCAGGTGGCGGCGCTTGCGGTCCATCAGCAGGTCGGCGAGCCGCGCCGGGTGCGCGTCGAGGACCTGCCGGGCGCCGTAGCCGGTGAAGTGGTCCGCGCTGCCCGACGCGAGACGCGCGCGGTGCCGGGCCGCCGTGACCAGGGAGGGGCCCGGTTCGTCCGTCAGCGGGCCGTCCAGGTCGGCGTAGGGGAGCACTTCCTCGCCGCCGGCGACCACCACGTGGTGCAGCCGGGGGTTGGCGGCGAGCGTGCCGGCCCGCTCCAGTTCGGCCTCGCGGCCCGTGACGGCGAGGTCGTTGAAGGTGACGGCGAGCAGGCGTTCGCCCGCGCCGGTGCCGTGCCCGAGGATCGTGCCGGGCATGCCCGGCAGTCCGGCCGCGAGGAGGGCCAGGGTGCCGGAGGCGGGGCCGCCGGACAGGTCTGCGCCGATCCCGGGGACGGGCATTCCGCGCGCGGCACGGCGTTCCGCGGGTCCCATGCCGGGCACGGGGCCGGGGTCGAGGTCGGCGCTGGGGACGTGCCGGGGCGCCGCCAGACGCGCGCGTACGGCGTCGACCAGGGCGTCGCGCACCGCGTCCACCGCGTCGGCCGGGTCCGCCGGGGGCGCCGCGACCGCGAGGGAGGCGACCGGTTCGTACCCGGCGATCTCCCGGGCCCCCGCGCGCAGGATGAGCGCGTGCCCCGGCGGGATGCGCCGTACGCCGTCGTACGGGGTGGAGTCGAGCAGCGCGGCCGGCACGTCGGGGGCGGCGAGCAGGGCGGCCAGGTGCCCGAAGTCCAGGTTGGCCTCGATGAGGTCGGCGAGCGGGAGCGCGGCGGTCGCGTAGGCCGTGCCGCCGGCCCAGGGGGTGTAGAAGACCGGCCGTGCGCCCGCGAGGTCGCCGCACACGGTGATCCTGCGGCCGACCTGGACGACGGCGGTGTAGCTGCCGGACCAGGCGGTCAGATGGCGCAGTGCCCCGCCACGGGCGGCGAACAGGGCGACGCGCAGCTGCTCGTCGGTTGCGCCGCAGGTGCCCAGGACGGCGATGCGGGTCCGCGCGTCGGCCTTTACGACGCGCACCTCGTCGGGACGCCAGTCGCCGACCGCCCACAGCGGATCGGGATCGCCCCACAGGAGTTGGGACCCGACCGGGTGCACCGTCTCGCCGTCGTATCCGGTGGCGCCGGCGGAGCCGGGCTCGACGGCTCCCGCGGCGGTGCTGCTCCATCCCACCAACCACCGCATCGACGCCTCCACAGACTGTGGACAACCAGTGCACCGTACGAACGGCTCCATGCTGCCACGAAGATTGCGCCCCGGAGGGTGCACGGCACAGCTCGTGCGCCCCGTAACGCGCCCGTGGAGAGCGGCCCGCGAGCCGGTGAACTCCCGCGCGACCCAAGGCTGTCCGGGAGACGAGAGGAAACAGCGACGCGAATGCGCCCCCGAAATGCTCCCCGAAAACGCCGTTCGCGCCCTGAAGAGTCGTGGTCGGAGCCCCGATGGGCGTCGAAATCCACCATCGGTTTTCGGCCAAATCGGCTGTGGCGGGCCAGGCTTGGGCACGCTCCGTACAGGCCCTGGGCAACGCACGGTCCGGGAGACGGAGTTCGCCCCCCGGACCGGTCCGCCGCCCGCGGGGATTGAAGGCGGCGGTGTCCCCCAGCCCACTGGATCCAGTACAGCGGGCCGACCCACGCACGGCCCATGGAACCGGCCCCGCGGTGGCCGGAGAAGAGCGCACGGACAGGCGCACGGCCACACATCGGGAGCACGTGGCGACACTCCGTACATGAGTGCGGACCACAATCCCGCCATCCGGATTTACGCCCCTTAACGCATGGGATGCGGCGAACTACGCTGGGTTTACGAATGCCGCGCGGTTATGCCACCGATGCGGCAGCCGTCTGTGTCGAGGGGTGGCGCATGTCCAGGGAGCAACGCGGGCCGAACGAAAAGCTCGGCGCCGTTCTCGCCCTCGCGGGAATCAGCAACGCAGGACTCGCCCGGCGCGTCAACGATCTTGGCGCCCAGCGCGGGTTGACACTTCGCTACGACAAGACCTCGGTGGCGCGCTGGGTGTCGAAGGGCATGGTGCCGCAGGGTGCCGCGCCGCACCTGATCGCCGCGGCCATCGGCCAGAAGCTCGGCCGCCCCGTACCGCTCCACGAGATCGGTCTGGCGGACGCGGATCCCGCACCGGAAGTGGGCCTCGCCTTCCCCCGGGACGTAGGACAGGCGGTGAAGTCGGCGACGGAGCTGTACCGCCTCGACCTCGCCGGGCGCCGGGCCGGCAGCGGCGGCATCTGGCAGTCGCTGGCCGGATCGTTCGCAGTGAGCGCTTACGCGACCCCTGCTTCCCGCTGGCTGATAACCCCGGCCGACAGCTCGGTCGCCCGCGACCCCACCCCGGGCGAGAGCTCCGGAGCGCCGATCAAGGTCGGCCACAGCGACGTCCGGAAGCTCCGCGAGGCCGCGGAGGACGCGAGGCGCTGGGACTCCAAGTACGGGGGCGGCGACTGGCGTTCGTCGATGGTGCCCGAGTGCTTGAGGGTGGAGGCCGCGCCGCTGCTGCTCGGCTCCTACTCCGACGAGGTCGGCAGGGCGCTGTTCGGCGCGACCGCCGAACTGACCCGCCTCGCCGGCTGGATGGCCTTCGACACCGGCCAACAGGAGGCCGCCCAGCGCTACTACATCCAGGCGCTGCGCCTCGCGCGCGCGGCGGCCGACGTGCCCCTCGGGGGCTACGTCCTGGCCTCCATGTCGCTGCAGGCGACCTACCGGGGCTTCGGCGACGAGGGCGTCGACCTCGCCCAAGCCGCCCTGGAGCGCAACCGTGGCCTGGCGACCGCCCGCACCATGAGCTTCTTCCGCCTGGTCGAGGCACGCGCGCACGCACGCGCGGGTGACGCCCAGGCGGCCGGCGCGGCCCTGAAGGCCGCCGAGGGCTGGCTGGAGCGAGCCCGCGACGGCGACAACGACCCCTCCTGGCTCGGCTTCTACTCCTACGACCGCTTCGCGGCGGACGCCGCCGAGTGCTACCGCGACCTCAAGGCTCCACGTCAGGTCCGCCGCTTCACCGAGCAGGCGCTGTCGCGGCCCGGGGAGGAGTACGTGCGCTCGCACGGGCTGCGCCTGGTGGTGTCGGCGGTCGCCGAGCTGGAGTCGGGCAACCTGGACGCGGCGTGCGAGCAGGGCGTGCGGGCGGTGGAGATCGCCGGACGCATATCGTCGGCGCGCACCACCGAGTACGTACGGGACCTGCTGCACCGCCTGGAGCCGTACGGCGACGAACCGCGCGTGGCGGAGCTGCGGGAGCGGGCCCGGCCGCTGCTCATGGCTCCTGCCTAGGGTCTTTCGTTTGGGCGTGATCCGAACGAGAGGCCGTGCGACCGGGTCCCTGAGCGTCTGCCTGGTCACGGCTTGCTATGGGGCCGCAGGTTGTCCGTGGTCGATCGCGCCCACGCGGCGGAGCCGCGTACCGGTACAGCCCCGCGCCCCTTACGGGGCCCGGCCGCCCTGGGTTTGAGCGCATTGTCAGTGGCGCAGTGCACTATCGAACCAGGAGGTGGAGCAGGTGCGGGAGATCGCCTACGACTGCGACGTGCTGGTGATCGGTGGTGGAATCGTCGGCCTGTCGACGGCGTATGCGATCACGCGTGCCGCGCCGGGCACGCGGGTGACCGTCCTGGAGAAGGAGGCCGGCCCGGCCCGCCACCAGACGGGGCGCAACAGCGGCGTCATCCACAGCGGCATCTACTACCGCCCCGGCTCCCTGAAGGCACGGTACGCGGTCGAGGGCGCCGCCGAGATGGTCAAGTTCTGCGCGGAGTACGGCATCGCGCACGCCGTCACCGGCAAGCTGATCGTCGCCACGGACCGGGAGGAGCTGCCACGCCTGCACGCGCTGGTCCAGCGCGGCAGGGAGAACGGCATTCCGGTACGGGAACTGGGCCAGGCACAGATCGCGGAGTACGAGCCGGAGGTGCAGGGGCTCGCGGCCATCCACGTGGGCACCACCGGGACCTGCGACTTCGTGGCGGTGGCTCGGCAGCTCGGGGAGGCGTCGGGGGCGGAGATCCGGTACGGGGCCGAGGTGGTCCGGATCGACCGGCGCGCCTCGCTGGGGGTCGCCGTGCGCACGGGTGACGGGACGGTCCTCCGCGCGCGCGTGCTGGTCAACTGCGCCGGGCTGCACTGCGACGAGGTGGCCCGGCTGACCGGGGACGACCCCGGGGTGCGGATCGTGCCCTTCCGGGGCGAGTACTACGCGCTGCGGCGGCCCGAGCTGGTGCGGGGGCTGGTGTATCCGGTGCCGGATCCGGCGTTCCCGTTCCTCGGGGTGCATCTGACCCGGGGGATCGACGGAGAGGTCCACATCGGGCCGAACGCGGTGCCGGCGCTGGCCCGCGAGGGGTACGGCTGGGGGGTCGTACGGCCTCGGGAGCTGGGCGCCACGGTGGCGTGGCCGGGGTCGTGGCGGATCGCGCGGCGGCACTGGCGGTACGGGGCGGGGGAGCTGCGGCGGTCGGTGTCGAAGGGGGCGTTCACCGACGCGGTGCGGAGGCTGTTGCCGGGGGTGAGGGAGGACGACCTGGTGCGGGCCCCTGCCGGGGTGCGGGCGCAGGCGGTGTTGCGGGACGGGACGCTGGTGGACGACTTCCTGATCCGGGAGGGGGCGCGGGCGGTGCATGTGCTGAACGCGCCGTCCCCTGCGGCTACCGCGTCGCTGCCGATCGGGCGGGAGGTGGCGCGGAGGGTGTTGGCCGTGCTGGGGCGGGGGTGAGCGGGTGCCCGGCGGTGCGACCGGGCGGGAACAGGTCACGCGGCCCGGCGCTCGCGGGTGCCGCTGCGCCACCGTGCCGCCCCAGCGGCACGACCGCCCACAGCCACGACAGCTACGACAGCTACGACAGCTACCCGCTGCTCGGTACCCCCTAAAATTGATCCCACTGTGTCTGATTCCCTCAACTTCGCTCCCGAAGATTCCCAGGTCACCCGTGGTGACGGCGCCGGTCCCGGGGCCGGCGTGTCCGTTCGGCACACCCGGGCCAAGGGGCAGCCCCGGTTTCCCGACGGGCCCAAGGCCGATCCCGCCGGGTCGCACTTCGAGCGGCGGATCCGCAGCTTCCAGCCGCGGCGGAGCCGGGTGACGGCCGGGCAGGCGGACGCGCTGCAGCGGCTGTGGCCCAAGTGGGGGCTGGACATCGACGGGCAGCGGGTCATCGACCTCGCCGAGCTGTTCGGGAACGCCCGCCCCGTCGTGCTGGAGATCGGGTTCGGTATGGGTGAGGCCACCGCGCAGATGGCCGCCGCCGACCCGGACACCAACATCCTCGCCGTCGACGTGCACACCCCCGGCCAGGGCAACCTGCTGGCCCTCGCCGACCGGGAAGGCCTGACCAACATCCGTGTCGGCAACGGCGACGCGATCATCCTGCTCCGCGAGATGCTCGCCCCCGACTCGCTCGACGGGCTGCGCGTCTACTTCCCCGACCCCTGGCCCAAGAAGCGCCACCACAAGCGGCGGCTCATCCAGCCCGACTTCCTCACACTCGCCGCGAGCCGTCTCAGGCCGGGCGCGCTGGTGCACTGCGCCACGGACTGGGAGCCGTACGCCGAGCAGATGCTGGAGGTGCTCACCGCACACCCGGAGTTCGAGAACACTGAGCCCGGCGGCGGGTACGCGCCACGCCCCGGCTTCCGGCCGCTGACCCGTTTCGAGGGGCAGGGTCTGGACAAGGGTCATCTCGTGAACGACCTGCTCTTCCGGCGCGTACAGCACCGCGACCAGCCCACCGCCGAAGACTGAGCGTCCGCACGTCCGTTGGACGTCGGGCACCGTCGCGGGCGGCGCCCCCGTCTCGTTAGGGTCGATGCCGTGGCCACCTTTCCCTCGTACCCGACTCATCCGGGCGGTGACGCCGTCGGCGGCTCGTTCGGGCACCCGCACTGGTGGCAGAGGCGGTGGGTGCGGTACGGGGCGCTGATCACGCTTCTCGCGCTCTCCGGGCTCGTCATCCTGGCCCTGGTACGGCAGCAGACCGGGACCGAGGGCTTTCTGGTCGGGCTGGGCCTCGCGGTCCTGCCCGTGCCGCTGCTCATCACGGCGTTCCGGTGGCTGGACCGGGTGGCGCCCGGACCCTGGCGGAACCTGGTCTTCGCCTTCGCCTGGGGCGCATGCGCAGCCGCGCTCATCGCGATCGTCGCCAACAGCTTCGCCACCCGGTGGATAGCGACCGCGACCGCCGATCCGCACAGCGCCGACACGCTCGGCGCCACGCTGATAGCGCCGGTCGTGGAGGAGTCCGCGAAGGCCGCGGCCGTGCTGCTGGTGTTCCTCTTCCGCAGACGGGACTTCACCGGGATCGTCGACGGAGTGGTGATAGCCGGTGTCACCGCCACCGGTTTCGCCTTCACCGAGAACATCCTCTACCTGGGCACGGCCTTCGGTACCGACCAGATGAGCGGGGGAAGCGGGCTGGCGTCCGTGACGGCCGCGACCTTCTTCGTCCGCGTGGTGATGTCGCCCTTCGCGCACCCGCTGTTCACCGTGCTCACCGGCATCGGCTTCGGCATCGCCGCGCTGTCCGCGGAGCGGCAGCACATCCGGCGGGCGCTCGCGCCGCTCGGCGGGCTGCTGCTCGCGATGGGCATGCACTCCATGTGGAACGGGTCGTCCACGTTCGGCCAGTACGGGTTCTTCGCGGTGTACGCGTCGTTCATGGTGCCCGCGTTCGGGCTGCTGACCTGGCTGGTCATCTGGACCCGGCAGCGGGAGCTGCGGACGGTGCGGGAGGAGCTGCCCGCCTACGTGGTCGCCGGGTGGCTGGGGCCGGTGGAGCCGTTCGTGCTCGGTTCGATGCGGGCGCGGCGGCTGGCCCGGGACCACGCGAGGCAGCACCTCGGGAAGGCCGCGGGGCGGTCGGTGGCGCAGTACGAGGCGTACGCGACGTCGCTGGCGTTCCTGCGCCACCGGGGGCGCCGGGGGCGGGCGGGCGCCGATTTCGCCGTACGGGAACGGGAGTTGCTGGCCGAGCTGTGGGCGCGCCGGGAGGTGGCCCGGCCGGCGCTGGCGTATGCGGCACGGGCGACGGCGCCGGTGGCTCCGCCGGTGTGGCCGGGGTACGGGCACCACGGGCAGCTGCCCTTCCACGGGGCGCCGCAGTCCGGCCCAGCGCTGCCGCACTACGGTCCGGCCATACCCCAGTACGGTCCGGCGGCGCCCCAGTACGGTCCGGCGGCGCCGTACCCCGGGTACAACCCCTATCGCTCCTAGGAGTTGACGCGGGTTCGGGGCCGCCGGATTCCGCCGTCCGCCGGACTACCGCGACGCCTCCGTGAGCTTCGCCAGGTCCTCGTCCGTCAGCGTCAGGTCCGCCACGGCCAGCAGCGCCGGCAGCTGCTCCACCGTGCGCGCCGAGGCGATCGGGGCCGCGACCGTCGGCTGGGCCGCCAGCCAGGCGAGCGCCACGGTCGGGATCTCGGCGCCCCGGGCCTCGGCGACCTCGTCCAGGGCCGCCAGGACCCGCCGCCCGCGTTCGGTGGCCAGGTGCTTGGCCGCTGCCTCCGCGCGCGCCGACCCCACCGTCGTACCCGGCCGGTACTTGCCGGTCAGGAAGCCCGACGCGAGCGCGTAGTACGGCACGGCCGCGAGCCCCGCCCGGGAGGCGACGTCCCGCAGCGCACCCTCGTAGGTGTCCCGCGAGACCAGGTTGTAGTGCGGCTGCAGCGCCACATACCGTGCCAGGTTCTCCCGGTCGGAGAAGTCCAGGGACTCCTGGAGGCGCTCGGCGGAGATGTTGGAGGCGGCGATGGCGCGCACCTTGCCCGCCTTCACCAGCTCGTCGAGCGCGCCGATGATCTCCTCGACCGGCACCTCGGGCTTGTCGTAGTGGGTGTAGTAGAGGTCGATGTAGTCGGTGTCCAGACGGCGCAGGGACGCGTCGGCCGCGGCCTTGATGTTGGCAGCGGTCAGGCCCTGGTAGTCGGGGTGCTGGCTGACCTTGGTCGCGATGACCACGTCGGAGCGGTTGCCGCGTGCCCTCATCCACTTGCCGATGATGGTCTCGGACTCGCCGCCCTTGTTGCCCGGCACCCAGGCCGAGTACGCGTCGGCGGTGTCGACGAAGTTGCCGCCGGCCTCCGTGTAGGCGTCGAGGACGGCGACGGACTGCGCCTCGTCGGCGGTCCAGCCGAAGACGTTGCCGCCGAGCGACAGCGGGAAGACCTCGAGATCGGACGAACCCAGCTTGCGAAGAGAAGTCATGCTCTGCATCAACGCCCCGGCCGGACCGGAGTCTTCCGGGAGGCCGGCAAAGATCTTGTGAACGGGCGTGCTTCCGCGGGGGTCAGGGGTTGAGGCCCTTGCTCTGCAGCCAGGCCATCGGGTCGATCGCGGCGCCGCCGTTCGGGTGCACCTCCAGGTGCAGGTGCGGCCCGGTGACGTTGCCGGTCGCGCCCACGCGGCCGATGACGTCGCCCGTACCGACCTTCTGCCCGACCGTGACGCTGATCGACGACTGGTGGCAGAACCACAGCTCGGTGCCGTCGTCGAGGGTGAGGATCGTGCGGTAGCCGTACGAACCGGCCCAGCCGGCCTCCGTGATCGTGCCGCTGTGGACGGCCTTGATGAGCGTGCCGGTGGGCGCGGCGAAGTCGAGACCGGTGTGGTAGCCGGAGGACCACATGGCACCGGCGTCACCGAAGCGGGAGGTCAGGGTGTAGGAGGAGGTCGGCAGCGTGAACTGCTTCGCGAGTTCGGCGAGCCGCGCGGCCTCCTCGGCCTTCTTCTTCTCGGCTGCGGCCTTGGCCTGCGCGTCGTCCTGCGCCTTGGCCGCCGCGGCGGCGGCCTTCTTCACGGCGGCGTCCTCGGCGGCCTGTGCCGCCGCCCGCGCGATCCGCTGCTGCTGGGACTCGGCCTGCTGCATGATCCGGGCGCGCAGCGCCTCGCCCGCGTCCTTCGAGCCGGTGGCGTCGGTCCGGCCCACGCTGCTCAGGGGCGTGGCCGAGCTCTTGGGGGCGCCGGAGTCGTCACCGATGAGGGCCTTGGCGGAGTCCGTGACGGAGGAGAGGTCCGGCAGGGATATGGACACCGGCGGCTTGCCGGACTGCGCGGTGGCCAGGCCGCCCGCGCCGACGGCGGCCATCACACCGACGCCGAGGACGGTGGAGCTGCGGGCGAGCCCGCCCCCGCGCTGCTTGGCGACGCGGTGCCGGCCGCGGACGGGACGGACGGAGTCCTCGGTGGGGTTCCACTCCTCCCAGGGGCCCTCGTCGGTGCCGGGCGCGATGTCGAGCGTCCGAGTGCCGTCAGGGGCGAACGAGGTGCTCTGGGCAGGCCGGTTGAACGCCACGTGGGCGCACTCCTTTCCTTCCGTCTCGCCTACCGGGTTAGCTGACGGGTTCGGAGCAGGAAGGTCTCCTACGCGCGTATAACCGGCCGTGCGACCACGGCGGTATCCGCTCGATTCACCCCAAGGTGGTGGTTCCCCGGCTCCCTCGCGGGATTCGGCAGGCGCGCACGGAGCCGCCTCTGGTGACGGCTGGGACGACCGCGCTGCGTTATCGAACGTTAATAGACGCGGGGCCTGGATTCCAAGCGGTTCGGACAGATCCGTTCACGCCGCTGGCCAGGACTTTTGCGACCCGAACAGGGGAAAAAGGGCGAGTCGCCCGCGCCTCATGAGCCTCACAGGTATTGACAGTATGTCAGTCGTTATGCGCTGAGGCATCACTCGCTCACTGTTCGTGCCCGCGCCCAGCGCGTCCGGGCCGACGCACGGCCAGCAGAGCCATGTCGTCCGTGCCGCGGCCGCCGGTGTGCCGGGCGACTTCCTGCGTGACGGTGCTCAACAGGGCGCCGGGTCCGGGGAAGACCCGTCCGGCGAGGCGGACGGCGGGGTCGTAGAACCGGCCGAACGCGTCCCGCGCCTCCGAGACCCCGTCGGTGTAGAAGAGCAGCGTCGCGCCGGGCGGGAAGTCCCACTCCTCCGCCCGCGCGGGCCAGAGGCCGAGGTCGCCCAGGCCGAGCGGCGGCGCGGGGTCGCGGGCCCCGAGCTCTCGCAGGGAGCCGTCCGGGAGCAGGAGCAGCGGGGCGGGGTGGCCGCGGTTGACGACGCGGACGACGCCGCAGCCGTGCGGGATCTCGGCGAGCACCGCGGTGGTGAACCCCTCGAACTCCTCGGGCCCCTCGCGCCCGCCGCGTTCGCGCGACAGCGCCCGCTCCAGGCGCTGGGCGACGGCCTCTAGCGACGCCTCCTGTTCGGCGGCCTCCCTGAAGGCGCCGATCACCACGGCCACGGCGGTCACGGCCCCCATGCCCTTGCCGCGTACGTCGCCGACGACGAGCCGCACCCCGTGCGGGGAGTCCTGGACGGTGTACAGGTCGCCGCCGATGAACGCGTCCGCCTGGGCGGCCTCGTAACGAGCCGCGATCTCCAGCCCACCGATCCGGGCGGCGGGCTCGGGCAGCACGGCGCGCTGCGCGGCCTCGGCGATCTGGCGGGCGGAGGCGAGGCGGGCGATGTTGCGGCGGACGAGGACGTTGATGAGGACGGCGAGGGCGGAGACGGTGACGACCGTGGCCACCTCGGTGACCTCGCCCGCCTGTCCGATCACACCGAGCCAGAGGTGGACCCCGAGGACCACCAGGACGGCGGTCAGGCTGGTGAGGACGGTGCCGCGCAACGAGAACAGGGGCGCGGCGACCAGGGGCGCGGCGGTGAAGAGGGGGCCGGCCGTGTACTGGGACGGGGCGAAGAGGTCGAAGCAGACCCCACCGGCGATGAGCAGCCAGGGCAGGGCCCGCAGGAAGGCCCGCGCGTACGAGATCCCCCGCTCCTCGGCCTCCGGTCCAGCCTCCGCTCCGGCCTCCGCCTCGGCCCCTGCGCACGGCGGCGCCGGAAGGTCCCGCACGCCGGGATCGGGGACCGGGGCGCCGGGCACTCCGGGGTCTCCGGGGTCTCCGGGGTCTCCGCGGTCTCCGCGGTCTCCGCGGTCTCCGCGGTCTCCGCGCTCTCCGCGCTCTCCGACGAGCCGGCTCGGCTCCCCGGCCCGCTGCTCACACGGCCCGTCGGGCCCGCGCCGCTCGGCCGGATCGTCCTGCTCCCATGACCACCGCTCGCCTGCTTGCTGCACCACCCGTCCAGGCTTCCCGGAAGGGCGGCGGGGGGCGACCGCTGTGGGCCGGGCGGAGTAGCCCCGGGGCTGACGGAGAGCCGGGGAAACACCGAGGGCCGGAGCCCTTTCGGACTCCGGCCCTCAGCCTTCAGTAGCGGGGACAGGATTTGAACCTGCGACCTCTGGGTTATGAGCCCAGCGAGCTACCGAGCTGCTCCACCCCGCGTCGGTGATTCCAGTGTACGCCATGCGCGCGACAGCCTGCGCACAGGTTTTACCCCGCCGGCGTTCCACCAGCGATTTCCAGCCCGGCGCGGAGCCGCACGACCCCGCGTACGGCCCCCTTCGAGGCCGTCAGGCACCGGCGGCCGGGGGCAGCAGATGGGCGTTCGGGGCCTTGGCGCGCTCCTCGTACTCCGGCAGCAGCACCACGTCCACGCCCGCGGCTGCCAGCACCGCGTTCCCGTCCGCGGACTCGACGAAGGTGTCCGGTTCCCGCCAGGCCGTCACCACCCGTCGTACCCCCGCCTCGATGATCAGCCGGGCACAGGGCGCGGGCCGGGACGCGCGGCGGGCACACGGTTCCAGGCTGCTGTACACCGTGGCGGAGGCCAGCCGCGGATCAGCCGGGTCCAGCTTCGCCAGCGCCGCCTCCTCCGCGTGCGCCACAGGGTCGCCGCCCTCCCGGGAGTGGCCCCGCGCCAGTTCGGTGCCGTCGGCCGCGACGACCACCGCGCCGACGCTGAAGGCGGTCTGTGACGGCGGGCACCGGTCCGCCAGCTCGCAGGCCACCTCCAGCCACCGCCGGTCCGCGGCCGAGGCGAGCGCGCCGGTGCCGGGCGCGGTGGGCACGTACCGCATCAGCACCACGTCCCCGACCGCGCGCGTCTCCACCAGCCGCATCCGCCCCGGCGGGTACACGCCGTGCCCGAACATCCGCGGGGCGTCCGGCTCCCCCACGAACAGCGGCGCCACCACGAGCTGCACCTCGTCCGCGAGCCCCTGCTGGAGCAGGCGCGTGTGCACGCTCCCGCCGCCCTCGACCATCAGCCGCCGTACGCCCTTCACGTCCCCGAGGTGGTCGAGCACGGCCCGCCAGTCCACGTCCGGCCCGAGCGCGACCACCTCCACGTCCGCCGGCAGCAGACCCCGCAGCCGCCGGGCGCCCTTGTCCGTCGTGTAGACGGTCTTCGCACCGCCCGTGTGCCAGAAGAGGGCCTCGGGATCGAGGTCCCCGGACGCGCTGACCGTGACCTTCAGCGGGTACTCCGGCAGCCCGGCGGCGAGCCGGGCCGCACGCCGCTCGGCCGAGTAGACCAGCAACCGGGGGTTGTCGGCGCGCAGCGTGCCCGCGCCGATGAGGATGGCGTCGCTGCCCGCCCGCACCTCGTCGACCCGGTCGAAGTCCTCCGGGCCGGACAGCAGCAGCCGCTCGGGTCCGGTGTCGTCCAGGAAGCCGTCGAGGGAGACGGCGGCGGACAACAGGACGTAGGGGTGGGCCATGGCGGCGCTCCTGGGGTCGGGATGATCCGGTGGACGAGGCAGGGACGCGGCGGTCCGGTGGACGAAGCGCGGGACGACGCTTCTTGGTTCAACTTTTAAACAATAACTACACTGCCAGTATGACGACCCGCTGGCTGACCCCCGAGGAACTGCGTGCCTGGCGCTCGTACCTGTCCGCGTCGTGGCTCCTGGAGGACGCCATCGACCGGCAACTCCAGCAGGAGGCCGGTATGCCGCACCTGTACTACTCGGTTCTGGCCAACCTCTCCGAGGCGCCCGACCACCGTATGCGCATGACCGATCTCGCCGAGTCGCTGAAGATCACGCGCAGCCGGCTGACGTACGCGGTCACTCGGTTGGAGAAGGACGGCGCGGTCCGCCGGGAGGGGTGCCCGACCGACAAGCGCGGCAGCGTGGCGATCCTGACGGAGGCCGGGCGGGCACTTCTGGAGCGTACGGCGCCGGGTCATGTCGAGACGGTCCGCTCGGCCGTCTTCGACCACCTCACCAAGGAGCAGGTGGCCCAGTTGGAGGAGATCTGCTCCAGGATCTCGGAGGCGCTCCAGGAGGGCGAGGAGCGGTCGGCGTGCGGGGAGCTGCCGTGGCGCCGGCGTTCGTCCACGGCGTAACGGAAGGCGACACGAGAAAAACAGTTGCTTGAAAATTAAAGCAGGGCTAGAGTCTCGGCCGAGGTGTGCTTCAAATCTGAAGCATGAGGCGCATCCTCCGCACCCGCCATCGTCGGCCAGGAGAAAGACGAGAGCCATGCGCGACGCACACGAGACCGCCCCTTCCCGAGACTCCGGTGACACAGCCGACCCGCACACAGCCGACCCCCGGACACCCGGCCCGCACACAGCGGGGCTGCCCGCACCCGCCCTGGCCGCCACCCTTCCCGTCAACGGCCTTCCCGCCACCGGTATGCCCGGCGCCGGCCTTCCGGCCGCCACGGTCCGCACCCGGGTGACGGTTCCGCTCCGCTTCGGCGACGGCTACACCGTCACCGCCGACCTGGTCACCTTCCACGGCCTCACCGACGGCCAGGAGCATGTGGCCGTGATCCTCGGCGAGCCCGCCGCCGGCCGGCCGCCGCTGGTGCGGCTGCACTCCGAGTGCCTGACCGGCGACGTCTTCGGCTCGGCCCGCTGCGACTGCGGCCCCCAGCTGCGCGAGGCCGTGGAGCGCATCGCCGAGCACGGCGGTGTCCTGCTCTACCTGCGCCAGGAGGGCCGCGGCATCGGCCTTTACAACAAGCTCGACGCCTACGCCCTCCAGGACCAGGGCCTGGACACCTACGAGGCGAACGCCGCGCTCGGCCTGCCGGAGGACGGCCGCGACTACACGGCCGCCGCGCAGATGCTCCGCGCGCTCGGCATCGACGCCCTGGACCTGCTCTCCAACAACCCCGACAAGGCCCAGCAGCTGCGCGATCTCGGTCTCACGGTCACCCACCGCGTCCCGACGGGCGTCTTCACCACCGCCCAGAACGTGCGCTATCTGCGCGCGAAGGTGGTCCACACCCAGCACACGCTGCCACTGACGGAACTGACGGCCGGCTGAACTCACGGCCGACTGAACCGACGGCCGGCTGAACTCACGGCCGACTGAACCGACGGCCGGCTGAACTCACGGCCGACTGAACCGACGGCCGACTGAACCGACGGCCGACTGAACTCACGGCCGACTGAACTGACGGTCGGCTGACGCATCACACCGCGCGGCATTTTCGACGGACCGGGGAATGAGGCGGAATTTCCCGCGCGATTCCCCTCATGACCACGGCCGTTCCCCGGTCGTTTCACGGCCGGGAGGCCGGGTCCCGGATCCCGGGACCCCACCGACCGCACGGGGCACCACCAGGGGGAACCCGACGACACGGTAATTCGGGAATTCCGCGGAAGTGACCACCGTGATGACCAGCGTGACGGGCGAAGTGATGACCACCGTGCCGACGCCTACTGATCATGAAGTCGCCAGGTCCGGGGCTGATAAAATTGCCGCTTCCAACCACACTGGTCAGGCCAGTTGTCCGACCCAGGAGCGTATAGGCGTCATGAGCCGTTTGAGCGAGTCTGTCAGCCGTGTCATGCACATCCTCGATGGAGCGGACCTGGCCGCGGACTATACGGTCGCCCAGCTGCTCGACGAGACGACCGCCCGACGCTCCCTGGACCTGTCGGATCTGACGCCCCAGGAGCAGGCGGCGCTGATCGAGGGACGCTCCGTCAACCTGATCCCGTCGGCGCCGGCACTGGCCGAGCGGATCGAGGAGGCCCGGAAGGCGGGGCGGCCGTTCGTCGTCAAGTTCGGCATCGACCCGACCTCGCCGGACGTGCACCTCGGCCACGCGGTGCCGATCATCCTGGCCGGCCGGTTCCAGCGCATGGGCCACCGCGTCGTCTTCATCATCGGTGACGTCACGGCCAAGATCGGTGACCCCTCGGGGCGCTCCTCCGAGCGCCCGCCGCTCACCGACGAGGACATCGCCCGCAACCTGAGCACCTACCAGCAGCAGGTCGCGCCCTTCATCGACTTCGAGAAGGCCGAACTGCGCTTCAACGGCGAGTGGCTGAACAAGGTGACGCTGCCGGAGCTGGTCTCCGTCCTCGCCCGCATTCCGGTCTCCATGTCGCTGCAGCGCGAGGACTTCCGCACCCGGCTCGCCGAGGGCCACGGGCTGTCCGTCGCCGAGTTCGTCTACTCCGTCGCGATGGCCTGGGACTCGGTGGCCATCAGCGCCGACGTCGAGCTCGGCGGTGTGGACCAGCTGCTGAACCTCCAGATGTGCCGCAAGGTCATGGAGATCGCGGAGCAGACCCCCGAGGTCGTCGTCACCACCCCGCTCATCGAGGGCACCGACGGCACCGGCGCCAAGATGAGCAAGAGCAAGGGCAACTACGTCGGCCTGTCGGCCGCACCCGACGACGTCTACGGCCGGATCATGTCCATCCCGGACCACCTGATCGAGCCATACCTCCAGCTGCTGACCGAGTGGACGGACGACGAGATCGGCGCGGTCACCAAGCGGCTCGCGGAGGGCACCGCGCACCCCATGGCGGTCAAGCGGATCCTGGCCGGCGAGGTGGTGGCGGCCCTGCACGGCGTGGAGGCCGCGAAGGCCGCCCGGGCCGAGTTCACGGCCCGCTTCTCCAAGCGGACCTTCGGCGACGCGCACAACCTGCCGGTGGTCTCGCTGACGGAGCACGGCGAGGACACGATCGGCGCGCTGGTCAGCCGCGTCCTGGAGTTCGCCCCGAGCATCTCCGCCGTACGGCGCGTGGCGCAGCAGAACGGCCTGCGGCTGATCCGCGAGGCGGACGGCGAGCAGCAGACCACGCCGCTCGAGGACAGCGCGGTGCAGCAGCCCCTCGGCGAGGTCGTCGCCGCGGCCGGGTCGCTGGAGCCGGGCTCCCTCTACCTCAAGGTCGGGCGCAAGGTGGCACGCATCGAGGCCTGAAGGCTGGGAGGTTGAGGCACCTCGGCCGGGCGTCGAGGAACCTCGGACCGAAAACCGGCGTGAAGGATCCGTCGGCCGCGGTGGGTGGCTGACGGATCCTTTTCGTATCGGCGGCCGGGGGCCGGGGTCTTCACCTTGCCCCGGCGAGAGCAAGCACCGACCGGCGCGTCCCCCTCTGCAGTGGGTGACCCCGTCACTGCTGCGGCGTCAACTGCCGCAATCCGTTCTCCAGCAGCGCGAACGCGTGCTCCGCGTCAGCCACCGCGCCCTCATGGCGCTCGTCGGCCGACTCCCCGTTCGCCAGGCGATCGGCGTTGTCCTGTGCCAGCGCCCAGTGGACCCCGACGATCTGGACGGCGGCAAGCCTCGCGGTGAGTTCCGCAGTGTCCGCCGTTTCCCGCAACGCCTGCGCGAGTGCGCGTTCGGCGCCCGTCTTGAAGCGTTCCATCCGGGCCACCAGTGAGGGCGCGTCGAGGATCATCCGGTGCAGCCTGCGCACCTGGGGGTGGTCGTTGAGCCCGGTGATCGGATCCCGCTCGCGCAACCCCTCGAGGAAGTGCTCGCGCACCGCGGTCAGCGGATCGGTGCGGGGCGGGCGGGCCCGCACGACACGCGCGAGCTCGGTCTCGTGGTCGGCGAGGCGGTGCACCACGAGGTCTTCCTTCGTCGGGAAGTAGGCGAAGAGCGTGCGTTTCGACACTTCGGCCGCCTCGGCGACCTGGGCCACCGAGACCTGGTTGAAGCCGTGTTCGAGGAACAGCGTGATCGCCGCATCGGAGATCGCCGCGCGCGTCCGCTGCTTCTTCCGTTCCCGTAGCCCTGGCTTGCCGTCGTCCACGGCGACCACCGTACCAGAAAACTATCCCCGGAGGATTTCTGCACCTGGTATACATTTACCTGAACCTCGGCATACAGGACGCGTTCAACCTCGGCTGGAAACTGGCCGCGGTCGTCCAGGACAGGGCGCCGAACGGCCTGCTGGACAGCTACCACACCGAACGGCATCCGGTCGGAGCCCAGGTACTGCATCACACGTCGGCGCAGCGCGTCCTGGCGGATCCGAACCCGAGCGAGGACGTGGCCGCCTTGCGCGACATCTTCATGGACCTGCTCCGGCTACCCGACACCAATCGGCATCTCACGGGACTGATATCCGGCCTCTCGCTGCGCTACGAACCGTCCGGCGACCATCCGCTCGTCGGACAGCGAATGCCGGACGCCGACCTGGTCACCGAAGCCGGCGCCACCCGGCTGTCGACGCTGTTCGGCTCGGGGCACGCCGTCCTGCTCGATCTCGCCGGTATCGTCCCGGCCGACCCACGGCTCCCGCCACGAGTCGCGCTCGTGCGCGCCACCTGCGCCGACGACCTGGGCGCCGCGGTCCTGTTGATCCGTCCCGACGGGTACGTCTGCTGGGCTGCGGACAACGCGGGCACCGGCGGCGACAACCTGCTCGCCGCAATCGCCGGCCACCTTGCGAAGCTGCCCTGAGGCGGGTGTCCGGCCGAACCGCCACCGCGTCAGGCTGCCCTAGGAGTCTGTCCGGCAGCGGCCGTGAACGGCGCGGCGGGCGGTCGCGACGGACGACAGCAGCGCGAGCAGGCTCGTGACCTGCACCGGAGTGAGGGCGCGGAGGACGCCCCGCCTCGGGCCGAGGACGGCGAGCAGGGTTCCGGTTGCGGAGCCCGCCAGCGCCAGCCGGACGCAGCGCCGGGAGACCGTGCGCGCCCCGGTCACCGCGCGCAGGACACGCCAGACGTCCTCCAGGCCGTCCGCGCAGACCAGGTCCGCCGACCAGGACGCCTCCACGCCCGGCGCGGCGGGCACCGCGACCGCGATGTCCGCGGCGGCCAGCGCCTCCGCGTCCGTACCCGAGATCACCAGGACGCCCTCCCCGTGGTCCCGCAGCGCGCACACGCGGTCGGCAAGGCGTTCCCGCCCGCCGACGATCTCGTCGGCGGGGCCCAGGAGTTCACTGATGCGCTCGCCGTCGGTGAGCACCAGGCGCGCTCCGGTGGCGCGTGCCGCGTCCAGCACCGGGGCGGCGAGCGGAGCCGGCCGCCCGCCCTCCGTCACCAGCACCGCCGAGTCGACGACCACGGCGGTGACCACGTCGAACAGCCGCAGCGCCGACGGGTCCAGCGGTACGACACCACGCCGCGCCAGCTCACGTCCGACCGTCGCGGCGAAGGCCTCCCGCCCGTAACGGGCTGCCCGGGGGACGGCTGCGAGCAGCGCGTCCGCCGCCCGCCCGGTGCTGCCCGTCAGCGCGAACACCGCCGCCGCGGTCAGCGGGGCGACCGGCGCGAGCCCCGCCTCCCAGCGCTCGACGGGCCCGGGCGGCCGGGCCCTGCCGCGCAGATGCCGCGCCGGCCGGGTGTGCGGCACACAGGACGGGCCCGGGCACAGCTCCCTCTCACGCCGCTCCCACACCTGACGCCGGGCGCGGATCTCGCCGAGCAGCAGCATCCGGTTCGCCGCGTCGACGGCCGGCATGCCGATCCCGCCGTACAGCCCACCCACGACGGCGCCGGCCAACGACAACAGCAGATCGGTCTCCAGCGGCCCGATCCGGCGCACCAACGGCCTGCGCAGCCCCCGCTCCAACTCCAGCGCCGCGACCGCCACGGCCACCACCCGGGGCAGCGACGGCAGCCGGAAGACGCTCCGGACCGCCCCGGCGGCCACCGCCGCGCAGTCGACCAGCAACTCGGCCGTCACCGCCGCCACCGGCGCGTCGTCGCCCGGAGTGACCGGCTGCGCCCAGGGGAAGTCCGCGTCCCGCACGCCCTGGGCCTTCTCCACCGCCCTGACCGTGTTCAGCAGGCGGTCGACGCCGACACTGCGCTCGTCGAACGACAGCAGCACCTGGCCGGTCACCGCGTTGACCTCGGCCCACCGCACCCCGTTGAGCCCGCGCAGCGCCCTGGTCACCCCGCCGACCAGCCGCTCCCGCGTGCGGGCACCGCGATCGAGGCCCCGCACCTCGATGTGCGCACGCCCGTGCGAAGCCCACACATGGCGGGTGTGCCGCCGCGGATGGAGATCGGCGAGGACACGCCCCGCCCGCACGGCCCGCCCAGGCACCCCCGCGGCCGCCGAGACGCCCTGCCGGACGGCCGCCACAGCCACCCGTCCACTCCCCTCGGCGACCCGCAGCCCCGCCCTGGCCGCGACCCGCCCACTCCCCTCGGCGACCCGCAGCCCCGTCCTGGCCGCGACCCGCCCGCTCTCCCCGGCGACCCGCAGCCCCGCCCTCGCCGCCACCGGCGCCACCCGCCCGGCGGTACGGGCGCCCGCCGCACCGAGGGCCCGCGCCCCGCCGGCCCCGGCACGGGTCACGGCACCCAGGGAAGACACCACACTTCCGGCCACCACGCCCGGGTACCCGTGGAACTCACCCTCTAATGCCGCTCGCCGGCCGGTCACCGTTCCGTTCCGGCGAGGAAGGGCGGTGCAGCCCGATCCAGGTGACGGCCGTAGCGGCCCGTCAGGCGCGGTGCGGTGCCGGTTCCGGCTCGGAGAGACGCACTGCTGCCGCGCGGCGGGGGAGCAGCAGCGGGGTCGCCAGCAGGAGCACGCCGGCCAGGCCGATGGCCGTACGGGGGCCGAGCAGATCGCCCAGCACGCCCCAGACGGCCGTCAGGAGCGCGGTCGAGGTCTTGGTCGTCACCGCCCAGGCGGTCAGCGTGCGGGCGACCCGGTCGGTCGCGGTGCGCTCGAGGCGGTAGGTGGTGTAGACGGGGTTGAAGACCCCGCAGCAGAAGATGAGCCCGAGCTCCACGACCATCACCAGCAGCAGCCCTCCGGTGCCCGGCCCCAGGAAGGCCAGGCCGACGGGCCAGAGCGCGCGCAGCGCACCGGCCACGACCAGGATCCGCTGCTGTCCGAACCGGGTGACGAGCGGTCGAGCCAGCCGTGAACCCAGCAGCCCGCCGATCGAGGGCGCGGCGAAGGCGAGGCCGTACTGCCACGGTGCGAACCCCAGTCGGCCGAGCATCAGGACGGCGAGCAGCGGCTGAACGGCCATCACCAGACCGTTGAACAAGGCGGTGTTGAAGAACAGCGGACGCAGCGTCGCGTCGGCGAGGATGTACCGCCACCCGTCGAGCAGGTCCCGGACCCGCATGCGCGCGGTCTCCCGGCGCTCGGGACGCGGCTCGTGCCCGCCCGTCGCACGGATGCCCAGGGCCGAGAGGAGGTAGCTGACCGCATCGGCCACGACCGTCGCCACCGGACCGAGGAGCCCGATCGCCGCGCCGCCCAGCGGCGGCCCGATGATCGTGGTCGTCCAGGCCGTGGACTCGAACCGGGCGTTGGCGACGAGCAGGTCCCCGGCCGGCAGCAGCGTCTTCAGGTACGCGCCGGAGGCGGCGCGGAAGGTGATGTCGGCCGCCGCGACGACGACCGAGACCAGCAGAAGCTGAAGGAAGGTGAGCACCCCCAGCACGAACGCGGTGGGGACCGTCAGCAGTGCCACGAACCGCACCACGTCCATCGCGATCAGCACCGGCCGCTTGCGGCGGAACTCCACCCACGGGCCGAGCGGCACCGCCACGGCCGCGCCCACCGCAGTCCCCACGGAGGAGAGCGCGGCGACCTCGGCCGGTCCGGCGTGCAGCACCCGGATGGCGATCAGCGGGAACGCGCCGAAGGCGAGCCACGTGCCGAGCGCGCTGGTCCCGTACGCTGCCCAGAGCCACCCGAACTGCCACCCCAGCCGATGTCCGAGCAGATGTCCCAGCCGGTGCCCGCTCCTCATGCCCGACGCCCCTCGCCACTCGCCCGCACAACCGATTCGCGATCGGAAGCATCAAAGCGAGCGTCACGCCCAGGGATCAAACAACCGCAGGGCCGCCGACCACAACCATCGGTTGTGCACATAGGGTCCCGGCATGGACCTCGACACCGTCCGGACCTTCGTCGCCGCCGCCGCTGCGGGTCAGTTCCAGGAGGCCGCCGCCGAGCTTGCGGTCACCCAGCAGGCCGTCTCCAAGCGCATCGCCGCGCTGGAGCGCGACCTCGGCGTGCGGCTGTTCACCCGCACCCCCCGCGGCGCCGAACTCACCATCGACGGCCAGGCGTTCCTGCCCCACGCGCGCGAGCTGCTACGCGTCGCCGAGCGCGCGGTCGCCTCCGTGCGCACCGGCCGCCGTCCGCTGCGCGTCGACGTGATCGCCTCGCGCGGTGCGGCGTCGGGCCTCATGCGCGGCTTCCACCGCGCGCATCCCGAGACAGAGCTGGACGTCGTGTGGCTGTTCGACATCGAAACGGCCATCACCGCCATCCGGTCCGGTGAGATCGACGCGTCCTTCCGCGCCGTCGCCGCGCCCGGCCGGCCCCTCCCCGAGGACATCGAGTCCGTCCGGGTGCTCGACGAGCCGCTCCAACTCCTGACCGGCCCAGCACACGCGCTGGCCGGCGCCCGGTCGGTGACCCTCGCTCAGCTCGCCGGGCACCGGATCTGGATGCCGGGCATCGTCCCCGGTACCGAGTGGGCCGCCTACTACGACGACCTCGTCGCCGAGTTCGAACTCACCATCGAGGCGACCGGCCCCAACTTCGGCTCCGACGCGCTCCTCGACACCATCGCCGACACCCCGGCCCTGGCCACCTTCATGGGCGCGCAGACCCGCCTCGTCTGGCCCGCCGGCCACGGCCTGCGCCGCATCCCGGTGACCGACCCGACGCCCGTCTACCCGCACTCCCTCCTCTGGCACCGCGACAACCCCCACCCGGCGCTGGCCACCCTCCGCGCCCACCTCGCCGCCACAGCGGCCGACCACGACGCAGCCGGGACCTGGACACCGGGCTGGGTGCTTCCGCGCTGAACGCAGCCGCGTCCACGATCACCGTGGCCGGAGCGACGGACGGTGACCCGGGGCAGCGCGGGCCCCTGCCGAGTTGGCAGGGGCCCGCCGTACAGAGACCCGAGGAGGAGCCGGAACCTGTCCCGGACGAGCAGCATCCTGGCCAACACCGCTTACCGTCTGCTGCCGGCCCGGCGGCCCGCCCTCACTTCAGGTGCCGGTCGAAGAACCGGTCCCCGTCCTCCACCTCGAACCACGGGGTGCCGGTGTGCCCGCCCATATTGGCGTGCAGTGTCTTCTCCTTGGTGCCGAAGGCGTCGAACAGGTCCAGGGCCCGCTGCCGGGGGTTGCCTTCGTCGTCCCACTGCAGCAGGAACAGCAGCGGAATGGTGACCTGCCGGGCCTCCTCGCGCTGGGCGCGGGGCACGTATCCCCCGGCGAAGAAACCGGCGGCCGCGATGCGCGGCTCGACCACGGCCAGCCGAATGCCGACGGCGGTCCACCCCGAGTACCCGACCGGGCCGCCGATCTCGGGCAGCGAAAGGAGGGCGTCCAGGGTGGTCCGCCATTCCGGGACCGTTTTCTCGACCAGCGGGCCGATGAAGGACTCGAAGATCTCGTCGACCGGCTCGCCGGCCTGCATCGCCCGGCGGAGGTCGGCGCGGGCCTGTTCGCCGGCGGCGGATCGGGGCCGGTCACCGTGCCCGGGGGCGTCGATGGCGGCCACCGCGTAGCCGTGGTCCGCGGAGTGCCGGGCCCGGGCCACCAGCCGGGACTCCCGCCTGTGCAAGCCGCCGTTGTGGCCGATCAGGATCAGCGGGGCCGGTGCGGCGGATTCAGGCGTCCACAGGGTGCCGGGGATCTCGCCGAGGGTGAATTCGCGTTCGAGGACGCCGTCCCCGAGGCGCTGTTCGGAAGTGAACTGCATGGTCGTGCCTTTCGGGAGTGCTGTTGAACGGCGCTCCCGGACGACCTATCGCCCGACCGTGACCCCGGAGGGGAGCACCCATGTCGATACTGCGTCCACGGGTACCACCTCCTCGTTCTCTCGCACGGCCTCCGGAAACGTAGCAGTGGTCGTGTGGTCCCCCAAACAGGTTTTTGCCGAGGCTGTTTCGACGGCGGTTGTTCATCGTCTCGGAAGGCACCCGGATCGGGCCGAGGTTGATGTTCACGAGAACGGACAGCACCCGGGCCGCCGCCCGAGCCAGTTCTGTGGGCTGTCCGGAGCAATGTGGCCCGCGCCCGCTTGTGCCTGTTGCGGCTGCACCAACACCGGCCTGGACCATTGGCCTGGTCAACACGCAGTGCCGTGTCCGAGCGGCATCGAAGGGAACCGACCGATGGACAGAGCCGGACGTCCGGATCGTAGATCGCTGCTTGCCGGCGGACTTGCGGGCACAATGGTCGCGCTCGCGGGGTGCTCATCGACGAGGGCCGCCTCGTCGGCGACCGGCGCTTCACCGGCAGCGCGGCCCACCACACCCGCCACGGCATTCGCGCGGCTGATGGAAGGCAACAAGCGCTGGGTCAGCGGAAGCCTTCAACACCCCGACCGGGATCCGAACCGGCGTCAGCTCATGGCCCAGCAGCAGGAGCCTTTCGGGGCGATCCTCTCGTGTATCGACTCCCGAGTGCCGCCCGAGCTTCTCTTCGATACCGGCCTGGGTGACCTTTACGTGATGCGCACCGGTGGGCAGGCGGTCAGCCCGGTGGTCACCGGCTCTGTCGAGTACGGGCCTATGACGAGTGACACCCCTCTCATCGTGGTCCTCGGACATCAGCGCTGCGGCGCCGTCAAGGCGGCGTACACGTCCCTTCGTGACGGCAAGCCCCTGCCCGGCAACCTGCAGGCGATCGTCAAGGCCCTGCAGCCGGCGTACAAGCAGGCCGTCCGGGAGGGTGGCGCCGACCCGGTCGAGACCATGGCCCGCGCCCAGGTCAAGTTGACCGCGGCCGATCTTCGATCCAACCAGGACCTGGCCCCACTCGTGGGAAAGGGCGCCCTAGCCGTGGTGGGCGCCTACTACTCGCTCGACACCGGCAAGGTAGAAGTCCTCACCGGCGCACCCTCCTGACCGGTCGGACGAGTCGAACGGCCGACGAGGTATGCCCTGCCCACGCCACCGTAGCCGGGGAGGAGCCGGCCTGGCTCGACAAAGCCGGCCGGCCGCACGGACCACTTGCCGCCTACCGGCGGTTGCATGCCCCCGTGCAGCAGGTGTCGTCCCCCACTGCTCCCACTGCTGCCTGGACACCCGCAACCTCCGTCGCGGCGAGACCGTCGGACAGGACCGACCCGCCGCCGATCACCCTGCGGGCCCCGCGCCACATCGCCGCGACCCTCACGCGCGGAGGCGGTGGCGACACCCACGCGGTGAAGAAGACCCTGCGGCCCCCCACCATCACGCCGACCTCGGACACGTACCGCTTACGCCCCGCACACGCACGCACTCGCTGCCGACTCGACCTAGTTCGGTGCTGCTTGGTGGGGGCGCCGTGGTGTGTTCGAGAGAGCTTGGGGGGCATGAAGCCAGACATGGCCGATCTGATCACGAAGTGGGCGACGCAGGTAGCGGAATCCGAGCTCGCCGCTGAGCTTCCCCGGAGGTGGGCCCATACCCAAGGGGTGGCCGAGCGTGCCACCGAAGTCCGGGGGCTTCTCGGGGAGGACAGCGCTCTTCTCGTCGCTGCCGCGACGCTCCACGACGTCGGGTACGCACCTCGGCTGGCCGTGACCGGGTTCCACCCGCTGGACGGGGCAAGGTTCCTCCGTGACGAGCATGGGGCCGACGAGCGGCTGGTGCGGTTGGTCGCGAACCACTCTTTTGCTCTGCTGGAGGCTGAGGAGCGCGGGCTGCGGGACGAGTTGGCGTCGGAGTTTCCGTTGCTGGAGGAGCCGTTGCTGGTGGACGCTCTCGTGTACTGCGACATGACGACGACACCCGACGGTGCCCGGACCAGTGCGCGCGAGCGGATCGCGGAGATCATCAGTCGGTATGGCGCGGACAGTGTGGTCGGCCGGTTCATCCGCCGTGCGGTCCGCATGCACCTCGGTGGCGACCACGACATCCCCCGGCGAGACGTGCGCCTTGAGCGCTCCGGCGATCCCCGTAAAGAACACGGCTCGCGGCCGGACAAAACTGACAGCTCGCTCCGTAATCGCCGCAGCGGAATCATTCCCGGGTCCGGTGGCCGCCAAGTAGACGATGTAGGACGTGCCCGTGAGGCGCCCGCACTCGAAGATGGTCCCAGCGTGGTCGACGCGTCTCGGATCTTCGATCAAGCGCCGCACTGCCTGATACTCCAACGGCAGCGCGGTCAGCACCACAACCTTGTTCGATGCTTCGCCCATGTCCGCCCCTTGCCCAGCATCGCCGTGCCGTGCAGCCTCGCTACGGAGTTCCGCTCACTCGCGTTCATACCGTAGATCAACCGAACGTGTGTGAACGGGTGAACATCGGCGCGTCGTCGAACTAGGGGGTCGCCATGGCTGGTAGTGGTGAAGTGAGCGAGAGCACGATACTTCTCGCCGAGTACGCTCAGATCAAGGATGAACAGCGGGCGCGCATCGGATTCCGGGACAACTTGCTGTACGTCACGCTCGGAGCAGTGACGGCAGTGACCGGCATCGCTCTGCAGACCAAGCACCCACAACTCATGCTGGTGCTGCCACTCGTGTGCGTCGTACTCGGATGGACCTACCTGGTCAACGACGAGAAGATCTCTGCCATCGGGCGATACATCCGCACCGAGCTCACCTTCCGGCTTACGGCTGACTCCCATGAGGGGGACGCTCTCTTCGGCTGGGAGACCTTTCATCGCAGTGACTCCAAGCGGATGTCGCGCAAGGTCACACAGGCAGTTGTTGATCTCACAACCTTCCTGGGTGCCCCCTTGGGCGCACTCATCGTCTTCTGGGGCTACAGCTCAGGCAACCCCATGCTGATCGGCGCATCGATCTTGGAAAGTGCCGCGCTCGGTGGCTTGGGAGTGCAGTTCCTGCGCTATGCCGAGAGGTGATTGCCGGGATCCTGAGGGCTGAGGGACGACTCGTGGCTGCTGGGTCGGCTCGACGCAGCCCTCGGCCAGTCCAGTCGAACAGTCGCTCACGCATCGCTTACGCATCGCTCACGCAGAGGCAACAGAACCTCAGAGCGCCCCGACCGTTCAAAGTCGGCCGAGGCGCTCCTTCGCAGGTCAGAGGGGTATCCCCCCTCCCGCAGCCGTAGGCCCTGTGGGACTCGAACCCACAACCAATGGATTAAAAGTCCTGGTCAAGGCTTGCCGGGTGGTTCCGGACGCTGACTCGGTGTCCGGGACTGCCTGGTCAGAGCATGTGCGCCGTGACGGGCGGTGTGGCTCGTGACAGCTCGTGCCGCATCGTCCGCTCACGCATCGCTCACGCAAAAAGAACCTGCTGAGCAGCGCGTTCAGTACCAATGAGCGCAGTACTACTGCTTCAAAATGCTCATGATCTCGGCCGCTTTGGCGATTGCGACCCGCGGCCCGTATGCGGCCGCAGCAGCCACCACAGCTACAGCGGCCGCCAAGACGGTCTCGACTCCTGAGGGAAGCCCCGTCAGAACGGCCAGGCAAACCGCTGCTACTGGAGCGGAGACCACGGCAACCAGCCGAAGCCCTTCTCGGTTGGCCACCGGAACCGTGCCTCGAAGCCTCTGCTCTGGCAGAAGCCTGCCAGCGTTTCCGGCAGCGTAGCTGTTGCCGATCTTGGCGAGCAGCGCGGCCAGACTGCGGAGCCCACCAATGCCCTTGGTGTCAACCTGCGCCTCGGCAAGCTGCAGTTTTGCCACTACGAGGGCGGCGTGACGCTTTGTGCTGCGCTGCCGGGGAGATCCACGCCTGACGCTGTTCGAGATCCGGTGGACCCGCAGAAGCGACCGCCGAACGATGGAGCACGTGCCATCCAGATGCCGAAGCGCCTGATGCCTGGCGCTCGTATCCGCGCTGGCCACAGCCTCGCACGCCTCGATGGCAGCCATGATCGAGAGCAGGAATCTGTAACCCACGATGGCCTTGCCACGCCGGGCGGCCCACATCAGGAGGGGCAACGTCACACCAGCGAGCATCAGCGCCGGTGGCCTCAGGTCCGGTTGCACCCGCTGAGTGTCGATGGTTTTGATCACGGCGATCAACAGGTCGAAGGCCCCCATGCTGACCGCGAAGGTGAGCAGTTGATAGCGGAGTTTTACGGATCCGGCGGTCTTCCGGCCAGCCTCACGGAGATCATGGATCGGCAGGTCTGCCAAACCAAGCCGTTGGAGCGCCTGAGCTGTCGGCGCTATGTCCCGATCGGCAACCCTCGCGTTCCAGGCCGACCACCACTCTTGTATCCGGCGGATCCGACGCGCGACCCAGGCAAGCGATCGGTACGTCACCATCACTATGGCAACGAGTAACACAGCTCCGATGACCGACCGCTGGATCGCGGCTATGCGCTCCAAGTCGATGTGCATAGGAGGATCCTGGCGTGGAGCGCTGACACTCGCTGCCGACTCGACCTAGTTTGGTGCTGCTTGGTGGGGGCGCCGTGGTGTGTTCGAGAGACCTTGGGGGCATGAAGCCAGACATGGCCGATCTGATCACGAAGTGGGCGACGGAGGTAGCCGAATCCGAGCTCGCCGCTGAGCTTCCCCGGAGGTGGGCCCATACGCAAGGAGTGGCCGAGCGCGCCACCGAAGTCCGGGGGCTTCTCGGGGAGCACAGCGCTCTTCTCGTCGCTGCCGCCACCCTGCACGACATCGGGTACGCACCTCGGCTGGCCGTGACCGGGTTCCACCCGCTGGACGGGGCAAGGTTCCTCCGTGACGAGCATGGGGCCGACGAGCGGCTGGTGCGGCTGGTCGCGAACCACTCTTTTGCCCTGCTGGAGGCTGAGGAGCGCGGGCTGCGGGACGAGTTGGCGTCGGAGTTTCCGTTGCTGGAGGAGCCGTTGCTGGTGGACGCTCTCGTGTACTGCGACATGACGACGACGCCCGACGGCGCCCGGACCAGTGCTCCGGAGCGGATCGCGGAGATCATCAGTCGGTACGGCGCGGACAGTGTGGTCGGCCGGTTCATCCGCCGTGCGGCCCCTGAGATCCTCTCTTCTGTGGAAAGGGTGGAGGCGGCGCTGGCGGCTCAGCCGAGGTAGGGATAGGTGCCGGCCAGGTAGTCCCCGATCTGCTGGCGCATGCTCGGGTGGATGTCGTACTGGTCGAGGTCGGCCGGCTGGACGAAGCGCACCCCGTCGGCCTCGTCGTTGATCGTGGGAGCTCCGCCGATGGGACGGCCGATGTACGTGTTCTCGTACTGCTGGCGGATCTCTCCATCGCTGTAGGCGACGATGTGGTTCGGGTTGGTGTAGACGCCGAGGAAG
Organism: Streptomyces sp. NPDC001848; assembly: GCF_042891915.1. Lineage (NCBI taxonomy): Bacteria > Bacillati > Actinomycetota > Actinomycetes > Kitasatosporales > Streptomycetaceae > Streptomyces > Streptomyces sp. NPDC001848. The sequence continues at coordinate 63,249 of NZ_JBIATP010000027.1, read as the reverse complement.
CCCGTGATCTCGGCGATGATGCCGGTCTCTTCCAGACACTCGCGTACCGCGCACTCTGCCGCGGTCTCGCCGATGTCCTGTGCGCCCCCGGGAAGCGCCCACTGGCCGGTGTCACGGCGGCGCTGGAGAAGAATGGCTCCGGCCTCGTCGACGACGAGCAGGTTGCTGGCAGGGATGAGGGTGTTTGCCTTCGGGGCGGCCGGGTCGTTGTAGTACTCAGTCCTGCCCATGGGCGGTGGTCCTCTCGTGGTCGGGCGTCCACGGCCGCGCGGCGGCCCAGACGGCATCGAAGCTCTGAGCGTAACTGTCGAACCACCCAGTGCCTTCAGTCCTCTTGAGGTGGAGCAGGGGGTTGGCGCTGGCCGGCTGCCCCCAGATGTGGGGGTTGACCAGGAGGTTGTCGTCGTAGCGGAACATGGACGTGTAGAGCGTGGTGTCGTGGAGGCGTACGGCACACCCTGCCTCGCCCAGCAGGGGTCGGTAGTACGTCAGTGATGCTCGGATCTTGGCAGCAAGAGTGTCGCCGATTCCCTCTTCGCGGCCTCGGATCGCGACTGCCCGACCGTCCGGGTCACCGAAGCACAGGCGCACCCGGACCCCCTCCGCCGCGCGCTCGGAGAGCATCTTGGCTACGTGCGGATTGGACTGCGCGAAGAACGTGCCGGAGAAGACGAGGACACTGATCTCGTGCTGGGCCTCGCGCAGCAGCGAGAGCCAGACGTCCCGCGGCACGCTGGCCCGGTTTTGATAAGTGCCGACCAGTTCGGTGCCTAACCCGTCACGCGCTCGGCCGGAGCGTCGAGGCGGCGCCGGCCACAGGAAGGTCTCTTCCACGCGCAGGTGGCGAGCGACGCGGAAGCGATGCCGTGCGTGTGGAACACGCCCTCCCAGCCACCGGCTCACCGTCTTGGGGTCCACCTCGCAGACTTCCGCGAGCGATTCGGGCGAGACGCCGCGCTGCGCGAGCACAGAGTGCAGTCGCTCGTTCACAGGAGTCATGGAAGCGGTCTGGTGCATGATCGCGCAAGGACGTTATGGGACGTTGTCACGGAAGCAGAGCTCCGAAGGGACTGCCTACCCTGGCGCCATGGCGCTCATCGTCCTGTGGGACATCGACCACACCCTCATCGAGAACGCGGGGGTCAGCAAGGAGATCTACGCTGCCGCCTTCTCATCACTCGCGGGACGCGAACCGTCGGAGCCGGCGCGTACCGAGGGGCGCACGGATCGACTCATCATGCGCGACATGTTCCTTCGCGAGGGGCTACCTGTACCCAAGTGGTCCGTCATCGAGGCCGCGCTTGCGCGATCAGGGCATGACCGCCTTGATGATCTGCGCCTACGCGGGACGGCTTTGCCAGGGGTTCACGAGGTGCTGAAGGCCGCAGCCGCGCGAAGCGGTTGGGTCTCCTCTGTGCTGACAGGCAACATCGCCGCCAACGCTCACGTGAAGCTTTCCGCTTTCGGCCTCGACTCGCTGTTGGATTTGCCTGCTGGCGCCTACGGAGCGGACGCCGAGCTCCGTCCCGAACTTGTCGCGGTCGCGCGTGAACGCATACAGCAGCTCCGTGGCGTTCCGGCCGATGTGCCCGTCGTCCTGGTGGGAGACACCCCCCGCGACGTGGAAGCCGCCCTGGCCACTGGTTCCGCAATCCTTGCGGTCGCCTCAGGTGTCCACAGTGCCGAGGAGCTGGCCGCTGCTGGCGCCCACGAGATCCTGCCGGACCTGTCGGACACCAGGCGGGTTCTCGGCATCCTGGAGTCCTTCGCGGGCACGTAAAACGTCCCAGGACGTCCTCGGACCGTCCCTGAACGCGGTGACGAGGTCCCCTGGCAGACCGCCACCATCGGGGTGCCCACCAGGCAGTCAGCCGAAGGAGCCCATGTGATCGGGGAAGTCACCGGGATCAGGAAGATCCGGATGCTGTACCTGCAGCTTCTGTACCGCTGCAACTTCACGTGCCTGCACTGCTTCCACGGCAAGCGACTTCAGTACGCCGACGCCTTCACCGCCGAGGAAGCCGTCAGACTCCTCACCCTGATGCGAGACGAATACGGCACGGAGGCCGTCACCCTCCTTGGCGGGGAACCGTTCGTCCACCGGGAGCTCCCGCAGGTCGTCCGCCACGCCAAGCAGGAACTGGGCCAGCGCGTCGAGATCTGCACCAACGGATACCGGATCGAGCGCCGCCTGACCGAGATCGCTCCGCACCTGGACCTGCTCCGGGTCTCCCTTGAGGGTGTCGGCTCGACCAACGACGGCATCCGCAAGCGCGGCAGCTACCAGAGCGCCCTCAGCTCACTCAGCCTGGCACGGGACCTCGGTGTCCCGACGGGCGCGACCATGACCGTGACCTCTCAGAACATCGGCGAGGTCCTTCCCCTCGCCAGCATCCTCGGGCAGCTCGGAGTCCGGCAACTGAAGCTCCACCACCTGCGGCCGGTAGGCAATGCCGCCGACCACCCCGAGCTGCTGGTCACTGACACGACCGCCTACGGCCGGCTCCGCGAAGAGCTCGCGCAGACCAGGCTGCCGCTTGAGGTGATCGTCGACGAGGACCTCTCCGAGCACGGTGCTCCGGAGGTCTGCGCTCCGCCCGGCGGTCCTCGCGAGATCGACCGGATCGAGGCCGACCCGCGCGGTGCGCTCACCATGTCCTGCAAGGCGGTGGGCAAGGACTCCCACGCGTTCTGGTACGAGAAGGCCGCGAACCGCATCGTTCACAGGCCCTCCGCCACCGACGAGCTCACGCTCTCCGTACCGGACGTGGTGTACGCCCGTGCCTGACCAGCCGAGATTCGAGAGCCTGGAAGGCTTACGGGGCACTGGGAAGTCGACGATCGCTCCGATGCTCGCCGTTGCCCGTCAAGCCGTCCTTGTGCCCACCGTGCCAGCCTTCTACCAGCCCCTCAGGCGCGAGGTGGACAGGCGGACGAACGTCGAGGCTCGGATGTGCCTCTACCTCTCCGCACTGTTCACAGCAGCCGAAGAGATCCAGCGGCTCCTCAGAAGCGGCGTTCCGGTTGTCGTGGAGAGCTATTTCGCCCGGTGCCTAACCAGCCACCGAGCCTTGGGCGCCCGGCTCGGCGTCACTCTGCCGGCCTGGCTGCCGACTCCCGTCACGTACTACCTCGTCTGCGCTGACGACGAACGCCGGCGCCGCCTCGCAGCCCGGGACAAGCCGATATCGCGATGGGACGCGCTGGCGGAGACCGTCACGGACCAAGTGGCGGATGCCTACGCCTCGTTCCCGATGCGACGCATCGACACCACGGGGCTCACCCCCGAACAAGTCCTCCGCGTGATCACCGCCACCGATACGCAAGGAGCGCCCTCCCATGCAGACACAGAGCTTGTGGGAGCACACCCTCACCTTCTTCCCTCAGTTCCTCGCGACCCTGCGGGAACGTGTTGCTCCTGACTCCACCGTCGCCGTCGTCGGTGCGAGCGACGGCAAGTTCGTCCTGCCCCTGGCCGCCGCCGGGTACCGCGTAGTGGCCATCGAACGCGACGCGCTCGCCGTGCATGGAGGTGAGGTACGCCTCCCGGGTGACAGCCAGGTGCACGCCATGGGGTTGATCGACCGGCTCAAGCTGGAGGAACTCCACGACCGTGTGCAGGTGATCGAAGAGGACTTCCTCTCGGGGAAACCTTTGGACGTGCCGTGCGAGGCGGTCTGGACGAGCTGCTCGTGGCACTACAGTGCCAACCACCACCGCCCTCTCGCCGAGTTCGTCGATCGCATGCAGCGCCTGGTCCGCCCGGGCGGTGTGTTCGGTGCGGAGTTCATGATGCCCGTGGAAAAGCGCCATCACTTGGTGGAGCACTACACCTCTCCGGAGCGCCTGCACCGTCACTTCCTCGGGGGCTGGGACGTGCTGCTCACCTTGCGCACGAACGAGTTCACCGAGCGGCCTCACATCGGCCAGCCACACGACCACATCCATCGCATGGGCCTGCTCCTGGCGGCCCGTTCGTCCACCCTCACCGACCGTCTCTGAGAGAAGGATCCATGAAGCACGAGTATGAGGCGAAGTTCCTGGCCGTCGACGTCGCCGGCCTGCAGGCCAAGCTGGCTGCCCTCGGCGCCGTCCAGGCGCTTCCCCGCACTCTCCTCACCCGCAAGATCTTCGAGAACGACTCCCTCGACGGCGGGGCGTGGCTCCGTCTGCGGGACGAGGGCACCCGCTCAACGCTCACGCTCAAGCAGGTCACCGACGCCACGACGATCGACGGCACCAAGGAGATCGAGACCGAGGTCGCCGACCTGCACGCCATGGCCGACATCCTCCGTCGGGTCGGCCTCACCGAGGTCCGCTACCAGGAGAACTACCGCGAGGAGTGGCGCCTGGGAGAGGTCGCCTTCGACTTCGACACCTGGCCCGACCTCCCCACGTTCCTGGAGATCGAGGGGCCCGACGAGGCGTCCGTTCGCCAGGCCGCCGATCTTCTGGGGCTCGACTACTCCCAGGCCCGGTTCGGCAGCGTCGACGAGATCTACAAGAGCGAGGCCGGCCGCGACATCCTCGCCGAGCCCACCCTGCTGTTCTCCGACGGCGAGAAGCAGGAGAGTGCTTCCGCGGTGACCCAGGGATCCTGATCGAGGAAGCCGACGAGCCATGCTGACGGAAATCGCCTTACAGCACAGGGTGATACCCGGGATCGCGGAATTCGCCCGGGGCGGGCTACCCGCCCCAGCAGCCACGGACGACGGCAACGAATGGGTCGACGGTTTCTGCTGGCTCTACTGCGGCCGACGCTGGACACGCGTGCTGTGGATCGGCCCCGCGAGCGTCGCCGGCGCTCAGGCTCCCATGTACGCGTGCGGGCCCTGCATCCGCGAACTCCAAGCGCGCGTCTGGGAGTCGCTGCTCAGCAGGGACGAACCGGCTTCCTCTGATCCCTCTCCCGCAGCCACGGTCGCGGGACCGCCCTCGGCCCGACGTACCGGCAGGCACCGCGGCCAGAGCAGGTTCCTGCGACGCAGTTGAGCCCCCGCCCTGGTCTCGGAAGAGCCTGCCGTTCCCCCGCGGCACGAGCCCCGTGGCCAGGGCGGGATTCCAGTGGTACCCCAGCGTGTAAGCGGCGGCCAGCTCCACCGGGGAGGCTCCTGGGAGCCGACTCGAACTTACGATCCGCGACGCATGGTGCCAAGGAGGCGACGTTCGCCACCAGCGCCGCCATGCCCTACCCCGGAACATTCGTGTTTGTTCCCGCCCCGATTCTCGGACCGACGAGCCAACATAGGCCCATGGCCCTGCTCAGCCCCGCTCAGCGGCTCGCTGCACACGTTCGGTCTGTCCTCGGCGACGGCCCGTTCCACCCGCCAGGTGGGTGGACCCACATGGGCGCTGTCATCTGCGACGCCAGCTTCCACGCGCGCTGTAAATATGAACTGACACTTCGGCCGAGGCTTCTTCGTCTCCAATCGGCGTGGCCTGACGCTTCCACGGTCCGCGGCTTCCGAGAACGACTCGCGACGGAGGATCTTGCCGTGGCGATGAACTTCAAGAGTCCCAGGAAGGTCGCGACGGCCCACGACCTCACTGACCTGCTGGCTTCCAGTGGTGTCGATACTCGTGCCGACCTTTGTGCATGGCTTGACCACCAGGACAATCGGGCCGCTCTGCGCAAGGTGAAGGGAGTGGGGCCGAAGAGCGTCGACTACATCGGCAACCTTGTCGGCCGATCGCAGGTCGCCGTAGACGTACATCTGCGGGCTTTCGCTGCGGACGCCGGTGTCATGGAACTTCGTTACAACGAGCTCCGAGCCGCATACGAGGAAGCAGCAGCCGTTCTCGGGCACGAACCAGGGGGACTGGAGCACGCGGTATGGCGATTCAAGTCTCAGGGCGTGTGACCCGGGTTGCCAGGCAGGCCCGTTCCTCGGGCTGCCTGGCAAGCTCGACGCCTCGGCCTCGCTAGCGGCGCGATCGCACCACCTGTTGGCCGCCCATGGACTGGCTGGGCCCTGTGCCTGCGGGCAGATGTCCGATCTGCTGGCCGGCGACCGAGGCGTCGGCGATGGTGGTGCGGCGGCGGGCTGCCTCGGCGCGGCGGTTGGGTGCCGGGTTTCGTCCGGTGTGCTGGATGCGGGTGATCAACACGCGGGCGGGCTGGCGAGCGGTGGTCAGCTCACGCTGGCTGGCGGCCTCCTTTAGGAGCTGCTCGGGCCGGTGGCCACGGGCTTCGGCGTCGGCGAGGACGGTGGCGAGCGCAGGCCAGGCCGGGTCGGCGAGGATCCGTTCCGCGTGGTCGGGGACAGCAGCTCGCACGTCGTTCGCGACAACGCGACGGGCTTCCTTCCTGGGCGGTCGGACTGTGAGTTCGGCGAGCGTCGGGGCGAGGGCACGGTCTGCGGCTGCCTGAAGGTGTTGGACGGCCTGGCGGGCGGCATCGGCCTGGTGAGCATGGTCCTTCGCCTCGTGCCAGCGCCCAGCGACGACGGCGGCCCAGACGAGGGCAGCGAGCAGGGCAGCCAGCGCGCTGCCGTCAGGGCCGGTGGCCGTGTGGACGATGTCGCGCGCCGCGCTTCGCACGGCGTGGGCGGCGCGGTCTTCGGCACGAATCTGGGAGCGCTGGGCTCGGGCGAACGCCGCGGAGGCGGCTTGGAGTTCGGCGCGCAGGTTGCCAGGTGCTTTCTGGGCGGTGGCTTCGATCAGTTCGCCGAGGGCTGCAATGTGGGCCTGGGCGTGGGTGTCGTCGACCAGGTCGGTGTGGAGGGTGTCGAGTGCGTCGGTGGCCTGGTGCCAGGGGGTGCTGGGGCGGTTGCGGCGGGCGGTGGGGTGCTCTTCGGGCCAGCTGGATTCGAGGCGGGCCTTGATCTTGGGCAGGGAGAGGTCGGGAGCGATCTTGCCTCCGGAGTGGAAGATCTGCTGGCCGTTCTCGTTGAGGTCGCCGGGACGGCCGACGGCGTAACCGAGGAGGTCTCCTGACGGGCCCCGCCGGGCCTTGACCTCGATGCCGTCGGCTGCGAGGTAGGCGATGAATTCCTCGGCGTTGGTCACGTGGGGAATGGCGGCGCGGATGCGGTTCTGGAGCCATTCGGGGCTGGTCTTGTCCCAGCCGAGGCGTTCGGCCTTGTGCATCTCGGCCTGGGTGGGGCGACGGGCGCCGGTGCGGTCGCCCTTCTTCAACTGCCTAAGCCCGTAGTCCTTCTCGATCTCGCGGCAGGCGTCGCCGATGCGCAGGCCGCTGTCGTGGAGTTTGGGGCGGCGGCCGTCTTCGCGGACGGTGGTGGCGAGGATGTGGATGTGGTCGTCGGCGTGACGTACGGCGATCCAGCGGCAGGCCAGGTCGTCGTCGGCGGGGGCGATGCCGGCGGCCTGGACGATGCGCTGGGCTATCTCGGCCCACTCGGCGTCGGAGAGGTAGCGGTCCTCGGGCGCGGCGCGGACGGGGCAGTGCCAGACGTGGTCGGTGACCTTCCTTCCGAACTCGCTGTTGCGCAGGCGTACGGGCGCGTCGAGGTGGCGGGCGAGGTCGGTGAGGGTGGCGTTCTCGTCGCGGCCGGGGTCGGGCATGCCGAGCATGGCGAATCCGGCCACGATGTGCGGGTCGAGGTGTTCGTCGTGGCGGCCGGGGCCGTAGAGGTAGGCGAGCAGGCCGCGGGTGTTGGACCCGGCCGGTTTGATGGCGGCGATCACGCGGGCGCCTCCGTTTCCAGGTCGGCGGGCTCGCGCAGGGCTTCGGCGATCAGCTCCAGCAGGTCCTGGAGTTCTGCAAGGTGCCGACGGATCTCGGGTGGGGTGAGGTCGCTGTTGAGGGCTCGGGCAATCTGGTTGACGTTGACGCCGATCCGGTTGAGCTGGCGCAGGACCTGGGCGCGGAAGATGTGCGTGCGGCGGTGGTCCTCGGACAGGGGCAGGTTGGCGGTGAACCGGCCGCTGATGAATGCGAGGACGATGTCGGCGGCGAAACCGGACTCGCCCTTGTAGCCGTGCTCGGTGGCAGCCTCCTGGAGCAGGACGTGCTCGTCGCCGGTGAAGCGCAGGGGGCCGACGCGTACGGTCCGCTTGGTGCCGGTGAAACGGCGGATCGCCGGCTGGACGCTCTGCACGGCTCGATCCTCGGCGGCTGGCACGGTGGCGGGTGCGGGGTGGAGGATCTGGCGCTGGACGGTGTGGAGCGTCTCCGGGTCGGCGCTGCCCTCGGCCCCGAGCCCCTGGTCCTGCGCCCCCTGACGCTGGGCCGTCTCCGCCACCCCCGGGGCGGAGACCCCCGAAGACCGGCCTTGAGTCGGACTCGGGGTACTACTGGCTCCGCCAGGGGCACCCCGTCCGAACGCACGCCGCAGACGGTTCATCAGCGTAGAGGACTTCTTCAGCGGTATCGGCTCGTCTGGGGTGTCTTGAGGGTGGTGCGGGTTGTGCGTCACGGGCGGTGCTCCAGGAGGGGTGGGCAAGGCGGGCAATTCCGCAGGAGGGGGCGGCGGAGTGGGGACAGTCACCGCCTCGTCCACAGATGTGGATAAGCGGGCGGCGAGTGAGACCGGTGGCCGACTGGCCGGGGTGACCGGAAGGGTTCCGGTCACCCCGTGGAGATTCCGGTCAGCCGCTGTCCGGACCGGTCTCGGCGGCGGCTTCGATTTCGGACCGGAGGGTGGTCATCACGTCGGTCTGCCGCTCGCTGCTGATCGTCAGGCCCTTGGCCTTGACGGCATTCCGGAGCAGTGACCGGGTGAGCGTGCCGTGCTCGGCGAGGGCGATCCGGCCGATCTCCACGAGTTCCTCAAGCGTGGCGCCGGGCGGGCGGCCACCGCGCGGCCTGCTCTCCGCAATCTCGGACGGTGGGTTCGACGGCTGGCACGACACGGCGGTCGGCGGCACGGGCTGGGCGGGCTCGGCCGGTGCCTCGGCAAGCGTGGCGGGGGCGGTGACCGGTGGTTCCGGCGCCTGGACCGGCGCGGGTTCCGGATGGCCCGCAGGCTGGTCGACGAGCTGATGGATCTGCCGCATCAGGACGCCGAAGGCCAGCAGCGCTGCGGTCGGGGGGACCGCGGCGACCACGTAGTCGAGCAGCGGCACAGTGCCCGCGCTGCCCGTGCCGTTGACCCCGGCCACGTTGAGCGCGATGGAGCCGACCGACCCGGTGGCCGTAAGGGCGATCGCCCACCTGTCGGTCACCCGGCGCAGGCCCGCACGGAGCATGAGCAGTTCGCCCGCGACGATGAACGCATCCAAGGTCGCCGGCCAGGCCCAGCGGCGAGTGGGAGAGCTGCGCAGCCCGTGCTGTCCGGCGACCTCGGCGAGGTGTGCGTACGACAGCCAGAATCCGCTGATGGTGAGGGCGACGATGACGACTCCGGCTGCACCGAGCGTGTACCGCTCGATGTCCTTCTTGGTCATCGACAGCCGTCCTTCGTCGGGACGGTGCCCCCGGTAGGTGGGGCTGGGTGTGGGGGTAGGGAGGGTCAAGCGGGGTGCTCCTGGGGTTTGGCGGTGTGATCCGTCTTGCCGTCTTGGCCGTTGCAAGCGCAGGTCAGGGCCGGTACGGCAGGGCGTGGATGTGCCGTACCGGCGGCGTTCGGGCGTCGTCCGGCGTGTGCGGCGCGGCCTGACGGCGGGCGGCCTGCCGGCGGCGTCTCGTCGTGTCCCCGGCCGGGCGGGACGGCACTGCCACGTTGCGCCGTCCCGCTCGGCGGGGCTTTGACCTGCGGTGATACGGCGAGGACGCGTGGGACGGCGCAAGACGGATCCGGGCTGCGTCCTCCCGGCGGAGCGATTCACCATGATCGCGTTGCCGTCTTGTCGCCGGCTGCCGTCTTGCCTGCATGCCGTTTGACCTGCGGAATCACGGCAGGGACGGCAGGGACGCCCACCGGGGGATGCGGGGGTCAGTCAGTGCTGGGGGCGGCAGGCTCGGTGTCCACTGAGTGGACAGTGGGGCAGTAGCGCCGCCAGGGGTCGAGGAACTTGTTGCGCATGTAGCCCTTGCGCTGGGTTCCGTCGGGGAGGCGAACGTTGCCGGGCCTGATATCGAACTCTCGGAGCATCGCTGCCAGGTCCTTGGCGTTCAGCCCGTTGCGTCCCCACTCCGCCCAGGGGCTCTCGGCATCCTGCCGGAGCTGGTGGAGTAGTTCGTCCGTGGTAAGGCTGTCGGGCTCGCGCTGGGCTACGAACACCCTGCGGATGTCGGCGAGGATTCGGGCTCCGCCGGGCCGGTCCTCCTCTGCCTCGACCTCTGCGGCGACCATCCGTGCGCACGCCTCTCGGACGCGACGGGGCCAGGATCCGGCGGCCAGGTCCGCGATGATGACCAACGGCTCCCAGGTGTCTGCGGCCCGGTCCTCCACTGGCATGTCCGGCTCCAGGTCCGCTGCCTCATCCAGCAGCGGCCTTGCCCATGCAGCGATCCGGTCGCGCAGGTCGTGCAGAGCGGGGATGTCGCGTCGGGAGCGGAAGGGCTTGACGCGCTCGCCCTCCGCCCGGCGGCGCATACGGATCACCACAGCCCGGTCCATGATCGTGTCGGGCAGGTCACCGATCCCCGCAAGGGCTGCCATGGCGAAGGTGGCGAACCGGTGCGGGGTGTGGTCATTGCCGACGACCCGCGTGACGTAGCGGTTGCGCTGGTGGCCGGCGTTGAGCAGGCCGCGCATCTCCTCGTTCTTCTCCGCCATTTTCGGCGTTCCGAAGATGGTGTCCGCCTCGTCCACCAGGAGCGTGGGCGGCTCCTCGGTGATGGACCGGAAGACCGCAGCCGGTGTGGTGTTGATGGTGAGCATCGGCTCGTGGACCGTCTCGGTCAGCACGTCCAGCAGCCGCGACTTGCCGCACCGCTTCGCCGGCCCCACCACCGCCAGACGCGGCGCATGCTGCCACGCGGGCTGCAGGTGCGTCGCCGCCACCCACAGCGTCACCGCATCCAGAGCCTCCGGCGAGGGCAGGATCACGAACTTTGCTATCTGCGCACGCAGTTCGTCCAGCAGCGCCGAGCCGACGGTCGGCTCCGGATCCGGCGCCCGGGTCTCGGCCGCCGCGACCGACGCAGCGTGCTCGGGTTCGCCCTGGTCGGGCTTGCCCGACACCGCGACCGACGGCCATGCGGTGGCAGGGGACACGGGGGTGGAATAGGGCGCAGGGTTCTCAGGTTGCACCAGGTGGCTCCTCTTCTGCGCCGCCGGGCATGCAGGCCCAGCGGCGCGGATCGTTCGTTGGAGACGGGCGACGGGGATTCCCGAGCCTCCGGCGTTGCCGCGCCGGAGGCTCGCTGCGTTCAGAGACTGAACACGCTCTGTGTCCCGAGTCGGGACACTCGCTCGGTGCCCCGAGGGAACACGGACAGTACGTCCACCCCCGGCAACAGTCCAGCGATTCTGTGTCAGCTCAGCGCAGAACCGTCTGCTACGCTGCCGCCCCTTCACGCCGCCAGACCCAGCAGCTCCCACAAGTCCGCGGTCACCACCCGGTAGGCGTTACCCAGGCGCAGCACCTTGCACGGGTAGGCACCCCGCTTCGCCAGCTCATAGCCCTTGCTCCGGCCGAGCCCAAGCGCTCGATTGCTTGTGTCCAGGTCAACTGCCACCGGAAGCGCGAGTACCTCCTCCCGGCTCATTCCCTTCGAGCCCTTCGAGTCTCCGGCCGTCGCGTCGTCGCACATGCAGTGCGCCCCTTTCCATGCAGCCCTCGGCGAACGCGGTCATCACGTCCGGCTCCAGGCGTCTACGAACCAGGATGGCCAAGCTAATGTGTCTTCATGACACAACCCGGTTTCGATGATGGAAGTGACGAGGACGACGTCCCCGAGTGGGCGGACCGGATCAAGGCCAACGTCGCCGGCGAAGTCCGGCGCAGAAGGAAGGAGATGGGGTGGAGTGCGCAGGAGTTGGCGGACCGGTGCGAACAGCTCGGACATGCCATCCCGCGCAACGTGATCGCCAACATGGAGTCCGGCCGCCGGGCCAACCTTCCCCTCGCGGACGTCATGGTCCTGGCCGCCGCCCTGGAGACGTACCCGGTCTGCCTGATCTTCCCGGTCGGCTACGTCGAAAAGACCCAGGAACTCCCCTTCCAGCACCTCGTGCCCACCTGGGACGCCCTACGGCGCTTCACCGGGGAAGAGGACGTACCCGGCTACGACGCGGGCCTGGTCCCCGACTTCGAGCTTCACGCCAGTCTCGTCCGCACCGCTCTCGCCGCGCTCGAAGAGGAAGAACAGGCCCGGTTCGCGGCCAAGACGGCCACCAGCCGCGCCGAGAAGGAAGAAGCCGAGCGCCAGCAGGCCAAGTACGCCGATCAGGCCGTCTCGGCCAAGTACAGGCTCCGCTACCTCCGCCGCGACCTCCGCGAGGAGGGGGCCACCCCACCTGATCTGCCACCCGCACTGGGCGATGTCGACCCGCCCGAACCCGATACCGAAACCACCCCGGAGGAACGCCTTTGAAGGGCTCCACCTACCGCCGTTGCTCCTGCCGCGACCCGAAGACCGGCAAGGAACTCGGCGCCTCGTGCCCCAAGCGCAAGGGCCGCAAGCACGGTTACTACTCCATACGCCAGGAACTGCCGCCCCGCGAGGACGGCACCCGTCGCTCCTTCAGCCGCGCCGGCTACGAGTCCCTCAAGGACGCCCAGTCGGAACTCGACCACGTCCGCTCCCTGCTGGCCCTCGCGGACAAGGACGACCCCGACAGCCTCCAGCGCCTCGCCGCCATGCTGGCGGAGGTCGCGGCCGAGAAGGCCCCACTGCCGGCCATCGAGGAGACCCAACGCCGTCTGCGTGCGGGCCTGGCCCTCCGTGGCAGCCTCACCGTCGGCGAGTGGCTCGACCAGTGGTTCGCCGCGAAGAAGCGCCGCAAGACCACGCTGAACGGTTACGCCTCCCACATCCGCGTCCACCTGAAGCCGCGCATCGGCCACGTGCGCCTCGACCGGCTCAACGTCGGCCACCTGGTGGAGATGTTCGACGCGATCGCCGACGAGAACGAGGTGATCGCGGCCGAGAACGAGGCCCGCCGCGAGCAGATCGCCCGCTGCAAGCCGAGCAAACCCGGGCGACCCGTAGGGGCCGAGCGAAAGCTGCTCGCGGCCGAGCGGGCCAAGCTGGCGGAGATGAAGCCGTTCCGAAAGATCACCGGCCCGGCCACCCGGCAGGCGATCCGCCGCACCCTGCGCGCGGCGCTGAATTCCGCGATCGCCCAACAGCTGATCATCTTCAACCCGGCCTCCCACGTCGAGCTGGAGTCCGGCAGGCGCCCCAAGCCCCTCCTCTGGACCGAGGAGCGGGTCCGACGCTGGCGCGAGACGGGCGAGATCCCCGGCGCGGTCATGGTCTGGACCCCGCAGCAGTTCGGCGCCTTCCTGGACGCCGCCGAGGGTGACCGGCTGTACGCGATCTTCCACCTGATGGGCACCCGCGGCCTCCGTCGCGGCGAGGCGGTCGGCCAGGACTGGCACGAGATCGATCTCGGCGCCGGCCTCATCACTCCGGCCAAGGAGATCGTGGTGGACGGCTGGGACCTCTACGAGTCCGAGCCGAAGACAGACGGCAGCGCGAACACGATCGCGCTCGACAGCATGAACATCGTCGTGCTGCGCGACCACAAGGCCCGCCAGGACAAGGAGCGTGCGGACTGGGGCGGCGCCTGGCAGGACACGGGCAAGGTCTTCACGAAGGAGGACGGCTCCTGGCTCCACCCCGAGACGGTGTCGGAGACCTTCCGCCGTATCCTCGCCACGACCGACCTGCCCCCCCATCACCCTGCGGGACCTGCGCCACGTGGCCGCGACGCTCACGCATGGAGGCGGCGGCGACATCCACACGGTGAAGGAGACCCTCCGGCACTCCACCATCACGCTGACCTCGGACACGTACACGAGCCTGCTCCCGGAGCTCGACCGCGAAATCGCTGAGAAGGCAGCGAAGCTGATCCCGCGGTCTCGTCCGGCAGCCGCCGAACCGTCCGCCCCGGCAGCGTTCGATCCGCAGGCCACCGGCACATCCGCCCAGGCATCACACGGGGATTGAAGTCCCGGCCCGAAAAGCAGCGACCGGGCGTGGAGCCGCGTCACTCACTCGGCCTGGGATCACCCCACTCCTCTTCCTCCTCCATGTAACGGATGCCCTCATGGGACAGTGAGACGGTGGCGGGCGTCTTGTGCGACGTCCACTCGACGGTGATCAGGCCCTCGTCGGCCAGGTAGGCGCAGGCTGCGGACAGGTCGTCGTCGGGCAGCCGGAGCGCCTCGCGCAGTGCCGCCCCGCTGACCTCAGGTCGGTTGCGTTCCATGGCTCCGTAGAGTTGCCGGAGGACGGCCTTGCGGTAGGTCTTGCGTTCACGGAGTGTCGTCATGGCTGGCGCTCTCAGGCTGGTATCCGAGGCTGCTGATGCCGACAGGCAGTGGGCCTTGCGGCCTCGCTCACAGCCTCCGCCGCCCGGGTGCCCCGCCGCGCAGCCCCTCATGCGGCTTCCCCTCGCTGTATGCGGGCGTCCCGGCGATTCCCGGCGACGCCGATGCTCGCGGTGATGGGGAGTAGCGTGGTCAGAAGCGAGGCGGATCCCGTGTTCGCACCGGATCCCGGACAGGTGGTCCTCCATGACCGGCTCCGACACATCCCCTGGTTCCAGGCACCTGCCGAGCGGTGTGCACCATGCCGTGCGGCCGGGGAGTGCACTGCTCCGGCTGGAGACGACGGCATCGCGCGAAGGCGTCCTCGACGGGGCGTGGTGGCCGCGGTCGCGCGACATCGGTGCCGAGCTGCCCGCGCTGCTGAGCGCCCTCACCGAGCACCTGGGCCCCCTGACCCGCGTCGGGCTGGATGCCACGGCCTGGGAGGGGCTCCCGACCCGGATCGTCGTCGGCGACCACGTGGTACACGTGGACTCCTTCCCGGTGGGTGACGACACGGTCCTGATCACCCGGGGCGAGGGTGACCTCTTCTCGCTGCTGGTGGTCCCACCGGACACGCCTCCCGAGGCCGCCCGCGCTGCGATGGCACAGGCTGCCCTGGCCGGCAACGTCAGCGAGGCGGGGCAGATCCTCATCGACACGGGAAGCGGGCAGAGGCCGTCCGGCTGACCTTCGTCGTTGCCGGTGGTGCGGTCAGCCGCGCCACTCCACCAGGAGCAGCGTCGCGTCGTCCGTCGTGTGTCCGCCCCGTGCTCGCTTGAGGGTGTGCGACAGGGAGCGCGCCACCGCCCGGACCCCGCGACCGGTCCTCTCCAGCCGGTTCACGCAGTCGATCAGCTGGTCCTCACCGAACTGCTCCTCACCCACGGCGTGTTCCTCGATCAGTCCGTCCGTGAAGCAGAGGACGCGGTCTCCACGCTCCAGGTCCAGCTCACTGACCTCCGGCGCCGGCCCGCCCAGGCCGACCGGGAGGGTCGTGGGGGCGACCAGCCGACGCGCGACGCGGTGATCGCGCACGAGTATCGGTGGCGGGTGTCCCGCATTGACCCAGTGCATCCGCCCCGTGGCCGTGTCCAGCCGCATCATCTGGGCGGTGACGAAGTGGTCCGGGCCGAACTGGTGTACCACGGCGACGTCCATGGCGGCGTAGATCTCCGACAGGCCGGTGCCGAGGCGGCGGGCGTGACGGTAGGCGCCGATGGCCACGGTGGCCATGGTGGCCGCGCCCAGGCCGTGCCCCATCGCGTCGATCATGGCCACGTGGAGGATGTCACCGTTGAGCGCGTAGTCGAAGCTGTCCCCCGCCACGTCGTAGGCGGGCTCCAGGATCCCGGCCACGGCGACCCGCGGCATGACCATGGCCAGAGGCGGCAGCAGGGACCACTGGATCTCGGCGGCGACGCTCATCGGTTCACCGCGGCGGGTGGAGAAGAACAGGTCGGAGTAGCCGTGCTTGGTCACCAGCAGGTCGGCAACCAGGCCGGAGAGCCTGGCCAGCAGCCGCCGGTCGTCGTCATCGACCCGGTCCAGCGTCACGGCCATGACGCCCACCTGGTCGCCGCCGTCCAGCAGCGGCAGGTGGACCCGTACGCCGTCGGCCTCGGGCATCTCGACGGGCTGGGCGTCGAGAAAGCACCGGCCCGCGACGGAAGCGTCGATGTCCTGCGGATCCCCGCCCGTGAGGCCCTCACCGCGCAGAGGTACGAGCAGCAACTGGCCGTAGTCCTGGAGCAGCACCTGCGGACGGCGGCCGCCGAGCCGCTCCACCACGTCGGCGACCAGCGGTCCGATGAGGTGGGGCGGGAGCTCGTGCGCCCGGTCGAGAACCGCCCCCAGAAGCGCTTCCCCGAAGCTCTCGGAGCGGTCCGTGCCCGGTTCGGCCGTCATCAGCTCACCCACCGTGATCCACACGGACATCGGCGGCGGGGTCGACCGGCGAATGGACTACCCGTCCCATCACTCCATCATGGGCCGTGCTGTTCCCCTGCGCCCTCCCGGCCGAAGCTGTCCTCGACATGTGCCAAGGTGCGCTGAGCCGACAGCGGATTCCACGGATCGGCGGCGGCGGTCAACAGGCATTCGGCGGTTCCGGCCGGCTCGTCGGGCGGGACGACCAGCAGCTCCCAGCGCCCCAGGGTGCCGCAGTCCAGGGTGATGGCATGCTCCTCGGCGGTGGCGTCGCTCAGGACGACCTCGATCACGTGGTCCGGCGCCGACACGGTCAGTGGCGCGTCAGGCCAGGCCGCAGCGCCGACCGTGACGCGGGTGACCGTGCCAAGGCCGGGGTCGAGCGAGCCCACGAGCGCGGGCAGCTCCAGTTCCAGGGCGTCGCAACGCGGCCACCACGCTCCGTCCAGCGGGCCGTGGCTGGCCTCCGGCGTGAGCCTCAGCCGGGCCAGCGGCATCCTGTACGTGTGCGCGTCACTCGGCGGCCGGTCTCCTGCGGGCGGTGTGGGGGAGTCCATCGTGCGATCCCGTCCGGGCGGCCTGGAGCTGCCCTCGTTCGCCACTCGCCGGGAACGGCGCTGTCCTGATCATGCGCCCGACATGCTCTCGGTGTCTTCAAGGCTACGCCCGGCTTGGAACGGCGGCCCGAGGCGCAGGCAGCGAAGATCCGCTCTCCCGGAACAGGGTCAGCACGCAAGGAGCGCCCCGACCGGGCAGCCCGACCATCTCCCCGTGGTTCCGCCAGCCCCACGAGTCGTAGGCGGCTTGTCCGGCCCGGTCGGCCGGAATCAGCAAGGCCACTCCGAGCTCGGTGCGCTCATCGGCCAGCAGACGCTGTTGCAGACGGCGGCCGATGTCGCGGCGCTGTGGGTGCTGGTGCGCCACGACCTGGGTGAGGAGCAGGAACCGGGCACAGCCGGTGAGCCGTTGGACGCTCTCCTGCAACCCCTGCTCGGACCGGCTGACGGGACTCACCGGAAACCCGAAGACGCACCCCACCAACACCGTCGTCTCGGCCACCAGCAGCGCGAAGCCAGGCCGTCGGGCGCTGACGGCAAGCCGCCGCAGGAAGTCGTCCCGCAGGAAGGGGCCGGCCACGGCCAGGTCGGCGATGTCCTCGCTCATCCCCTCCACCTGCCGGCGAGTCAGCCTGCGCAGGCGGATCCCGTCCTTGACGACCGGCGCACCGGCGCGGTCGCCGGACGTCTGCGTCCCGCCGGCCGACGGACCCGCCGCGGACGGGTCCAGCAGATCGCGGAGCAGGGGCGCGGAGCCGGTGAAGGCGAGGAGCCGGGTGATCTGCGCGCACGGATGGTGCAGGTGCAGGCAGGCGTGCACGCGGCCGGCATGCCGTGACGCCGCCAGGAAGACGTCCAGGCCCTTGGCGTCACAGGAGCCGACCGTGGTGAGATCGACGTCGATGGCGGTCATGCCGTCGCGCAGGCACTGCTCCAGCGCGGCCCGCAGCAGGGGCGCCGAGGCCGGCCAGATGTCGCCGACGAGCGTGACGAGGGCCCGCTCCCCCCGGTCACGCCGGTGGATGTCCAGGCGCTGCACGGCCATCACCCCGCCCTTCGGCAGGGAAACGCAACGACCAGGGAAGGGTGCGGAGTTGTTGTGATCGCGGCGGGCATGATTGCCGACCCGTCTCCGCACCGCCGCTCGGACGGCCCGGGGTTCGTCTCTCGCCGAGGACGACCCGGCAGGACGGCCGGAGTGCGTGATGCCCTCGGTATCTCCACCGTACGCCGCCGGCCGACTCGACCCGCAGCACCGGACGGGCTCACCCGTAAGGCCCGTAAGGAGCGCACCGCCTGCCGAGGCTCATGGAGACATCCGGGGCAGACGGCCCACTCGTGGGGCACACTGCCGTACCTCACGCCCGCCGGGTATCCGCTGAGGGCGGTCTCACACAAAACCGCCGCAGGTGGCCGCTCTTCCCGCTCACGCATCGCTCACGCAGGAGCCCGGAAACGAAGCAGCGTCCGAGCCAGCTGACGCCGGCTCGGACGCTGCGTAGCAGGCCAGGGGCCATATCCCCCGCCTGCCAGCCGTAGGCCCTGTGGGACTCGAACCCACAACCAATGGATTAAAAGTCCACTGCTCTGCCAATTGAGCTAAGGGCCCTGGCGATGTTGCCTCCCCGAGCATAGCCCGACGAGGCCGTGTCTCAGATCGAGTATCGGGGAGGCGGGCCGGAAGTGTTCGCTGTGGGTGACATCGGAGTGGGTGGCGGGCGGCCGTGCGGGTGGCCGGTGGGGTCAGGGGTCGGCCGGTTCGGGGGCGCCGGAGCGCGCTGCCTCGCGGATGCGGGTGCGTTCGTGGTCGGGGTTCAGGAACCAGTGGCGGGCGGAGGCCAGCCACCAGGTCGCGGCGAAGCCGAGGACGACCAGGACGGCGACCGGGGCGTAGTTGAACGTCTCCCAGGTGACCGGGGAGACCTGCGGGAGCATGAAGAGGATCGTGATCACGACGACCCAGGCCACCGAGATCACGCCGATCGGCTGGGACCAGCGGCCCAGGTGCCAGGGGCCGCGTTCGAAGGCCTCGCCCCGGCGGACCCGCAGCAGGGTCGGGATGACGTAGGCGATGTAGAGGCCGATCACCGCGATCGACGTCACGGCCGCGTACGCGGTCACGTTGATCAGGTAGGGCAGCCCCAGGGCCAGTGCCCCGACCACCGCCAGCCACACCGCCGCCACCGGGGTCCGCGTGCGCGGGCTGACCGTGTGCCACACCTGCGAGAAGGGCAGCGCGCCGTCGCGCGAGAACGCGTAGATCATGCGGCTGTTCGCCGTCACCGACGCCATCCCGCAGAACAGTTGCGCGCCGATCACCACGAGCAGCAGCAACTTGCCCGCACTCGCTCCGAGGGCGTCGAGCAGGATCTGCGCGGGCGGCGCGCCCGTCGGGGAGGCGAGTTCCTTGTCGTAGGACTGGATGGCGAAGGTGAAGCCCAGCAGGAGGACGAAGCCGGCGATCCAGGAGGTCCAGATGGAACGGACGATGCCCTGCGGGCCCGCCGTGGACGCGTCGTGCGTCTCCTCCGTCATGTGGGCGGAGGCGTCGTAGCCGGTGAAGGTGTACTGGGCCATCAGCAGGCCGAGGAGGACCACGTAGGTGCCGCTGCTCCAGCCGGTGTTGTTCACGAACTTGGTGAAGACGAAGGACGCCGACTGGTGGTGGTCCGGTACGAAGGCCAGGGCGCCGACGATGACCGCGACGCCGAGCACGTGCCACCACACGCTGACGCTGTTGAGGAGGGCCACGATGCGGACGCCGAAGGTGTTCAGCAGACCGTGCAGAAGCAGGATCGCCGCGAAGAGCAGGACCGTGCGGCCGGGCGTGACCGCGAAGTCGAACTGGAGGTTGAGGTACGCGCCCAGGAAGGACGCGGCGCCGAAGTCGATGCCCGCCGTCACAGCCACCTGGCCCAGCACGTTGAACCAGCCCGTGAACCAGGCCCAGGCCGCGGCCGAGCGCGGTGGCGCCAGGCGGTGGGCCCAGAAGTACAGGCCCGCGGAGGTCGGGTAGGCCGAACAGATTTCGGCCATCGACAGGCCGACGAACAGTGTCATCAGGCCGACGGCCACCCAGCCCCAGGTGATCACGGCGGGGCCGCCGGTGTTCATCCCGAAGAGGTAGAGGGTCAGGCAGCCGGAGAGGACCGAGATGATCGTGAAGGAGACCGCGTAGTTGGAGAACGCCGACATCCGGCGCGCGAGAACCTGTGTGTAACCGAGCTGGGCCAGCCGCTCTTCGTCCGACGGCCCACTCGCTCTGACGTCATCTGTCATGCCCCCAGCGATTCCCTCGCCGGAGGCGTGACATGCGTCACCTGATGACCTGAAACCGACCGCTGCCGCGCTGCCGCTGTATGCGGAAGGGCCCGTACGACAGGAGTCGTACGGGCCCTTCGGAGGTCACCGGGCGTCAGCCGTTGCGCTTCCAGCGCGGCTTGTCCTCGCGGCGGCCGAACGAGCCGGTGCCGCGGTGGTCGTCACGGCGGCCGTACGGGCGGTCGTGGCCGCCGGAGCGGAAGCCGGGGCGGTCGCCCTGGCGGTCCCGGTTGAACGGGCGGTCGCTGCCGCGGTGCCCGCCGCGCTCGTCACGCCGCTCGAAGGGGCGCCGGTCGTTGTCGCGACGCAAACCGCCGCGGTCGTCACGCCGCTCGAACGAACGACGGTCGTTGTCACGCCGGTCGTTGTCACGCCGGTCGTTGTCACGCCGGTCGCGGTCGAACGGGCGGCGGTCACGGTCGTGGTCACGACGGAATCCACCGCGGTCGTCGTCGCGACGGAATCCACCGCGGTCGTCACGCCGCTCGAACGAACGACGGTCGTTGTCGCGGCGGTCGTTGTCACGGCGGTCGTTGTCACGGCGGTCGAAGCCACGATCGCCGTCCCTGCGGTCGAAGCCACGGTCACGGTCACGGCCGCCGAAGCCACGGTCGCGGTCACGGTCGAACGGGCGCCGGTCGCCGTCTCGGCGGAAGCCACCCCGCTCGTCGCGCCGCTCGAACGAACGGCCACCGCGGTCGTCGTCCCTGCGGTCGAAGCCACGTGCCCGGTCACGGTCGAAGCCGCGGTCCCGGTTGAAGCCGTTCCGCTCCTCACGCTCGCCCTGCTCGGCGCGCTCAGCCCGCTCAGTGCGCTCGGCCCGGTCCGTCCGCTCCGCGTCCTCAGCGATCCGCTGCTCCGGTACGGAGAGTTCGGCCGCCGGCGCGGTCGGAGCCGTGGCCTCACGGGCCGCCGCCAGAGCCGCCTCCGGGTCCTCGCCGCGCTCCCGTGCGGCCCGCGCGACCAGCCGGTCCGCCTCCTCACGCAGCTCGGCCGCGCGCCGCTGCGCCCGCTCCAGCTGCTTGGTGAGCTGTGCGACTTCCCGCTCGGCCTGCTGCGCGGCCATCCCGGCGGAGTCCGCCTGGACCTCGGTCATCGACCGGGCACCGGTGATCTCGGCGACCTCCGGGTCGAACGCGGCCCCGCCCTGGATGATGTGGCGCGAGGCGTCGACGCCCGCGTCCTCCATCAGCCGGAACATCTGGCGCCGCTGGTGCGGCAGCGCCAGGGAGACCACCGTGCCCGTACGGCCGGCACGTGCCGTACGGCCGGCGCGGTGCAGGTAGTCCTTGTGGTCCCCGGCGGGGTCCACGTTGAGCACCAGGTCGATCCCGTCGACGTGGATGCCGCGGGCGGCGACGTCCGTCGCGACGAGCACGTTGACGTACCCGTCCTTGAAGTCGGCCAGCGTCCGGGTACGCGCGCCCTGGGTCATACCGCCGTGCAGCGCGTCCGCCTTCACGCCGGCGTCGCGCAGCTGTTCGGCGACGCGGTCGGCACCCATCTGGGTGCGGACGAAGATGATGGTGCGGCCCTTGCGGGAGGCGATCGCGGCGGTGACCGGGGCCTTGTCCTTGGGCTTCACGATGAGGATGTGGTGCGACATGGTCGTCACCGCGCCCTGGGCGGCGTCCACCTCGTGGCTCACCGGGTCGTTCAGGTACCGGTCGACGAGGGTCTTGATCTCGTTCTCCATGGTGGCGGAGAACAGCATCCGCTGGCCGCCCGCCGGGACCTGGTCGAGCAGCTCGGTGACCTCGGGCAGGAAGCCCAGGTCGGACATCTGGTCGGCCTCGTCGAGGACGGCGATCCGCACGTCCTCGAGGGAGCAGGCGCCGCGGTTGATGATGTCGCGCAGCCGGCCGGGCGTGGCGACCAGGATGTCCACGCCGCGCTCGAGGGCGTAGATCTGGTTCGCCATGGACGTGCCGCCGCAGACGACCTTCATCTTGAGCCCGAGCACGTCGCCGTAGGGCTGCAGCGCGTCCGCGACCTGCATGGCCAGCTCACGCGTCGGGGTGAGGATCACGGCCCGCGGCTTCTTCTTCTCGGTGCGGCCGCCGGCCAGGGTGGCCAGGGTGGGCAGACCGAAGGACAGCGTCTTGCCCGAGCCGGTGCGACCGCGGCCGAGGATGTCCTTGCCGGCCAGGGCGTCGGGGATGGTCGCGGCCTGGATCGGGAAGGGGACGGTGACGCCGTTCTGGGCGAGCTTGCGGACGATGCCCTCGGGCAGGCCGAGGTCGGCGAAGGTCACCTCGGGAGCGGTGTCCTGGGCCTCGGCGACCACGGCGGTGTCCTGGGTTTCCTGGGTGCCCTCGGAGTTCTGCGAGTCCTCGGGCAGGATGATGTGCTCGGTACCGGCAACAGACATACGAAATGCGAACCTTCCGGAGTTCTGGCACGTGCCCAAACATCCGTGAAGTCACAATCGACCGCCTCGATGCGGTCCGGCCACGGCAAGGGAGAGTACGCGCCACACGCGGCGCGTCTTCAAGGCGCCGGGCAAATGGGATCAAACGATCTACCAAGATACGCACTCAGCACCGCGGAACGCAAACCGATCCCGGCCCCCTCCGGGTGACTCGCGCCACAGACGCTGGGCCCACAGGGCGGCGGCCCCAGGGTCCTGGGGGCCGGACACGCCTACGCCGCCGGAATGCCCGCTCGCGGCGCGGGCTCCCGCTGCATCAGCTGCGTGGCCTGCCCGGGCGCCGAGGACGACGGCTCCGCGGTCGTCGGAGTGGGCGACGGCGGGTCCGGCCGGCTCGTCGGCGTCGGATCGGCCGAGGTCTGCGTGGGCTCCGGCTCCCCCACCGTCGGCGCGGGCGGCACCGCGCCGACGCCCCCCTTGCCGGGCTGTGACGTCTCCTTGGCGGTTGGCCTGGCGCCCTTGGACCCGCCGCCCCCGGACGTGGGCGCGGAGGGCGGCGCTGAGGACTCGGCCCCGGGCTCGCCGTGCTTCGGCGGACCCGCCTTGGCCGCCGCTCCGCCCAGACCCGCGCCCACGCCCCCGCTCGTCATCGAACCGCCGTCCGGCGCCGCCCCGCCATGCCGTCCCACCGAGGGCGCCTGCGACGGAGCGTCCCCGGCGTCCCCCACGCTCATACAGCCGGTGGCGGCGGCGAGGGCCATGACCGTGGCGGCCAGACGGACGGGTACGTAACAGGCGCGCACGGGCAGCCACCTCCGGGGGCGTACGAGAAGTCAGCCTGCCCAACTCCCGCCACCCGCAAGAGGACACGCGCCGCTCCGAGGGAACGTCACCCGACCGAGGTCACCCGAGCGCACGCCACCCCACGTCACCCGTACCCGAGCGAGTGCAGCCGGGCGTCGTCGATTCCGAAGTGGTGCGCGATCTCGTGCACCACCGTCACCTCGGTCTCCGCGACCGCGTCCTCCCGGGTGTCGCACATCCGCAGGGTCGGCCCCCGGTAGATCGTGATCCGGTCCGGCAGTACGCCCGCGTACCACTCTCCGCGGTCCGTCAGCGGAGTGCCCTCGTAGAGCCCGAGCAGCCCGGGATCGTCGGTGGGCGGCTCGTCCTCGACGAACACCGCGACGTTGTCCATGAGCCGCGTCAGCTCCGGCGGGATCCGGTCGAGCGCCTCGGCGACCAGTTCCTCGAACTCCTCGCGCGTCATCTCCAGCACAGGGCCATTGTCCGGCACCACACCCCCACAGACAGGGTGCGACCGCACCCGCATCCGTTGATCCACTCCGCATATCCGTTCTGCAACCTGGGCATACGGGACCAATGGACCGCGTCCCCGCAGCAGCTCTCCACCGCGTTCGAAGGGCGCCCTCCACGCTCGCCCGGTACTACCGCTCACTCCGCCCACACCCGGCCGCCGAACTGGTCCCGCAGCCCCACCCCTGGCTCCGGGCCCTAGGCATGGTCGCCGTGGTGCTCCTGGGCGCCTGGCTCGGCCTGTTGATCGTGGGCGACGTACGCGTCCCGGTGGGCCCCATGAACACCACCATGACCCTGCGTCCCTCATTCACCGGGGGCACGAAGATCAACGTCTCCCCGCTCGGTGCCCTCGAGCTGAACAGCCACGAGGCACCCGTCCGCCTCGACGTCAACGTCGACCAGCTCGACCCGGGCCGCTCCCAGGAGCTGGTGGACCACCCGGAGCGAATCTCCGGGCTCCAGCAGGAGATCACCCGCGACGTCGAGCACGGCACGCTGGACCTGGCCGTACGCTCCTGCGTGGCCGTGGTCGCCGGCGCCACCGCCCTCGGTCTGGCGGTCTACCGCCGCCCCCGCCGGGCCCTCGCGGCCGGCGGACTGGCGTTCACCCTCCTCGCCGCCTCCGGGGCGACGGCGTACGCCACCTGGAACCCCGAGTCGGTCCTCGAGCCGAAGTTCTCCGGCCTGCTCTCCTCCGCCCCCTCCCTGGTCGGCAACGCGCGCAGCATCGTCACCGAGTTCAACGTCTACCAGCAGGAACTGGCGCGCCTGGTGACGAACGTGACCAAGCTCTACGACGTCACCTCCACCCTGCCCGCCTACCAGCCGGATCCGACGACGATCCGGGTCCTGCACGTGTCCGACATCCACCTCAACCCGGCGAGCTGGAAGATCATCGCCTCGCTGGTGAAGCAGTACGACGTCAATGTGATCGTCGACTCCGGCGACACCATGGACCACGGCACGGCGGCGGAGAACCGCTTCCTGGACCCGATCGCCGACCTGGGCGCCCCCTACGTCTGGGTCCGCGGCAACCACGACTCCCTCACCACCCAGCGCTACCTGGAGCGCATCAAGAACGTGCACGTCCTGGACGACGGCAGGGCGGTCAGCATCGCGGGCCTGCGCTTCGCCGGTACGGGGGACCCGCAGTTCACGCCCGACCGGTCGGTCACCCCGGGCGGCGACCGCGCCGAGGAACTGGCGGGCGCGCGCCTGGCCACGGCCCTGCGCGACCAGAAGGCCGCGGGCAGGCCCGTCGACATCGCGATCGCCCACGAACCGACGGCCGCACGCCAGGTGGACGGCGATGTACCGCTGGTCCTGGCGGGGCATCTGCACCACGAGGGGACGGAGATCATGAAGTACGGCACCCGGCTGCGCATCGAGGGATCGACGGGCGGCAGCGGGCTGCGGGCGGTCGAGCGCCAGTACCCGGCCCCGATCGAGGCCTCGATCCTCTATCTGGACCGGACCACCCGCCGTCTGCAGGCCTGGGACGAGATCAGGCTCGGCGGTCTGGGGGAGACGACGGCGGAGGTCACCCGGCACCTGGCCAAGGAGAACCAGCCCGGCGGGAGCCCCGCACCAGGCACCACGCCCCCGAGCACGCCCCCCGCCGGCCGCTCGGGCGCGACCCCGGCACCGAGCGCCCCCTAAACGGTTTTGGCGAACCCTCCTCCCATCCCATATGCTTCTCACGTCCCCGACGCGCTGAGAAGCGCCCAGGCGGGCCGATAGCCCTCATCGTCTAGCGGCCTAGGACGCCGCCCTTTCAAGGCGGTAGCACGGGTTCGAATCCCGTTGGGGGCACGCACCACCCTGTGCGACACTGTCGTACGCAGCGCTTGGTCCTGTGGAGCAGTTTGGAGTGCTCGCCACCCTGTCAAGGTGGAGGCCGCGGGTTCAAATCCCGTCAGGACCGCTGAGGTTTCACGTGAAACCTCGTGGCTGGGTAGCTCAGTTGGTACGAGCGTCCGCCTGAAAAGCGGAAGGTCGCCGGTTCGACCCCGGCCCCAGCCACAACCGCCCCACCAGGGCAAACACCCCCTCCTGGATCTTCCGGTGGGGGTGTTTTCATGTCGGCTGGGCCAACGGTTTGGGCCAACGGTTGCGGAACGGCCCGCTCGCCCGCAACGCTTGGCATGTCCCCTTCCAGGCGCTACGTTCGGCTGGCCGTAGGGGCGGCCACAGGGGAATCATGAGCCGGGACGGGGCGGGTGCCATGCAGGACACCGAACTGGAGAAGACGCGGGCCCGCTACGGCCTGCTCGCGGTGATCATCAGCAACCTCGCGATCGCCGGCGTGGCGATCTTCGGTGTCTGGCGCCTGGGCGGTGACAAGTCGGTCATGGTCGGCGTCCTCACCGCGGCCTTCACGGCGGTCAGCAGCATGACCACCGCGTACCTGGGCATCAAGGCGGTCTCCAACACGGCGAAGTCGATGGCGGCCCGCGACAAGCCGGCGTCGGCACCGGAGCACGGCTGAAGCGGGCAGCCACCACCCACGGAGGGGACCGAGCGGGGGCGTTCACAACCGCCGCAGGCAATTCGTTAGCCACGAATTTCGCCAAGGTGAGATCCTGGACCGCGTATGTCTACGCATCCCGCCCCCGCCCTCGGCACCCTCGCCCCCCGCCTGTCCGAGCTCTCCCTGCGCGACGCGCACCGGCTCGGCCGCAGGCTCGAAGGCGCGCGCAAGATCCGCAAGCCCGAGGCCCGGGCCGCCGTACTCGCCGAGATCGAGGCGGAGGTCGCCAGGGCCGAGACACGGATCGCCGAGCGCACCGCCCGCGTGCCCGCCGTCACCTACCCCGAGCAACTCCCGGTCAGCCAGAAGAAGAACGAGATCGCCGACGCCATACGCGACCACCAGGTCGTGATCGTGGCCGGTGAGACCGGCTCCGGCAAGACCACCCAGATCCCCAAGATCTGCCTCGAACTCGGCCGGGGCGTCCGCGGGATGATCGGCCACACCCAGCCCCGCCGTATCGCCGCCCGCACCGTCGCGGAACGCGTCGCGCAGGAACTCGACACGCCCCTCGGCGAGGCCGTCGGCTGGAAGGTCCGCTTCACCGACCAGGTGAACCCGGACGCCACCTTCATCAAACTGATGACGGACGGCATCCTGCTCGCGGAGATCCAGACGGACCGCGAGCTGCGCGCCTACGACACGATCATCATCGACGAGGCGCACGAGCGATCCCTCAACATCGACTTCCTGCTCGGCTACCTCGCCCAGCTCCTCCCCCGGCGCCCGGACCTCAAGGTCGTCATCACCTCGGCCACGATCGACCCCGAGCGCTTCTCCCGGCACTTCGGCGACGCGCCGATCATCGAGGTGAGCGGGCGTACGTACCCCGTCGAGGTGCGCTACCGGCCCCTCCTGGAGGAGGACTCCGACGATGCGGACCGGGACCAGATCACCGCGATCACCGACGCCGTCGAGGAGCTGATGGCCGAGGGCCCCGGCGACATCCTCGTCTTCCTCTCCGGCGAGCGCGAGATCCGCGACACGGCGGACGCGCTGACCAGGAAGCAGTACCGGTTCACCGAAGTCCTGCCGCTGTACGCCCGGCTGACCCACGCCGAGCAGCACCGCGTGTTCCAGCCGCACACGGGCCGCAGGATCGTTCTGGCCACGAACGTGGCCGAGACCTCCCTGACCGTCCCCGGCATCAAGTACGTCATCGACCCCGGCTTCGCGCGGATCTCCCGCTACAGCCACCGGACCAAGGTCCAGCGGCTGCCCATCGAGCCGATCTCCCAGGCGAGCGCCAACCAGCGCAAGGGCCGCTGCGGCCGTACGTCCGACGGCATCTGCATCCGGCTCTACAGCGAGGACGACTTCGTCACGCGCCCGGAGTTCACCGACGCCGAGATCCTGCGGACGAACCTCGCCTCCGTCATCCTCCAGATGACCGCGGCCGGCCTCGGCGACATCGAGAAGTTCCCGTTCATCGACCCGCCGGACCACCGCAACATCCGCGACGGCGTGCAGCTGCTGCAGGAGCTGGGCGCGCTGGACCCGACACAGAAGGACCCGCGCAAGCGCCTCACCGACACCGGCCGCAAGCTCGCCCAGCTGCCGGTCGACCCGCGCCTGGCGCGCATGGTGCTGGAGGCCGACAAGAACGGTTGTGTCCGCGAGGTCATGGTGATCGTCGCGGCGCTGTCCATCCAGGACCCGCGCGAGCGCCCCGCCGACAAGCAGACCCAGGCCGACCAGCAGCACGCCCGCTTCAAGGACGAGACGAGCGACTTCCTCGCCTACCTCAACCTGTGGCGGTACATCCGCGAGCAGCAGAAGGAGCGGGGCTCCTCCTCCTTCCGCCGGATGTGCAAGCAGGAGTACCTCAACTTCCTGCGCATTCGCGAATGGCAGGACATCTACACCCAGCTGCGCACGGTCGCCAAGCAGATGGGCATCCACGTCAACGAGGACGATGCCCCGGCCGACCGCATCCATGTCTCGCTCCTCGCCGGTCTGCTGTCGCACATCGGCATGAAGGACGTGAAGGAGGGTGCGAAGAACGAGTACCTGGGTGCCCGCAACGCCAAGTTCGCGATCTTCCCGGGCTCGGCGCTCTTCAAGAAGCCCCCGCGCTTCGTGATGTCCGCGGAGCTCGTCGAGACCTCCCGCCTCTGGGCCCGGGTCAACGCGAAGATCGAGCCCGAGTGGGTCGAGCCGCTCGCCGGCCACCTGCTGAAACGGACGTACAGCGAACCGCACTGGGAGAAGGACCAGGCGGCCGTGATGGCGTACGAGAAGGTCACGCTGTACGGCGTCCCGATCGTCGCCCAGCGGAAGGTGAACTACGGCCGGATCGACCCCGAGGTCAGCCGGGAGCTGTTCATCCGCAACGCCCTGGTGGAGGGCGACTGGCGCACGCACCACAAGTTCTTCGCCGACAACCGCAGGCTCCTGAGCGAGGTCGAGGAGCTGGAGCACCGCGCCCGGCGCCGGGACATCGTCGTCGACGACGAGACGCTGTTCGACTTCTACGACCAGCGGGTGCCCGAACACGTCGTGTCGGGCGCGCACTTCGACTCCTGGTGGAAGCGCAAACGCCAGGAGCAGCCCGACTTCCTCGACTTCGAGCGCGAGATGCTCATCAACGAGAAGGCGGGCGCGGTCACCAAGGACGACTATCCCGACTCCTGGCGCCAGGGCCGGCTGAAATTCCGGGTCACCTACCAGTTCGAGCCGGGCGCGGACGCGGACGGCGTGACCGTCCACATCCCGCTGCAGGTGCTCAACCAGGTCACGGACGAGGGCTTCGACTGGCAGATCCCCGGTCTGCGGGAGGAGCTGGTCACGGAACTGATCCGCTCCCTCCCCAAACCGATCCGCCGCAACTACGTCCCGGCGCCGAACTACGCGAAGGCGTTCCTGGAGAAGGCGGTGCCCCTGCAGGAGCCGCTGACGACCACGATGGCGCGCGAGCTGAAACGCATGGTCGGCGTGCCGTTCGGGCCGGAGGACTTCGACTGGTCCAAGGTGCCGGACCATCTGAAGATCACTTTCCGGATCGTCGACGAGCGGCGCCGGAAGCTGGCGGAGGACAAGGACCTGGAGGCACTGAAGCTGAAGCTCAGGCCCAGGGCACGCAAGGCGCTGTCGCAGGCCGCGGCGGCCACCGCCGAGCGGCAGGGCGGTGAGTCCCTGGAGCGTACGGGCCTCACGGACTGGACGATCGGCACGCTCACCCAGGTGTTCGAGACGCGCCGGGCCGGGCAGCCGGTGAAGGCGTTCCCCGCGCTGGTGGACGACGGCGACACGGTGTCCGTGCGCCTCTTCGACACGGCGGCGGAACAGGCCGAGGCCATGTGGAAGGGCACCCGCCGGCTCATCCTGCGCAACATCCCGGTGAACCCTGCGAAGTTCGCCTCCGAGAAGCTGACCAACCAGCAGAAGCTCGCCCTGTCCGCGAACCCGCACGGCTCGATCCAGGCCCTGTTCGACGACTGCGCGATGGCGGCGGCGGACAAGCTGATCGGGGACTTCGGCGGACCGGCGTGGGACGAGGAGTCGTACCGGAAGCTGTACGACAGGGTGCGCGCCGAGATCATCGACACGACGGTGCGTACGGTCGCGCAGGTGCAGCAGGTGCTGGCCGCCTGGCAGGCCTGTGAGCGCCGTCTGAAGGCCGTCCGCAGCCCGGCCCTGCTGCCGAACCTGGCGGACGTACGGGCGCAGCTGGACGCCCTGGTGAAGCCCGGCTTCGTGACGGAGGCAGGCATACGGCGTCTTCCCGACCTGATGCGCTACCTGGTGGCCGCGGACCGTCGCCTCCAGCAGATGCCGACGAACGTGCAGCGGGACACCACGCGCATGGAGAAGGTCCGGGAGATGCAGGACGAGTACGCGTGGCTGCTGGAGCAGCTGCCGCAGGGCCGTCCGGTGCCGCAGCAGGTCCTGGACATCCGCTGGATGATCGAGGAGCTCCGGGTCAGCTACTTCGCCCACGCGCTGGGCACGCCGTACCCGGTCTCGGACAAGCGGATCGTGAAGGCGATCGACGCGGCGGTCTCGTGACGACGCGTGCACGAAGGGTGAGTTCGACCAGGGGCTCACCCTCCTGTACAGTCTCTTCTCGCAGCGCACCGCACGAACAGCGCCGCGAAACCTGGTCCTGTGGAGCAGTTTGGAGTGCTCGCCACCCTGTCAAGGTGGAGGCCGCGGGTTCAAATCCCGTCAGGACCGCGTGAGGCGAGACAGGCCCGCATCCGGTAACGGACGCGGGCTTTCGCCATGTCCGCACCCATCCAAGGCCGGAAGGCCGCGCCCGCGGCACAGCCGCCATCAGACAGGGCAGAGCCCGTCAGGACCGCGTGAGACGACACAGGCCCGCATCCGGCAACGGACGCGGGCCTTCGCCGTATCACCACTCGCCGCCGGCCAAGGCGGAGGGCGCGGCCGCCGCGCAGCCGTGCTCGGACGCCGAGGGTGAGGCGGTGCCGTCCCCGGGCCGGGCCGTCCGCCGCGCCACAGACCGGCCCACAGCGTCCGGAAAGGGTCCGGGGCGGAGCCCCGTGACGGCACCCCGTCCCCCGGCTCGGGGCCCTGCCCCGCACCGCCCTCGCCGCCCCCGAGCGGCAGCGCCCCGCGCCTTGACGGCGTCACATTCCCTCGGTACCCCAGAAGTCAGGGCTCCCTGGTGTGCGGGCGGCCCTGGGGAGGTGGCGTATGGCGGCGTCCGTTCGGCACGAGACCCGTGCCCTGCTCCGTGCCCATCTGTCCGCCGCCGCCGGGTACCGCCATTTGACCCGGCACTGCCCCATCTGCCACCACCTCCTGCGCCTGGCCATGGAACCCGCCCAGCGGGGCGAGGAGGCTCCCGAGGCGGCCCCGGAGGACGACAACGCCTCCGAGAGTGCCGCGACGGCCTGACGAACCCGTGGGTTCATCACGCGCCCGGATGGGCACTCCTGGACGTGCGGCCGCCCAACACCCGCCACTCAGCGGGCTGTTCCTTAGCCCAGAGAGCGCATACGTAACAAGGACTCTGGCATGTGACGGGTGTCACCGCGCCAGTTTCGGTGACTGCCACCCTTACCCCTCCCCTACAAAGGGTCAATTTAATATGTGCAATTGCACCCTGCTCTGAGGTCACGCACAGCAGTTCCGACGCCCGCCCCCCAGACTCCGACAAGGCCGCTCACATCCCGGCCCCACACACCCGGTCGGCGCACAAAAAAGATCGCGCTGGACCCGGCGGAGTCCAGCGCGATCCACGACGCACCCTTGTCGTGCCTCTGTTGACCTTGGGCGTGAGTCCTGTTGGGGCAGAACCCGCGTCGCTTGGAGCTGTTGTCACGGACGTCACGGCAGGTGGGGGACCTGCCCGTAGTGTCCGGCTATGCGGTTGTTCAGGCCTCGCTGCGCTGCTGCGGGATGCCCGCGAGCAGGGCGCGGACCTCGGCCTCGCGGTAGCGGCGGTGCCCGCCGAGCGTACGGATGGACGTGAGCTTGCCGGCCTTCGCCCACCGCGTGACCGTCTTCGGGTCGACACGGAACATGGTGGCGACCTCAGCCGGGGTCAGCAGCGGCTCGGCATCAGGGGTGCGAGCGGTCATGAGCGGCCTCCTCGGGAGAACCGAACCTTCTCGGTTCTTTCCTCTAAATTCTGCACCTTGACCCGCGTTGCCCGAAATGGCGGACGCGAGTCGAGTCGGTTATAGGACGAACGGCTTGTCCTCGGCACTACAACTACACCATCTGTCCAGCCGCGTCGGCCAAACCGATGGAATTGCCCTCCCAGGTAGTCATCAGCCGCGGAAGCCGATGGACCATGCCATAGCGGACAGTCACGCCACTGTGACGATCAGTCACAGGGCGATCAGGAGTCACGAGACCCCCCA
Organism: Streptomyces sp. NPDC001848; assembly: GCF_042891915.1. NCBI lineage: Bacteria > Bacillati > Actinomycetota > Actinomycetes > Kitasatosporales > Streptomycetaceae > Streptomyces > Streptomyces sp. NPDC001848. Next base: position 31,059 of record NZ_JBIATP010000027.1, on the reverse strand, counting down.
AAGCGTGCAATGCTGAGCTTCTGCCCAGATGTGGGCAGAAGGAGCCTCCCCCGGGCTCCTTGTCCTATTTTGGCATGAGGAGGGCCGTAAGACGCAAGGTCCTTGTAAGTGCCGTCCGTCACGCTTGGCGGTATAAGCCCGGATCGGTCGCTACGTCCCCCGCACGGACCCCGCCCTGAACTGCGGTACGTCAACCATGGGCCAAGGGTTGTGACTTCACCATGTCTCGCGGGTCACAATTCGAGCAACGGTTCACCAAGGCCCCGGCTGAGGAATCGCCCTCAGTTCGCCGACCGGCGGTCCCGTACGGCCCGCCAGCGCTCCACCAGCCGCCCGTACGCCTCCCCGGCCGCCTCCCCGTCCCCGTGCCGCAGGGCCTCGATGCCCTCGGCGACGTCCGCGGCCGAGTGGTCCGCGTCCAGCTCCGCGGCCGGCAGCACGTGGACCAGCCCGCCGTAGTCCAGCTCGACCAGCGAGCGCGGGTGGAACTCCTCCAGCCACCGCCCGACGTCCACCAGCCCGTCGATGAGCGGCCCCTCGTCGATCGCGTCCTTCAACGCCCTGAGCGCCCGCGCGACGCGCCGCCGGGCCTGCACCATGGGCGTGCGGTAGCGCAGCATCGGGGGCACCTCGCCGGTCCCCTTCTCGTACCTGCGCTCCTCGTCGGAGACCAGCACGAACCAGTTCAGCGGCACCTGCCAGGTCGCGGTGCGGATCCAGGGGCGCGCGTCCGGGTTCCGCTCCCGCCAGCGCTCGTAGTCCTGGGCGGCCTGGCGGCGCACGACGGGCGGCAGGACCGCGTCCAGGACCGGCGGCGGCAGCTCCTCGGCCAGCTCCCCGAGCGCCTGCCAGCCGCGCAGCCGGGTGCGCCAGGGGCACACGCACAGCACCCCTTCGACCTCGGTCACGAAGGCGTCGTCGCTCTCGTGCACCGGCACCGGGACAGGGGGCGTGGGCAGCAAGTCCGCCAGGGAACGGCGCAGTTCGTCCTGGTACGAGGGACGGTCGGGGCGGCGGGCGTAGCGGGCCCAGTGGCCGCGCTCCGGCTCCTGGAAGGCGGCCAGCGGTTCGTACACGCGCAAGTAGCACGCGTACGGGACGATCACCGAGGACACCTTGGGCACACCTGCTCCCTCCCCACCGGAACCCGACCCGAACCCGCCCGGGCGCCGGCCCGGCCGGGGTGGACAACCCTTGCAAATCGTCCCACGAACCCGTCCGGGCGTACTCCGAGGGAGGGTGATCCTCGGCACTGCGCGCATCGTGGGCGCCCACACGCTCTACGCTCATGCCCACGGGCCCCGCCACCCGCACGGGACCCGCCCCCAACCGCCGCTACTCAACCGGGAGTCACCACCGTGACCGACGTAACCGACGGCGTCCTGCACACCCTGTTCCGCTCGGACCAGGGGGGTCATGAGCAGGTCGTGCTCTGCCAGGACCGGGCCAGCGGCCTCAAGGCCGTCATCGCGATCCACTCCACCGCCCTGGGCCCCGCCCTCGGTGGCACGCGCTTCTACCCGTACGCGAGCGAGGAGGAGGCCGTCGCCGACGCGCTGAACCTCTCGCGCGGGATGTCGTACAAGAACGCCATGGCCGGTCTCGACCACGGCGGCGGCAAGGCCGTGATCATCGGGGACCCCGAGCGGATCAAGACCGAGGAGCTGCTGCTGGCCTACGGCCGTTTCGTGGCCTCGCTCGGTGGTCGGTACGTCACCGCCTGCGACGTCGGCACCTATGTGGCCGACATGGACGTGGTGGCCCGGGTGTGCCCGTGGACCACCGGCCGCTCCCCCGAGAACGGCGGCGCGGGCGACTCCTCCGTGCTCACCGCGTACGGCGTCTTCCAGGGCATGCGGGCCTCCGCGCAGCACCTGTGGGGCGACCCGACGCTGCGCGGCCGCAAGGTCGGCGTCGCGGGCGTCGGCAAGGTCGGGCACTACCTGGTCGAGCACCTGCTCGAGGACGGCGCGGAGGTCGTGATCACGGACGTGCGGCCGGACGCCGTGCGCCGGGTCACCGACGCGCACCCGCAGGTCGCCGTCGCCGCCGACACCGACGCCCTCATCCGCACCGAGGGTCTCGACATCTACGCCCCGTGCGCGCTGGGCGGCGCCCTGAACGACGACACCGTGCCGGTGCTGACGGCGAAGGTGGTGTGCGGCGCGGCCAACAACCAGCTCGCGCACCCGGGCGTGGAGAAGGACATCGCGGACCGCGGGATCCTGTACGCGCCGGACTACGTCGTCAACGCCGGCGGTGTCATCCAGGTCGCCGACGAGCTGCACGGCTTCGACTTCGACCGGTGCAGGGCCAAGGCGGCGAAGATCTTCGACACCACGCTGACGATCTTCGCACGTGCGAAGGAGGACGGCATTCCGCCGGCCGCGGCGGCCGACCGGATCGCCGAGCAGCGGATGGCCGAGGCCCGCGGACGGTGACCTCCCGGAGGGAGGCCGCCCAGGTTTGACCGGTACCCGCCGAGGGGGAGTTTGAGAGGACTCTCACTTTCGTCGGCGGGTCGTCGGCCAATAAGTGGTTAAAATCGGCCGTGACCAGCGAGGACAGGGCTCCTCGACGGTCGTGGGCACACGCCCGTCCTGCGGGCGACGTACCGTATGGGCGTGGGCTCAGGTACCGTGGAAGCCCTACGGGCCGGTCTCTCCGCGGAGAGTCCGTTCCGGATCATGAACGCGTGTCAAGACTCTGGGGCCGTCGAGCCCCGTCGTTGAGGGGGTCGAGCCATGGGGCGCGGCCGGGCCAAGGCCAAGCAGACGAAGGTCGCCCGCCAGCTGAAGTACAACAGCGGTGGGACGGACCTCTCACGCCTGGCCGAGGAGCTGGGCGCATCGACGTCGAACACGTCGCCGAACGGCGACCGGTTCGAGGACGATGAGCACGACGACGATCTGTACGCACGGTACGCCGATCTGTACGCGGACGACGACGAGGACGAGCAAGACGAGTCGTCGTCCCGGCACCGTCGCGGCGCTTGACCCTGCACTGATTTCTCACCCGGTCCGTGGCCCTGGCCACGGACCGGGTTCTGTGCTGTCGGCAGGGTCTCAGCCGGCGTAGTCCCCGACCAGGGCGGCACCCGTTGCGTGGTCGCCCCGCTCGGTGATCTCTCCGGCGACCCATGCGTCCACGCCACGGTCGGCGAGGGCGGCGAGCGCGACGTCCGCCGACTGCTCGGGGACGATCGCGATCATGCCGACGCCCATGTTCAGGGTCTTCTCGAGCTCGAGGCGCTCGACGTCGCCGGTCTTCCCGACGAGGTCGAACACCGCGGCCGGGGTCCAGGTCGAGCGGTCGACGACGGCGTGCAGGTCGTCGGGGATGACGCGGGCCAGGTTGGCCGCGAGTCCACCGCCGGTGACATGGCTGAACGCGTGCACCTCGGCGGTGCGCATCAGGGCCAGGCAGTCCAGCGAGTAGATCTTCGTGGGCTCGAGCAGCTCCTCGCCGAGGGTGCGGCCGAGGTCGTCGATGTGCTGGTCGAGGCCGAGCTTCGCCCGGTCGAGCAGGACGTGCCGGACGAGGGAGTACCCGTTGGAGTGAAGCCCGGAGGCGGCCATCGCGACCAGCACGTCACCCTCGCGGACGCGTTCGGCGCCGAGCAGCCGGTCGGCCTCCACAACACCCGTACCGGCACCGGCGACATCGAAGTCGTCCGGACCCAGCAGGCCCGGGTGTTCGGCCGTCTCACCGCCCACCAGGGCGCATCCAGCCAGCACGCAGCCCTCGGCGATGCCCTTGACGATCGCCGCGACCCGCTCGGGGTGGACCTTGCCGACGCAGATGTAGTCGGTCATGAACAGTGGCTCGGCACCGCACACCACGATGTCGTCCATGACCATGGCGACCAGGTCGTGGCCGATGGTGTCGTAGACGCCCATCCGGCGCGCGATGTCGACCTTGGTGCCCACGCCGTCGGTGGCGGAGGCCAGCAGCGGACGCTCGTAGCGCTTGAGGGCGGAGGCGTCGAAGAGGCCGGCGAAGCCGCCGAGGCCGCCGAGGACCTCGGGGCGCTGCGTCTTCTTCACCCACTCCTTCATCAGCTCGACGGCGCGGTCGCCCGCCTCGATGTCGACGCCTGCAGCCGCGTAGGAAGCACCCTGAGTAGGGGTCTCAGACATTGCCTGGGATCTTTCCGGTCGGTGATACGGGGCTTTACGGGCGACGGATCGCGTCGGTCGCGGCCGTGGCGGCGGGACCGGCCGCGAGCTCGGTCTCCAGCAGCTGCTTGCCCAGCAGCTCCGGGTCGGGCAGCTCCATCGGGTACTCGCCGTCGAAGCAGGCGCGGCACAGGTTCGGCTTGGCGATGGTGGTCGCCTCGATCATGCCGTCGATGGAGATGTACGCCAGGGAGTCGGCGCCGAGGGAACGGCCGATCTCGTCGACCGACATGCCGTTGGCGATCAGCTCGGCGCGGGTCGCGAAGTCGATGCCGAAGAAGCAGGGCCACTTCACCGGCGGGGAGGAGATCCGGATGTGGACCTCGGCGGCGCCCGCCTCGCGCAGCATCCGCACCAGGGCGCGCTGGGTGTTGCCGCGCACGATCGAGTCGTCGACGACAACCAGGCGCTTGCCCTTGATGACTTCCTTCAGCGGGTTCAGCTTCAGGCGGATGCCGAGCTGGCGGATCGTCTGCGAGGGCTGGATGAAGGTACGGCCGACGTAGGCGTTCTTCACCAGACCGGCACCGAACGGGATGCCGGAGGCCTCCGCGTAGCCGATGGCGGCCGGGGTGCCGGACTCCGGGGTCGGTATCACCAGATCGGCCTCGACGGGCGCCTCCTTGGCGAGGCGGCGGCCCATCTCGACACGGGAGAGGTACACGTTCCGGCCGGCGATGTCGGTGTCCGGGCGGGCCAGGTACACGTACTCGAAGACGCAGCCCTTCGGCTTCGCTTCTGCGAACCGCGAGGTGCGCAGACCGTTCTCGTCGATCGCGACGAACTCGCCCGGGTCGATCTCGCGGACGAAGCTCGCGCCGACGATGTCGAGCGCGGCGGTCTCCGAGGCGACGACCCAGCCCCGCTCCAGACGGCCGAGGACCAGCGGGCGGATGCCCTGTGGGTCGCGCGCCGCGTAGAGGGTGTTCTCGTCCATGAAGACGAGCGAGAAGGCGCCCTTGACCTGGGGCAGGAGCTTGGGGGCCGCCTCTTCGACGGTCAGCGGCTTGCCGTCGTCGTCGACCTGGCCCGCGAGGAGGGCGGTGACGAGGTCGGTGTCGTTGGTGGCGGCGACCTGGGTGGCGCGGCCGTTCTCCTTGGGGAGGTCGGCGACCATCTCGGCGAGCTGCGCCGTGTTGACCAGGTTGCCGTTGTGGCCGAGCGCGATGGAGCCGTGCGCGGTGGCACGGAACGTCGGCTGGGCGTTCTCCCAGACGGAGGCGCCGGTGGTCGAGTAGCGGGCGTGGCCGACCGCGATGTGACCCTGGAGCGAACCGAGGGAGGTCTCGTCGAAGACCTGGGAAACCAGGCCCATGTCCTTGAAGACGAGGATCTGGGAGCCGTTGCTCACCGCGATACCCGCGGATTCCTGGCCCCGGTGCTGGAGGGCGTAGAGCCCGAAGTACGTGAGCTTTGCGACCTCTTCGCCCGGAGCCCAGACACCGAAGACGCCGCACGCGTCCTGGGGGCCTTTCTCACCGGGGAGCAGATCGTGATTGAGTCGACCGTCACCACGTGGCACGCCACCGAGTGTAGGCGAGATCGTGCACTGGTCCGAATCCGGTCATCGCTGCCGCACGCCGTGCGACGTCGCCGAACGCCCGGGGTCAGCGCTCGGGGACCGCGCTGACATCCGTGCCGTTTTGGCTGGTCAGCGCGGTGCGCGGGTGGTCGGGTACAGAGGAGGGCGGACAGCCGGAGAGTTCGCTCGGCGTCTTCTCGGTGTCCGTGAGTGAGCCGTCGCACATCTTCCCGGTGAGCCCTCCGGAGCGCTCGGTGAGGTGACCACTCCGTACCGTGCCGTGTGCTGCGCTCCGCGTGGCCGCGCCGGTCACGCCATCAGAGGGAGCAGACCGCTCAGGTCGGCCCGTTCGCCGCTCGCGCCGACCTTGGCGTCGGCGAGGGCCCTGTCCCAGCTCGTACGGCCGGTGGCGAGCCGGACCCAGGTCAGCGGGTCGGTCTCGACGACGTTCGGCGGGGTCCCGCGGGTGTGGCGGGGGCCCTCGATGCACTGCACGACGGCGTACGGCGGAACGCGCACCTCGGTGGAGGCACCGGGCGCCTTCACGGCGAGCGCGTCGGCGAGCAGCCGGGTGGCGGCGGCGAGGGCCTGGCGGTCGTGGGGGATGTCGAGGCCCGGGACGGCGGCGTTGAGGTCGTCGGTGTGGACGACGAGTTCCACGGTGCGGGTGACCAGGTAGTCGGCGAGCGGCATGGCGCCCGCGGTGGTGTCGAGCAGGCGGGTGCCGGGGTGTGCCGTGAGGAGTTCCGAGACCTCCTTCTCGATGTCGGCGAGGTAGGTGTCCAGGTCGGGATTCCGGGCGGCCAGTGTGCGGGTCGCGTCCGCGATGGCACCGGAGTTGGCGGAGGTCGCGAAGGGCCAGTCGAGGACGGTGGAGTCCTGCGTCGCGGGTTCCGGCCTGGTGAGGAACCGCCCGAAGGCCGACAGGGCCATCCCGATGTGCACGACCAGTTCCCGTACGGTCCAGTCCCCCAGCCGGGTGGGAAGGGCCAGCTGCTCGGCGGTGAGGGTCGCCACCCCCTCGCGCACGTTTTCGAACTGGGCGAGAACCGCCGCGCGCGTCTTGGCGGGGTCGTACGTCCGTGTGCGTTTCCTGGCCGGTGGCATGAGGCGAGCCTATGCCGTCACCGCATACCCGTTCAGCCTTTTTCGATCAGTTCGAAGGCCTGCCGGGCGCGTCGGCAGACGTCGGCGGCGACCTCGTCGGGAGGCTCGTCGGCGTCGATGCGGGCGTGGTGCGCTCTCCTGTTCCGCACCCACGTTCGGCACCCATGAGCTGCGCCGGAAATTCGCGATCCAGATCGTTCAATCACCCGTGAGCGTGGTCGGCGGCGAAAACCGGCCGTCACCGCCGGGCCCGGACAACACTGGCCTTCGCCTGGAAGGGGGTGCGACATGACGGTTATGGCCGAGCGCACGTCTCAGATGTCGGTGGAGGAGTTCGAAACGATCGCCTCCGCCGCTCCCGAGACCGTCACGTTGGAGTTCATCAACGGACGGCTCGGAGTCAAGAAGGTGACGGACGGGGACCACAGCACCATCGTGTCCTGGCTCGCCCGGCGCTGCATGCGGACCAGGCCCGACCTGGACCTGTACCAGGGCCAAGGGCTCCGGGTCGATGCCTGTCGAGAAGGCCGGGCCAAACCGGATGCGGTGCTCGCGCCCGAGGCCCACTTCGCGGGACACGGTGAGTGGGCCGACCCGGACGGGGCGCTCATGGTCGTCCAGGTCACCTCGTACGACTCGGACACCGACCGACGGAACCGGTATGAGAAGCCGGCTGCATACGGCCAGGCCGGAATTCCCCTCTACCTCTTGATCGACCGGGACTCCTGCACGGTCACGGTGCACAGCGTCCCGGACCGGCAGGTCGGTGGCTACCGCGACATCCGCGCCGCCAAGTTCGGCGAGAAGGTGTTCCTCCCCGACCCGATGGGCATCGAGCTCGACACGGAGATCCTCAAGGACTACGTCCGATGAGCCGAGGAGCCCCCACCCGGAAACGCGAGTCCGGGTGGGGGCTCCATCGCGGTAGAGGCGTACGCCCCTGAACCGATTACGCCAGCAGTGCGGGAATCGTCCCCTCGTGGGCCTCGCGCAGCTCGGCGAGGGTCAGCTCGAACTCGCCCTGGACCTCGATGGTTTCCCCGTCCACGACACCGATGCGGGTGGCCGGCAGGCCCCGCGCGCCGCACATGTCGTTGAAGCGGACCTCCTCCGAGCGCGGCACGGCGACGATCGCGCGTCCCGCCGACTCGGAGAACAGGAACGTGAACGCGTCCAGGCCGTCCGGCACGATCAGCCGCGCGCCCTTGCCGCCGAGCAGCGCCGACTCCACCACGGCCTGGATCAGACCGCCGTCGGACAGATCGTGCGCGGAGTCGATCATGCCGTCGCGGGAGGCGGAGATCAGGATCTCGGCCAGCAGCCGCTCCCGCTCCAGGTCGACCTGCGGAGGCAGACCGCCGAGGTGGTCATGGATCACCTGGGACCAGGCCGAACCGCCGAACTCCTCACGGGTGTCGCCGAGGAGGTACACCAGCTGGCCCTCCTCCTGGAAGGCGACCGGGGTGCGCCGGGCGACGTCGTCGATGACGCCCAGCACCGCGACCACGGGGGTCGGGTGGATGGCCGCCTCGCCCGTCTGGTTGTAGAGGGAGACGTTGCCGCCGGTCACCGGGGTGCCCAGCTGCAGACAGGCGTCCGCCAGACCGCGCACGGCCTCCGCGAACTGCCACATCACCGCCGGGTCCTCGGGCGAGCCGAAATTCAGGCAGTCGGAAACCGCCAGCGGCTTGGCACCGGTGGTGGCGACGTTGCGGTACGCCTCGGCGAGGGCGAGCTGCGCGCCCGTGTACGGGTCGAGCTTGGCGTAGCGGCCGTTGCCGTCCGTGGCGATGGCCACGCCGAGGCCGGACTCCTCGTCGATGCGGATCATGCCGGAGTCCTCGGGCTGGGCGAGGACCGTGTTGCCCTGCACGAAGTGGTCGTACTGCTGCGTGATCCACTTCTTGGAGGCCTGGTTGGGCGAGCCGACCAGCTTCAGGACCTGGTCCTTCAGCTCCTCGGACGTCGCCGGGCGCGGGAGCTTGTTCGCGTCGTCGGCCTGCAGCTCGTCCTGCCAGGAGGGGCGGGCGTACGGGCGCTCGTAGACCGGGCCCTCGTGCGCGACCGTGCGCGGGTCGACGTCGACGATCTTGCCACCGTGCCAGTAGATCTCCAGGCGGTCCCCGTCGGTCACCTCACCGATGACGGTGGCGATGACGTCCCACTTGGCGCAGATCTCCAGGAAGCGGTCGACCTTCTCGGGCTCGACGACCGCGCACATCCTTTCCTGGGACTCGCTCATCAGGATCTCCTCGGGGGAGAGCGTCGAGTCGCGCAGGGGGACGTCGTCGAGGGTGACGCGCATGCCGCCGGAGCCGTTCGAGGCCAGCTCCGAGGTCGCGCAGGACAGGCCCGCCGCGCCCAGGTCCTGGATGCCGACGACCAGCTTCTCCTGGAACGCCTCCAGGGTGCACTCGATGAGGAGCTTCTCCTGGAAGGGGTCGCCCACCTGGACGGCGGGGCGCTTGGAGGGCTTGGCGTCGTCGAAGGTCTCGGAGGCGAGGATGGAGGCGCCGCCGATGCCGTCACCGCCCGTGCGGGCGCCGTACAGGATGACCTTGTTGCCCGCGCCGGACGCCTTCGCCAGGTGGATGTCCTCGTGCCGCATCACACCGATGGCACCGGCGTTGACCAGCGGGTTGCCCTGGTAGCAGGCGTCGAAGACGACCTCGCCGCCGATGTTCGGCAGGCCCAGGCAGTTGCCGTAGCCGCCGATGCCGGCGACGACGCCCGGCAGGACGCGCTTGGTGTCGGGGTGGTCGGCCGCGCCGAAGCGCAGCGGGTCCACGACCGCGACCGGGCGCGCGCCCATCGCGATGATGTCGCGCACGATGCCGCCGACGCCCGTGGCCGCGCCCTGGTAGGGCTCGACGTAGGAGGGGTGGTTGTGCGACTCCACCTTGAAGGTGACGGCGTAGCCCTGGCCGACGTCCACGACACCGGCGTTCTCGCCGATGCCGACGAGCAGGGCGTCGGACTCGGGGGCCTTCTCGCCGAACTGGCGGAGGTGGACCTTGCTGCTCTTGTACGAGCAGTGCTCGGACCACATGACCGAGTACATGGCGAGCTCGGCGCCGGTCGGGCGGCGGCCCAGGATCTCGACGATCCGCTCGTACTCGTCCTTCTTCAGGCCGAGTTCGGCCCAGGGCAGCTCGACGTCGGGGGTCGCGGCCGCGTGCTCGACCGTGTCCAGAGGCGTCCTGCTCATGCGGTGACCAGCTTCTTGAGGATCGAGGTGAAGAACGGGAGGCCGTCGGTACGACCGGTACCGATCAGCGGTTCGACGGCGTGCTCGGGGTGCGGCATGAGGCCCACGACGTTGCCGGCCTCGTTGGTGATGCCGGCGATGTCCCGCAGCGAGCCGTTCGGGTTGAAGCCCAGGTAGCGGAAGGCGACCCGTCCCTCGGCCTCCAGCTTGTCGAGGGTGTACTCGTCGGCGACGTACCGGCCGTCCATGTTCTTCAGCGGGATGTGGATCTCCTGGCCGGCGCTGTAGTCGCCGGTCCAGGCGGTGTCCGCGTTCTCCACCCGCAGCTTCTGGTCGCGGCAGATGAAGTGGAGGTGGTCGTTGCCGAGCATCGCACCCGGGAGGAGGTGGGCCTCGGTGAGGATCTGGAAGCCGTTGCAGATACCGAGGACCGGAAGGCCCGCCTTCGCCTGCTCGATGAGGGGTTCCATCACCGGCGAGAAACGGGCGATGGCGCCGGCCCGCAGATAGTCGCCGTAGGAGAAACCGCCGCACAGGACCACGGCGTCGACCTGCTTGAGGTCCTTGTCCTTGTGCCAGAGGGCGACGGGCTCCGCCCCGGCGATACGGATCGCGCGCTGGGTGTCCCGGTCGTCGAGGCTGCCGGGGAAAGTGACGACGCCGATACGGGTGGTCACTTCGAGGCCTCCGCCACTTCCTCCACCTTGACGGTGAAGTCCTCGATCACGGTGTTGGCGAGGAAGGATTCGGCGAGATCATGGATGCGGGCGAGCGCGGCGTCGTCGACCGGCCCGTCCACCTCGAGTTCGAATCGCTTTCCCTGACGTACGTCGGAGATCCCGTCGAAACCGAGGCGCGGCAGTGCGCGCTGCACCGCCTGGCCCTGGGGGTCGAGGATCTCCGGCTTGAGCATGACGTCGACTACGACGCGTGCCACTGGCACTCCCGGTGTGTGGTGCTGAGCAGGTTCCTTCAGACTACCCGCACACAATTTCTACTCGCGTAGATTCGTAGCATCCTACGTGACCGCCATCACGATCCCGCATCGACGCGGTACCCGCCACGGAAAATCCTCGGAAAAACGACGTAGGAAGCGATGCGGAACATTGCATGCGGACACGCGGTGGTATTCAGTCCGTCTTCACAATGCAATGCCGGGCACTGTACAAAGGAAAAGGCAATAGCCCATACTTTGCCCAATTACTGCCGGACAGTCGACACCACCGACATCCGCCGGGCGACTGCGCACATCAGGGTTGCGCACGTCATCACGGTGATCGCGGAGGTGCCGCACGAAGGGACCGATATTCGTGGCGCAGCGTGTCGTGGTCACACTCTTTGACGACATCGACGGCTCAGAAGCGGCGGAAACGATCGCCTTCGGACTGGACGGCAAGTCGTACGAGATCGACCTCAACCAAGCCAATGCCAGGAAACTGCGTAAGGCGCTGGCGCCCTACGTGGAGGCCGGCCGGAAGAAGGCCAAGTCGGGCCGGGCGTACACGCACACGGCCCTGACCCCGGACCCGGCCGCGGTCCGGGCCTGGGCCCGCTCCAACAAGCTGGACGTGCCGCCGCGGGGGCGGATCCCGAAGAAGGTGTACGAGGCGTTCGCCGAGGCGCAGTAGCTGCGCGGGCTTGGCGCGGGGGGCGGCTCGGGTTTCGCGCTGCGCCCCGCGCCCCTGACGGTGCGGTGTCCGTCGCCCCGTCAGGGGCCCTCCGGCCCCACTCGCGACCGACTTGCGTTGCACCCCTGGCGATCAGCTAGAGTCTGGGCACGCCGAGGGGCGAGGCCGAAAGGCCGAGGCCCGAGGGGTCACGCGGGTGTAGTTCAGTAGCAGAACACCCCCTTTCCAAGGGGGAGGCGCAGTGTGCAATCCCTGTCACCCGCTCCACGAGACCGGTCGGACCACCCTTGTGGATCAGGTAGGCTGGTGCTCGCACCGATCGGTGAGAGCCGGTCGGGGGCAGTGCGGACGTAGCTCAGTTGGTAGAGCGCAACCTTGCCAAGGTTGAGGTCGCGAGTTCGAGCCTCGTCGTCCGCTCCAGAGAGAAGGACCTCGGTCGATCGACCGGGGTCTTTTTCGTGCCCGCGGCACCTCGGTCGGTGGCAGTCGGTCGCACCTCGGCCGGTGTGAAGGTCGCCACAGCGCTGCGCGCCCCTCATGTGCACCACCCATGAGAGAGGTTGGGTATAGTTGGCTTCGCGCAGCGCGCAGTGCGGACGTAGCTCAGTTGGTAGAGCGCAACCTTGCCAAGGTTGAGGTCGCGAGTTCGAGCCTCGTCGTCCGCTCCAGAGAGAAGCCCCCGGCCCAGGCCGGGGGCTTTTTCGTGTGCCTCGGGGTGCGTCCGCATCCAGATGCTGGTCGCCGCCGTCGGGGCCCGGGCGGGTGCCGGGCCCCGTAGGCGGTCGGTTCGGGCCGCCTAGGACCAGCGCACGCCGGTCAGGCGTTCGTAGGCCTCCACGTACTTCGCGCGGGTCGCCTCCACGATCTCCTGCGGCAGCGGCGGCGGGGGCTGCTCGCTCGTGCGGTCCCAGCCGGAGGCGGGGGAGGTGAGCCAGTCCCGTACGAACTGCTTGTCGAACGACGGCTGAGCGCGGCCCGGCTGCCACTGGTCGGCCGGCCAGAAACGGGAGGAGTCGGGGGTGAGGACCTCGTCGGCGAGGACGAGGGTGTCCCCGTCGTGGCCGAACTCGAACTTGGTGTCCGCGAGGATGATCCCGCGGTCGCGGGCGATGTCGCGGGCGCGTCCGTAGACGGCGAGGGTCGCCTGCCGCAGCTGGGCCGCGGTCTCGGCGCCGACCTGGCGGGCGACCTCCTCGTAGGAGACGTTCTCGTCGTGCTCGCCGACCGCCGCCTTGGTCGCCGGGGTGAAGATCGGGGCGGGCAGTTCCGAGCCGTCGACCAGGCCCTCGGGGAGGGCGAGGCCGCAGACGGTGCGGGACTCCTTGTACTCGGCGAGGCCCGAGCCGGTGAGGTAGCCACGGGCGACGCACTCCACCGGGACCATCTTCAGCGACTTGCACACCAGGGTGCGGCCGGCCCAGTCCGCAGGGGCGCCCGGCGGGAGCTCGGTGCTCAGGACGTGGCTCGGGACCAGGTCCCGGAGCTGGTCGAACCACCAGAGCGACAGCTGGGTGAGGATCCGGCCCTTGTCCGGGATCTCGGTCGGCAGCACCCAGTCGAACGCGGACGTACGGTCGCTGGCGACCATCACGAGGTCGCCCGCCTCGTTCTGGTACAGCTCGCGCACCTTTCCGGTGTGCAGATGCACCAGGCCCGGCACCTGGACAGGTTCGGGCTTTTCGACGAATCCGGACACGGTTCCTCCCCGTGGTTCTCTCCCAATGGCTCGATTCTCCCGTATGCCGGGAGCGAGTCGATCCGCGGGGCCGGGGTGGGGTGGGTTCAGTCGCGTTTGCAGATGCGGTCCAGGAGGTTCGCGGTCGCCTGCTGGATGCGCGGATCGACGTGACCGGGGCGGTCCAGCGCGGGGGACCACGCGAACGTCCCGGAGGCGAAGACCAGCGCGCCGGAGGGGGCTCGGTAGAGGGAGGTCTCCTGATGGCGCAGGACACCCTCGCCGTCCCGGTACGGGGAGTGGGCGAGCAGGATGCGGCCCTCGTGCTCGGGCAGCGGCACGCGCGGGAAGTAACGGTCCGCCTCGCCGGCGACCATCCCGTCCAGCTTTTCGCCCTCCTCGGCACCGGTGCTCTCCCACAGCCAGTGGTCGGCGTTGCGGACCACGAGCGGGTGGGGTTCGGGGACCCGGCCCGCGTACTGAATGCCGATCAGCTCCTGCTCGGCACGGTCGATTTCCCGCCACAGCACCGGCTTTCCGGGGCCGCGGCGCTTGCGGCAGGTGAGCAGGCGGTTGGGGACACCGGACGGGGACGGGCCGAGCTCCACCTGCCAGTACATGGTGTTGGCGGAGAGGAAGACCAGCGAGGTCCCCTGCTCGCGGGCGAGCTCGACGGTGCGGCGCATCTGCGCCGACCAGTACTCGTCGTGGCCCGGGAAGACGAGGCCGCGGTAGCGGGTGGGGTCGACGCGGCCGGCGTGCAGATCGCGGGCGTCCGCGTAGGCGAGGTCGTAGCCGTACCGCTCGGCCCAGCGGATGAAGTCGTAGGCGTGACCGACGTGCAGGGGCAGGCCCGCGCCGGCGTACGGGCGGTCGAAGGAGACCGTGGTGGCGGCGTCCGCCTCGCCGAGCAGCCGGCCGCTGTCGTCCCAGGCGTGGTAGAGGCTGGCACCGGTGCGGCCGTCCTCCGGATACAGGTTGTACGCCTGCCAGGTGATGTCCGGGAGCAGCAGGAGCAGATCGGCCGGGCGGGCGTCGCGCACGGTGAACGGGACGTGGGAGCGGTAGCCGTCGGCGGTGGTCAGCACGGCGACGTAGGCGCCGACGCTCCAGTACGACGGGATCTGCAGCCGCCAGGACAGCCACCAGTGGTGGCAGGAGACCGTGCGGTCGGCGGTGAGGGGCGGTGGCTGGACGATGCCCGAGAGACGGGGGCTCGTGGTGATCTTGGCCGCTCCGTCGCCGTTGTAGTGCCCGATCCGGTACACGTCGACGGCGAACTCCTGGGGCGGGTCGACCGTGATGTGGAAGTCCAGGGCCTCGCCGGGAGCGACGGCGCCGGTGGAGGTGAAGCCCTTGATCTGGCGGTGGACGTCGTCCGCGGAGCGGGGGCCGCTGGTGCGGGGGGCCGGGATCCGGGCCCCTTTCTGCCCCTGGGCGGGAACGTGGGCCGGGGCCGGCTCCACGTACCAGGGGACCACGTGACCCGTGTCGTCGAAGTAGGTCTCACTGCCCCGGAGCCAGGGAACGGGACCCTGGCCGAAAGGATCCGTCACGGCGTGCGCGAGAGCACCCGACTCCCACCGGCGGATGTGTTCCGACCCCATGCGTGTCCCCTCCCTCGTCCCCCGTGAGGCCTTGTAAGCCCTTACCGAGTGCGCGATCGGTACCCAGCACATCACATAACGCACCCACTCCGTCACCGTTCGTCGCGAATTGACGGGAACGGAATGGGTTCCGCGGCCAGGGGCCGGGGTTGCCGGGTCGGGGTGGGCGGAGTTTCCCCAGGTCGGCTCCGGTTCGGCTGGAGCGGCTCGGGTCGGCTTGGGTCGGCTTGGGTCGGCTTGGGTCGGCTTGGGTCGGCTTGGGTCGGCTTGGGTCGGCTTGGGTCAGCGCGGGCCGACTCGGGCCGGCTCGGGTCAGCGCGGTCTCGCACCGGGCGGAGCGGTCCTGGACTCCGGTCGAGCGGTCCAACTCCGCTGGAGCGGTCCTGGACTCCGGTCGAGCGGTCCAACTCCGGTGGAGCGGTCCAACTCCGGTGGAGCGGTCCTGGACTCCGGTGGAGGGGGCGTCAGGCCAGGCCGAGCGGTCCTCGGATCAGGCAGGGGCGGCGTCAGGCCAGGCCGAGCCGTTCTCAGCCCGGTGAAGTGGCCGTCATCAGACCAGGCGCACCGGCTTCTCGGGGCGTACTCCGAGGTTGCGAAGCCAGGTGCGCAGTGGGGCGGGGTCGCCTTCCTCTACAAGGGTGCGGACCCGGGGGGAAAGGTCGGCCGCACGTTCGCCCCTCACCAGGAGGGACGGGCCGTCCAGCCAGTCGAGGCCCGGTACGGCTCCCGCCGTGTCCATGGCGGCGCAGCACACCACCGCGGCGACATGGTCGACGAGCAGTTCGCGGCCGGTGCGGGGCGGCTGCATCGGGAACAGCGGCAGCATCGCGGGGGCGTCCCACACGGTACGGTCCGGCCCCTGCGCCTGTCCCCTGACGCCGCCGGGTATCGCCCCGGCCGTCTCCTCCCGCGCCATTTCGGCGCTGAGCCCGGCGACCAGCGCGGCGGTCCGCACACTGGCGACCGCGTCGTCGTCGGGGACTTGGGCGGTTTCGTCGTCGGCGCCGTCCCCGCCCGGGGTGCCCATGCCGCCGGACCCGCCCTCCCCCTCACCCGTCGGCGTGCCGCTCGTGCTCCCGCCCGGGCGGACCGTCAGGTACTCCAGGACCCGTTCCAGCGTCGGGCCGTCCGCGTCGGGAGCCGTGTCGGGGCGGGCGTGGTGCACGCCGAGGGCGTCCAGAACGCGGTGGAGGCGGGCCGCGTCCGTGCGCCACTTGCGGTCGACGACCTCCTCCGGGTACTCCTGCCAGTCCACCGGCGCCCAGTCGGGGCCGGGCTCGGTCGGCCCTCCATGGAAGAGGCGGGCCGCGAGCAGGGACGTGGCCTCGTCCACCAGACCGGGCTCCTCCAGCAGGTCACAGGCCGGCCGCTCGCCCAGCCGCGAGGTGAAACCCTCGGCCAGCCGGTCCCGGCGCGACAGCTCCGTGAGTGCCGCGACCACGCCCGCGTCCAGGCGGGAGGGCCAGCGGCCCATCCGCCAGGCCGGCAGCGCGACCCGGGTCAACAGCCGGTCCCAGCCCGCGTACGCCAGCCCCACCTGCTCCTGCGCGACGATCCGCACCCCGTAGTCCACAGCCTGTGCACGCTCGGCCGCAGCCGCCGCCACCCCCCGCTCCATCTCCTCCGCATGCCCGCGGCAGCTGCGCAACAGCACTCGCGCCACCCAGCCGGCACCCCCCAGCACCGTGCGGATCACGGGCCCGTGCGCCGGTGCCGACGTCACCGCCACGGCGGCGTCCAGACCCCGGACGAAGCGCCGCGCCGCCGCTATGTCCGGGTGCGCCGACGGTCCCGTACCGGCGACGACCGGGGCGAGGACCGCACGCAGTTCCCCCACCCGCATCCACCACAGGAACGGCGAGCCGATGACGAGCACGGGCGCGGTCGCGGCGCGGTGCTGCCGTGGGGCCAGGCCGCGTATGCCGCGGGCGCCGGATATCTCCTCCCCGGGCGGCGGACACGGCGGGCCGTGGGCGGGGTGGGTACGGTCCTCCAGCCAGCTGTCGCAGTCCGGGGTGAGCGCTATGGCGGACGGCGCGGGCACGTCGAGGCGGTCGGCCAGGTCCCTGACCATCCGGTAGAGATCGGGTGCCGCGTCCTCCGCGATCGGGACCGTCGGGCTCATGGCCGGGCGGGCGCGGGCGATCACGAGGGCGATACCGGCGGCACAGAGCAGGACGACCACGGCGATGACCGTCACGATCCAGCGGGCGATCCCCCAGCGCGCTCCGCCGAGGTGACCGGTGGCACCGCCGACCAGCAGGACGACGGCGACGGCCGCGGGCAGCAGGGCGACGGCCAGCGCCCGGCCGCGGATCCGCAGCACGGCCAGGGCCCGGGAGCGCGCGGCCTGCGCGCCTGCCTCCACACCCATACCGGTCACGACCGTACGTCACCCCCTCCGACCCGCCTCTGTCCGGCACGACGTGTGCCGCGACGCCCTGCGTCACGGAAGTCGCCGCCGGATGCCCGTGCGTTGCTCACTCCCCCACTGTGGCACCCGCCACTGACATCGCAATGCCGGTGGGCCAAGTGCCGGAACACTTGCGCCGCACCCTAGTTGGGGCTCCGGCCGTCGTCAGCCGGACGGGTCACCGCTCACTCGATGGAATGGCTTTGGGGAAAGGTGGCTGACGCAGGGCAAGGAGCAGGCCAGGATTCCGCCCGGCCGGCGCCGGGCCGCCGCACGACACCACCGCGTGGGACGGGCCCCGCATCCTGAGACGGATGCGGGGCCCGCGGGGTTCATCGGCACGCACGCCGAAGCCGAAACGCCACGGCGTCGACGAGTCGAGGTCAGACGCCGACGCCGGCGGCCTTCGCCGCGATGTCCGTGCGGTGCTGGGAGCCCTCGAGGCCGATGCGGCCCACCGCCGCGTACGCCCGGCGACGCGCCTCGGCGAGGTCCGCGCCGGTCGCCGTGACGGACAGCACCCGACCGCCCGCGCTCACGACCGCGTCGCCCTCGCGCCGGGTGCCGGCGTGCAGGACGTAGGCGTGCGGGGCGTCCTGGACCGCCACCTCGTCGAGCCCGGTGATCGGGTCGCCGGTGCGCGGGGTGCCCGGGTAGTTGTGGGAGGCCACGACCACGGTGACGGCCGCGTCGTCGCTCCAGCGCAGCGGCGGGAGGTCGGCGAGGGTGCCGTTCGCGGCAGCCAGCAGCACACCGGCGAGCGGGGTCTTCAGCCGGGCGAGGACGACCTGGGTCTCCGGGTCGCCGAAGCGGGCGTTGAACTCGATGACCCGAATGCCGCGCGAGGTGATGGCGAGCCCCGCGTAGAGCAGCCCGGAGAACGGCGTGCCGCGGCGGCGCATCTCGTCGACGGTCGGCTGCAGAACCGTCTGCAGCACCTCCTCGACCAGCTTCGGGTCGGCCCACGGCAGCGGCGAGTACGCGCCCATGCCGCCGGTGTTCGGCCCCTCGTCGCCGTCCAGGGCGCGCTTGAAGTCCTGGGCGGGCTGGAGCGGGACGACCGTCTCGCCGTCCGTGACGGCGAACAGGGACACCTCGGGGCCGTCGAGGAACTCCTCGATGACGACGCGGTCGCAGGCGGCCGCGTGCGCCTTGGCGGCCTCGAGGTCGGCGGTGACGACGACGCCCTTGCCTGCGGCGAGACCGTCGTCCTTCACGACGTAGGGGGCACCGAAGGCGTCGAGCGCCTCCTCGACCTCCTCGGCGTTCGTGCACACGTACGACCGTGCGGTGGGGACGCCCGCGGCCGCCATCACGTCCTTGGCGAAGGCCTTGGAGCCTTCCAGCTGCGCGGCTTCCTTGGAGGGACCGAAGACGGGGATCCCGGCCTCGCGCACGGCGTCGGCGACCCCCGCGACGAGCGGCGCCTCCGGGCCCACGACGACCAGCCCGACGCCGAGCTCGCCGGCCAGCGCGGCCACGGCCTGTCCGTCGAGAGCGTCGACGTGGTGCAGCCGGGCCACCTCGGCGATGCCCGCGTTGCCGGGGGCGCAGTGCAGCTCGGTGACGTCGGGGTCGAGGGAGAGGGAACGGCACAGGGCATGTTCGCGGGCGCCGTTACCGATGACGAGGACCTTCACGGGGTCAGCCTAACGGGCGCGGGCGGATGACCTTGTGGGGGCCGCCGAGCAGGGGGCGGGTGGGGGTTTGTGGTTTCCTCCTACTCGTTCGAGAACTCCTCGACGACCGTGGCCCCGAGCTCTCTGACGATCAGTTCATGGCCGGACAGGGCCGACTCGTCGAGGTCGGGGTCGTCGTCCTCCGGCATGTCGTCCTCGGGGGCGACCACATGACGCTCCGGCGCGGGGGGCGCGGCCGGTGCGGGGGCGGGTGCTGCCGCGGGTGCCGGGGCCGGGGTCGCGGGCGCCGCCGGGGCGGCCGGGCGTGCGGCCGGAGCAGGCTGCTGGGGTGCGGGACGCGGCGCGGCCGGGGCGCCCGAGCCGGAGCCACCGCCCCCGCCGGGCGGGAAACCGCCGCCGAAGCCGGAGCCCGAGCCGGCCGGCGGTGCCGAACCGCCCGAGGGGTCGACGATCGCCTCGATCTTCCACTGCACGTTGAACTGCTCGCCCAGCGCCTGCCGCAGGACGTCCTCACTGCCGCTGCTGAGGAAGTTGTCCCGGGCACCCGCGTTCACGAAGCCGAGCTGCAGCGTTGTTCCGTCGAAGCCCGTGACCTGCGCGTTCTGGCTGAGCAGGATCCAGGTGAAGCGGCGGCGGTTCTTCACCGCCTCCAGGATGTTCGGCCACAGCGCGCGGGGATCCAGCCCGCCCGGCGCCGGTGCGCCGGCCGGTGTGGGAGCGGAGGCGGCCGGTGCCGGCGTGGCCGCGGGCGCCGCGGGTCGCGTGGGCGCGGCCGGGGGCTGCGCTCCCCCCGCGGGCGCCGCCGTGGGCCACCCGCCGGGCCGACGGCCGCTGCCCGCGGCGGCAGCGGTGGGCCAGGCGCCGGGAGCGGCGGGAGCAGGGGCGGCGGGGGGCCGTGGCTGGGCCGGAGCGGGAGCAGCCGGCACCTCCGCGGGCGCTGCGGGCTGGGCCGGTGGTGGCGCTTGTGCCGCTGGTGCCGCTGGTGTCGGTTGCGCCCCAGCGGCCGCCGCCGCACCGTCGTACGCACCCGGGCCCGGCGCACTGCCCGCGCCCGGGCCCGTGCCCTGGGCCCGAACCGCCGCCCGAGCCGCGGCCGGACCACCGCCCGGCGGCACCGGAGGGGCAACCCCCGCCCCGCCGTGCGCCTCGGGCCCGGGCACGTACCCCATGGCGGGACCAGCACCGCCGCCGGAGAAGTTGACGCCTCGCTCCAGACGGTCCAGGCGGGCCATCACGGACCGCTCGTCCCCGTACGCGGCGGGCAGCAGCACCCGTGCGCAGATCAGCTCGAGCTGCAGCCGGGGGGAGGTGGCCCCGCGCATCTCGGTGAGCCCCTCGTTGACGATGTCGGCGGCGCGGCTCAGCTCCGCCGGGCCGAAGACACCGGCCTGGGCCTGCATCCGCTCCAGCACGTCGGCCGGGGCGTCGATGAGCCCCTTCTCCGTGGCGTCGGGCACGGCGGCGAGGATGACGAGGTCCCGCAGCCGCTCCAGCAGGTCGGCGACGAACCGGCGGGGGTCGTTGCCCCCCTCGATCACGCGGTCGACGACCTCGAAGGCGGCGGCCCCGTCGCCGGTCGCGAAGGCCTCGACGACGGAGTCGAGGAGCGAGCCGTCCGTGTACCCGAGCAGCGAGGTGGCCATGGCGTACGTCACACCGTCGGGCCCCGCGCCCGCGAGCAGCTGGTCCATGACGGACATGGAGTCACGCACGGACCCGGCACCGGCACGCACGACCAGTGGCAGGACCCCGTCCTCGACGGGGATCTTCTCCTTCTCGCAGACCTCTGCCAGGTAGTCCCGCAGGGTGCCCGGCGGCACGAGCCGGAACGGATAGTGGTGCGTACGCGACCGGATGGTCCCGATGACCTTCTCCGGCTCGGTGGTCGCGAAGATGAACTTGAGGTGCTCGGGCGGCTCCTCGACGACCTTGAGCAGCGCGTTGAAGCCGGCCGACGTGACCATGTGGGCCTCGTCGATGATGTAGATCTTGTACCGGCTGCTCGCGGGTCCGAAGAAGGCCTTCTCCCGCAGGTCACGGGCGTCGTCCACACCACCGTGCGACGCGGCGTCGATCTCGATGACGTCGATCGACCCCGGCCCGTTCCTGGCCAGGTCCCGGCAGGACTGGCACTCCCCGCACGGCGTCGGCGTGGGACCTTGCTCACAGTTCAGGCACCGGGCCAGGATCCGCGCGCTGGTCGTCTTGCCACATCCGCGCGGCCCGCTGAACAGGTATGCGTGATTGACCCGGTTGTTCCGCAGCGCCTGCTGCAGCGGGTCGGTGACATGCTCTTGCCCGATGACCTCGGCGAAGGACTCCGGGCGATAGCGGCGGTACAGCGCGAGAGACGACACGCTTACGAGGTTATAGGCGCCCACTGACAAAGCGCCCGGCCCGAGCACAGCCCGGCCACGGCCCCTCGACACTCGCCCCCGGCACCCGTCCCCGGACGCGAAAGACCCCCCACGCACCCGCCAGAGCCAACCTACCCTTGCTGCCTTCCGGCCCTGGGGGAGTTCAGTCAGATAGCGCCGCGTGAGGGGCTGAGCCCCAGCCTACCCGATCGCCGGGGCCCCGAACGAGTTCGCTAGCACTCCCCGGCGTCATGTAATGTTTCCGGCGGAGGATTCGCCTAGAGGCCTAGGGCGCACGCTTGGAAAGCGTGTTGGGGGCAACCCCTCACGAGTTCGAATCTCGTATCCTCCGCACTCGCCCAGCAGGGCAAACGAAGGCCCCGACCGATCAGGTCGGGGCCTTCGTCGTGTCGTGGTCTCATTTTTGGTCTCAGTTCGGCCCCGGTAAGCCCCACAGCTTCTCGCCGACCTGGTCCGCGACCTTCCGGAGCATGGGCCCGGTCACGTGCATGTAGCGAGCCCGCATCCGCGCGGCACCTCCCGGCTCCCAGCCCATGATCGCGTCCACGATCACATCGGGGACGCCGAGCAGAAGGAGGACCGTGGCCGCCGTGTGGCGAGCGTCATGCAGGCGCCCGTCCCTCACGCCCGCGTCGCGAAGCAGCCGCTTCCACACGTGGTAGTCGGTGTTAGGGCTCAGTGGCCCGCCAGTCGGCGAAGCGAAGACGTACCCCTTGTCCTCCCAATCCGCTCCGGCCTCAGCGCGCTCCCGGTTCTGTTCCTCCTGATGCTTGCGGAGCAGCTTGATCAGCGGGTCAGGCAGGCCGATGGTTCGGCGGCCGGAGCGTGACTTCGTGCTCTTGTGCTCGCGCCGGATCTGCTCGCGCTTGGGGCAGTAGCCCGGCTTTCTGCCACAAGGCTCTTCCCCGCAGCCGTGCTGGTACCTGGGCCTCAGTCGGTTTCGCCGGATACGGAGGTACCCCGCATCGAGGTCGACGTCCTCCCACTGAAGCCCGAGTGCTTCCCCTTGCCGGAGACCGAGGGCGAGGGCGACGACCCACCGCGCGCTGTTGCGGAGCTTGGACGCCTCCAGGAGCAGGCTTTGCACCTCCTCGATGGTGTACGGCTCCACGTCCTCCTCTTCGATCCGAGGAGCCCGGGCGATCTCGGCGACGTTCCGGGAGACGTGCCCACGGCGCCTAGCCTCGGCGAGCGCGACCCGCACGGTTCGGTGCACGTGATGCGCCGTCCCGGCTTTGCTGCCGTCGCGTTGCATCTTGGCGTAGAACGCCTCCAGGTGCTCGGGTTCCAGCCGGTCGAGCCGGTGTGCACCGAGACCCGGGACGAGGTGCACGCGTACGTCCACCTCATAACCGGCGTACGTGTTCTCGGAGACGTACTTCTTTGCGATCTCGTGGACCCAGTGCTCCAGCCAGCTCCCTAGAGTCCAGGTCTGGCCCGGCTTGGGAAGGTTTCCCGCATCGCGCTTCCGCTCGATCTCCCGAACGGCTTTGACGACTTCAGCCTTGGTCTTGCGGCCCACATGCCGCCGGTCCGGTTTGCCGTCCGGACGTATGCCAACGGTTACCCGGCCGTGCCACCGGCCATCGGCACCCTTGTAGATCGAGGCCGCCCCGTTCGGTTCCCGGCTCCGCTTCGCCATCACGCATCCCCCGTTGAAGAGGCGGCAGCACCACGCAGACGACCGACGTACGCAACGAGGGCATCCGCGGGTATGCGCCGCAGACTGCCGACCTTGACCGATTCCAGTTCGCCCGAGGCGATGAGGGCAAAGCACGTAGTACGGCCGATGCCCAGTCGGCGGGCAGCCTCCTCGACCGTGAGAAGGAGAAGGGTCGGATCAGCGGTCGGGGCAAGTGTGGCTGCGGCTACGGTCATTTCTCCTCCTTGCAATCGAGTCCGAGCAAGATCAAAACGAGCCGGGCCGGCACCAGCGTGGAGCCACCGCAGGCCGGGCACGGGAAACGCGGCTCGGTCGAATGACGCCCGGAGCCGCCGCACTCCAAGCAGGCTGTCCACTCGTTGGCCGCGAAGGCGGCCCAGCAAGCGGCACAGTCAGCGCAGGGAAGTTCGTGGCACACCGGGCAGTCCGAGCCCGGCACCCGCCGCAAGCGTTCACGCATGGTCGGGTCCTCCTGATGCGGCCAGTTCTTCACGGGCGGTTTGGCGGTTGAGCTGGAGGTCTCGGGCGATGGTGACGGCGAGGACGGATTCGCCGGGGGTGTGGCCGTGTCCGGCGTACTGCCAGTCGGTGAGGACGAGGACGGTTTCCGGCTCACGGTCCTCCAGGCCGAGGGCGGTGTGTTCCTGGGCGGCGCGGTAGTCGGCACGGGCCTGGCGGAGCGCGCCGAGCGTGGTCGAGTAGCGGCGGGACTTCGAGGAGAAGTGGCCGCGGAAGCCGAGCATGTGAGCCCAGGCCCACAGGCGACGGTCCGGGTACAGCTCATCCAGATCCCGGCAGGCGGTGATCAGGCGGCGGGCGTGGTCGGGGACGCCGTGGCGGTCGAGTTCGGCAAGTTCGCCGATGCGGCGATCCACGGTGCCCGTGTTCTCAGCGGCCTTCGTGGCGTACTTGGCGACGTAGGAGGCTACGGCCTGTTCGGTAATGGCGGAGCCGTCGCCGAACGCCTTCACGGGCCGGACGTCGAGCTGTCGGCCCCACTGGAAGGTGCGGGCGGGTTGGTCCCCGGCGGCGGGAACGCTGACGCTGCTGTACGGGTGCTTGGCGGCAGCGCGGATGGCGTCGGTGAGCAGGTCGGTATTGGCCCAGGACGGCGGCGGGGAGTCGGGACCCTCCGGGCCGTCGAGCCGGATCACGGCGTGGAAGTGGATGGCGCCGCGCTTCTGGAACTCGGCGACCTTGCCGTACGAGACGCGGCAGGCGTCGGCCAGTTCCCGCTGGGTGAGGCCAGCGCGGGCAGCGATCTCGCGGCGGAGCCGGTTGACGAAGCGCATCCACAGCTCCCCGGCGTGGTTGTTGAACAGCACCGCGCCCGCGTAGTCGTACGTCGCTGGGTCGAGGGCCGTGCCGAGGGCGGGATCGTCCGGGGTGTGCTGGGTGCCGCAGCGGCAGGCGCCGCGGTCGGGCCGGTTGTGGACCGGGCCGAAGGACGGGGCGGTGAGGGTGGCGAAGACGCGGGGGTGGTCGCGGACAGTGGCCGGGATGTCCTTGTCCTCGTCTCCGGCGAGCCCAGCGCGGATCAGGTGGTAGGTGTCTCCGGCGTAGGTCCAGGCGCAGGCCGGGCAGCGGGAGGCCCGCCGGTTGCCGCAGGCGACGCGGAGGCGTCCACCCGGCTCGTTCTCCGTGCTGTAGCGGTGCAGGGTCTCGCCGGTCGTCTTGTCCTTGTGCACGACCCAGCCGCGCAGGTGGATCGGGTCGGAGCAGCCGCCGGTGCGGCGGATCTGGTCTTGCCAGCGGTCGAAGCCCGGAGACCCGGCCACCCTCAGGAGATCCCCCAGGGTGATCGGGTCCAGGCCCGCGAAGGTCGCGAGGTTGGTCATGCGCGGCCCCCGACGAGCTGGACGGTGGGGGCGGGCGCGGTGCCGGTGCCGTGGCAGGCCGGGCAGTCCACAGTGATCGTGCGGAGGTGGCCGCGGGGGTCACGGCCGCCGAGGGTGATGGCGACGGTGGGGAAGCCGTCGCAGTTCGGGCAGATCCGGGCGGTTGTGGTGGTGGCCGGGTTGGTGCCGGTCATGATGGAGGTTCCTTCCGGTTTCTTGGATCGGACAGGGACGGCGCCCGGGCGGCGGATGCTTGGCGGTATCGGAGCCGCCCGGGGGCCGGTCAGCGTCGCTTGGCCTCGGAGGCGATCAGGGAGCGCAGAACGACGGCGCACACGGCGACCGAGGCGGCGGTGATGGCGACCGCCAGGAGCATGGAGACCAGGACGGCGCCGACGACCAGGACCACGGCGGTACCGCCGCCGACGAGGGCGACCAGGGCGCCAGGGGTGAGCTGGACCACCGGCCGGGACGGGACCGGAGCCACGGGCGCGGGTGGCGGGGTCGGGGCCGACGAAATGACGGTGGTCGGCTCGATGACAGCGGGCGGGGTGACGTGCCCGGTAGGTGTGGGCATGGTCGGGATCTTCGGGCGGAGCATGGCGGTTCTCCCCTCTTGGGTGGCTACTTGACGAAGGCGTTGATGGCGGGGGCAAGGACGCTGTCGGCGAGGAGGTAGCCGCCGAGCAGCAGGACGGCGATGAGCCACCAGGGCGGGCGGATGAGCTTGACGCCGAGGTAGCCGACGACGAGCAGGGCGAGCCAGAGCGGAACCTGCACGGGTGCCTCCCTCAGCGGACCTTGCAGCGGTGCGTGCGGGCGGCGAGCTGGGCGGCGGACTGGCTGGTGTAGTCGGCGGACCAGCCGCAGCCGTCGGCGGTGCACACCGCGGCGTGCTTGGTGTGGCCGTGGCGGTCGCGGTGGGTGCCGATCTGCACGGGGCCGATCTGCATCACGGAGTGGAAGAAGTCGCGGGCGGGCATTAGGGGTCTCCCTTCGTCTCAGGCGAGTTGGGCGGCGATTGCGTCGGCGAGGTGGGGCGGGACGCCGAGGCGGGCGCGCAGGGTGTCGGTGTCGATGCGGGCGCCGGTGCGGGCTTCGTGGTCGGCGGCGACCTTGCGGGCGTGGTCGACCAGCGCGGCCGGGACCGACAGGGCAGGAGCAGGCGCCGGGTCCGGGTCCGCGACGGGCAGAGCCGGGGTGTCGTCGACCGCCGAGACGGCCTCAGGCTCTGCCGGAGCCGGTTCGTGCTCGGGGTCGGATGCCGGGGCTGCGGGTGCCGGCGGAACCGGCACCCGGTCCCCGGCCGGTGTCGGCGAGTGGGCGAGGAGGGTGCCGCCGAGGAAGGCGAGGGCGGGCCACCCGGCGACGCCGAGGCGGAGCAGCGCGGGCGGGTTGGCCAGGTCGAGGAATCCGGCGGTGGCGACATTGGCGCCGAGCGAGGCGACCAGGGCTACGAGGAACCAGCACCAGGCCAGCCGGGACGGTCCATCGGCGCGGAGCCGTCGCCAGGCAGCGACCAGGAGCAGGTCCACCGAGATCGGGTAGGCCCACGCCTTCCAGCCGGACTGCCCGGCCGCGGAGGCAAGGTCGTGAAGGTGGGCGAAGGACAGGGCTCCGGCGATCACGGCCTGTACGAGCACGGCATCCGGGCGCAGGGCGGGACGCATCACGGGGTCCTCCTTCCAGCGGGGTTGGGGCCAGGGGCGGGGCGGGGATCGGTGTCCGGCCGCCCCACCCCTGGCGGGCATTCAGTCGGTGGGGGCTTCGCCGGTGCCCCAGCAGGTCAGGCACAGGCCGGTCTGGTGATCGCCGGTGATCCGGCTCTTGCGGGCGCCGACCCGGACGGCTTCGGTGATCTCGCCGTTGCCGTCGCAGTCCGGGCACTTCACCGGCTCAGGCTTCGGCGCAGCCGTCTTGCGGCGGGCGGCGGGCCGTTTCGCGGTGGCCACGGTCACCACCCCTCGTCGGGGTACTCGGGGCCGTCGTTGGGGTCGTAGCCGGGCGGGAAAATGCCGGGCGGGGGCTCCGGCAGCGACGCCGCCAGGCACGGGCCCACTGCGTCGATGAAGTCCTGGTCCGCGCCGATCATGTCGGCGTAGAGGGCGAGTTGGCCGAGCATCACCACAGTGCGGGCGAAGTCCTCGCAGTCGGGGCACATGGCGGGTGATCTCCTTCTTCGGGCATGGCTCGGGTAGGGACCTGGCGCGAAGCGGTCGCGCCGACCGTGGAGCGGGAGAGGTCAGGCAGTGGCCGGGATGGACTCGACGGCCGGGGCATCCGCGGGTGCCGGGATGCCGAGGGCGGGCCGGAACGGGGCCAGGGCGGGCAGGTCCGGGGTGAGGTCGGCGTGCCGGTTGCAGGTGTTCACGGCCTGCCGCAGCGAGGTGTGCGGGGCGCGGATGCGAGCCCAGCCGCCGGTGGAGTCACCGGCGATGGCCACGCCGGGCATGTCAGTGGGGATCTGGATCGCGGCGAGCACGGCGTCAGGGGCGATGTCGCCGAAGGCCATGTTGGCGCTGGTTTCGTCATTGACGCGGTGGGCGGTCCGGCCGGTGAGCTGGGCGCGGAGCATGGTGATGCCCTTGCCGAGTTCGGAGCCGAAGCGCTGCCCGCAGATCTCCAAGTAGATCCCGGCAGCGCGGCCGAGTTGGGCGAGCCGGGCAAGCGCGGTGATGATCCGGTCCCGGCGCCTCTCTTCCTCCTTGGTGGCGAACAGGGCGAGTTCAGCGACCTCATCGACCAGGACCACGATCGGCACGGGCCGCAGGTGGTCAGGCAGGCTCCAGATGTCGGCGGCGATCTCGGCATCCGGCACGTCAGCGGTGATCCGCTGTTCGGCGCGGATGAGCTGGTAGACGCCCTCCATGTGCGCAACGAGCGCTTCCAGGAGTTCGGCGGCGGTGTCGGGGTTGTCGGCGAGCGCGGAGAACCGGCGGGCCAGCGGGAACAGTTCAACTCCCTGCTTGCAGTCGATCCCGACCAGGGCGACGTTCTGCGGGGCGAGCGCGGCCACCAGGTTGCGCTGGTACACGCTCTTGCCGGACTCGGTGGCGCCGAGAGTGAGCGCGTGCGGGACGGCGCGGTAGTCGCGGTAGTGGATCGAGCCGTCCTCCCGCAGGGCGACCGGGACTCGCATCGGCCGGGTGTCGGTCTTGGCGGGCATCTGCACCCGCTTGAGCACGTCGTATCCGGTCATCCGCACCTCGACCACGCCCGAGCGCAGCTCACGGGAGGTGACGCCGTACATCGCGAACGAGTGCCGCAGCCGGTCACACGAGGCGGCGACATCGAAGGCGTCCTGACCGGGCCGGAGCTTCAGGCGCAGGACCAGGCCGGTACGCGTCGGCCGTATCCGCAGGATCCGCGGGGCACGCGGACCAGGGACGGGCCGGTTGGTGGCCCGGGCTAAGGCCAGCCGCCAGCGCGACGGTGGAACCGTCAGGCCGCAGGCATCCATCACGGAGCCGTAGCGAACCAGGACCCGCAGGGCCGCGAGGGTGACCCCGAAGACCAGCCAGTACCAGGCGGGGCGCCGCCACCGCAGAAGACCCGCAGCGGCGACAACCAGCACCAGGGCGACCATGAACCAGGTCATGATCAGGCCGCCTTCGGCTGCGAGGCACCCGCGGCCAGCGAGGTCACGGCGACCGCGCGGAAGGCGATGCCGTGCCGCTTCTGGCCGTTGAGCTCGTTCTCCCACGGCACGGCCACCAGGCCCGTGATCGCGACCGGGGTCCCCATGACCAGCTCACCGGAAATGTCCGGCTCAGCAACGGTCACCGTGATGACCTCCGCATTGCCGTTCATCACGAACAGCACGTCCACGGTCACGAGCGTGTGACCGGTCTCCCGGTCGGTGGCGATCACGCCGTTGCGCTTGTCACGCATCTTCGTCTGCGGGGGCTGAGCGACCATCAGGGTCGCGCCGTTCGTGTCGACGGGGATCTGACGCATGATGGAGTCTCCCTTTTGGGATGAGCCCCGGGCTGCGTTGTGATCTTGGCGGATGGCACGCAGTCCGGGGCGGCTTGTGTGCGACACCAACGAAGCTACTCGCAGAAAAACTGCGAGTCAACAGAAAAACTGCGACTAGTAGGAGAACTCCGAGTCTGCGACACTGAGTGCGACGAGAAGGAGGCAGAAATGGCCAACTATGGGCTTTTTGTTCGCTTCACGCTGCGCGAGGGGGCAGGCGAGGCGTTCGACGCGCTGATCCGAGAGACCGCCGCAGGGATCCAGGCACATGAGCCCGGCACGCTGGTCTATGCGTGCCATGAGGTCGAGGGCGCACCCAATGAGCGGATCTTCTTCGAGCTGTACGCCGATCGCGCTGCTTTCGAGGAGCACGAGCGTCAGCCCCACACGCGTCACTTCCTGGCCGAGCGCTCTAAGTACGTAGAAAAGACCGAGGTTGACCGCCTCCAGCCGTATGCCGGCAAGTACCCCACCGGAGCCGAGAAGTGACGGCTTCCGACACCAAGACCGTCGGCCAGAGGGTGAAGGAGCTGCGCCGCGCCGCAGGCATGTCACAGAGCGACCTCGCCGCCGCCATGGGACGCTCCGAAAGCTGGGTTTCACAGGTCGAAAGAGGCGTACAGCCCGTTGAGCGACTGTCGGTCCTTCAGGCTCTCGCCGACGCGCTGAACGTGCCCGTGCGCGACCTACGGCCAGAGGCCGCCGCCCCGGAGGAAGAAGCCGAGCCGGAGGAGCAGGCGAAGAGCAACGACCTCGATGGCCTGCGGGTAGCCCTTACCGGTCACCCTGCACTGGGCAGCCTCTTCCAGCAGCCCCCAGCCGAACCGACTCCATCGCTTGCCGACTTCCGTCAGCAAGTAGACGAGGCGTGGACTCTCGTACACGCGTCGAGCTACGCGGCGCTGAGCGATCATCTCACCAAGCTGCTCCCGAGCATCGAGGCCGCAGTGCGCAACGCGCCAGCAGGCGAGCGCGCAGAGCTGCATGCCTTGCGCGCCAAGGCGTACCAGGTAGCCGCGGCGAGCTTCACCCGGCAAGACCAGGCGGATGCGGCGTGGGTCGCAGCGGACCGGGCACTACAGGCAGCCGAACTTGCAGGGCAGCCGTTGGAAGTCGTAGCGAGTCTGTTCCGCATGGCGCACGCCTTCATGCGGCAGCAGCACATGGACCAGGCCGAGCAGGCAGCACAATCTGCTGTGGCCGTCATGGGTCCAAGGACGAAAGCCCAGACGTGCCCGCCGGAAGAGCTGTCGCTGTTCGGCGCCATGAACCTCGTCCTCGCAGTGATCAACGCGAGGGAGGGCAACCGAGGGCGGACTCACGAGCACATCGACCGAGCGCGCGGAATCGCAGCCCGGTTGGGCGGGGACCGCAATGACTTCGACACGGAGTTCGGGCCGACCAACGTCGAGATCCACGCCGTAAGCACGGCAGTGGAGTTGGGAGACGCGGGGCTTGCCCTAGAAGTGGCCCAGCATGTTGACGCATCGGGTCTGTCGCCCGAACGGCAGTCACGTTTCCTGCTTGACGTGGCGCGAGCACACGCGCAGCGGCGACACGTCGGCGAGGCCACAGCCGCACTCATGGAGGCCGAGGCCCTGGCACCCGAGCAGATCCACGACCACCACTTGGCCCGCGAGGTCATCCGCGACTTGATCCAGCTCTCGGACCCGCGCATCCCCGAGGCGCTGCGCAACTTGGCCGAGCGGAGTGCCGTGATCTAGGCGCCCCAGACCTGTCGGATCCCAGACCTGTCGGATCCCAGACCTGTCGGATCCCAGACCTGTCGGATCCCAGACCTGTCGGATCCCAGACCTGTCGGATCCCAGACCTGTCGGATCC